>NZ_JBEOPT010000002.1:0-598345 GCF_040310325.1 Pseudomonas sp. HY7a-MNA-CIBAN-0227 | reverse complement strand
GGTTAAGATCTTTCGTCTCAACCGAGCGGCGCATTCTACAGCAGCCTCTGTTGCTGTCAAGCGGTTATTTTAAGAAGCTTTCAAAGTTTCCTCTGTAACTTCAACCACTTGCGCTTCCGATCTCTCGTTAGCGGGAGGCGAATTCTACAGCGTTACTCGCTGCTGTCAACACCTCTTTTTCTCCGCTTTCGACCGAGAAGATCGAAACGTTAACAGGGTCAAACAACACGACCTTATCAACTCCTTCTGGGCTTCGGTGAACTGAAGCAACTCGCTATCGAAACCTACATAACTCTTTGTTTACCAAGGAGTTTTCCGTTTCGACTGCGCCGGAAGTGGGCGAATTATAGACTTCCAGAATCTGCCGTCAACCTCTAATTTGAGTTTTCTATCGAAACACCCGAATATCAACACGCTTCTCTATATATAGAGAAGAAAACGAATACATTGAGCAATATATTGCTCAATGGGGAGCAGTTGAGCATCATAGTCGGCCCTGCTTCTTTATACGACCCTGGACGAACACCTCCATGAACACCTCCCCCCGCAGCCTGACTTCGACATTATTCCCGGTCGGCCTGCTACTTATCGCCATGGCCTCCATTCAATCAGGTGCCTCACTGGCCAAAAGCATGTTCCCAATAATCGGCGCCCAGGGCACCACGACGCTGCGCCTGGTTTTTGCCAGCGTGATCATGCTGCTCATACTGCGTCCCTGGCGCGCCAAGCTCACCGCCAAATCCCTGCGCACGGTGATCGTGTACGGCATGGCTCTGGGCGGCATGAACTTCCTCTTCTATATGTCCCTGCAGACCGTTCCCCTCGGCATCGCAGTGGCACTGGAGTTCACCGGCCCATTGGCCGTAGCGATCTATGCTTCACGACGCGCCGTCGACTTCATCTGGATAGCCTTGGCGATCATCGGCCTCCTGCTGCTGATCCCTGTTGGCGAAACCAGTAGCAGCATCGACCTGACAGGCGCGGCTTATGCCTTAGGGGCTGGCATCTGCTGGGCGCTCTATATTCTGTTTGGCCAAAAAGCGGGAGCGGACAATGGCGTCCAAACTGCAGCTCTCGGCGTCATGATCGCAGCGCTATTTGTCGCACCTATCGGAATAGTCCATGCCGGTACGGCACTGCTGACACCCTCATTGATTCCTATAGCCATAGGCGTTGCCATTCTTTCCACAGCGCTTCCATACACCCTGGAGATGGTCGCTCTGACCCGCCTGCCCGCCCGCACCTTCGGTACGCTGATGAGCATCGAACCTGCTTTCGGTGCACTCTCCGGTCTATTTTTCCTTCAGGAGTACTTGTCCGTCGGGCAATGGCTGGCCATCGCGTGCATTATCCTGGCATCCGTTGGCGCAACCTTGACTATGCGCAGTGAATCAAAGCCACTGGTACCCGCCGATTGATTCAGGATTTAACGTTGCTCTGGTATTTGTCGCCCAATTAGGCCATGTTTAGGATGTAACCCAGTGTCACTCATGGAGATTTTCAAATAGGGACATTAAGAACGCTACAGTCGAGAGCGAGCAAAGCCAGCGTCGAGCATCCCTGCGAAGCGGCTATTAAGGATGGTAATGAAGCGAATTTTGATATTGCTAGTCGTGGTCGCCATTGCAGGTTGCGCTGCAACCACCAAGACAGAAATTAAGCGGGGAAAAAAAGGGCTACATATCAATTGTTCTGGCCTGACGTCTTCCTGGGAGCAGTGTTACACCAGCGCAGCCAACTCCTGCGGCACCAAAGGCTACAAGCTCATTGCCAAGTCCGGCGACAATGCGGAGGAGGAACCTGGGGACTACCCGTTCGGCCTCAACCCTGCCGGTTACACCAGCCGAAGCATGATCGTCATCTGTAAGTAAGCTTCGTGCACGCTCATTTGTCAGCGATTCGCTGACTAAGCTCTTTATAGCTGGATGAAAGCACCTGCGCCTGAACCTGCGGGTCGACCATCATTCTTGCCACTACCAGGGCGCCCACACACTGGGACAGGATTGCCCACGCCAGGCTGTCGCTTTCCAGAGTACGAGCCCAGTCTGCCTGCAATCGACAAATCCACGTCTGCGCCTGCTGACGGACCGCTACATCCGACCGAGCAATCTCTACTCCCATGCTCGGCAATACACATCCCGATTCTGCCTGTTCAACATGAGCCATGCTCAAATAGAACTTGAGGCAACGATCCAGCCGTTCACGGCTCTGGACGTCCCCCACACTCAAACGCTCAAGGCTATGGCTCAACTCACGCTCGATAATCGAGCTGAACAGCTCGTCCTTCGACGAAAAATGACTGTAGAAAGCCCCACCACTCAGACCGATAGCCTTCATCAATCCATCCACACCGACGCTGGCGAACCCCTCTTTCTTGGCAAGGGCGGCGCTGCTGTGCAATAGCTTTTCCCTGGTCTGCTGCTTGTGACTGACCGAATAACGCATCGCTTCTCCCCCTGGAGATGTACAACCTTGACGTCCACCAAATCGTAGCATAACGTTCGTTCAGTTAACGATCGTTTATCAAAGGACTTGCCATGACTGATAATAAAAAAATCGTACTGGTCGTAGGCGCTGGGGATGCCACGGGGGGCGCCATTGCCAAGCGTTTTGCCCGCGAAGGTTATATTGCCTGTGTCACCCGACGCAGCGCTGACAAGCTGCAGCCACTGGTAGAAAGCATCCAATCGACTGGCGGCGAAGCCCACGGTTTTGCCTGCGACGCGCGTAAGGAAGAACAGGTCGTCGCCCTGATCGAGCAAATCGAAACCGAGCTAGGCCCGATTGAAGCGTTTGTTTTCAATATCGGCGCCAACGTGCCCTGCAGCATTCTGGAAGAAACCGCACGCAAGTATTTCAAGATCTGGGAAATGGCCTGCTTCTCGGGCTTTCTGAATGCCCGGGAAGTGGCCAAACGGATGGCTATTCGCCAACGTGGGACGATTCTGTTTACCGGTGCCACCGCTGGGTTACGTGGTGCTGCGGGCTTCGCCGCGTTCGCCGGTGCCAAACATGGAATCCGAGCCTTGGCTCAAAGTATGGCGCGAGAGCTTGGCCCCTTGAATATTCACGTGGCACATGTGGTGGTCGACGGCGCCATCGACACCGACTTCATTCGCGACAACTTCCCGCAGAAGTATGCACTCAAGGATCAAGACGGCATTCTTAACCCCGAGCACATTGCCGATAACTACTGGTACCTGCACAGTCAACCGCGAGACGCCTGGACCTTCGAACTGGATCTACGCCCATGGAACGAGCCGTGGTAATCACGCCCCCATAATAATAAGCAGCGAGCCAAAAACCATGAATAAAACCCTGGAATTCTTCTTTGATCTCGGCAGCCCCGCCACCTACCTGGCCTATACCCAGCTTCCCAAGCTGTGCGTTGAAACCGGTAGTCAATTGGTGTATCAGCCCATGCTCTTGGGGGGAGTATTTAAAGCGACCGGCAATGCATCTCCCGTCACTATCCCCGCCAAAGGGCGCTATATGCTTCAAGACTTGGCGCGCTACGCCAAGCGCTACGATGTCCCACTCAAGTTCAACCCACACTTCCCTATTAACACCCTGACACTGATGCGCGCTGTCACAGGCATTCAGATGCGCCAACCGGAACGCTTCATCGACTTCATTGACTGCCTGTTTCAAGCCCTATGGGTCGATGGACGCCCTCTGGGTGATCCGGCAGTAGTGGCAGCAGTACTGACCGAGCATGGCTTCGACCCCATCAAGGTGCTGGCACTGACCAACGACGATGAAGTGAAAGCTGCCCTCAAGGACAAAACTGAACACGCCATCCAACGGGGCGTGTTCGGCGCACCCAGCATATTTGTCGACAGCCAACTGTTCTTCGGCCAGGATCGCCTCGACTTTGTCCGCGAAGCGCTGAGCTAAAGCTCGATCACCAACTGCCGCCAGTCAGCCTGGGCCAAAGCCGTCATCGACTATGATGACCAAAGCGTTGACCCAGGCCCCGAACTGCAAACCCTTAAATAGCCGCCGTGCGCACCTGCAACCACTCCAGCGCCGCACCACTGAGCAACGGGCTCAAACGCTCACGCACCTGTGCATGGTAGTCGTTGAACCACTGGCACTCCTCAGTCGTCAGCAACGACGGCACCAGGCAACGTGTGTCGATCGGACACAAGGTCAAGGTCTCAAACTTGAGAAACTCGCCAAACTCGGTCTTGGCCGCTTCACGGTTCAACACCAGGTTCTCGATGCGTACACCCCAACGGCCCGGCCGATAGGTTCCCGGTTCAATGGAAGTGATCATCCCCGGCTGCATGGCTGTTTGCGGCGCGGCGGCGGCCTGATAGGCGATCACTTGCGGGCCTTCATGGACATTGAGGAAATAACCGACGCCGTGACCGGTGCCGTGACCGTAATCCACGCCTTCAGCCCAGATCGGCGCTCGGGCGATGGCGTCCAACAGCGGTGACAGGATGCCCTTGGGGAATTGAGCGCGAGACAAGGCAATCACGCCCTTTAGCACCCGCGTGCAGTCGCGTTTTTGCTCTTCGCTTGGCGTACCGATTGGTACCATTCGCGTAATGTCGGTGGTGCCGCCGAGATACTGGCCACCTGAGTCGATCAGCAGCAGGCCATCGCCTTCGATCAGCGCATGCTCTTCTTCAGTGGCGTGGTAATGCGGCATGGCGCCATTAGCATTGAACGCAGCAATGGTGTTGAAGCTCAACGACACATAACCCGGCCGGCGGGTACGGGCAGCAGTCAGGTGTTCGTCGATGGTCAGCTCGGTGATGCGCTCACGACCCAACGCGTTGTCCAGCCAGGCGAAAAATTCGCACAAGGCCGCGCCATCCTGCTCCATGGCCTGGCGAATATGCTCGGCGTCGGCCAGGCTCTTGCGGGACTTGGCCAAGGTAGTCGGGTTGAGCCCTTCAATCAGTTTGACGCCGCTGCCCAGGTTCTCCAGCAACCCCGCAGTCACCCGCGCCGGGTCGACTTGCAGGCTGGCACCGGCTGGCACCTCACCCAAGGCTGCGGCCACCTCGCTGTAGTCACGCAGGGTTACGCCATCCTGCTCCAGTACGGCGCGCAGTTGGGCATCGACTTTGCTCAAGGCAACAAACAGTGTCGCCTGCTGCTGACCGATCAAGGCAAAGGAGACGAACACCGGGTTGAAGGAGACATCAGCTCCGCGCAAGTTGAAGAGCCAGGCGATGTCGTCCAAGGTGGCGATGAAATGCCAGTCGGCGCCCTTCTCCTTCAAGCTTGCCCGCAGCGCAGCAAGTTTCTCGCCACGGCTGACCGTAGCCTGCGGCGGCAAGTGCTGATAGATCGGCTGATTCGGCAAGGCCGGACGGTCTTGCCAGACTTCACTCAACAGGTCGATGTCGGTACGCAGGCGAGCGCCACGGTCCGCCAACTTGGTACCCAATGTGCGGGCCGAAGCAACCGCCATCACCGCACCGTCGACCGCGACTACGCTACCTTCAGGGGTTTGTTCGGCCAGCCATTCCAGCGGCCCGGACTGCCCCGGTAGCAGTTTCACCAACTCGATACCACTGCCCTTGAGCTCCTTGGTCGCCTGTTCCCAGTAGCGGCTGTCGGCCCAGACACCCGCGAAGTCAGCGGTAACAATCAGCGTCCCCACCGAACCATGGAAACCCGATAACCACTGGCGCCCCTGCCAGTAACCCGGCAGGTATTCGGACAGATGCGGGTCGGCCGAAGGCACCAGCAGGGCGTGAATCCCCTCCCGGCTCATCAACTCGCGGGTGCGCGCCAGGCGCTGGGGAACCGTTCCATGGGTCAAAGGCTGCGTACTCATTGTGTCTCCTGCTAACCACTAATAATTGTTATGGGTTGCGAATGATTGGATCAAACCGCCCAAAAGGCCGGCGCACTGGCCAGCGAGGTCTTGATTAGTTGAACTGCCTGATCGATATCCTGCTCGGTGGTAAAACGCCCAAGACTCAGGCGAATAGTACGACCTGCGCTGCGAGCATCATGGCCCAAGGCCAATAGCACGTAGGACGGCGCATTGCTCGCTGAGTTACACGCCGAGGTAGCCGAAAAGGCGATACCGGCGCTCAACGCAGCGGAATTGAACTCGCCTTCGCTGAACGTCAGGCTAAGGGTGTGTGGAATACGTTGAGTGACGCTGCCATTCAATCGCACGCCAGCGATTGAATTCAGTTGGTCAAGCAGGCGCTGGTGCAGGGCGACAATCGCCGCCGAGTCTTCTGCAAAGGACTCTGCCGCCAGTGCGAAGGCTGCGCCCATCCCGGCAATCTGATGGGTCGCTAGCGTACCGGAGCGTAGCCCGCCTTCATGCCCGCCGCCGTGAATCTGCGCCAGCACTTTTTGCTGGGCCCGAGGCCCGACATACAGAGCGCCGATACCTTTGGGGCCATACAGCTTGTGGGCGGAAAACGACATCAGGTCCACCGGCCACTGGGCCAGGTCAATGGCAACCTTACCCGCCCCTTGCGCCGCGTCCACATGAAACAGCGCGCCATGCTCACGAACCCGCGCACCAATGGCCGGAATATCGTTGAGCGTACCCAATTCGTTGTTGACCAGCATCAGCGACACTAGAAAGGTGTCTTCTCGCAGCGCTTCGCTGACCGCTTCAACACTGATCAAGCCTTCGGCATCCGGCACCAGGTAGGTGACTGCGATGCCGGCTTCCTGTAACTGACGTGCGGTGTCGAGGGTCGCCTTGTGTTCGATCTGGCTGGTAATGATGTGCCCACCGGCCACACCCCGCGCCTGGGCCACGCCCTTGAGCGCGAGGTTGTTGGACTCAGTGGCACCGGAGGTCCAGACAATCTGCTCAGCCTGGGCGCCGACCAATTCGGCTACCTGGCGCCGCGCCTGCTCAACCGTTTGCCGAGCCTGTTGGCCAAACGCATGGGAACTGGACGCAGGGTTGCCGAAATTGGCGTTGTAACCCAGGCACTCGACCATGACCTGGATGACTCGCTCATCCACCGGGGTGGTGGCGGCGTAATCGAAATACAGAGGACGTTTATTCATGACGTTAAAGACTCGCAGAGCATGTTCCCGAGATTCAGCGTCTCAGGGGCAGCGATCAGAAAAGAGATCGTCAGGTTTACCTGATCGGATGCCGTTAAAGAAAGACCACTTTATTTAAAAGTGCGTAGGAACGCTCCTGAAATCCAGCTTAACAGGCTCGGCGAAAGGGATGGAAAACAAAAAGCCCGAAGCTTCTGAACGAAACCTCGGGCTCTGTGGGCCAAGCTGCAAACTCAGCTGGGACGACCCTGCAACATCCCTCTGCGTTCGGCGTTCATTTCTCCCTGACGATCAAAGCCAAACGGCTTCTGTGGCTGGGCAGTCAGTTCGGCTTTCTTCTGTTGGTATTCGTCAAACGACAAACCCCGGCGATTCAGCGCCTCCATCGCCAATTGCTTGCTCTCTTCGGCTGAATAAGGTCGCAGCTCGGGCGTGGAATGAGTCGCGCAACCGGCAAGGACGGAGCAGATGAGCAACAAGAAAGTGGCGAGAAAACGGTTCATGGCGAAGGTCCTGCGAATCGGGCGGTAGGCAATGGACACAGGCTACTCCCGGCCACGCACCGTGAAAAATCATCCCCCGTGATAGTTGCTATCGGCATTAACACTCCTTGGATAGCCCACCCCTTATATTCAAAATCGATCTATAAATATGGAAATACGTTCATTTACGGAATAAACGCAACCCTCTATAAATGTCCCCTCGCCTCGCAACTGTTGCCAGAGCAACTGTTGATCAGGCAACAGCCATTCAACAAAACAGCAGCCAGACAACATCGTCACGCTTCAACAGGTAGCCCAGATCCCTCGCAAATCAACAACTTTGCCGATTGGTACAGCTCTTGCTCCACCTCTGTCACTCACTCATCGCACTGAGCCACTGTTGAAAAAGGAACTGTCCATGTCGAGCCCCCTGAATGTCGTTGCCCTCTCCGGCGGTACCTGGCGCCCCTCTCGCACGCTGGTGCTGACCCAAGCGCTACTGGCCGAACTGGCCACCCAACTGCCGATCGAGAGCCATCTGATCGAACTGGGCGACATCGCACGCCCCCTTGGCAGTGCGCTGTCGCGGCCGGAGTTGCCGGCAGAGATCGAAGCCCAGTTGCGCGCCATCGAACAGGCCGACCTGCTGATCGTCGCAGCGCCGGTCTATCGCGGCTCCTACCCCGGCCTGCTCAAGCACCTGTTCGACCTGATAGACCTCAACGCCCTGATCAACACACCGGTATTGCTGGCGGCTACCGGCGGCAGCGACCGTCATGCGCTGATGCTCGATCACCAGTTGCGGCCACTGTTCAGTTTCTTCCAGGCCCTGACCTTACCCATTGGCGTCTACGCCACCGAGGCCGACTTCACCGACTACCAAATAACCAGTGAGCCCTTGAAGGCCCGCATTCGCCTTGCTGCAGATCGCGCGGCGCCGTTGTTTGGCGCGCACCCCACCGCTTTGCTGAAAATCGCTTAAGGATTTGTCATGGATGTTTTCTGGTTTCTTCCCACACACGGCGACGGTCATTACCTGGGCACCACCCAAGGCGCCCGCCCGGTCACCCTCAATTATCTGAAACAAGTGGCCCAGGCCGCCGACAATCTCGGTTACCACGGCGTACTGATACCCACCGGCCGCTCCTGCGAAGACTCCTGGGTGATCGCCTCGGCGCTGGTGCCCTTGACCGAGCGCCTGCGCTACCTGGTGGCGATTCGTCCGGGAATCATCTCGCCCACCGTTTCCGCGCGTATGGCCGCAACCCTCGATCGCCTCTCCAATGGCCGCCTATTGATCAACGTAGTGACCGGCGGCGATCCTGACGAAAACCGTGGCGACGGCAGCTTCCTCGATCACAGCGAACGCTATGAAGTGACCGACGAGTTCCTCAGGATCTGGCGTCGCGTGTTGCAGGGCGAATCCGTGGACTTCGAAGGCAAACACCTACGGGTCCAGAACGCCAAGGCCCTCTATCCGCCGGTGCAAAAACCCTATCCACCCCTGTACTTCGGCGGTTCTTCCGACGCCGCCCACGACCTCGCTGCCGAACAGGTGGACGTGTACCTGACCTGGGGCGAACCACCGGCCGCAGTCGCCGAAAAGCTCGCCGATGTACGTGAACGCGCAGCCCGCCACGGGCGTACGGTCAAGTTCGGCATTCGCCTGCATGTGATCGTGCGCGAAACCGAAGAAGACGCCTGGAAAGCCGCCGCCAAACTGATCGAACACATCAGCGATGAAACCATCGCCGCCGCGCAAAAATCCTTTTCGCGCTTCGACTCCGAAGGCCAGCGGCGCATGGCCGCCCTGCACGACGGACGTCGCGACAACCTGGAAATCGCCCCCAACCTGTGGGCCGGTGTAGGCCTGGTAAGGGGCGGAGCCGGTACGGCCCTGGTGGGCAACCCGCAGCAGGTGGCTGAACGGATCAAGGAATACGCCGACCTGGGGATCGAAAGCTTCATCTTCTCCGGCTACCCCCATCTGGAAGAGGCCTACCGTTTCGCCGAACTGGTGTTCCCGCTGCTGCCGGAGCCCTACGCCAGCCTAGCCGGGCGCGGCATCACCAACCTCACCGGACCGTTTGGCGAAATGATTGCCAACGACGTGCTGCCGACCAAGGCCTGATCAGCTTTTAACTGTAGGAACTAGCCGTCCCCCTCGCTCCCACAGAAAGCCTTACCAAGAGGAACCCCCGCGTGACAGCCAAACCCCACAGCGTCCTGCCGTCACCCTTGCAGACCGCCAGACTGCTGGCCGCCGAATTTGCCCTGACCGCCGTCGAGCGCGACGAGCGCGGCGGCACCCCCAAGGCCGAGCGTGACGCCTTGCGCAACAGCGGCCTGCTGGCCCTGAGCATTCCTACACAATACGGCGGCCTTGGCGCGCGCTGGAGCGAAACCCTCGAAATCGTGCGCGAATTCGCCAAGGTCGACAGCTCCATCGCTCACGTTTTCGGTTTTCATCACCTGATGCTGGCCACCGTGCGGCTGTTTTCCCGCCCGGAACAATGGCAACCCTGGTTCGAACAGACCGCCCGCAAAAACTGGTTCTGGGGCAATGCCCTCAACCCGTTGGACACCCGCACCGTCGTCAAGGACTTCGGCGGCTGGCGTGAGTTCTCCGGCAAGAAAAGCTTCTGCTCCGGCGCCAGCGATTCACAAATGCTGATCGCCTCGGCAGTGGATGAAAACGCCGGCGGCAAGCTGCTGATCGCCGCCATCCCCAGCGGGCGCAGCGGCATCACCGTGCACAACGACTGGAACAGTATCGGCCAGCGCCAGACCGACAGCGGCAGCGCCAGCTTCGAACGGGTGCGCGTGGAAGAGTCGGAATTGCTGCTGGACCCCGGCCCCCTGAGCACGCCATTCGCCTGCCTACGCCCGTTGATTGCCCAATTGACGTTCACCCACATGTTCCTCGGCATTGCCGAAGGCGCTTTCGAGGAGGCCCGCAACTACACCCTCACCGAAACCCGTCCCTGGCACAAATCCACGGCCCAGGATGTGCGCCAGGACCCTTACGTACTCAGACATTACGGCGATTTCTGGGTCGCGCTGGAAGGTGTGCGACTGCTGGTAGAACGGGCAGCCGACCTGCTGGACCAGGCCTGGGCCAAAGGCCCCAACCTGAGCGAGGACGAGCGCGGCCAACTGGCTATTGCCATCGCTACCGCCAAGGTCGCGGCAACCCGCAATAGCCTGGAACTGTGCAGCCGCCTGTTTGAAGTCACCGGTGCGCGCTCCACCCACGCCTCCCTGCGCCTGGACCGGCACTGGCGCAATCTGCGCACGCAAACCTTGCACGATCCGGTGGACTACAAGCTCCATGAACTGGGCGACTGGGCCTTGAACCAGTCCCTGCCGACTCCGACGTTCTACTCCTAGAGGTGCCCATGCAGCTTTTAACCTTACCGCCCTCGCCCGCTCTCGCGACCTCGATCCGCGCCACCGCGCAAGTCTTCGAGGACCCGAAATCCCAGGCGCTGCTGGCGCATATCCAGCAAGTGGCACCCAGCGAAGCCAGCGTGCTGATCATCGGCGAAACCGGTACCGGTAAAGAGCTGGTGGCACGCCACATTCACAACCTCAGCGCCCGGCGCAACCGGCCATTCGTGGCAGTCAACTGCGGGGCGTTTTCCGAATCCCTGGTGGAAGCCGAGTTGTTTGGCCATGAAAAAGGCGCCTTTACTGGTGCCATCAACGCCAAGGCCGGCTGGTTCGAAGAAGCCGACGGCGGCACCTTGTTCCTCGACGAAATCGGCGACTTGCCGATGGCCATCCAGGTCAAGCTGCTGCGGGTATTGCAGGAGCGCGAAGTGGTGCGCCTGGGCTCACGCAAAAGCATTCCCATAGATGTGCGGGTACTGGCCGCGACCAACGTACAACTGGAAAAGGCCATCAACGCCGGGCATTTTCGCGAGGACCTGTACTACCGCCTCGACGTAGTCAGCCTGGAGCTGAGCCCATTGCGCGACCGCCCCGGCGATATCCTACCGTTGACCCGGCACTTTATCGAAGCCTACAGCCAGCGCCTGGGCTACGGTTCGATCACCATCAGCCGCGAGGCCGAGCAAAAACTTAAAGCCTACAGTTGGCCAGGCAATATCCGCGAGCTGGAAAACGTCATCCATCACACCCTTTTAATCTGCCGCAATGGCCTGATCGAACGCGACGACCTGCGCCTGTCGAACATGCGCATCGAGCGTCAGGACGACAGTCAGCACGGCATCGATAACAGTGCCGAAGCCTTACTGCAGCGGGCGTTTCAGAAGCTCTTCGAGGAACAGGCCGGCGCCCTGCATGAAAAGGTTGAAGACGCGCTGCTGCGCGCCGCCTACCGCTTCAGTCATTACAACCAGGTGCATACCGCCAACCTGCTCGGCCTGAGCCGCAACGTCACCCGCACCCGCTTGATCAAGATCGGCGAACTGGCGGTGAACAAGCGCCGGCCAGGGGAGAGCGTGCAAGGAGAACGCATGTTGCACCTATCCATTTAGCCGGCACTGCAACGCGTCGTCATGGCTACGCTCGATGCTGCGCAGCACCTGGAACGAGCCGAAGGTCACGGCCGTGGCCTGATGGGCGCGAATCAGCGTCCAGAAATCCTCTTCACCCTGTTCAAAGCGCTTGAAGGCCGCTTCACCATCCTCGCGGGAGCGCCATTGCAAGTAGCTGAGCACCCGCCGCCCGTCATCGCTGACCTGCACGCTCGCACTGAGAAAGCCGCCATGGCCCAGGGCAAGGCGCTCGCTCTGGGACGACAGGGCCGCCACCAGTGCGGATTGCTGCTGGGGTTCGATCTGGAACTCGATCAGTTGGGTAAAGCTGCGACTTCTCTCTGATACCTGCATGAATATTCCCCTCTCACTGTAGGCACAATCTTGCGATTCGATGCAGCGCAGGGTAAAACCTCTAGTTAAGTCAAGGTCAAGGGTTCTTTCGGAGTTTTTTATGGTCATCAAGGCACTCACCGTCGGCCAACTGGCGGCGCGCAGTGGCGTGGCCGTCACCGCCCTGCACTTCTACGAAACCAAGGGTTTGATCACAAGCAATCGCAATGCCGGCAATCAGCGGCGTTATCCCCGAGATGTGCTGCGGCGTGTGGTGGTGATCAAGATTGCCCAGCGCCTGGGCATTCCACTGGCGACGATTCATGAGGCCCTGCAAACCCTGCCTAATGGCCGCACGCCAACCGCGGCGGACTGGGAGCGCCTGTCTGCGCTATGGCGTGAGAACCTGGATGAGCGCATCAATAAACTGATGATGCTACGCGACAAGCTCAATGGCTGCATTGGCTGCGGGTGTCTGTCGCTGGAGGCGTGCCCGTTGCGCAATCAGGATGACAAACTCGGTGAGCACGGGCCCGGCGCGCAGTTGCTGGAACCGACAACCCCCACCGAATAACCATCGGCCTGGAACCCCGCTGCAACCTGCCCTTTATTGCGGGTCTGGATGAATTGGCGCTTGAGTCTGATTGATTGACTGACTGGCAACCGACCGATGCACAGCAAACCGCCTGCTTGCTGTTACAGGGCGAACACCTCGTCGGCTGCCCAGAGGCCACGGAAGGCTTGGCCTATAGTGAAAAGACCGGAAAAACCGGTTTCATTCACAACAACAATCAAGGAGAACAAAATGAGCGTTAAACCTATCCCCGAGGGCTACCACAGCATCACGCCCTACCTGGGTATCGACAAAGCCGCTGAGGCCATCGAGTTCTACAAGAAAGCCTTTGGCGCCACCGAAATCATGCGTCTGGACATGCCTGACGGCAAGATTGGGCACGCTGAACTGCGCATTGGCGATTCGGCAATCATGCTGGCTTCGCCCTGTGGCGAAATGGCCTTTGGCAGTCCTGGGAAAGAGCACACCAGCGTCGGTCTGCATTTGTATGTCAACGATGTCGACGCGCAGTACAAACAGGCCGTTGCGGCCGGGGGCATCGTGATATCAGAACCCAAGGACCAGTTTTACGGCGACCGCTCCGGGACGCTGAAAGATCCGTTCGGGCATGTATGGTTCCTGGCCACCCGCAAGGAGGATTTGACGGTGGAACAAGTTCGCCAGCGTGCCGAAGATATGTTCAAGCAAGGCTAAGCGCCAAGGCAGGAGCGGGCACGCTCGCTCCTGCAACACACCTCATGCCCCCCACCACGCTTCCCCCGGTGCTGTATGATTTCAGAACGCCCTGCAAATGCGTATCTGAAACATTTACTTTCATATCTAGCTTAGAGTTTTTTGATTCTCATCCGTCTTAATCTAGATACAGCCTGTCGCGTAAGCAAAAGCTACGACCGGCCTTTCCCGGGCCTTCACTGCCCCCCTCCGATCAAGACCCCCCATTAACATGTTGAAAAAGTCGCGCTCCAAACTCTGGTTTCTCGTACACAGCTGGCTGGCATTGCCCATCTGGTTCTTCGTACTGATCGTCTGCGTCACCGGCACCCTGGCGGTGGTCAGCCAGGAAATCGTCTGGCTGGCCAACCCGGACATGCGGGCCAGCAAGCCGTCGGACGATGCCGAACCCCTCAGTTATGACCAGGTCATTACCGCCATCAAACGCGCTGAGCCCAAGGCCATTGTCGAATCCCTGAGCCGCCCGGACGAATCACATTTCGCCCTGGACGTTGACGTCAGCTACCCCGATGGCCGCTCCGTATCGGTGTACGTCAATCCATACACCGGCGTGATCCAGGGCATCAGCCCCGCGTTCAACTTCCAGCAATTCACCCGTGCCCTGCACGGCTGGTGGCTGGTGCCGTTCACTAATGGCTTCAGCTGGGGCTGGTACCTTGTGTCGTTTTTGGGGCTGCCAATGCTGGCCTCGCTGGTCACCGGCCTTGTGGTCTACAAGCGCTTCTGGAAAGGCTTCTTCAAACCAACCCTGCGCTTCAACCATGGTGCGCGAATCTTCTGGGGTGATTTCCACCGGCTGAGTGGCATCTGGTCGATCTGGTTTATCGCCGTTATTTCCATCACCGGTACCTGGTTCATGATCCAGGCGATTCTGGGGGACAACCAGATCACCATTTCCAGCCAGCCGGTGGTACCGGTGATTTCCCGGGACAAGGTACCGATGTCCAGCCCTGGCGTGCCTTCGCCGATGATTCCCCTGGACGACGCAATCAACATTGCCACCCAGCGTATTCCGGGGCTTGAGGCCAGCTTCGTGAGTCTGCCGAGCAACGCCTACAGCCATTTGCGTATCGGCGGGAGGGGCTGGTACCCGTTGATGTTCCAGACTGCGGAGATCAACCCCTACAGTGGCGAAATCGCCGCCTCGCACCTGCTGTCCGACCGCTCGGCCCTTGAGTTCGTCACCGAATCCATGCGCCCGTTGCACACCGGTGACTTTGGCGGGATCTGGATCAAGCTGATCTGGTTCTTCTTCGGCCTGTTGCTGAGCATGATGGTCTTGAGCGGCCTGCTGATCTGGAGCAAGCGCACGGCCCTGGCCACCTTCCACGCCCTCAAGCGCAGCGCCAAAGCGACCCGGCAAACGACGCAGATCCCCGCCATGCAGGCTGAAACCCCGGAGGGCAACCAATGAGCAAGGCCACTACCGTTCAACCGCCCTCGCCCCTGCGGGCCTTTTGGCTTAAATGGCGCTTTCACATCAATATCCTGCTGTTGCTGGTGCCCCTGGGCTTCATGCCCAAGTACTTTGCCGACGCCGCACTGTTTCGCGGTGACAGCGGCCTGGGTCAACGGGAAATCGGCGAAGTTCAGGTCGGCCCCTGGAGCATCAGGCTGGCCGAGTTTCGTAATGAAGCTCCGGCGCCGAACCCGGCGGGCCCCATGAAGTTCTTCAACGCAGCCCTATGCGCCACCTGCGGCGATCAGGTCAAGGCCACCTACTTGCGTATCGGCAAGCCGCGCAGCCTGCGGGCCGCCGGGGTAATTTTCTTCGGCACCCCATACCGCATGGGCGCTGGCTTGCCTATTCCAGAACGTACCCCGCCCGACGCCGAACTGTGGATCACCATGGAAGGCTGGGACGGCAGCATGCAACAGGCTTCCATTCCCTTGAGCCAGGCCTCGCCTGCCACCGTCGCCTGGCTGAACAAGCAAGGAGTTAAACCATGACTTTGATGCACCTGACCCGTGCCTGCGCCGCGCTGATCCTCTGTGCCGGCTTCAGCACCTACGCCCTGGCCCACAACCCGATGTGCGAATGCAAGGAAATCCCCGGCGAGCAAATCCAATGCACCGGCGGCTTTTCCGACGGCAGCGGCGCGCCAGGCGTGACCCTGGATGTGATCGGCTACGACGAAACCATCCTGGTGCCCGGCAAACTGGGTGAAGACTCGACCCTGACCTTCAAGAAACCTTCCGCCGAGTTCTACGTGCTGTTTGACGCGGGCCCCGGCCACGTTGTCGAGATCGACCAAGCGGATATCCAAGGCCAATGACTGCCGTGACCAAAGGAAGCACGCAAATCGTCCGCCCGGCCGGAGCCGGGCACGAAACCCTCTACGTCCTGCTGTTGTGCCTGATCATCCTGGCCGTATCTGGCACGGTGGTGGCGTTGCACGGCGAAACCCAGGAAGTCCATGTCGTGGACAGCCACCAACTGGACGCCCGCCGCGACCTGAGCGCCGCCGAACAAGGTATCTACGCCGACCTGCGGGTGACCCTGGATGAAATCCACTTGCTCCAGCAGGAGCAAAGCGCTCTGCCCACCCCGACACAACTGGGCGAAGAAGGCTTTGCACCCTTCGCACAGGACGCCAGCTCGGTAAGCCGTGGCGACCACCGCTGGCAGTTGCTGGAGCCTACAGCCTACCTGGGTTTAAGCCAGACGCCCGAGGCCAGCGGCTCGCTGCTGATGCGGGTGAGCGGCGCCGAACCGGATATCTGGCTCAACCGCCGCGCCAACCTTGCGGCACCGACCGACCTCACTGACCAGGCGTTGATCGACGCTGGCTGGCAACAGGTGGTTGCGCAATTCGATGCCGGCGTCACCCGTCAGCACCGCCACTGAATTCACGCTGTATCCGAGAGAAGAACGATTGCCCATGTCTATTTCATCTCCACTACTACGCCTGCTGCTGGTAGGCCTGTTTACCGTGTTACTCGCGCCGCTGGCCAGTGCAGAGCAAACCAAACGCCTGCGCATCGGCATCACCCTGCACCCTTATTACAGCTACGTGGCCAACATCGTCGGCGACAAGGCCGAGGTGGTGCCGCTGATTCCAGCCGGCTTCAACCCCCACGCCTACGAGCCTCGCGCCGAAGACATCAAGCGCATCGGCACCCTGGACGTAATCGTGCTCAACGGCGTCGGCCACGATGACTTTGCCGACCGCATGATCGCCACCAGCGAGCGCCCGGACATCCCGGTGATCGAAGCCAACGCCAACGTGCCGCTGCTGGCCGCCACCGGCAATGCCGCCCGTGGCGCAGGCAAGGTGGTCAACCCGCACACCTTCCTGTCCATCAGCGCATCCATTGCCCAGGTCAACAACATCGCCCGGGAACTGGGCAAGCTCGACCCGGACAATGCCAAGACCTACACCCAAAACGCCCGTGCCTACGGCAAACGCCTACGTCAGATGCGCGCCGACGCCCTGGCCAAGCTGACCAGCGCCCCCAACGCCGACCTGCGCGTAGCGACGGTGCACGCCGCCTATGACTACCTGCTGCGCGAGTTTGGCCTGGAAGTCACCGCTGTGGTTGAACCGGCCCACGGTATCGAGCCAAGCCCGAGCCAGTTGAAGAAGACCATCGACCAACTGCGGGAACTGGACGTAAAAGTAATTTTCTCGGAAATGGACTTCCCTTCCAGCTACGTCGACACCATCCAGCGTGAATCCGGGGTCAAGCTGTACCCGCTGTCGCATATTTCCTACGGCGAATACAGCGCTGAAAAATATGAAGTGGAAATGACCGGCAACCTCAATACCGTGGTTCGGGCAATCCAGGAGGCAGGGGCATGACGGCGGTCGAACACCTGCAGGTCGCAAGCGTTGGCCCAACCCTGGATTTCAACAAGGTCTCACTGACCCTCGGCCGCACCATAATCCTCGACGATGTGAGTTTCCAGGTGCAGCCAGGCAGCATCCACGCCCTGGTCGGCCCCAACGGCGGCGGCAAAAGTTCACTGATCAAGACGCTGCTGGGGCAAACCCCGCACCAGGGTCAACTGAGCCTGCACTGGCCCGAAGCGCCCGGCACCATTGGCTATGTGCCTCAGGCCCTGGAGTTCGACCGGGGCCTGCCGATGACCGTCGACGACTTCATGGCCGCCATGTGCCAGCGCCGCCCGGCCTTCCTTGGCTTGTCCCGACATTACGCCGGGGCGATTGGCGAGGCGCTGGAGCGGGTCGGCATGCAGGACAAACGCAAACGGCGCATGGGTGCGCTGTCCGGCGGTGAACGCCAGCGGGTGCTGCTGGCCCAGGGCTTGATCCCGGCGCCGCAATTGCTGGTACTAGATGAGCCAATGTCAGCCCTCGACGAGGCCGGCATCCAGGTGTTTGAACGCCTGCTGAGCGTCTGGCGCCAGGCCGGGATCACCGTGCTGTGGATCGAACACGACCTGGAAGCCGTCGGCCGCCTGGCAGACCGGGTTACGGGGCTGAATCGCCGTGTGCTGTTTGATGCAACACCCAAAGAGGCACTGACGCCGGATCGCCTGCTGACGCTGTTCTCCACTCACCCACGGAGCACACCTCTATGAGCTACGAAGCCTTTCGCCTGATGGTCCAGGGCTGGGCGTCTTCCGGGTATCTGCCGGAAGCGCTGGCCTATGGCTTCGTGGTCAACGCATTGTTGGCCGGGCTGCTGATCGGCCCGGTGCTGGGCGGTTTGGGCACCCTGGTGGTGGTCAAGCGCTTTGCGTTCTTTTCTGAAGCCGTCGGCCATGCCGCGCTGACCGGCGTGGCCGTGGGCATTCTACTGGGGGAACCCTACACCGGGCCTTATGGCAGCCTGTTCGGCTACTGCCTGTTGTTCGGCATCCTGCTCAACTACCTGCGCAACCGCACAGGGCTGGCGCCGGATACGTTGATCGGCGTATTCCTTTCAGTATCCCTGGCCCTGGGAGCGAGCCTGCTGCTGATTCTCGCGGGCAAGATCAATGTGCATATTCTGGAAAACGTGCTGTTTGGTTCGGTGCTGACGGTTAACGGTAATGACCTGCTGGTACTGGCGGTGGTCGGCTCCCTGGTGATGGCCCTGGCCCTGCCGCTGTACAACCGCATCATGCTCGCCAGCTTCAACCCGCAACTGGCCGCTGTGCGCGGTGTGGCGGTGAAGACCCTGGATTACCTGTTCGTGATCCTGGTGACGCTAATCACCGTGGCTGCGGTCAAGGTGATCGGCGCGATCCTGGTGGGTGCCCTGCTGGTAATTCCGGCCGCCGCCGCGCGCTTGCTGAGCCAGTCCCTCAAGGGCTTCTTCTGGATCTCGGTGGTGATTGCCACGATCAGTACCCTATGCGGGATTCTGTTGCCGATCATCTTCGACCTGCCCATCCCGTCCGGTGCTGCGATCATTCTGGTCGCCGGTATCGCCTTCGCCCTCGCCGCCATCGCGCGCGGCACGGTCCCCAGCCTGAAAGGGAATCTCGGATAATGCGCCTTGCTCTACGCCCGCTGGCCCTGGCCATCGCTTGCTTGATCAGCACCCCACTGTTGGCCGCCGACGACTACAAACCACTGCAGATCGCCGCCAACCAAGGGGTTGGCCATGCCGCCCTCAACAAGGCCAAAACGATAAAGCCGGTGAAGGTCCTGGCAGCATTGCCAATCACCTACGGCCTGGCCGAAGCCTTGCTCAAAGGCACCCACGTGACCCTTGAACGAGCGGCGCCAGCGAACCTGCCCGGCTCTCGCCAGACCGCCTACTTCACCGGTCGCGGCGCCCCGGCGCTGCACACCCTGGCCCTGGACGCCGACGCAGCCATCGGCCTGCGCTCGCTGTGGCCGGATGACCCGCTGTATCCGGTAGCCCGGCGCAGCAATATCCGCATCGTCGAGGTCGACGCCGCGCGCCCGGTGGACGGCGGTCTGCCGGGGATCGCCGTGCAACCGGGCTCTGTCGATGGCCTGAACAGCCAGCCGTGGCAAGCCAGCAACAACCTGGGCCGCATGGCCGATGTGATGGCCGCCGACCTGGGCCGCCTGGCGCCGGACGCCAAGGCGCAGATCGACAGCAACCTGGCCAGCCTCAAGCAACGACTGCTCAAGCTCAGCGCAGAAAGCGAGGCGCGACTGGGCAAGGCCGACAACCTGAGTGTGGTCAGCCTGAGCGATCATTTTGGTTATCTGGTCAGCGGGTTGAATCTGGAGTTGGTCAGCACCGACGCGCGGGCAGATACCGAATGGACGGCTGAGGTGCTACAGCAGTTGAGTGCCACCCTGAAAGACAACGACGTGGCGCTGGTGCTGCATCATCGCCCGCCCGCCGAGGCGGTGAAAGCGGCAATCAGTGCCGGTGGCTCGCAGTTGTTGGTGTTAAGCACCGACGGTGCCGATCCGGTGGCGGAGCTGGAAGGGAATATGGATCAGGTGATCAAGGCGCTGGCACCCTGAGCCTGATACGCAAGCACAGTTGAGAGCGTTCCCACGCTCTGCGTGGGAATGATCATTTCAGCCAGCAACCACCTGGCTGTCCATCTTTTGGCGCAAGCTCAGCGGACGCATATCGGTCCACACCTCTTCGATGTAGGCCAGGCATTCTTTCTTCATTCCACTTTTACCCACGGTGCGCCAACCCTGTGGCACAGCCTTGTAGTCAGGCCAGATGGAATACTGTTCTTCATGGTTGACCACCACCTGAAAGAGGATGTCTTCGCGGTCAAATACTGAGGTCATTGCTGTTCTCCGTCACTGAAAGGCTGGCTGCGCACCACGCGCAACACTGATGTAGTAGAAACGTACCGCCGTCTGGAAAAATTAGAGGCTGGCCACCGCTGCCTTCAGGGCACGGCCAAAAATTTCCGCCACCCGGTCGATTTCCGAGGCCGTGATGACCAGCGGCGGCAGGAAGCGCACCACGCTGCCATGGCGCCCGCCCAGCTCAAGGATCAACCCACGCTTGAGGCATTCACGCTGCACCAGCGGCGCCAATTGCCGATGAGCGGGCGGATGCCCCTGGGTATCCGGCGTGCCGTTCGGGTCCACCAGTTCCACGCCAAGCATCAGGCCACGGCCGCGAATATCGCCCATGTGAGGGAAGTCGCACTGCAGGATGCGCAGATGCTCACCGAGGCGCTCGCCCATGGCCGCTGCATGAGCGGGAATGTTGTGTTCCTTGAGGTAGCGCATCACCGCCGAACCTGCGGCCATGGCCATCTGATTGCCGCGGAAGGTCCCGGCGTGGGCCCCCGGCAGCCAGGTGTCGAGCCAATCGCGATAGACCACCACCGCCAGCGGCAAACTGCCACCGATGGCCTTGGACAGCACCACCACATCCGGAATAATGCCCGCATGTTCGAAAGCAAACATCTTGCCGGTACGACCGAAACCGCTCTGAATTTCATCGACGATCAAGGCCACACCGGCCTGTTCGGTAATCCGCCGCAGGCCGCGCAGCCAGTCGAGATCCGCCGGGATCACGCCGCCCTCGCCCTGGACCACTTCGACGATCACCGCCGCTGGCAGCAACACACCTGCTTCCGGGTCGTTGAGCAGGTTTTCCAGATAGTGCAGGTTGACCTTGACCCCTTGCGCACCACCCAAACCGAACGGACAGCGATAGTCATAGGGAAACGGCAAGAACTGCACACCATTAGCCAGCAAGGCGCCGAGGGGCTTTTTGGGCCCCAGGCTACCCATCAGGCTCAGCGCGCCCTGGCTCATGCCGTGATAACCGCCCTGGAACGACAACACCGTGCTGCGGCCGGTAGCCGTGCGTACCAGTTTCAGCGCGGCCTCCACCGCATCGGTGCCGGTCGGGCCGCAGAATTGAATCTTCGCTTCCCGCGCCAACTCCGCCGGCAGCAGCCCGAACAGGTCCTGGACAAACTGGTCCTTGACCGGCGTGGTCAGGTCCAGGGTGTGCAAGGGCAATTCATCGATCAGCACCTGCTGGATCGCCTCGATTACCACCGGATGGTTGTGACCCAGCGCCAGGGTGCCTGCACCGGCCAGGCAGTCAATGAAACTACGACCTTCGACGTCTTCGACATAAATCCCCCGCGCCCGCTTGAGGGCCAGGGGAATGCGTCTAGGATAACTACGGGCGTTGGACTCCTGCTGGCGCTGGCGGGCCAACAGCGGT
This sequence comes from Pseudomonas sp. HY7a-MNA-CIBAN-0227, assembly GCF_040310325.1. Taxonomy (NCBI): domain Bacteria; kingdom Pseudomonadati; phylum Pseudomonadota; class Gammaproteobacteria; order Pseudomonadales; family Pseudomonadaceae; genus Pseudomonas; species Pseudomonas sp. HY7a-MNA-CIBAN-0227. The sequence continues at coordinate 576,620 of NZ_JBEOPT010000002.1, read as the reverse complement.
GAATCATCGAACTGATAGAGCATTTCCGCAGGCTGTGGGCTGACACACACCTGCAAATCTTCAGTACGGCTGGTAGCGACTGACATCTCTCGACCCCTCAATACGCTGATGATGGTGACCAAACTGCCAACCCGTCAGCGCCAGACCCCAGGAGGGCATGCGCACGGATTTCCTGTTCTGGAAACGCATCAACAAGGAGAGGATTTACACCCGCAGCGTTAAAACCCACCGCTAAAGAACTAGACACCTACAGAAATGTGAGAATTTTCCTCAACTGCCCGTGTATTTTTCATTCAACGCATAAAGAATCGCGCAGGTTTCAGTGTCCATCCGCCCGCAATAATCGGTGGGCCAAAAGTGCATCTGGAACGCCCGAGGATGTCGCTAGAACCGAACGGGGTCGGAAAATGGCGGTAACTATTTTTGGTGTGTGGCTTTTTGAAAAGCAGCTGTCAGCGCCGCAGCGGCATCCCCAGGTCGACGCGCAGGCCATCAGCCTGGCTGTCGAACTTCAGCGAGCAAGAGCAGCGCTGCACGATAGCCTGCACAATCGCCAGCCCCAGGCCACAACCGGCGCTGTTGCCGTTGCGCCAGAAGCGTTGGGTCAAGTGTTGCAAGTCTTCACTGGAAATCGGCGCTCCATGGTCGCGCACGCGGAACACCACACTGTCGGCGGCGGTAAATACGCTCAGCTCCACCCGCGTATCTGCCGGCGTATGGCGCAAGGCGTTATCCAGCAAGTTGCGCAAGGCGGCAACGGCCAGGCCCACCGGCATTTCCACCGGGGCCTCGGACACATTGTCCGGCAGGATCAGGTCGATCCGCCGATTGTCCCCGGCATTGGCGTCCTGAATCGCCAGACGCGCCACTTGCTCGGCACTCGACTGCAAACCGTCGTCAAATGACAGGCTGCCCTCGACACGCGCCAGCAACAGCAATTGCTCAAGGGTGTGGTGCAGACGGTCGGCGCCCTCCTCGGCGTGGGCCAGGGACTGGTCGCGGGCCGCACCGTCGGTCATGCGCGCCACTTGCAGGTGGGTCTTGATCGCCGTCAGCGGGCTGCGCAGTTCGTGGGCGGCGTCGCCGGTCAGGCGCCGCTCGCGCTCGATGGTCTTGGCGATGCGCTGCAACAGCAGGTTTTGGGTGTCGAGCAGAGGTTTGAGCTCGCTGGGCAGCGGATGAATCTGCAACGGTTCCAGGGAATCGGCGCTGCGGCGCATCAAGGCGTCGCGCATACGGTTGAGCGGCAGCAGACTCTGGCCGATGCCCAGCCACAACAGGCACAGGCAGCCCAGCAGCGCCACGCCGACGGGCACCGACGCCGCCAGCAGGATCGACATGTTCAAGGCTTCGCGCTCCACTTGACGGTCGGCGGTGGTGATAAATAAATCTCCACGAGCCAGGGTGAAACTGCGCCAGACCGTGCCGTCAATCATCTGATCGCGAAAGCCGCTCTTCTGGGACTCCAGGCCCTGATCAGGCGTGGTGTGGCTGCGGGCCAGAATTTCCCCGCGCAAGGAACTGACCTGGCACGCCATGCCGCCAGGAACATTCAGTTGCTCGGCGCTCAGATGTGTGCCCTCACCCTTGCTCGCGAGTTCCGGCAATTGTTCCATCAACCCCGCCACCATGCGCGCCGAGGCCACCAGCCGCTGATCCAGGGAGAACATCATCTGGTTGCGCAGGTCGTTGAGCATCCAGGCCGCTGCCAGGGCCCAGATCAGCACAAAGGCGGCGCCCAGCTTGAAGGTCAGCCGCAGGCGCAAGCTCATCACGAAGCGTCCTCTCCACCATTAGCCGGGCCCAAGCGATAGCCCAGGCCGCGCACGGTCTCGACGATGCCATTGCCCAATTTGCGCCGCAGGTGGTGGATATGCACGTTCAAGGCGTTGCTTTCCAGTTCATCATTAAGCCCGTAGACGCTGTCTTTGAGCTGCTCGCTGGACAGCACCCGGCCAGGGTTTTGCAGCAAGGCCTGCAACAGCGCTTGCTCACGGCGGGACAGGTCCACCGGCTGGCCGCCGAGCAGGGTTTCTCGGCTGCTGGGGTTGTAGCTCAGGCGGCCATGTTCGATCAGGTTGACGCTGCGCCCGGCGACCCGTCGCAACAAGGTGTGCAGGCGTGCTGCAAGCTCGCGCAGGTCGAACGGCTTAAGCAGGTAATCGTCGGCACCGGCCTGCAGGCCATCGACGCGATTGGTCACCGAGTCCCGCGCCGTGAGGATCAACACCGGAATTTCCAGGCCCTGGCTACGCAGTTGCTGCAACAGTTTCAGGCCGTCTTCATCCGGCAGGCCGAGGTCGAGTACCATCACGTCAAATTCAGCCACCTTGAGCATCGCCCGGGCAGCGGCGGCGGTGCCGACGCGCTCGACCGTCAGGCCCTGGGCGCTGAGGCCGGCAACAATGCCACTGGCGATCAGCTCATCGTCTTCACAGACCAGTACATGCATGGTGAGCCCTTTGCAAAAATAGTGATTAGAAGACCGGCGGATTAAGCGCGCATTATGCCCTTGATAAGGGCAGCATCAGAAAATCCGTACACCTTAGAATAACCCCGGTTAATCATCGGTTAATCAACACCACACATTGTGTGCCCTCTTGCATCGAACTAAGGCTTGACCATGCGGCATTTGTTTATCTTCCTGCTGGTATTGTTCGCTGGATTCGCCCAGGCCGCACCTGGTAACAATCCTTTCGAGACCAAACCCGATTTCCTCCCGGTGGGCAAAGCCTTCACCTTTACCTCTGAACGCCTGGCTTCCGGCGAAACCCAGTTGTATTGGCAGATTGCCGACGGTTATTACCTGTACCAGCAGCGCATGAAGTTCGACGGCCTGGCCGAAAAGCCGGTGTTGCCGGAAGGCGAATCCCACAGTGACGAGTTCTTCGGTGAGCAGCAAGTCTATCGCCAGGGCCTTGAAGTGAAGATTCCGGCAGGCGCTACCGGCCAGGTCAAGCTCGGCTGGCAAGGCTGCGCCGATGCCGGCCTGTGCTACCCGCCGCAATCGCTCACCGTCGACCTGGGCGGCAACCCCGCCGTCGCTGCCACCAGTGAAGCCCAGGACCAGAGCCTGGCCAGCGGGCTGCAACAACGCAGCCTGGGCTGGAGCCTGCTGGTGTTCTTCGGCCTGGGCCTGTTGCTGGCCTTCGCCCCCTGCTCCTTGCCGATGCTGCCGATCCTCGCCGGGCTGGTAGTCGGCAGCGGCGCCAGCCCGCGGCGCGGGTTTGCCATGGCCACCAGCTACGTGGTGTGCATGGCGCTGATCTATGCCGCGCTGGGCGTGCTGGCCGCCCTGTTGGGCGCCAACCTGGCCGCCTTGTTGCAAACACCGTGGATCCTCGGCAGCTTCGCCGCGCTGTTTGTGATCCTGGCCCTACCGATGTTCGGTTTCTTCGAGCTGCAATTGCCGGCGTTCCTGCGTGATCGCCTGGATAACGCCAGCCGTAAGCAAAACGGCGGCAGCCTGATCGGTGCCGGGGTGCTGGGCGCCTTGTCCGGCCTGCTGGTGGGCCCGTGCATGACCGCGCCCCTGGCTGGCGCCCTGCTGTATATCGCCCAGAGCGGCAACGCCCTGCACGGCGGCTTGATTCTGTTTGCCATGGGCATCGGCATCGGTATACCGCTGTTGTTGCTGGTGACCGTGGGCAATCGCTTCCTGCCCAAACCCGGCACCTGGATGAACGTGCTCAAGGGCATCTTCGGCTTCCTGTTCCTCGCCACGGCGGTGCTGATGATCCGGCCGGTGGTAGGTGAAACCCTGTGGCTTGGTTTGTGGGGTGTGCTGGCGCTGGTCATGGCCTACTGCGGCTGGCGGCTGGCCCGCGATTACGGACGTGTCTCCATGGTCCTGGGCGCCGGCTCACTGGTGCTGGGGCTATGGGGTGGCATGTTGGTGGTGGGCGCGGCCGGAGGCAGCGATGACCTGTGGCAACCACTGAAGGTCTACAGCGGTTCGCGGGGCGCCAGCGCACCGACGGCCCATGACGCCTTCACCACAATCAACAACCCGACCGCACTGCAAAGCCAACTGGACAGCGCCAAGGCCCAGGGCCAATGGGTGCTGCTGGACTACTACGCCGACTGGTGCGTGTCGTGCAAGATCATGGAAAAACAGGTATTCGGCAAACCCGAAGTGCTGACCGCCCTCAAGGACGTGCGCCTGCTGCGCCTGGACGTCACCGCCGACAACGCCGCCAGCCGCGAACTGCTGGGGCGCTACAAGGTGCCGGGGCCACCGAGCTTCGTCTGGATCGCCCCCGACGGTGAGGAGCGCCGCAGCCAGCGCATCACTGGTGAAGTGAACGCCGAGACCTTCCTGCAACGCTGGACCCAGACCCGGGACGCCCTCTGATGCTGACCTTCACCATCGGCACCTTTGCCATCGCATTGAACCATCTGTTGCTGATCAGTGCGCTGATCCTCGCCACACTGGTGGGCTGGCGTGTGGCCAAGCGCGGTGGCGAGAACCCGGAATCGGTACTGTTCAGCCTGTTCCTGCTGGGTATGTTGAGCGCACGCATCAGCTTTGTGCTGATGTACTGGGCGTACTACCGTGACGACCCGCTGCAAATCATCGACCTGCGCGACGGCGGCTTTCTCGCCTGGCCGGGGGGTATCGTGCTGGTGCTCGGTGCGCTGCTGTGGGGCTGGCGTCGCCCGGCCCTGCGCAAACCGTTGAGCGCCGGGGTGATCACCGGGCTCGCATTCTGGGCGCTGACCAGCTTCTCCCTGAACATCTATGAAAAAGGCACGCGCCTGCCGGACATCAGCCTGCGCAACGCCAATGGTGAAACCGTGCAACTGGCCGACTATCAGGGCGGGCCACTGGTGATCAACCTCTGGGCCACCTGGTGCCCGCCGTGCCGACGGGAAATGCCCGTGCTGGAAAACGCCCAGAAACAACGGCCTGACGTGACCTTTCTGTTCGTCAACCAGGCCGAAAGCATGCAAAGCGTCATCACCTACCTGGCCACCCAGGGCCTGAACCTGGACAACGTACTGTTCGACGCCAGTGGCCGCCTCGGCCAGGCCGTAGGCTCCATGGCCTTGCCGACCACGCTGTTTTATCAACCCGACGGACGCCTGATCAACAGTCACCTGGGCGAACTGTCCCAGGCCAGCCTGGCCCGCGCCATGGAACACTTTGAGACCGACGCCACCTCCGCCAAGCCGGCCCCAACAAGGAAACCTCTATGCCCCGCTTCCGCCACCTGCTGACCCTGCTGCCCCTGACCCTCGCCGCCACCCTGGCCCACGCCGAAGAGTGGCCGGCGCCCATCAAGCAAATCGAAGCCAAGGGCGCCAAGATCGTCGGCAGCTTCGACGCGCCGAGCGGCCTCAAGGGCTACGCCGCGCAATACCAGAACCGTGGCATGGCGCTGTACCTCACCGCCGACGGTAAACACGTGATCGCCGGCAACCTGTATGACGAAGGCGGCAACGACCTGAGCACCGCGCCCCTGGAAAAGCTGGTGTACGCACCGATGGCCAAGGAAGTCTGGGCCAAGATGGAACAGAGCAGCTGGATCCAGGACGGCAACAAGGATGCCCCGCGCACCGTCTACCTGTTCAGCGACCCCAACTGCCCGTACTGCAACATGTTCTGGGAACAGGCACGGCCGTGGGTGAAGGCAGGCAAGGTGCAGTTGCGGCACATTATGGTCGGGATTATTCGCGAAGACAGCCCGGGCAAGTCGGCGGCGCTGCTGGCCAGCAAGGACACGCAAAAAGCCCTGCAAGAACATGAAACCGCCGGCAAAGGCAGCAAGCTCAAGGCGCTGGACAAGATTCCTGCCGAGATCCAGGCCAAGCTCGATGCCAATATGCAATTGATGCAAGAGTTGGAGTTGTCGGCGACGCCGGCGATTTTCTATCTGGATGACAAGGGCCAGTTGCAGCAACAGCAAGGGGCGCCGTCGCCGGATAAGTTGGTGAAGATTCTGGGGACGAAGTAACTTGAAAAAGAAAATGCTCCTGCCAAAGGCAGGAGCATTTCTCAGAGTAAAACAGCCTTTCGACTATCCACGCACTCGGATATCAGTGATCGCATAGTCGTTGCCGGATATGCCTGACGGCTCATGACTCCAGATCTCCAGCCGCATTGATGTCGCGCTTGCAACAAACGTCCCCTTCAGCGGTGTCCACCCCATGCTGTAAAAGGTCGTGACCCCCGTAACAACCCCGGAGCTGGTCCTCAGCGACAACCTTGGCATTGGAGCAGCGCCATTGTATGTGCATGCGAGAATGCTGAACTCATAACTTGCGCCGACCTGAAGCCCCGTGAAGTCTTTATAAAGGACGACGCCCACACTAGCAGTACTGGCAGTGCCGTTGGCCACGCAGGTTTTGCCAAAGAACGTGGCGTACCTCATCTCACCAAGGGCTGCTGGCCCGGCACGCCAGTTGTTCCAGTTATTGCCAGTAAACGGGGTGAAGTCATCGAGAGGCGAGCGCACTGTCAGTTGCAATACCGGAAATACCACTGCGGCACTCTCATTAGTGCTGCCATCAGCCGTCACTTTGCAGGTAAAGGCCAGAAGGCTGCCATCTGCCAGTAGATCAAGTTGGGCCCGACTCAAAATATCCGCCAGCCCTGTACTCACTTCGGCGGCAATCACGATTTTGCCCAAATACACATTGATCGTGTAGGAGCCTCCACTTTTCAACGTCCCGACACCCCGCAACCAGACGCATTGCCCGGGCAAGATAAACCACCATGGTTCCACGGTAATGTTGGCGTTCCCGGGGAAGGTGCGCAAATCCAATATGCGGTTAGTCGCCTGCGGCACCACAGGCGTGGGCAAGCGCACCGGCACACTGATCTGCAACGCAAGGGTCTTGGAAGGCGCCAACTTACAGGCGCTGGTGACGGTATAGTTAATCAAGATCGTTTTACCGATGCCACCAATCACCGCCTCACGGGGAATTGGGAAGTCTACGTAACCTGGGTCACTATTACCCGGCTTGGAAGCCAACGGCAGGATCTCACCATTCGGTTTGATCCAGCGCACACTGATCGTGTGATGAGGGCTGATGCGCTCGTACTCCACCCGTACCGTCACACCGTCCCGGCCGTTGTACACCGTCAACTGCGAGCCCACCGCTTCCCGCACCGTAGGCGCCTTGAGTACCAGGTCTTCCTGGACGATACCCAGGGTTAATGCCGGGAATTTCTTTGCACTGGCCTTATCGGACTGACCATTGAAATTCACGGAAAAATGCACTTCGAAAGATCTGCAATCCGCCAGCTTTTGCAGCTCGCTGCGGGGCAACGGAGTGTTAACACCACTGGCCAGCCATTCTGCGGTAACCGGCTCGCCCTCCAGCACCTGGAAGCTGTAGGCAGTGCCATCTTCCAATTCACCTGTCACCCACAGCCAGCAAGGCTGCCCTACCACGATATAAGGCCAGGGAATGACCGTGCAATCGGCATCACCGGAAAAGGTATTGAGGTCCAACGTGCTTGCGGTTGCCTGCTCGACTGCCGGAGTCGGCAGCCTGGTGATATCCAGGATCTTTACTTCCCGTGGCGGTGATTGCCACGGACCGGTACCGCTGTGGCTGACGCTATAGGTCAGCGTGACCGGCAACCCAAAATTGGCACTGATAGCCGAAGGCGGTACCCGAAACTCAAGGCTGGCTTCACCTTCCTGTACGGTGCGGCACTCAAGGACAGGCGAACCCAGCCCCGGGGTGCCAACAAACGCGGGGCAAACGACATCCCCGGCATGCATGCCCTCGTAAGCAATGACGAGATGCGCACCGTCTACGGTGTTGACCGGGCTCACCAGCCAACCATCGGCACCGCAATCCACCGATTCTTTAAGGTGCGGTGGCGGCAAGTCCAGCGCAGGGTCCACTCGCAACAGCGTGGAGGTACGCAGGTGAAAGTCCTGAGCATTAATAGGCAGCGGGTTCTCATGGACCGGATCATCCTGCGCCGGCAGCACCGGCTCAGTGCCGTCCCAAATGACTCCCAAGTGCGCAGTCAGAGCCGAGTAGTCCTGCCGTCTCGACATCCAGCCACGGGACAACCCGAACTCGAAAATATGATCAGTATCTGCTTCAGCGGCCTTCACTAGATGGTCAAAGGCCACCCAGATAAATTGATACGGCACCTGGTGCTGGTCACCCGCGACGGTGACAAACAGGCGCTGCCCAGCCTGAATCATCGGCCATGCCTTGATCCGGATGGTTTCATCGCCCTTAAAAGTGTGCATATCCAGCACGACAGTGGGATCTGTAGGGCTATTGCGCTTGGCGTGCTCAAACACCGGCAATGACTCGCGTAGATCCACTTCCCTGATGTCCTGAATTTCCAACTCCAGGACCAGCGACTCCTGGAGTCGCCCGGCAACGGTGGCCGTGTACCAGATCAATACCGTGTGACCGATGCAGGTACTTACGTGTTGCCAGGGGATGGGCATTTCAATACTGCAGCTGGTGCTGCCAACCTGCACGATGGGCTCAAAGGCAGGTTCATCCTGGCCCTTGATTGCCCAATACAAAGTAATCGGTGTAGCGCCCATGCCCGCAAAGGCAATAGTTGCCGAGGTGCCATCGATTGCGTCGATTGGATACAGCACGCTGTTATTGGCTGCGTACTGAATCGTCGCGTAGGGTAACTCGCGGATGACATCGAAAGGTTGTACCGCAGCGGTTGTTGTATCAAGCGACTGAGCAGTTTTAGGGGATATTTTTTTAACCATGACGAGACCTCCTGTCCCGGGATAGATAACCATCGGCCTCGATCAGAGAGGCCGGCAGACTACGGCTATCTAACGCTTGGAACGCAGGCCCTGCCTACTGTCAGAATTGACAGTTCTGATCGGCAAAAAACAGCTTTCCGACCAACGGACGCTCACCCGCTCATCACCCTGGATGAGCGCCCGCAGCACCTTAAAGCCCCTCCAACTGCGCCATCAAATCACTCAACCGACCCACCTTCTCGGTACTGATGTCATTGGCCGCCAGCCCATCGATGTACCTCGCCAACGCCTCCACCGTGCTGCATTCGAACATTGCCCGCAACGGCACATCCCGTTGCAGGGCCTTCTGCACCCGCGAGGCAATTTGCGTCGCCAGCAGCGAATGCCCGCCCAGCTCGAAGAAGTTGTCCTGCACCCCGACCTGCTCGACGTTCAGCACCTGGGCCCAGATATCCGCCAGGGTTTGCTCAAGTTCGTTGCGCGGCGCCAGGTAGTCCTGGCTGTGCAACTGGCCGATTTCCAGGGCTGGCAAGGCCTTGCGGTCGAGTTTGCCGTTGGCATTGAGTGGCAGACGGTCCAGCCATAACCAATGCAGCGGCACCATGTATTCCGGCAGCTCGGCCCGCAGGCGTTGCTTGATACGGTCCAGGCGCTCATTGGAATTGAGAGCCGCGTCGGTTGCCACCAGATAACCCACCAGATACTTACCGTTAACGCCTTGCTGCACGCCAACGGCGGCGTCGCGGACTTCTGGTTGCTCGTGCAGACGGGCTTCGATTTCGCCCAGTTCGATACGGTAACCACGAATCTTCACTTGATGGTCGATGCGCCCGACGTATTCCAGCACGCCGTCACTGCGCCGCCGCGCCAGGTCGCCGGTGCGATACAACCGCTCGCCAGCCGCACCAAACGGGTTCGGCACAAACACTTGAGCAGTGCGCAATGGATCGCTGACATAGCCGCGACCTACACCGGTGCCAGCCACACACAACTCACCGACGGCGCCTTGGGGCACCAACTCCAGTGCGCCGTCCAACAGGTACAAGCGGTTGTTGTCGGTCGGTGTACCGATCGGCAGATACGTGCCACGGGTCGAAGCCAGGTCGACGCAAAAGAACGCCACGTCATCCGAACATTCCGCCGGTCCATAGGCGTTGACCAGCCCGATATCCGGGTAACGCAGCAGCCATTGGTGGGCCAATTCAGGCTGCATCGCCTCGCCGGTGGGCAGCATCCAGCGCAAACCGTCCAGGCTCATGCGCTCCTGGGCGAGCATGCCCTGGATCAGCGACGGCACGCTTTCCAGCACCGTGATGCCCTGAGCCTGAACATGGGCCAGCAGCCCTTGCGGGTCATGGGCAATGGTATTCGGCACGATATCCACCCGCGCGCCAAACAACGGTGCCGCAAGGAACTGCCAGACCGAGATATCGAAGCTTTGCGAGGCCGTTTGCGCGATTACATCGGCCTCAGTCAGATGCAGATACGGCACCTTGCTCAACTGGTTATTGAGCATGCCGCGCTGCTCGACCATCACGCCCTTCGGCAGTCCGGTCGACCCTGAGGTGTAGATCACATACGCAAGGTTATCCGGGGCACTGTAGACCCCGGGATTGTCCTCTGACCCAAGCACGTCCTCCCAAACCAGCAACTTCGGCCGCCCGACGCAGGCAAACTCCTCCAACAACACCAGCGCCTGTTCACGGCAAGCCTCAGTGCACACCAGCAGCGGCGTGCGGCTCAAGTCGATGATCCGGCTCAGACGCTGGCTCGGCAGCCCCGGGTCCAGCGGCAGGTAACCGGCGCCAGCCTTGAAGCTACCAATGATCATGCCCAGCAAATCGAGGTTACGTTCGGCCAGTAACGCCACCGGTTGATCCAGCCCGACACCCGCCACAATCAGCGCATGACCCAGGCGGTTACTGCGCCGGTTCAGCTCGGCGTAACTCCATTGTTGACCCAGGCAACTGGCGGCGATGCGCTGTGGGTGCTGCGCCACCTGCGCCTCGAACAGCTCGACATAGCTGCGCTCCAGCGGGTAGTCGTGCTCACTCTGGTTACACCCCTCTACCAGGAACTCGCGCTCCTGTTCGCCGATCAGCGGCAGGTCGGCCATGTCGCCATGGAAACCCTGCACCAGCGCCAGCATCAGGCGCTTGAACTCGCCGAGCATGTCTTGCACCGTGGTTTCGTCGAAATAGCGCTGGTCATAGGACAAATGCAGTCCCAGGTCATCACCCGGATAGCACACAGCCGTCAGCGGAAAGTTAGTGTGGGTACGACCCGAATCCGAGGTGGCATTCAAGCTTTGCGCACGGTCCAGCACCGAGACTTCCACCGGGGCGTTTTCAAACACGAACAGGCTGTCGAACAGCGGCTGGCCCTTGGGCAATTCGCTGTGTTCCTGGATCGTTACCAGCGGCAGGTATTCGTACTCACGCAGCTGCATATTGCTGTCGAGCAAACCGCTGAGCCATTGACGCACGCTGCACGGCTGGTCGTCCTCGGGCAACTTGACCCGCAGGGCGATGCTGTTGATAAACAGGCCGACGGTGCGCTGCATCTGCGGCATGTCCACCGGGCGCCCGGCCACGGTGACGCCAAACAGCACGTCGCGATCCCCGCTCAAGCGCCGCAGCACCAAAGCCCATGCCGCCTGGGCGAAGGTGTTGACGGTCAGTTGATGAGCCTGGGCCAACTCCCGCAGTTGCGCACCGTCCCGTGCCTCAAGACGGGTGTAGCAGTCGCCCACCACCATGCCACCGCTGTGGCCCGCGTGCTCGCGCAGGAACGGCCGGTCGCTGGGGATCGGCGTGGTGCGCTCAAAACCTTGCAGGTTCTGCTGCCACCATTGGCGCGCCTCGGCCAGGTTCTGGCGTTGCAGCCAGGCGATGTAGTCGCGATAGCGCGGCGGCATTGCCAGTTGCGCGTCGCGGCCTTCGCCCAACGCCGTGTAAATGTCGAAGAAATCGTTCATCAGCAACGAGCGACACCAGGCATCGATCAGGATGTGGTGGTTGCTCATCATGAACCAGTAACGGGCCTCGCCGACGCAGATCAGCCGCAGATGGAAAGGCGCCTGGTTGAGTAGATCAAAGCCAGCTTCGCGCTCGCTTTTGAGCAGTGCTTGCAGGCGCGGCTCCTGTTCAGTTTGCGGATCATTGCTCCAGTCCAGGTACTCGATGGGCGTATGACCCGGTTTGTGGATCACCTGCAACATATCTTCGCCAACGTTCCAGCAGAACGAGGCGCGCAAGGCTTCATGACGGGCAATCACTGCCTGCCAGGCCAGGGCGAAGCGCTCGGGATTCAGTTCGCTGTTGATGCGGTAACGGTCCTGCATGTAGTAGAGGCCGGTGCCCGGCTCCAGCAGGGTGTGCAACAGCAAGCCTTCCTGCATTGGCGTCAGCGGGTAGACGTCTTCAATAGCGCTGACCGGCACCGGCAGCGCATCGAGTTGCGATTGGGTCAGGTGCGCCAGCGGGAAGTCGGACGGTGTGAGCCCGCCGGCATCGTCCCGCAAGCAATGCTCGATCAAACTCTGCAACTCTGCGAGGTAGGCATCTGCCAATTCGCTGATGGTTTGGCTGTCGTGACGTTCGCGGCTGAAGGTCCAGCGCAGCACCAACTCGCCGCCGTAGACCTGGCTGTCGATGCTCAACTCGTTGGGCAAAGGCGCGTCCGGATCATGGGCCGGGCCTACAGACTCCTCCAGCGGGAGGAACAACGCGTCGCCATCAAAACTCTGGTCGAATTGGCCGAGGTAGTTGAAGGTGATCGCCGCCGTTGGCAAGGCGGTCATGGCCTCGCGGCACAGGTCGTCCGCCAGGTAGCGCAGCACGCCATAACCCAGTCCTTTATGCGGCACTGCACGTAGTTGTTCCTTGATCGCCTTGATCGAGGCGCCCTGTCCGGCGGCCTCTTCGATTTGCACAGGTGTCAGGCGCAAGGGGTAGGCGCTGGTGAACCAGCCAACGCTGCGGGTCAGGTCGATTTCATCAAACAGGGTTTCACGACCGTGACCTTCCAGCTGGATCAGCGCCGATTCATGGCCGCTCCATCGGCACAACACACGGGCCAATGCCGTCAGTAACAGGTCGTTGACCTGGGTGCGATAGGCGCTCGGTGCCTGTTGCAACAATTGCCGGGTGCGCTCGGCATCCAGGCGCACGCTGATGGTCTCGGCGTCGCGGTTGCGCAGCGACCCTTGCGGGCGATCCACTGGCAATTCAACGGCCGGCCCGGCCAACTGCTCCTGCCATAGGTTCAACTCTTCGCGCAGGGATTCGCTGCTGGCGTAGGCCTGCAAACGGGCCGCCCAGTCGCGCAGCGCACTGGTCTTGGCCGGCAGGCTGACGGACTGGCCGTCGCTCAGTTGGCGATAGACGTTTTGCAGATCTTCCAGCAACACCCGCCAGGCCACGCCATCCACCACCAGGTGATGGATCGCGATCAGCAGGCGTTGCTGGCCCAGCGGCCCATCCACCAGCAAGGCGCGTATCAGCGGGCCGTGCTCCAGGTCAAGGCTTCGCTGGGCGTCGGCGAACAGCACAGCGCACTGTTCCATGCCCGGCACTTGAGCCAGCCACAGCACGCCGCCTTCCGGCACCGCCAAGTGTTCGGCGTGCCACTGAGCATCGCGCCGGGTGAAGCTCAGGCGCAGGGCATCGTGATGTTCCAGCACCGCCAGCAGCGCCTGTTCCAGGCGATGGGGGTCGAGGGCCTGCACCGGCGCCAGCAGCAACGCCTGGTTCCAGTGATGGCGGGCCGGGATCTCGGTATCGAAAAACCAATGCTGGATCGGCGTCAAGCCAGAGGCGCCGGTCAACACGCCTTGCTCGGCGCTGATCTGCTCGCATCGGGTAGCGACGGCTGCCAGGGTCTGCACGGTCTGGTGCTGGAACAAATCGCGAGGGCTGAAATGAATCCCCGCCTGACGCGCCCGGCTCACTACCTGGATCGACAGGATCGAGTCCCCGCCCAGCTCGAAGAAGTTGTCGTGCAGCCCAACCTGCTGCACGTTGAGCACCGCGCACCAGATCGCCGCCAGGGTCAGCTCAAGCTCATTGCTCGGCGCCACGTAGTGTTGACGATTGGCCTGTGAGTCCGGCTGCGGCAAGGCGCGGCGGTCGAGCTTGCCGTTGGCGGTCAGTGGCATGCTGCCCAGCACCATCAGGTGCGTCGGCACCATGTAGTCAGGCAGTTGCGCCTTGAGGTGAGCCTTGAGGGATTCGCGCAAGGCGCTGTGATCCGCCTCATCACTGACCAGATAGGCCACAAGGTGTTTGCCGCTTGGGGACTCCAGGGCCAGCACCACGGTTTCACGCACCGCTGGGTGTTCCAGCAGACGGCTTTCGATTTCCCCCAGTTCGATACGAAAACCTCGAATCTTCACTTGATGGTCGATACGCCCCAGATACTCCACCAGGCCATCGGCGCGTTGGCGCACCAGGTCGCCGGTGCGGTAAAGACGTCCACCACTGGCAAACGGATCAGCGACAAAGCGCTCGGCTGTCATGCCCGCACGCTGGTGATAACCCTGTGCCAGACCAGCACCGCCGATGTACAACTCGCCGGTAGCGCCCTGGGGAACCAACGCCAGATCGGCGTCAAAAATATAGGCTACACGCGCACCGATAATGCTGCCGATCGGCACGCTGCCAGCGCCCTCTTCCAGATGCTCCGGGGCGAGGCAGGCCAACGGCATGACCACCGTTTCAGTCGGGCCATAGGCGTTGAAAAATAGCGCCGGCTGGAACGCAGCGCGGATGCGTTGCAGATGCTCGCCGGTCAGCGCTTCGCCGCCGGTGATGCACATGCGCACCGGCAACGTCTGGTTCTGCGTGGCCAGCCATTGCGCCAACTGGCTGCCGTAGCTGGGGGTAAAGCCAAGGATATTGATGCGATGTTGGCGAATCAGCCCGCAGATTTCTTCGGCATCCCACTGGCCCTGGGCGCGCAACACCACCTGCGCCCCGCTGAGTAACGGCACTAACAGGCGCTCAGTCGCGGCGTCAAAGTTGATGGAATAGAAGTGCAGTTCACAGTCATCCGCACGCATGCCAAAACGCTGGATAACCGCCTGGCAATGCATGGCGATTTCACCGTGGGACACCACCACGCCCTTGGGTTTACCAGTGGAGCCGGAGGTGTAGATCAAGTAGGCCTGATGTTGCGCAAGGCTGATGGACGGCAATTCGCTGGCGGGGTAATTGGCCAATTGCGGCAAGTCATCTTCCAGGCACCAGCGGCTGACGCTGGCGGGCAGATCGCCTAGCGCTTCGAACATCGGCGCATCACTGAGCAACAAGCCAATGCCGCTGTCTTCGATCATGTAGTGCAGGCGGTCCAGCGGGTATTCCGGGTCCAGAGGCACATAGGCGCCGCCGGCCTTGAGAATCGCCAGCAGGCCGATGACCATTTCCAGGGAACGCGGCAGCGCCAGGCCAACCCGCACCTGCGGGCCGACACCGCGCTCGCGAAGCATCCAGGCCAGGCGATTGGCGCGGCCGTCCAACTCGGCGTAGCTCAAGGTTTGATCGGCAAAGGTCAGCGCTGGCGCATCGCCGCGGGCCTGAGCCTGTGCGCAGAACAGGTGGTGAATACATTGATCAAGGCGATGTTCACCGGCTTCAATACCAAGGCTGTCTTGCAGGGCGCGTTGCTCATCGGCTTGCAGCAGCGCCAACTCACTCAGGCGCTGCTGAGGAGCGGCAATCAAGGCTTCCAGCAAGTTACGCCAATGCTCGGCCATGCGCGCAATGCGCGGCTCGTCGAACAGGTCGGTGCTGTAGGTCAGGCAGCAACCCAGGCGATGGTCGAGGTCGGTGACTTCCAGGTTGAGGTCGAACTTGGTGGCGCGGGCGTCGTTGGCCAGGTACTCGACGGTCATTGCGGCCAGTTGGCGACTTTGCTGGAACTCCCAGCGCTGCACGTTGCACATCACCTGGAACAGCGGGTTGTACGCCGCACTGCGGGGAGGTTGCAGGGCTTCCACCAGATGGTCGAACGGCAAGTCCTGGTGGGATTGCCCTTCGATCACAGTGTGGCGCACTTGCTCGAACAGCTCGCCGACGCGCATCTGCCCATTGAGTTGGCAACGCAGCACCTGAGTGTTGAGGAACGCACCGATCAGCCCTTCACTTTCCGGACGAATGCGGTTGGCCACCGGCGCGCCAATGCGCAGGTCGGTCTGGCCACTGTAGCGGTAGAGCAACACGGCGAGGGTGGCGGTCATGGTCATGAACAGGGTCAGGCCACGCTCGGCGTTGAAACTGCGCACGCGGGCGGCAAGGTCATCACTGAGGTCGAAACGGTACAGCTCGCCTTGATGACTTTGCACTGGCGGCCGTGGTCGGTCGCTGGGCAGCTCCAACAGCGGATGTTCAGTGCCCAATTGCGCGGTCCAGTAATCCAGCTGGTGTTGGCGCTCGCCGGACTCCAGCCACTGGCGCTGCCACACACTGTAATCCAGGTACTGCACCGGCAGCGATTCCAGGGGTGATTCGCGCTCGTCGATAAAGGCTTCATAAAGCGCACTGAGTTCACGGGCAAAGATGTCCATGGCCCAGCCTTCGGTGACGATATGGTGCAGGGTCAGCACCAGGTAGTGTTCCTGCTCGCCGGCCTTGACCAAACAGGCGCGCAGTAGCGGACCGGTTTCCAGATCGAACGGCGTGTGGGCTTCGCCGTCGGCCAATTGCTGCAAGCGTTGCTGACGGGTTTGCTCATCCAGCACGGAAAAATCCTGCCAGTCCATGCGCACGTCGGTTTGCGCCGCGACTTTCTGCTGCGCCACGCCATTGATGCTCGGAAAGGTGGTACGCAGAGTTTCGTGACGCATGATCAAGGCCTGCAAGGCTGCCTCGAAGCGCCCGACATCCAGCACCCCGCACAGCCGCGCCATACCGCCGACGTTGTAGGCCGGGCTGTCCGGCTCCATCTGCCAGAGGAACCACATGCGCTGCTGGGAATAGGACAACGGTACCGGCTGGCTGCGGTCGACTTTGGTGATCGCTGTCTGTTGATTGCGTTGCCCCGAGGCCTGGATCAAACGTACTTGTTCGGCGAAATCGCCCAGCTCACTGGCTTCGAACAAGGTGCGCAACGGCAGCTCGACGTCGCAGGCCTGGCGGGTGCGGGAGATGATCTGCGTGGCCAGCAGCGAATGGCCGCCCAATGCGAAGAAATCATCCAGCAGGCCGATACGCGGCAGGCCCAGCACTTCGCGCCAGATGGCGGCGATTTGCTGTTCCAACGGTGTTTGCGGCTCGACGTGCTCACGCACTTGCCAGACGGGTTGCGGCAACGCACGGCGGTCGACTTTACCGCTGGGGCTTAGGGGCATGGCGTCCAGGCGCATCAGTTGCGCCGGGACCATATATTCCGGCAACTCGGCAGCCAAAGCTGCCTTCACGTCCTGTTCATCCAGCGGTTGGCTGGCCATGTAGTAGCCGATCAACTGCGCACCGCCAGCCGTTTCCCGCACCAGCACCACGGCCTGGGCGATGCCGCCCAAGGCCAGCAGGCGGGCCTCGATTTCTTCCGGTTCAACGCGAAAACCGCGCAGCTTGACCTGCTGATCCAAGCGACCGAGGTATTCCAGCACGCCGTCGGTGCCCCAGCGCACACGGTCACCGGTGCGGTACAGGCGTGCGCCCTCTTCTCCCAACGGGTCGGCGACAAAGCGTTCTGCCGTCAGCCCGGCACGGCCGAGATAACCACGGGCCAGACCCACTCCGCCGATGCACAACTCACCCGGCACACCCACCGGCAGCGAATTGAGCTGGTCATCCAGTACCCGGCAAATCACATTGCCCAATGGCCGGCCAATCGGCGAACGCTCACCATCTTCGGCGCGGCAGTGCCAGTGGGTGACGTTGATCGCAGTTTCGGTCGGGCCATAACGGTTATGCAGTTGCACCGCCGGCAATTGCGCCAACACCCGATTGCGCAGCTGCGCGGGCAAGGCTTCGCCACCGGAGAACAGCCGACGCAAGCTGGTGCATTCGCCCGCCTGCGGCTCATCGACAAACAGCTGCAACAGCGGCGGCACGAAGTGCAGCGTGGTCACGCCATGCTCCTGCACCAACTGCGCGATGCGATGAGGATCACGATGCTCGCCGGGGCCGGCCAGTACCAGGCGGCAGCCGGTGATCAACGGCCAGAAACACTCCCACACCGAGACGTCGAAACTGATGGGCGCCTTTTGCATCAGTACATCGGTTTCGTCGAGTTGATACGTGGCCTGCATCCACTGCAAACGCTCGGCCAGGGCAGCATGGGTGTTGCCCACGCACTTGGGCTGGCCGGTGGAGCCGGAGGTGTAGATCACGTAGGCGAGGTTGTCGCCATTGAGGTGCAGGCCAGGCGCGTGACTCGGCCAGCTGTCGAGCTTGAGGCTGTCCATGGCGATGACGCAGACGCCCTCGGCCACAGGCAGTTGTTCCAGCAAGTGGGTTTGCGTGAGCAGCAGTTGCACGCCGCTGTCCTTGAGCATGTACGCCAGGCGCTCGGCCGGGTAATCCGGGTCCAGCGGCACGTAGGCGCCGCCGGCCTTGAGGATCGCCAGCAGGCCGATCAGCAGTTGCGGCGAGCGCTCGGCGGCAATCGCCACACACACGTCGGGGCCGACGCCTTTGTCGCGCAGGTAATGGGCAAGGTGGTTGGCCTGGGTGTGCAACTGGGAAAAGGTCAGGCTGGCGTCCTGCCACACCAGCGCGGTGCGCTCCGAAGTGTGTTGGTTGAGTTGCTCCAGTAGCAGGCGTTGCGCTGGCAGGCACGGCGCCTCACTCCATTGGCGTTGCTGCTCGTGCTCGTCGGCATTGAGTAATGTCAGGTCACCAATGGCCTGTTGCGGTTGTTCGCACACCGCTTGCAGCAAGTTGACGAAGTGTTCGGCCAGCCGCTGGATCGTGGCGCTATCGAACAGTTCATCGGCGTAGTCGAAGGACAGGCTCAAGCGCCCGTTGCGGTCTTCTTCGCTGTGCAGTTGCAGGTCGAACTTGGCTTCGCGGCTGTGCCACGGCAGTTCCTCGGCGAGCAGGCCAGGTAAACGGCGCAAGGCACTGAGGTCGCGTTGCTGGTGGTTGAACATGACCTGGAACAGACCTTGTTCGCGGGCTTGCGGGAACACTTCCAGCAGTTGCTCGAACGGCAGCTCCTGATGCGCCTGGGCGCCCAGGGCGGCATGACGGGTTGCCGCCAGCAGCTCGCTGAACGGCAGACGCGCGTCCAGCTCGGCGCGCAGCACAAGGGTGTTGATAAAGAAGCCGATCAGGCCTTGGGTTTCCTGGCGCCCACGGTTGGCGTTGGGCACGCCGATGCGGATGTCCCGCTGGCCGCTGTAGCGGTGCAGCAGGCTCTGGAATGCCGCCAGCAACAGCATGAACGGCGTGGATTCATGGGCCTGGGCGGTCTGGCGAATAGCTTCGCCCAGGCTCGCGCCCAACCGCACACTGTGGCGTGATGCGCTGCGATGCTGTTGGGCCGAGCGCGGATGATCTGTGGCCAGGCTCAAGGTCGGGTGCTCGTCGCCCAACTGTTCCTTCCAATAGGCCAACTGCCGCTGACCTTCGCCCTCGACCAGCCATTGGCGCTGCCAGCTACCGTAGTCGGCGTACTGCAAGGCCAGGACCGGAAGTTCGATGGTTTGCCCCTGAGACGCGGCAGCATACAGGCGTGAGAATTCGTCGATCAGCACGTTGAGCGACCAGCCGTCAGCGATGATGTGGTGCATCGTCACCAGCAGTTGGTGGTCTTCATCGTCGAGGCGCACCAAGGTCACCCACAGCAGCGGACCTTTCTCCAGATCGAACTGGGTACGGGCTTCGTCTTCGCGGATTTGCTGGGCGCGGGCTTCGCGCTCAAAGGCAGGCAGGTCGCTGAGGTCGATGACTTGCAGCTCGAAAGCCGTGGTGGCGTCGACCCGTTGGAACGCCTGGCCGTCACGTTCAAAGAAGCGCGTGCGCAGGGCTTCGTGGCGCTGGATCAACTGCTGAAAGCTGGCGCGTACCGCGTCTTCATCCAACGCCCCGCGCAAGCGCAAGGCGCCGGGAATCGTATAGGCGCTGCTCTGCGGGTCCAGTTGCCAGGTGATCCACAGGCGGTTTTGCGCAAGAGATTGCGGCAGGTCGTCCTGGCGCGACAACGCATGGATCGAGCCTTGGGCCACGCCGCCGTCCTGTTGCAACTGCGCAACACTGGCAGCGAAGGTGGCGAGGGTCGGCGCTTCGAACAGCAGGCGCAGGTTCAATTCCAGGCCCAGGCTTTCCCGCAGGCGGGCGACCACCTGGGTGGCGCTGATGGAGTTGCCGCCCAGCAGGAAGAAGTGATCGTCGGCGCCAACCTGAGCCACCTGTAACTGTTCGCACCAGATGGCGGCAATGCGGCCTTGCAACTCGGATTCCAGGCGGGCGCTATCGCTTGTTTGCGCGTGCAACTGCGGGAACTGCGGGAACTGCGCGTAGCTGTCGAGGCTGCCATCGGCCAGACGATTACGGCAGGCGGACCGCTGGACTTTGCCGCTGGAGGTTTTCGGCAACGCGCCGGGGTTGAGCAATACCACTACGCACGGCGCTTGCTGATAGGCCTCGGCCACGGCTTGGCGGATGACCTTGATCAGCGCTTCAGGCGCCAGGATTTTTTGCACGCTACGGCTGATTTCGGCGGCAATGCCGATGCCTTCCAGGCCCTGGTCATTGACCGCAAAAGCGGCGACCCGGCCCTTGCGCACCACTTCCACTTCGCGCTCGATGGTTTGTTCAATGTCCTGGGGATAGAGGTTGTGGCCACGCACGATTAGCAGGTCTTTCAAGCGACCGGTGATGAACACCTCGCCATCGCGGATAAAGCCCAGGTCGCCGGTACGCAGCCAGGTGCGGCCGGCGTGCTGGACGAAGGTCTCGGCGGTGGCCTCGGGGTTGCGCCAGTAGCCGTGGGCAATGCTCGGGCCAGCGGCCCAGATTTCGCCGACGGCATTGTCGGCCAGTTCCGCCAGGGTACGCGGGTCGGCAATCAGCACCGCGTGTTCGGGCTGGCTGGTGCCGCAACTCATGATCGCGCAGCCAGGCCCCGGCTCGGCGCGGTTGGCGGCCAACGCCTGTTCGTCCAGGCGCAAGGCCGGGATGCCTTGGCCACGAGTGCTGCCAGCGACAAACAGAGTCGCTTCGGCCAGGCCATAGGAAGCGAAGAAATTATTCGGGGTAAAACCGCAGGGCGCGAACTTCTCGGCGAAACGTTCCAGGGTGTCCAGGCGGATCGGCTCGGAGCCGGAATAGGCCACACGCCATTTGCTCAAGTCCAGGCGTTCCAGGGCCGAATCGCTGACCCGCTCGCTGCACAAGCGGTAGGCAAAATCCGGCCCGCCACTGATAGTGCCGCCGTACTCGCTGATCGCTTCCAGCCAGCGCAAGGGCCGGCCGAGGAAATAGGCCGGCGACATCAACACGCAGGGCACACCGCTGAAGATCGGTTGCAGCAGGCCGCCAATCAGGCCCATGTCGTGATACAGCGGCAGCCAACTGACGATCACATCGTCGGGATTGAGATCAATGCCAAAACCGCGACGAATCAGCAGTTCGTTGGCCATCAGGTTGCCATGGGTAACTTGCACGCCCTTGGGCAGCGCCGTGGAGCCGGAGGTGTATTGCAGGAAGGCGATGTCATCGCCTGCCAGGTTCGGGGCGATCCAGCGGTCAGCGATCCCGCTATCCAAATCATCGACACACAGCAACGACGGTGCTGCATTTATCTGCGCCAACGAATCGCGCAGGCCCGTGGTGGTCAGCAACAACCGTGGCTCAGCGTCAGCAATGATCGACAGCAGCCGCTCCTGGTGATGACGACGTGTGGACTCCGGCGGATAGGCCGGCACCGCGATCACCCCAGCGTACAGGCAGCCGAAAAACGCCGCGACATAATCCGCACCGCTGGGGAACAACAGCACCGCACGGTCGCCCTGGCCCGCCGTGGCCTGCAAGGCGGCGGCGATGGTGCGGGCACGCAGGTCCAGGTCGCGGTAACTGAGGACGACGTTTTGCTCGGCGGACTCGGCCAGAAAACGCAGGGCCAGTTGATCCGGGGTCTGCGCGGCACGATGCTGGAGGGACTGGACCAGTGTACGAGGAAGTTCGAAGGCGTCCATCATGGGGTTCCTGCCTGAAATCGGCTTACGGGGAAATCGAGGGAATGTGTGGCCAGGGAGGCAATGGCTTTTTCAGCCGGTCGCCTGGGCCAAATGCCGCGCCGCGCCATGGCGCCAGCGGGCCAAGTGTTCGTCGGCATAACGCCTGAGGCAGCGCAACACGCTGTCTTGCTGCTGCACGAGGAAGAAGTGATGGCCGTCGAACATGTCCAGGGAAAAACCGGTGGAGGTGTCTTCCTGCCAGTCCAGCAGTTGCTCGGCACGCACGCTGTCCTGTTTGCCGCCAAACACATGGATCGGCATCAACAACGGCTCGCGCTCGCCGTACTGGAAACTGCCACAGAGGAGAAAGTCGGCCCGCAGGATCGGCAGCATCAACTGCATCAGCTCGTGGTTGGCGAGGACGTCTTCTGCCGTGCCCTTGAGTTCACGCAAGCGGGCGATCAGTTCTTCGTCGGTTTTCTCGACGGCGTATTCGCTGACATCGCGATGGGCCGGGCCAGCAGTACCGGACGCAAACAGCGCCAGCGGCTGTGGCAACCCACGCATGCGCAGGGCATGGGCCAACTCGAACGCCAGCAGGCCGCCGAGGCTGTGGCCAAACAAGGCGTAGGGGCCATCGAGTTCGGTGCTGATTTCATCGGCCAGTTGCGCGGCCAGGGCCTTGATATCGCGTTGCAACGGCTCATCCATGCGCATGCCGCGACCTGGCAGCTCCAGCGGACAAACCTGCAACCAATCCGGCAATGCCCTGCGCCAGCGGCTGTAGACCATGGCGCTGGCGCCTGAATAAGGCAGGCAAAACAGGCGCAATCGACTCGGCGTGCTCATTTCAGACCACCCCTACCTGGAACACGCTGTTCTCAAGACACGAACCCATTTTGTCCTCCTGCGGGTGCTAATCCTTGGCCGGTTTGTTAACTGGCCTGTCACCCATGAGAACGGATGGCGCCTGCAAATAATTAGTCCTCGGGGGGGCAAGCGAGACGCGGTTCACACCTCACAACAAGGCACAGGATTAGTTCGTCTTCTCATTTGACAATCATTATCATTAAGCATAATTTGTTGCCCGATGTGTAGGAGGACTCAGCACGGACGCCCTCCACTAACCTTATTTGCAGCAAGGTGATTTCCATGACGGAACAAGTATCCACAAGCAGGTGCGACTCACCGCTACTCCAGGCCTTTGTCGACAACCGGCTGATTCTGGTCAAGATCGCAGCACGTATCACCGGCTGCCGCTCCCGTGCTGAAGACGTGGTGCAAGACGCCTACTTCAGGCTGCAATCAGCGCCACAGATCACTTCTTCGTTCAAGGCTCAACTCAGTTACCTGTTCCAGATCGTGCGCAACCTGGCCATCGACCACTACCGTAAACAGGCCCTGGAACTGAAATACTCCGGGCCTGAAGAGGAAGGTTTGAATGTGGTGATTCACGGCGCTTCACCGGAAACCTCCCACATCAATTTCTCCACCCTGGAAAACATCGCCGACGCATTGACCGAACTGCCCAAGCGCACTCGCTACGCGTTCGAGATGTACCGCCTGCACGGGGTGCCGCAAAAAGACATCGCCAAGGAACTGGGGGTTTCGCCGACGCTGGTGAACTTTATGATTCGCGATGCGCTGGTGCATTGCCGCAAAGTTTCGGGCACTCATAGCGATACGTTTGCGCGGCGGGTCTGACAACCCTTGGGGGAGCTGAAAGAACCGGTTCAATGTGTTTGGGTTCGGCTGGGCTGGGTGCATATCCGTTATTTTGGTCGGGGCGGCTTAGGGTTACGCCCTTACGGCGTGTCACTTTGCAAAAGCGGCAAAGTAACCAAAGCGCTCTTGCCCCACCACTTGGTGCCTCGCTGTGGCTCGGCATGCCTTCTCTGCGGCATTGCACCGTGGGCCGCCGCGATGGGCCATCCTTGGCCCAGCGCGGCTAAACCGGCGTCCTGCCGGTTTACCCACGGATCAATGCCTGCGTTCAGCCATCGTGGTTTAACGGGGCGCCTAAGATCAAAAGCAAAAGCACGGCGGCCTGGTAGCCGACCTGAGTGGTGAAAATGTAGGAGCGAGCTTGCTCGCGATGGTCGTTAACGATGACACGGGCTTCCTGGATGAACGCGGCGCCCTCAGGTTCTTCGCGAGCAAGCTCGCTCCTACAGAAAAACGGATGGCTCTTGATCTGCCTGCCCATAAAACCAGAGGCCGAACGTAGGTGTTGCGCCGAGAGGTAGGGCAGGAGCGCTTTGGTTACTTTCGTCTGGGCCGGCATTCCGGCTTTTCGAAAGTGACACGCCGTAAGGGCGTAACCCTAAGTAGCCGTTACCGCAGCAACGGATATGTACACGGCAAGCCCCCGCCTCAAACCAACCCGCATCGATCAAAAAACCGCTCACGCCCCAGAATCATCAGCACCGCGCGCTTGTGGGGAAAGTCGAATTCCTTCTCGCAGTGGAAACACTGGTTCTGCATATGGCTGATCATCTTCGCGTTATCGGCGCGAGGCTCGGCCACCACCCGCTGGGTGCGTGGGTCATCAAGAAACAGGTAATGCACCAGCGCCGACAACCAACTGGCAACCTTGTGCGGCCCACGGTGATGCTCCTCTCCAACCAGCATATGAATGCCCCGATCGTAATCGGCAACGTCATAGAACGGCGCAATGCGATCTTCCTTGGCCCAATAGGCCTCGAAATAGGCAAACGGCTCATCGTCGAAACAGCCCATCAGCGTCAGGGTATGAGGGTCGGCATCAAGCTTGGCCAGGTACTCTCGGTGCTGCTCCAGGCTGCCGCTTTCCTCCCAGAAATTCGCCACTCGCGTGCTGTTCTGCCAGCGATTGAAGCGGGTCAGGTCAACGTCGATCTCCACCGTACGCAATGACACCCAGGCGCCCAGGCACGTATCGAAACGTCGATAGACTTCACCGCGAGGCTTGGGCGCACGGGCGGGATGACGCTTGCCGGCACTGATGATCATTTGCTGCGCATAGCCGCCACTGAAGGGCTGGCCCAGCCAGGGTTGCGGCAATTGCCAGAACAGGGTGCGCTCGCAGTGGAATTGGCCTGCCGCCTCAGTGGCCACCAGCAAACCGCTGCACAAGGCGTCGTCGGGTGCGTGCTCAAGGTGCCAGGTCAGGCGCTGACGCAACGGTTCCTTGGCAAACAGCCAGTAACACGCTGCCCACAAGGCACGTACCGAAGGCACCTCACTCGGTATTTGCAGGTGAAGATGCAGCGCATCGCCCCGCTCCAGTCGCAGACGGATCAGCGGCTGGCCTTCCAGGGTCAGGATCAGCCGGCTATCGGTTTCATCTGCATTCAGGGCGGGCCCTGTCGGTAGCGGCAGGACAGACAAGTCATTGAGATTGGACATGGAGAGGGCTCACGGTAATCGTCGACAGTTAGACGAAGTGACGTGAGCCGGCAGGAAAAATTTAAGCCTATCTTGCGCAGGTCATGGCGTAGCAGGCACGGACAGGACGTCGATCCGGTAAGGTTCGAAGATTTTCAGCAGCTCGCCGCTGTCCCGCAAGCCCTTGAGCAACTCGGAAAACTCCGCGCCACTGATAGGCGCCTTGGGCCGCAACAACGCGTAGTGGTGATACACCTGATCAGTCCGCTCGGACACCAGGAACTGCCCAGCCGTATCAGCATTGCGCACTAAAAAATCGCTGAGGTAGGAACGGGTCACCAAGGCGATGTCGGCGCGGCCACGGGTGACCATCAGCAGGTTGCTGTCGTGGGAATAGGTCAGCGTGGCGTTGAACTTCTCGGCCATGTATTTGGGGTCAGCGTTGAAGTTGGCAAAGGCGTAGTGATAACCGCTGAACACCGCAAGGCGCTTGTCGTTCAAGTCGGTGAAGTACGACTGGTCACGACCGGGTTCACGCTGGGCGACGAATATTTCCGCGTCTTCCAGGCCCATGTCGACAGTGGTGTGGGCGATGTTCTGCCAGCCCCATTGCGGGTTCTCGAAGATCGCCATGTCGATCCGGCCTTGCTGCAAGTCACGAAAACGCCGGGGAATCGAAGTGGGCACCAACACAAACTGATAGTCGGTTTGCGCACGGTTCAAGGCTTCCACCAGTTGCGGCAGCAAGCCGGTGTCGGCGCCCTGCTCCGGGTGCACGGTGTAAGGCGGAAAATGCACGGCACCGATCCTCACCAGTTGGGCGGCCGAAGCAGGCATCAGCCACAGTGTGCCAAGCGCCAATAGTGTAAGTCCCGCAGCCAGCCGCAATGGCGAAAACATCAAGGCACGCACCGTTCAAAACTTTGATCGCGCTAAACTAGGCGTTTTTTTCTGGAGAGACAACTTTGTACCCAACAATTAATAGCTTGCGTAACTTTTCTAGTCAGCCTTGAGCACCAACAGCAGCGCTTCGTCTGCCAGTTGCTCCAGGGTCATGCTGCCCTGGGCACGGAACCACGTATTGGTCCAGGACAAGGCACCCGTGAGAAAACGCCGGGTGATAAACACATCGCCCTTGATATAGCCCGCCTGCTTGGCCTCGCCCAGCACCTGCAACCAGATGTCTTCGTAGACATCGCGCAACGCCAGCACCTGGGCCTGTCCTTCGGCTGACAGCGAACGCCACTCGTACACCAGCACCGCCATCGCCTCGCCACTGCCGCCCATGATCGACTGCAGTTCGCAGCGAATCAGCGCCAGCACTCGCTCGCGAACATCGCGGGCCTCGGCCAGGGACGCGCGCATCATGGCCGTGTTGTAGTGGATGGTTTCTTCCATTACCGCCCGCAGGATTTCATCCTTGCTCTTGAAGTGATGAAAGATACTGCCGGACTGAATACCCACCGCGCTGGCCAGGTCACGCACCGTGGTGCGCTCAAAACCCTTGTTGCGAAACAGGTGAGCCGCCGTTTGCAGCAACTTGCCCCTGGCACTGTCGGGGTCGGTCAATTGCCCGCCGTCGACCATGGTGCGCATTACCCGCAGGGCTTTTTGCTCATCCATGCTGCTCTCCTCAACTACTTTATGGCGTCATGGCCGGCAATTTAGGCCGTGACAGCCACCCAAGCAAGCGCTTGGGCGAAAGTTGTGAGCAGAGTTTACAAACCAAGCGCTTGCTTGGTAGTCTCGGCCCAGCGATTTCAGAGAAGGACTTCTCATGAACAAGACCGTTCGTATCGGCTGCGCCAGTGCCTTCTGGGGCGACACCTGCACCGCTGCCGCGCAACTGGTGCACGGCGGCGCGCTGGACTATCTGGTGTTCGACTACCTGGCGGAAGTCACCATGTCGATCCTCGCCGGGGCACGGATGAAAGATCCCCAGGCCGGCTACGCCACAGACTTTGTTGAAGTCCTTACACCCTTGTTGGCGGATATCCAGCGCCAGGGCATCCGCGTGATCAGCAACGCCGGTGGTATCAATCCCCAGGCCTGCGCCGCCGCGTTGCAGGCCGCCTGCGATCAGGCGCAGATCCCGTTGAAGATCGCCGTGCTGCTGGGCGATGACCTGCAACCCACCTTCAAACACCTGCGCGGCATCAGCGACATGTTCAGCGGCGCGCCATTGCCGGCGATGTGCGTCTCCACCAATGCCTACCTCGGCGCACCAGGCATCGTCGAGGCGTTAAAGCTGGGCGCCGATATTGTCATCACCGGCCGCGTGGTCGATAGCGCCGTGGTCAGCGCGGCGCTGGTGCATGAGTTCAACTGGTCCTGGCAGGATTACGATCACCTGGCCCAGGCCGCGCTGGCCGGGCATATCATCGAATGCGGTGCCCAGTGTACCGGCGGTAATTTCACCGATTGGCGTGATGTGCCGGATTACGAGCACATCGGCTTCCCCATCGTCGAAGTCAGCGCCGATGGCCAGTTCACCGTCAATAAAGTCCAAGGCTCGGGCGGGCTGATCAGCGAGCTTAGCGTCAGCGAACAATTGCTCTACGAGATCGGCGACCCACGCGCCTATCTGTTGCCCGACGTGATCTGCGATTTCAGCCAGGTAAAACTCCAACAGCAAGGCAAAAACTGCGTGCGGCTGCACGGCGCCAAAGGCATGCCGCCCACCGACCAGTACAAGGTCAGCGCCACCTACCCGGACGGTTTTCGCTGCACCGCCAGTTGCCTGATCGCCGGCATCGATGCGGTGGCCAAGGCCGAACGGGTCAGCCAGGCGATCATCAACAAGACCTCGCAGTTGTTCAGCCAGCGCGGCTGGGCTCCTTATACCGACGTCAGTATTGAGCTGCTGGGCAGCGAAGCCACCTACGGCGCCCACGGCCAACGCCAGGACTGCCGGGAAGTGGTGGTGAAGCTGGCGGTCCGTCACCCAGGCAAACAAGCCCTGGTGCTGTTCGCCCGGGAGATCGCCCAGGCAGCCACCGGCATGGCACCGGGATTGACCGGCATCGTCGGCGGCCGGCCAACGGTGTATCCGTTAATTCGGCTGTTCTCGTTCTTGATCGACAAATCCGCCTGTACGCTTTCGATCGACTTTCTCGGCGAACGTCACTCTTGCGACCTCCCGAAAAGCGCACCGCTGAACACCCAAGCCCTGCCCGTCCCTCTCGACCCACCCAAACCCCAGGGCTGCGCCGACGCCAGCGTGCCTTTGGTGAAACTGGCCGTGGCCCGTTCCGGCGACAAGGGCAACCACAGCAACATCGGCGTGATCGCCCGCCAGCCCGAATACCTGCCGTGGATCGCCGAGGCGCTGACGCCTGCGGTCATCGTCGACTGGATGAGCCACGTACTCGATCCGATTCACGGCCGCGTGGAGCGCTGGTATTTGCCCGGCAGCCACAGCCTCAACTTCCTCCTGGAGAACGCCCTGGGCGGCGGCGGGATTGCCAGCCTGCGCATCGATCCCCAAGGTAAGGCCTTCGCCCAGCAACTGCTGGAGATACCCATTGCGGTGCCGCAACACATCGCTGATCAACTTAACTAGAGGACGCACGCCGTGGCCTTCGACTCGATCTTCAAAGCCGATCTGTTCCAGGGGCAGACCATTATCGTCACCGGCGGCGGCAGCGGCATTGGCCGTTGCACCGCCCATGAGCTGGCGGCCCTCGGCGCCCATGTGATCCTCGTGGGTCGCAAGCCCGAGAAGCTGCAAAAGGTCGCGGCGGAAATTACCGAAGATGGCGGCCGCGCCAGTTGGCAGGCCTGCGATATTCGCGATGAGGAAGCCGTCAAAGCCTTGGTCAGCCAACTGATCCAGGAGCACGGCGCGATCCACGGCCTGGTGAATAACGCTGGCGGCCAATACCCCTCGCCCCTGGCATCGATCAATCAGAAAGGCTTTGAAACCGTGTTGCGCACCAACCTCGTCGGCGGGTTCCTGATGGCGCGGGAAGTGTTCAACCAATCCATGAGCAAGCCTTCCTTGGGAACAAAAGGCGGCGCCATCGTCAACATGCTCGCCGACATGTGGGGCGGTATGCCGGGCATGGGCCACTCCGGTGCGGCGCGTTCAGGCATGGACAATTTCACCAAGACCGCCGCCTTCGAATGGGGTTACGCCGGGGTGCGGGTCAACGCCGTGGCACCAGGCTGGATTGCCTCAAGCGGCATGGACACTTACGAAGGCGCGTTCAAGGCCGTGATCCCGACCTTACGCGAACACGTGCCCCTCAAACGCATCGGCACCGAGTCGGAAGTCAGTGCGGCGATAGTGTTTCTGCTCAGCCCCGCCGCCGCCTTCATCAGCGGCAGCACCTTGCGCATCGACGGCGCCGCCAGCCTGGGCAGCCGTGCCTGGCCGCTGCACAAGGCGCACCCTTCGAGCGCACCCTTTAACGGATTTCACCGGGCGTATCTGCCAGATGTGCTCAAGGAGGAGAAATAAGCCATGCCGGTGATCGACTCGCAACTCGACGTCCACAGCCCGCCGTTTGCCCAGAACCGCGAAGTCATGCTCACGACCCTCCACCACCTGCGCCAACTGGAGCAAAACCTGCTGAGCAAGGCCCTGGAGGCCAAGCCAAAATTCGACAAGCGCGGGCAACTGCTGCCCCGTGAGCGCCTTAACCTGTTGCTCGATCCGGGTGCGCCATTTCTCGAACTGGCTAGCCTTGCCGGCTACAAACTGCACGATGACAAGGACGGCAGCCAGGCCGGAGGCGGGCTGATTGCCGGGATTGGTTTTGTCTCAGGCGTACGCATGCTGGTGGTGGCCAACAACAGCGCGATCAAGGGTGGAACCATTTCCCCCAGCGGCCTGAAAAAATCCCTGCGCCTGCAGCAGATCGCCATGGAGAACAAGTTGCCGATAGTGACCCTGGCGGAAAGCGGCGGCGCCAACCTCAATTACGCGGCAGAGATCTTCGTCGAGGGCGCCCGCAGTTTCGCCAACCAGGCGCGGATGTCGGCCATGGGCCTGCCGCAAATTACCGTGGTTCACGGCTCGGCTACGGCAGGTGGCGCTTATCAGCCGGGGCTTTCGGATTACGTAGTAGTGGTGCGTGGCAAGGCCAAGCTGTTTCTCGCCGGCCCACCGTTGCTCAAGGCAGCTACCGGCGAGGTGGCCACCGATGAAGAGTTGGGCGGCGCCCAGATGCACGCACAAATCGCCGGCACCGCCGAATACCTGGCCGAAAACGACGCCGACGGTGTGCGCATCGTTCGGGAGATTGTCAGCCTGTTGCCCTGGGATGATCGGCTACCCGTCACGCCGGCGCGGCCCTATGCCGAGCCGTTGTATCCGGTGGAGGAACTGTTGGGCCTGATCCCCGATGATCCGAAAAAACCCTACGACGTTCGCGAAATCATTGCGCGGGTGGCGGACGCTTCCAACTTCCTCGAATTCAAGGGTGAGTTCGATCCCCACACGGTGTGCGGCCACTTGCAGATCCAGGGCCGCGCCTGCGGTTTTATCGGCAACAACGGCCCGATCACCCCCAAGGGCGCGAGCAAGGCGGCGCAGTTTATCCAGCTGTGTGACCAGAGCCAGACGCCGCTACTGTTCTTCCACAACACCACCGGTTTTATGGTTGGCACTGAATCGGAGCAACAAGGCGTGATCAAGCACGGCGCGAAGATGATCCAGGCGGTAGCCAATGCTCAAGTCCCGAAACTGACCATCGTCGTCGGCGGCTCCTATGGCGCCGGCAACTACGCGATGTGCGGCCGTGGCCTGGACCCGCGCTTTATCTTCGCCTGGCCCAATAGCCGCACCGCGGTGATGGGCGGCGCCCAGGCGGGCAAGGTGCTGCGCATTGTCACCGAGGCCAAACAACTCAAGGACGGCCTGGTGCCCGACCCCAAGGTGCTCGACATGCTCGAACAGGTCACCGCACAGAAACTCGACAGCCAGTCCACGGCGCTTTATGGCAGTGCCAACCTGTGGGACGACGGGCTGATTGATCCACGGGATACCCGCACCTTGCTTGGGCTTCTGTTGGATATTTGCCATGAAGCCCAGGTGCGGCAGTTGCAGCCCAACAGCTTTGGTGTGGCGCGGTTTTAATCATTATTTCGCCCGTGGCGCTTTGCGTCACGACAGGGAGCACAATAAAAATGATCTTCACCCAGGAACACGAAGAACTGCGTCGCACCGTCCATAGTTTTGTCGAGCGCGAGATCAACCCTCACGTCGATGAATGGGAAAAGGCCGGACGCTTCCCGATCCACGAGATTTTCCGCAAGGCCGGCGACCTCGGCCTATTGGGTATTTCCAAACCGGAAAAATTCGGCGGCATGGGTCTGGACTACAGCTACTCGATTGTCGCCGCCGAAGCGTTCGGCACCATTCGCTGCGGTGGCATCCCCATGTCCATCGGCGTGCAGACTGACATGTGCACCCCGGCCCTGGCCCGCTTCGGCTCCGATGAGTTACGCGACGAGTTCCTGCGCCCGGCCATCAGCGGCGAACAAGTGGGCTGTATCGGCGTTTCGGAAACCGGCGCCGGTTCCGACGTCGCCGGGCTGAAAACCCATGCCCGCAAGGACGGCGACGACTACGTGATCAACGGCAGCAAGATGTGGATCACTAACTCGCCGAGCGCTGATTTTATCTGCCTGTTGGCCAACACCTCCGACGACAAGCCGCACATCAACAAGTCGCTGATCATGGTGCCCATGAACACTGCGGGCGTCAGTGTCAGCCCGGACCTGGAAAAGCTCGGCATGCACAGTTCGCAAACCGCCCAGGTGTTTTTCGATGACGTGCGCGTGCCCCAGCGCAACCGCATCGGCCATGAAGGTGCGGGCTTCATGATGCAGATGCTGCAGTTCCAGGAAGAAAGGCTGTTCGGCGCCGCCAATATGATCAAGGGCCTGGAGTACTGCATCGACAGCACCATCGAGTACTGCAAGGAGCGCAAGACCTTCGGCAAGGCGCTGATCGACAACCAGGTAATTCACTTTCGCCTGGCGGAGCTTGCCACCGAAATCGAATGCCTGCGGGCGCTGGTCTACCAGGCCACCGAGCAATACATCAAAGGCCAGGACGTGACGCGCCTGGCCTCCATGGCCAAGCTCAAGGCCGGGCGCCTGGGCCGGGAAGTCAGCGACAGCTGCCTGCAATATTGGGGCGGCATGGGCTTTATGTGGGACAACCCCGTGGCCCGTGCCTATCGCGATGTGCGGCTGGTGTCGATCGGCGGCGGCGCCGATGAAATCATGCTGGGGATCATCTGCAAGCTGATGGGTACGCTGCCGGGGAAAAAACCATGATCAGCCTGCCCGCTTGCGAAACGCTGTTGCTGGAACCTCACAACGGCGTGCTGCACGTTACCCTTAATCGCCCGCAAAGCCGCAATGCCATGAGTTTGCAGATGGTCGGCGAACTGCGCGCAGTATTGGCAGCCGTGGCCAGTAACAGCCAGGTGCGGGCGCTGGTCATCAGTGGCGCTGATGGGCATTTCTCGGCTGGTGGTGACGTGAAGGACATGATCGGCGCAGGCTCGCGCAGTGCTTTGCGGGATCTGAACCGCGCATTCGGTACGCTGTTGCAGGAAGTCGAAGGGTTGCCACAGGTGGTGATCGTAGTGTTGCAAGGCGCGGTGCTGGGGGGTGGGTTTGGTTTGGCCTGTGTCAGTGACATCGCCATTGCCGATCACCAGGCGCAGTTCGGCTTGCCGGAAACCAGCCTCGGCCTGCTGCCCGCGCAGATTGCGCCGTTTGTGGTCAAGCGCATTGGGTTGACTCAGGCACGGCGCTTGGCTTTGACGGCTGCGCGGTTTGATGGGGTTGAGGCTGAGCGACTGGGGTTGGTGCATTTTGTTGAACACGATGCCCAGGCGTTGGCTGAGCGGCTGGACGAGGTGTTGGGGCAGGTATTGCGGTGTGCGCCAGGGGCTAATGCGCGGACCAAGGCTCTGCTGCTAGCCAGTTTGGAGCAGCCGATGGAGGCGTTGCTGGACCAGGCGGCGGAGTGGTTTGCCGAGGCGGTGACGGGTGAGGAAGGGATTGAGGGGACTCAGGCCTTTGTGCAAAAGCGCAAGCCTCGGTGGAATAGATGAGTGTACATATCCGTTGCTGCGGTAACGGCGGCTTAGGGTTACGCCCTTACGGGGTGTCACTTTCGAAAAGCCGGAATGCCGGCCCAGACGAAAGTAACCATCTCATTAGCGCCTCGCCTAGGCTCGGCGTGCCCTCATCTGCTTTTCTGTAGGAGCGAGGGGGACGCCTAGTTCTTGCTCGCGAAGAACCTGAGGGCACCGCGCTCATCCAGGAAGCCCGTGTCATCGTTAACGACCATCGCGAGCAAGAACTAGGCGTCCCCCTCGCTCCTACAGGTGGCAGTGAATCCGCTCTTGCTTCTCACCACTCAGGTCGGCTACCAGGCCGCCGTGCTTTTGCTTTTGATCTAAGGCGCCCCGTTAACCACGATGGCTGAACGCAGGCATTGATCCGTGGGTAAACCGGCAGGACGCCGGTTTAGCCGCGCTGGGCCAGGGATGGCCCATCGCGGCGGCCCACGGAGCAATGCCGCAGAGAAGGCATGCCGAGCCACAGCGAGGCACCAAGTGGTGGGGCAAGAGCTTTTTGGTTACTTTTGGGCTCTTTTCAAAAGTGACACGCCGTAAGGGCGTAACCCTAAGCCGCCGTTACCGCAACAACGGATATGTACTCAATAAATCAGGGGCCCCCTCATGCCAAAATTCACCAAAATTCTCATCGCCAACCGCGGCGAAATCGCCTGCCGCATCCAGCGCACCGCCCAATCCCTGGGCTACCGCACCGTCGCGATCTACAGCGACGCCGACGCCAACGCCCTGCACGTCCAGATGGCCGACGAAGCCGTCAATATCGGCCCGCCCCCGGTGCAACACTCCTACCTGAACATCCCCGCCATCCTCGACGCTGCACACCGCACAGGCGCCGACGCGATCCACCCCGGCTACGGCTTCCTCTCGGAAAACCCCGAGTTCGCCAGCGCCTGCCTGAATGCCGGCCTGATCTTCATCGGCCCCAGCGCCGAAGCCATCGAACTGATGGGCAGCAAGCGCCTGTCGAAAATCGCCATGCTGGCCGCCGGTGTACCGTGCATCGCCGGTTACCAAGGGGCCGAGCAGGATGACCTCACACTGCAACGCGAGGCAGATCGCATCGGCTACCCGCTGATGATCAAGGCCAGCGCCGGCGGTGGCGGACGCGGCATGCGCCTGGTGCACAGCGCCGACCACTTGTTGGAGCAACTGCGCACCGCACGTTCCGAAGCCCTAAATGCCTTTGGCAGCGCCGAGCTGATTCTGGAACAGGCGTTGATCGAGCCGCGCCATGTCGAGGTCCAGTTGTTCGGCGATACCTCGGGCAACCTGATCTATCTGGGCGAGCGTGATTGTTCGATCCAGCGCCGTCACCAGAAAGTCATCGAAGAAGCGCCCTGCCCGGTCATGACCGTCAAGTTGCGCCAGGCCATGGGCGAAGCGGCGCTCAAGGCAGGGCGCGCGGTGAATTATGTCGGCGCCGGCACCGTCGAGTTCCTGCTGGACAAAAGCGGGCAGTTTTACTTCCTGGAAATGAACACCCGCCTGCAAGTGGAGCACCCGGTGACCGAACTGATCACCGGCCTGGACCTGGTGGATTGGCAATTAAAAATCGCCGCTGGCCAGCCCCTGCCCTTGCGCCAGGACCAAGTCACTCTGACCGGCCATGCCATGGAAGTGCGCCTGTATGCCGAAGACCCGGCCCAGGACTTTCTACCGCAGACCGGCGATGTGCTGCGTTGGGAACCGGCAGCCGGTGTGCGGATTGATCATGGCTTGCGTGAGGGCCAGCAGATCAGCCCGTTCTACGACCCAATGCTGGGCAAGATCATTGCCCACGGCGCCACCCGCGAAGAAGCGCGGCGCAAGCTGCTGCGCGCGGTGGAAGATTGCGTACTGCTAGGGGTTGCCAGCAATCAGCGGCTGTTGGCCAACCTGCTCAAGCACCCACAGTTTGTAGCCGGTGACTTCAGTACCGGTTTTATCCCCGAACATTTCAGCCATGACCCCAGCCTGACACCGCCCACGGCAACCGGTGAGGAACTGGGCCTGGCTGCCGCGCTGTTGTATCAGCACAGCGCCAGCGCCCATCGCAACGAGCTATCGAGTTGGCGCAACAACGCAAGCGTGCCCTGGGCCTACCGCCTGGCCGTACAGGATGAAGTCCGGCCGGTTAGCCTCAGCGTACTGGCGGACAATTTGCTGCAGGTAGAAGTCGATCAGCAGGCCATCGAAATACGCGACCTGAGCAGCGACGGACGATGGGCCACTGTGTCGCTCAATGGCATCCGCCGGCGCATCGCCTACCATCTGGACGGCACGCAACTGTGGTTGTCTGGCGCAACTGGCAGCCTGTGTGTAAGCAACCGCACCCAAACCGTTGCCAGCCGTGAAGCCCCGGCAAGCAGCGGCACGGTGAAGGCGCCGATGGATGGCGCCATCGTCGAGGTGCAGGTACACGAAGGTGATTGGGTGAGCAAAGGCCAACTGTTGCTGGTGCTCGAAGCAATGAAAATGGAACACCCGCTCAAGGCTGGCATCGACGGTGTGATCAAACGAATTCAGGTATCGGCCGGCGATCAGGTGCGCAATCGCCAGGTTTTACTGGAGATCGAGTAACCGCTGGGCGGAACTACCAGGCTTGGCTACGCTCTATCCCCATCAGGACGGGAAGAGTACGGGAATCTGCGATGCCTCATTGGCTGATTATTGATCTTGAAGCCACAACGGATGAAGGCGGCTGGCCCGTGACGGAGATGGAAATCATCGAAATCGGCGTGAGCCTGGTCAACCGCCAGGGCCGCGAACTGGATCACTTCCAGCGTTTCGTGCGCCCGCAACGTCGGCCTTTATTGACGCCGTTCTGCCGCAAGCTGACCCACATCAGCCAGGCCAATATCGACGGCGCCGCGCCCTTGAGCGAGGTCTGGCCGCTGTTCGAACGCTGGCTGGGCCAGCATCAGGCGCGCCTGGAAGGTTGGGCCAGCTGGGGCGACTATGATCGCCAGCAACTGCAACTGGCCTGGCAACAGCAGGGTCTGAGCAGTGCCTTGGAGCACACGCCCCATGTGAACCTCAAGCAGCACTTCGCCAAGGCCCGACGCCTGGACAAGCCGCTGGGGCTCAACGGCGCGTTGCAACTGGCGGGCATGCAGTTCAATGGCCAACAACACCGGGCACTGGAAGATGCGCGCAATACGGCGCGCCTGCTGCCGTTGATTTTGCCCGTGTAGAAGGCATACTGGCCGACCTTTCTTGACCCTTTTTCGAGGATTCGCCCATGTTTAAAGTCAACGAGTACTTCGACGGAACCGTCAAGTCGATCGCTTTCGGCACCGCAGAAGGTCCGGCAACCATAGGCGTCATGGCTCCGGGCGAATACGAATTCGGCACCGCCCAGCGGGAAATCATGCACGTGGTGTCGGGCGCGCTGAGCGTCAAGCTGCCGGACAGCAGCAACTGGGAAACTTTCGCCGCCGGCAGCCAGTTCCATATACCGGCCAACAGCAAGTTCCAGCTTAAAGTCGAAGTGGACACCGCTTACCTGTGTGAATACCGCGGTTAAAACACAAAGCCAACGTTCAAAAAAATGCCCGTCTCGTGAGAGACGGGCATTTTTCATTCCGGCGCCTGTTACTCCAGAATCGTCACCGGCATGCCGACTTCCAGGCGACCAGCGCCGTCGTTGACCAGGTTCTGGCCGAACATGATGTCGCCCTCCTGCTCGCGGTAAGTCTTGAGCGTGGCCAAAGGTTCGCGGTCGGCACTGCGCTCACCGGTCTGAGGGTCGATGGTGGTAAGGATGCAGCGCGAGCAGGACTTGACCACGCGAAACTCCACATCGCCAATACGCACCCGCTTCCAGCCGTCTTCGGCGAAGGGCTCGCTGCCTTCAATCACCAGGTTGGGGCGAAAACGCAGCATCTCCATCGGCCGGCCGATCCGTTGCGACAGGTCGTCCAGGGATGCCTGGCCGATCAGCAACAGCGGGAAGCCATCGGCGAACGCCACCTGGTCATCATCCTTGCCATAACCGGCTGCCGTGGTCCGCGCACGTTCCAGCGGCACCTGAACCAGGCGCGTGGGTTTGCCGATAAAGTCACTGACCCACGCGGCCGCCTCGGCGCCAGCATCCGGCACACGCAGCGTGTCGCGCCAGATAGTGACGCCGCGCAGTTGCGCGTCAGCGCCAGGCAGCGCTACTTCCAGAGTAGGGGAACCCGCCGCGCTCAAGGTCAGCCCGCCCTGCCCGTTCCACAAGGCCGATAACTGGCTCATCTGCGCGACAGCCCGCTGGGTCAGGAAGCGCCCGCTGGCTTCATCCACCAGCATCCAGCGTCGATCCCCTTCCAGCCCGAGTTTATCCAGGCTGATATGGGGCAAGGTTTCACCCTTGCCGGACTTTAATGGGTACCGATACAACGCGCTGAGACGCAGCATGAGCCTACTTTCCTGATGGGCAAAAACGTCACCCTATACGAGGGTGGCCCGGGAATCAAAGGTCAGGCTGGCACTTCATCGAGCATCAGGCGCTGGCGAACCACGTCCACCAGTTTGTCCGGCTGGAATTTGGAGAGGAAGTTGTCGCAGCCGACCTTCTTCACCATTGAATCGTTGAAGCTGCCGGACAAAGAGGTGTGCAACACCACATACAGACTGCGCAGGCGCGGGTCGTTGCGAATCTCGGTGGTCAGGCGGTAGCCGTCCATCTCGGGCATTTCGGCGTCGGTGAAGATCATCAGCAGCTTGTCGGTCATCACCTGGCCGCTGTCCGCCCAGCCCTTGAGCATTTTCAGGGCCTTGAGGCCGTCGCTGGCGATGTGCATCTTCACTCCCAACTGCCCCAAGGTGTCACGCAGTTGCGACAGGGCCACGTTGGAATCGTCCACCAGCAGCACTTCGCGGCCGCGGGCCCGCTCCAGAACCGGGTCCTGCAGCTTCTCCCGGGAGACCTTGGCGTTGTAAGGCACGATCTCCGCCAGGACTTTTTCGACGTCGATGATTTCCACCAACTGGTCATCGACCTTGCTGATAGCGGTCAGGTAATGCTCGCGCCCAGCGCTGGCCGGTGGTGGCAGGATGGCTTCCCAGTTCATGTTGACGATGCGGTCCACACCGCCCACCAGGAACGCCTGTACCGAACGGTTGTACTCGGTGACGATGATGGTGCTGTTGGGGCCCGGCACCAGGGGGCGCATGCCGATGGCTTGGGACAGGTCAATCACCGGCAGGGTCTGGCCGCGCAGGTTGACGACGCCGCAGACAAAGGGATGGCGCTGGGGCATCAAGGTCAGCTTGGGCAACTGGAGCACTTCCTGCACCTTGAACACGTTGATCGCGAACAACTGCCGCCCGGCCAGGCGAAACATAAGGATCTCCAGGCGATTCTCACCCACCAATTGCGTGCGTTGATCTACCGTGTCGAGAATGCCGGCCATTAAAGACTCCTAGGTTGCGCTGAAGGATTTTCTGCTTACTGAATGAAGTTATCGGCGGTAAACGCCGGACCTTGACCCCCGATAAAATGCCACGCAAACGCATTGATGTCACACTGACATCATGCTTTACTGATCCTGCCTTTCCTCTGGGCAGTCAAACAACGTCGCGCGACCCTCAAATCGCCGCGAAGTTCCGTCATATAAGGGATTCCCCTAGCTGCAATCAGGTCCAACCTGATATTCGCGATATCCAATAGCCATTAATGTGACGCCATTCTCATTGCATGAATGGAGTCAGGCTTTTGTTTGCTATCGCAAGCCCACGTCTCACGGACCTGCCAGGCACTTATGTCTTGGCAACCGAAGTTGAGCGAATGACCCTGAATATCGCCACAAACAGGGACACTGGCCACCACGGCCATCATTTAGATAAAAGCACTACGGCAAAATTAGAAACGAACTACAGACTTTGGTCATATTTCAGCGGTAGCTTGACGCCATTCCCTCGGTACGATTTCTCATCGTCTGGCCGTATGTTGTGGAGACTTGCATGATGAACGACGGTAAAGAGTGGCAAAATGCACTTCCCGAGTTCCTTCTTGAGGCTGAAATGCTGCTGGCCAAGTCTGAAGAATGCTTGAGCCACCTGCATTTGATCCGTAACGACAACGACGCCATCGACTGTATGAAAAACAGCCTGATCAAGCTCGCTGAGAAGGCCGACGCCATGACGCTAGGGGCTATCAGCGATTTTTCCCGTCATATCCAGGATCTGATCAGTAACGCCCAGAGCCCGATGCAACTGCATGACAAAGCACTTTCGGCACTGCACGACTGCCTGACACTGATGGCCTGGCAACTGGAATTGGTTGATGCCAAGACCGGCAAGCTCAGCCTGGATGAAAGCGAACAAACCACGCTGATTGCGACGGCGACCCAACAGATCCCGCAAAAAGACTTTGGCTATAAATCCCGACAGCACCTGCCGCACGCATTCTGAGTGTTCTTCGCCTTTCATTCGCGCCTGCCAACGGATGTCGCGTCCAACTACCGCCCGGTCCAAAAATGACAAAGACAACTAGCACGCGGGCGTGTGTTCATTGAAATAACTATCAATAGGCCAGCAACGCTAATAGCGATACAAAATAGCTTTAATAAGACAATTTTTTCCCTCTGGGACTAATAGGACTAACACCCAGTTTGCCCCTGGATTCGCGGCCGTCGTCGATAACCGCTCCAGGCGACCAACTGTAATTGTTAGTGGTACTATGCCGCGCTCGAAGTGGCTGAACTTCATGATGCACAAGAACCTGAAAGGCAC
Organism: Pseudomonas sp. HY7a-MNA-CIBAN-0227; assembly: GCF_040310325.1. Taxonomy (NCBI): domain Bacteria; kingdom Pseudomonadati; phylum Pseudomonadota; class Gammaproteobacteria; order Pseudomonadales; family Pseudomonadaceae; genus Pseudomonas; species Pseudomonas sp. HY7a-MNA-CIBAN-0227. The sequence goes on along the minus strand of NZ_JBEOPT010000002.1, from coordinate 536,610 downwards.
CTCGAACCAACGTCAAAGCCAACACCCTGTCGACCCGGTGTTGAATCGGGATCATGACCCGGTAGCGCTTTCCAAACAGAGCCCAGTCAGCCGCCTTGACCGGTCTCCCCGCAGCGAACATCCATTGGCTCCATCCGCTATGTACGCCAGCCTCAAGTCACTCATCGCAAGGTCCGTGTCCCGAAGCAATGCACACTGGATGACACTCGGCCTCTGCGCTTGCGCGACGCTGGTCAGCCTGTGGGTCTATGCCCACTCCGAGCCGTTGCCCATAGCGCTGTTGATACTCAACCTGGCGACCCTGGTCGCCGCCGGCCTGCAACGCTGGCGCTCGCGCAAGTCGATAAAATTCCAGCCCCAGGAACTGGCCGACCGCCTGCTACAAGTCCAGAAAAACGAACGCCATCGCTTGAGCCGAGAGCTGCATGACGATATCGGCCAATTATTGACCGCCGCCAAGCTGCAAAGCGAATGGCTCAAGCGCCGCCTGCCGCAAGAGTTGCAAGGCCAATGCGCGGTGCTGTGCAACACATTGAACGAAACCCTGACCAAGGTGCGGGACGTCTCCGCCATTCTCAACCCCCGGCAACTGGCCAGTCTTGGCCTGGAGGCCAGCCTGCGGGCGCACCTGCTCAAGACCCTGGAAAATACCAAGGTGAGCTGGAGCCTGGAATGCCAGCAGCAGTTGACCGGCATTGCGGAAGAGATGGCCGTCGCGGCCTTTCGTATTACCCAAGAAGCGGTCACCAACATGCTGCGCCACGCCCAGGCATGCAATCTGCTGGTGCGCCTGCAACGCCTGCCCCAAGGCCTTTCGCTGTTTATCAGCGATGACGGCCTGGGGTTTTCGCCCGCCATCAACCCTGGCCAGGAAGGACAACGGGGTATGGCCGGCATGTCTGAGCGGATTGATCAACTGGGAGGCACATTGTCCGTCAATAGCCAGCCAGGCAAAGGAACCCGGATCGAAGCGCTTTTCCCCTGGGCGCCACGCGCCCTCGAACGGGCCAGCCCCCATAAGGTTCTAGAGTGACCTGCAACTTACTCCTGGTGGATGACCACGCGTTGATCAGGGCCGGCGTGCGCGCGCTGGTGCTGGATATTCCCGGCTACGCGGTGATCGGCGAGGCCAATGATGGTGCGCAAGTGCTGGAGAAATTCGACGCCCTGCAGCCCGATATCGTCCTGCTGGACCTGTCGATGAAGCACACCAGCGGGCTGGATGCCCTGCAGCAACTCAAGCGCGCCTATCCCAAGAGCAAAGTGCTGATCCTGTCGATGCACACCGATCCGGAGTTGATCATGTGCGCCCTGGAGGCAGGCGCCCACGGCTACCTGCTCAAGGACACCACCGCCAATGAGCTTGAGCATGCGCTGCTGGCCCTGCGCAACAACGAACGCTACCTGAGCCCTGCCATCGCCCACACGGTGATCAACCAGGCGCTGATCCGCAACCATGCCCAGGCCTCTACCCCGGCTCACCGCCACAATCTGACCGCGCGCCAGCTGGAAATCCTGCGGCTGATCGTGCGCGGCAAGTCCACCCGAGAGATCGCCAATGGCCTGGGCTTGAGCATCAAGACCGTGGAGGCTCACCGCTCGCAAATTATGAAGCGCTTGCAGATTTTCGATGTGGCGGGCCTGGTGCTATTTGCCGTGCGTGAACAGATCATCAGTCTGGACGACTAGACACCACCGGCGAGTCCTTCGGCAGGTGCACCCGCAATGCCCGTGGCAATGCCGCGAAACGCAGGTCGTCGCCCTTGAGCGGTTCGCCGTCCAGGTTGATATCCAACCCTTCGGCGACCTTGATTTCCACCCACGGCAGGCGCGCGCGGATAAATAGGTTGTCCAGGCCCCAGCCGTCGGTCATCAAATTGCGCAGGGTACCGACTACCTCCTGGGGTGCCGGCAGGATACTGATGTCCAGCAAACCATCATCGACCATGGCTTGCGGGCACAACACATGCCCACCGCCGGCCTGTCTACCGTTGCCGATACCCAGGGCCAGTAACTCACCCCGCCAATGGAAATCCGGGCCCTGTAACTCGCCGTAGGCAGCGTGCAATTCGCTGAACCGCGACAAGCCGGTAAACAGGTAGGCCGCACCACCCAGTACCTTTTTCAGGTCTTCGGAGGTATTGGCGGTGACCTGGCTGCCAAAACCGCCGGTGGCCATGTTCAGGAAAACCTGCCCGCCGACCTCGCCCAGGTCGATGGCAACGGCCGGGACATCCAGCAGGTTCAGGGCCTGATCGGGCTCCAGCGGTACGCCGGCGGCACGGGCGAAATCATTGGCGGTGCCCAGGGGCATCAGCACCAGGCTGGCGTCAGTCTTGGCCTGGGCCATGGCTTGGGCGACATCGCGCAATGTGCCATCGCCGCCGCCGGCGATCAGCCGGGTGTAGCCAGCGTCCAGCGCTTCGCCGACCAGGCGCTGGGCATCCCCGCCCTCCCAGGTCACGCGCACGGCCAGGTCCCAGCCTTGTTCGCGCTTACCTTGCACCGCCGCCCGCACCTGCTCGTTGAGGGCTTGCTTGCCGTGCAGAACCAACAGTGCCTTGGGCTTGCTCATGGGTTGAGGCTCCTACAGTTCAAAGGGTCATGAGGGATGTGGACCTTGAACAACGGGGAAAAAGCCATTGGCCTGATGAATTAATTCATCAGACCAACAGCTCGCTCAAAGGGATAAAGTTGACTCGATCGCCCTCTGCCAGCGTCGTACCTTCCAACACCTCTACCAACCCCTCGGCCCAGGCGGCACTACGCAGCACACCGGAACTCTGGTTCTGGTAGATGATCGCTCGCCCGTGCTCCAGGCGCCCGCGCAAGTACTCGCGACGATTACCCGGCTTGGGCCAGACAAACCCCACTGGCACCTCGAAACGCAGTGGCTGCACATCTTCTACACCCTGGCGACGCAACAGATAGGGCCGAGCCAGCAAGGCGAAGGTCACCAGCGTGGAAGCCGGGTTACCCGGCAAACCGATCACCGGCACGCCGCGAAAATGACCAAACGTCAGCGGCTTGCCAGGTTTGATCGCCAGCTTCCACAGGGCCAACTCGCCCTCTTCGCGCAAGGCGATACCGAGAAAATCTGCTTCACCCACCGAAACCCCGCCCGTGGACAGGATCAGGTCGACCGACCCCAGCCCCCCCAGACGAGTGCGGGTCTGTTCCAGGTCATCGGGCAAGATACCGGCATCCACCACCTCGCACCCGAGGCGCTCCAGCCAGCTACACAGCACCCGACGGTTGCTGTTGTAAATCTGCCCCGGCCCCAGCGGCAGGCCGGGCTCAATCAATTCGTCGCCGGTGGAAAGCACGGCGACGCGAGCGCGCCGTATCACATCCAGCCGAGCACAACCCAGGGAAGCCGCCAGCCCCAATTCAATCGGCCCCATGCGTGTGCCAGCGGACAAGACCTGTTCGCCAACGGTGGTTTCCTGGCCTTGGGGGCGGATGTTCTGCCCGGCGCGCAAGGCTTCGGTAAAGCTCACCCGCTGGTCGACGTGGACCTCGGCGTTTTCCTGCATCTCCACGCAATCCGCACCTCCAGGCACCGGGGCACCCGTGAAGATCCGCGCGCAGGTGCCTGCCGCCAGCGGCTCCGGCACCTGGCCGGCGAAAATACGCTGGCTCACTACCAGGGGCTCGCCGCTCCAATCCGACAGGCGCAGGGCGTAGCCGTCCATGGCGCTGTTGGGCCACGGCGGCAGGTCAAGGGTGGAAATCAGCGCCTGGGCCAGGACGCGCCCGTCGCACTTGGCCAGCGGTAAACTTTCCCGCTCGCGGATAGGGGTGGCCTCGGCCATGGTCAACAGGCGCCCGAGGGCATCCTCTACCGGCATCAAAGCACCCGTCTTGCCTGGCTTATCCACGAGATTCACAAGGCTCGGCCTGTTTCAGGTGCGGGACGAAATTGCACGGACCGTGACGAGAGTCCAACTGCTCGGCGAGAATCCCATCCCAACCAGTGCGTACGGCGTTGGTGGAACCCGGCAGGCAGCACACCAAAGTGCCATTGGCCAGGCCAGCCAGGGCGCGCGATTGCACGGTGGAGGTGCCAATATCGGCCACGGATATTTGCCGGAACAGCTCGCCGAAACCATCCACTTGCTTGTCCAGCAGGCAACTGACGGCTTCCGGTGTGCTGTCACGGCCGGTGAAGCCGGTACCGCCGGTGATCAGCACCACTTGCACCACGTCCTCGGCTATCCAATGGGCCACTTGCGCACGGATTTTGTACAAGTCATCTTTGAGCAGTACCCGCTCGGCCAGACGATGGCCAGCCGCAATCAGGCGGTCGACGAAGACTTGGCCAGAGGTATCGGTTTGCAGGGTGCGGGTGTCGCTGACAGTCAAAACAGCGATGTTCAGGGGTACTAAAGGCGCATCAGCCTTGGCTTTCATGGCTCGGTCCGGTTGTCGAAGGAACAGTCCGATGTTATATCACAGCCCCCTATTTCACTGCCGCAGCGGAGCCGTCATGCCATTCAAATCTTCGCCCTTGCCTTGCTCGATCCTGCTGCTGGCCGGCGGGCGCGGCCAGCGCATGGGCGGCCTGGACAAGGGCTTGCTCGACTGGCGCGGGGAGCGGTTGATTGCCCACCTGCATCGACTAGTGCGCCCGCTGACCGATGACCTGATCATCTCCTGCAACCGAAATCAGCCGCAGTACGCGCCCTACGCAGACCAGTTGGTAAGCGACGACAGCCCGGACTTCCCTGGCCCGTTGGCCGGCATTCGCGTCGGACTGGCCGCCGCTCGCCATGAGCACTTGCTGGTATTGCCCTGCGATGTGCCGCAAATTGACGCGGGACTGTTGAGCGACATGCGTGAGAAGGCGCAGCAAAATCCCCAGGTTCCGCTGATGCTGCGCCACGGTGATTACTGGGAACCCTTGCTCTGCGTCATACCGACACACCTGCGCGCAGACATCGAAAGCGCCTGGCAGGCCGGTGAGCGCAGCCCGCGGCAGATCCTGCTGCGACTGGGAGCCCAGGCTCTGATTTGCCCGGAAAATGATCCGCGCCTGGCCAACTTCAATACGCCGCAGTTGCTGCACACCCCGCCCGGCGTGTAAGAATGGGCCTTGAACAAGGAACTTTGCGTACGTTCTATACGTCACAAGGTCAGTACTCAAAAAAGCATTCTCTCGGAGACAGACTCATGACTCAACGGACCATCGCCGCTCTCATGCTTGCACTAGGCCTCGCTACCCTTGCCGGTTGCGCCTCGCCAACAGTGATCACCCTGAATGACGGGCGCGAAATCCAGGCTGTCGATACCCCTAAATTCGACCAGGACTCGGGGTTCTACGAGTTCCAGCAGCTTGATGGCAAGCGCACCCGGATCAACAAGGATCAGGTTCGCACCGTTAAAGACCTGTAAGTCTTAACGCTCGAAACGACAAAGCCCGCTTAATGCGGGCTTTGTCGTGTCTGGCGCCTGGAGTTACCACGTAAGGGTAATTTCACTGTTGAAGCGGCGCTCCACCCCGCTCACCGGATCAATGAACCGCACCCCTTGGGCCAGTAGTTTGAGCGGGTTGGCGTAGTCATCCTCGGCGTCCTTGATAACCTGGGGGTAAAACGGATCGTTGCAGATACTGGCTCCCAGCGCCGTCATATGGACCCGCAACTGATGCTTCTTGCCTGTCACCGGAAACAGCCCATAGCGCCACAGGTCACCGTTCTTTTCCCGCACCTCGACCGCTGTTTCGGTGTTGCTCACGCCGGGACCTTCCTGCATGCGGAAGAACGGTTCGCCGCCCACTAGCCGGCTCTTGTGTACCAGCGGGAATGTCACCCCAGGCAAAGCTGGCGCAATGGCTTCGTAGAATTTTTCGATCTGGCGGGTGGGAAACAACTGTTGATACGCCGAGCGGCTTTGCGGGTTGGCGGAAAACAGCACCAACCCGGCCGTGTGGCGATCAATGCGGTGCAGCGGCACCAGCGAAGGGTTGTCCAAACGGCGAATCAGACGCCGCAACAGCGTTTGCTCAACATACTCACCAGCGGGCGTGACAGGCAGGAAGTGCGGCTTGTCAGCCACAACCAAATGCTCGTCGGCATACAGGATCGTCTCCTGCACCGGGATCGGTTTTTCGTCCGGCACCTCGCGAAAGTAATGGATGCGCAGGCCTTCCTTGTACGAAAGGCCCAGGGGAATCGGCGTGCCGCTGCCATCAAGCACCCGGCCACGAGCGATGCGATCCAGCCATTGCTCACGGCTGATGGCTCGAAAATGATCGCACAAGCAATCCAGAACCGTCGCCCAAGGGCCAGGAGGCAGGTACAAGGTGCTGGCTTGGTTCTGGGAAGCGGAAAAACCGGAATCGGACATGCGTGCGCTCAAGGCCTGAAAATACAGGCGGGCATTATCCTGCATTCAACCAGATCAGGCCCAGGAAAGATCTCAAGCCTTGGCCAATTACGCTCGCAATACCGGCGACGTACTGGCGGCCTCGGTAAACTCCTTGAGCCAGCGCAATACATCCACCGCCTCCCAGCGGCCCGGATCGTAAAGCGCATACAGCAAGCCCTGGTACCCGACCACATCCAACTGCTTGTGATAACCGGCACGCTGGAAAAGTGCCTCGATTTCCGCAAAGCAGGTATTGAAATGCACTTTGTTAAACGGCGTCTTGCCTTCCGTGACTAGCCCATCGAGGCGCAGCTCATTCACCGCATCGCGCACAACCTCTGCGGACATGCGATTGACGCTGCTTTTCAGTTGTTCGACATTCACCACGGGCTTTCCCTCTCACTCAATCACTGTACAACCATACAGTAACCGAATAATCGGTAGCCCGCCATTGGATTAGTGCTAGAACAGAAAGGCCACGACCTGTTCGGTATCGAACGGCCAACCCAGTTCGGCCCCCGTGTCCACCCGGCGCAGCACCGGAATACGCAGGCCGTAGGCTTCGAACAGGGCTTCGGAATCGGCGATATCCACCAGTTCCACCAGCAGCCCATGCTCGACCAACGGCATGACTTCGGCTTCGGCAACTTCACAGAGATGGCAACCCAGGGTGCCGAATAACTGGCATTCAGGAGGCATGACGAACGGACCTGACAAGGAATAGGCATCCATTCTAGACCGCAGGAAAAACATCGTCGATGTCGACCGTACTTATTGCGGCCGCATCCAAAAAAACCTGATCCAGATCACCATGACCTATAACTGATTCAGCGATTCTCGTGGCTTTTTTCCAGCGATAGCCCTGGTCCCTCGACGGAGATGTTTGTGTTTGCCAACCTGCTGATCATTCTTGCCTCATCCTTGGTAGTCATTGCACTGTTTCGCCGGCTGCAACTGCCGCCCGTGCTCGGTTACCTCTGCGTGGGCCTGGCCGTAGGGCCTACCGCCCTGGACTGGGTGAATGACAGCGAAGACCTGCCGGATCTGGCCGAATTGGGCGTGGTGTTTCTGCTGTTCTCCCTGGGCCTGGAGTTTTCCCTGTCGAAAATGCTCGCCCTGCGCCGGGTGGTGTTTGGCCTGGGCAGCTTGCAAGTGCTGTGCTGCGGGCTGCTGCTGGGAGGCTTGCTGACGTTGTGGGGACTGTCACCCACCGCCGCTCTGTTGCTCGGCGCCGGATTGGCCTTGTCGTCGACCGCCATCGTCAGCAAGGAGCTGACCAGCCTCGGCGAAATTTTCAGCAGTCATGGCCAGAATGCCATTGGTGTCTTGTTGTTCCAGGACATAGTGGCGGTGCTGTTGCTGACCCTGGTGCCGGTGTTCGCCGGCAACAGTGAGCACGCCTGGTATTGGGCGTTGCCCGTGACCCTGGGCAAGACGCTGGTGCTGTTCCTTGGCCTGCTGCTCGCCAGCCGCTGGTTGCTGCCCCGACTCTTCCATGAAGTGGCCGCCTCTCATTCCGCGGAACTGTTCGTGCTGCTGGCGTTGGTGATTGTGCTGCTCACGGCATGGCTGACGCACTTGCTGGGCCTGTCCCCTGCCCTCGGCGCTTTTCTCGCTGGAATGCTGTTGGGTGAAAGCCACTATCGGCACCAGATCGAAGCCGACATCCGGCCGTTTCGCGACATTCTGCTGGGGCTGTTTTTTGTCAGCATCGGTATGCTGATCGACCTGCAGCTATTCGTCAGTCACAGCCTGCTGATTCTCGGCCTGACCCTGGCATTGATGCTGATCAAGGGTGGTGTCGTCGCGCTACTGGTTAAGCTGCGTGGCAGCGACAGCGAAACCGCCTGGCGCAGTGGCCTGGCCTTGGCCCAGGGCGGTGAGTTCTGCTTCGCCCTGATGGCGCAAATGCAGCTGAGCCGGCTGCTGCCCGACGAGATCAGCGACTTGCTGTTGGCGGCAACATTCTGCTCGATGCTGCTGACGCCACTGCTGCTTCGGGCTGCTCCCGCCATCGCCCTGCGCCTGCACCACAAGCCTAACCAGCAAGTCCAGCTGGAAGAAATCACGGCCCTCAATGCCGAGCTGCAAGGGCATGTGTTGATCTGCGGCTATGGCCGGGTCGGGCGGTCCATCGGGCGTTTTTTACGCCACGAACAACTGGCCTTCATTGCACTGGATGATGACCCGGCCCGAGTTCAGGAAGCCGCCACAGAAGACGCCAGCGTGCACTATGGCGATTGTCGCCGGGGCGCCTTGCTCAGCGCCGTCGGCCTTGAACGAACGCGCTTGGTGGTTATTGCAGTGGACAATACCGACGTCGCATTGACCGTGCTCAAGGAGGCACGTCGCATCAACCACAGGGTGCCAATCCTGGTGCGTACCCGCGACGACAGCCAGTTATCCGAACTGAAAGCCGCCGGGGCCAGTGAAGTGGTGCCCGAACTGCTGGAGTCCAGCCTGATGCTCGCGTCTCACGCGTTGATCATGCTGGGGTTGCCGGACCAACAGGTGCAGGCCCGTGTCGACGAAGTGCGGCATAACCGCTACCACTTGCTCCACGGTTTTTATCAGGGCGCGGACACTAATCAGGAGGCGCCAATCAATCCTGACTGACGGCGCCAATTTTGTGGATCGACAAGTCCGCGCCGTAATACTCCTCCTCCTGACTCAAGCGCAAACCGCAGACGCGCTTGATCACCCCGTACACCAGGAACCCGCCTGCCAGAGCCACGACCACGCCCAACGCGGTGCCTATCAACTGACTGATCAGGCTCACCCCACCCAGCCCACCCAAGGCGCTCTGACCAAAAATGCCGCAGGCAATCCCGCCCCACACCCCGCACAACCCATGGAGCGGCCAGACACCCAGCACATCATCAATTTTCCAGCGACCCTGGGCGGCGATGAAGCACCAGACGAACAGGCCCCCCGCCACCACGCCAGTCACCAGCGCGCCCACCGGGTGCATCAAGTCCGACCCGGCGCAAATCGCCACCAGCCCGGCCAACGGACCATTGTGCAAAAAGCCTGGGTCATTGCGGCCTATCACCAGCGCCGCCACGGTGCCGCCGACCATTGCCATCAGCGAATTGACCGCCACCAGCCCGCTGACCCCGGTCAGGGTTTGCGCGCTCATGACGTTAAAGCCGAACCAACCGACAATCAGAATCCACGAACCCAACGCCAGGAACGGAATGCTCGACGGCGCAAACGCCACCAGCCGCCCGTCCCGATAACGGCCCTGACGCGGTCCCAGCAACAGCACCGCCGCCAGCGCCAGCCAACCGCCCATGGCATGGACCACCACGGAGCCGGCAAAATCATGGAAGCTGGCACCGAAGCTGGCCAGCAACCGGGCTTGCAGACCGTAATTGCCATTCCAGACCATGCCCTCGAAAAACGGGTAGATAAACGCCACGATCAACGCCGTAGCGCACAACTGCGGTGCAAAACGTGCACGTTCGGCAATGCCACCGGAAATGATCGCTGGAATGGCAGCGGCGAAGGTCAGCAGGAAAAAGAACTTCACCAGGCCATAACCATGGTCGGCACTGATTACCGCCGCTGGTTGCATGAAGGTGACGCCATAGGAGATCCAATAGCCTATAAAGAAATAGGCCAGGGTCGAGATGGCGAAGTCACTGAGGATTTTCGACAGTGCATTGACCTGGTTCTTCTGGCGCACGGTCCCGACTTCGAGAAAGGCGAAGCCGGCGTGCATGGCCAGCACCATGACCGCACCGATCAGGATAAACAGGGTATTGGAGGTGTGGACCAGAGTGTCCACCGCACTTTGCAAATTTTCCATGGAGGTTGGCAGGCCTGCAGTTCAGGAAAAAGCACCAAAGCAGTTCGTTGCCTTAATTTCGCGCACTAAATTGGTACCGCTGGCACCACCCTCCTCAGAGGGCGTGAACCGCTTTAGCGCAGCGAGGGTTGAAGAAGGCAATTACTCCCTGGTTTTTCCGCTAGTTTTAGTTATTTAGGGTAAGGTTTTTTAAGGCTTTGCCCACAACCGCCCAAATTCAGCGCAAACCGACAGGTTTGCGCACCAAGGCAAAGCAAAAGCTGTACCAGGCATTTGCAGTGAACCTTCACTGACGCCGATGACTCGAAACCAAAAGCTTCAATAAGCTCGAAAGCACCCGACAGCCACTCACGGAGATAACCATGGCCAGCAAAACGGCAAAGACTGCTCAAGAAATACTGATGGCGGATTTTCAAACCCTGGTCAGCGATACCGAAAAGCTGCTGGACGACACCGCAATACTGGCGGGTGACCAGGCGGATGAACTGCGTACGAAAATTCACGACAGCCTGCTCAAGGCCCGTGAAACCCTGCAACTGACCGAAGACTCCCTGCGCGAACGCAGCAAGGCAGCGGTCACGGCCACCGAAGACTATGTCCAGGCCAACCCTTGGCAGTCCGTCGGCATCGCTGCCGGCGTCGGCTTTCTGATCGGCCTGTTGGCTACAAGGCGCTAATCATGTCTATCGGCGAATCCGGCTCGTCCTCGGGCCCAAGTTCCTCATCGCGGCGCCTGGGCGCTGCAGTCCTGGGCTTGCTGCACAGCCATGTCGAGTTGTTCGGCATTGAGTTGCAGGAACAGAAGGCACGCACCGTCAGCCTGTTGCTGTTCGCCGGGCTGGCATTGGTGTTTGCCCTGCTGTTGCTGGTGGGCTTGTCGGCGCTGGTGATGATCCTGGTGTGGGATACCTATCGCCTGACCGGGATAATCAGCCTATGCGTCTTCTATGTGCTGGCTGCGGCGTTCTGCGGGTTGCGCTTGAAGGCGGCCATCTTCGATGAGTCCACTCCTTTCCACGCCACCCTCGAAGAGCTGGCCAATGACCGTGAGCGCCTGTTGCCATGAGCCTGACTGAACTGCCGCAAACCAACTCTCGGCGGGAAATGCGCAAGGCGTTGATCCGCCTGCGCATGGAGATGCACCGCCAGGAAATTCGCCATGAGTCCCAGAACCTGCTGCTGCCGCTGCAAAAGGTGCGCAACATGGGGCAAAGCTGGCAGGACGGCTTTGGCATCAAGCATGCGCCGCTGTGGGGCGTAGCCGTGGTAACGCTGCTGGGCTTTCTTACCGGCAAAGGCGCCAAGGGTGGCGGTATCGGCACCATGACCCGCCTTGTGCGGCTCGGCGCCGGGCTCATTCCGTTGATCAAACTGGCGATGCAGGGCGCCTCGCGCAAGAACTGACAGACGCTGGCTGCATTCTTGCACACGGATCAGGCCCGGTACCCTTGCATAGGGACCGGGCCTTTTTCATGCCGACTCTTTTCCCATCAAACCTAACTTAAGGAGGCTCTGTGATCGACGGGCAACCGCTCGCCTGCTTTCAGCCATTCATCGATACCGCCACCGGGCGCATTGCGGGAGTGGAAGCGCTGGGACGCCTGCGCCAGGTTGATGGAGAGCTGCGCTCGGTAGGCTCGTTGTTTGCCGATCCGCGCGCGCCCACTGTGGCCTTGCTCCGCCTGGATCGGCAGATCCGCGACAACGCCTTAAGCCGCCTGCACGAAGCGCCCGAAGACTGGTTCCTGAGCCTGAATATCTCACCGCGCTGGATCACTCGCCTGCGCCCCGGCCAGCCTTTGCCGAGCCTTAAACAACTGCAGGCCCACAGCGTCGACCCACGGCGCATCGTGTTCGAGATCACCGAACTGGGGGGAGACAGCCTGCGCCTGGCTGAAGTGGTGGCGCGCTATCGTCAGGCCGGTGCGCGTATTGCCATCGACGACTTTGGCGCCGGCTACTCGCAACTGGATCGGGTGCTGGCCTTGCAGCCGGACATTCTCAAGCTGGATATGCGTCTATTCCAAGCCGCTGCCCTTGGTGGCCCCAGCAGCGACGTAGTACGGGCACTGGCGCAGATGGCGGAAAAAACCGGCTGCTGGATCATCGCCGAAGGTGTGGAAACCGAGGCGCAACTGAGCTTTGCCCTGGAGTGTGGATCGCGCTATGTCCAGGGCTATCTATTTGCCCAGGCACAACTGGACTGGTTCGCCGCCGACGCTTTTGTACCGCGCTTCGCCCAGTTGCGCGCGGCTTATGTCCAGCAGAAACTGGCAGAGCGCGGTCGGATCATGCAACTGCGCCAGCAACTGGGCGAACTGATGCAGATCCTGCAAACCTGGGCTCAGGCACAAGCGCCCCTCAGCCAGTTGCCGCAGTTGCCGGCCTTCCCCTGGCTACTGCGTTTTTACCAGTGCGATCGCCATGGCACGCAGCTGACGCCCAACTTCGAGTGGCGCCAGGAAGCCTGGCAGGCCGACAGCCGTTATCTGGGGCACAACTGGTCATGGCGTCCTTACTTCTACTATTTGCTGGCCGAGGGCTGGGACGAGCGCCGCCTGACACTCTCCACCACCTACCGCGACGCCACCACCAATCAGTACTGCCTGACAGCAGGACAATTCTTCGATAACGGTCAGCGCTTGCTGTTAATCGATATCGACGCGGTCGGCTTATAGTTTTCCTCTTGCGCCCAAGGGGCTGAACCGGGAAGCTGGAACGCCTCATTCACCGCACGGAGAGACCCTGACTTGGATTGGCCCACCCTGCTTACCCGCGAACGCCTTGGAAAACCCCTGCACAGCCCGGAAGAACTGGGTCGCAGCCCGTTTCACAAAGATCATGACCGGATCATCTTCTCCGGCGCTTTCCGCCGCCTGGGCCGCAAGACTCAGGTGCACCCGGTCTCCAGCAACGATCATATCCACACCCGTCTGACCCACTCCCTGGAAGTCAGCTGCGTCGGGCGCTCCCTGGGCATGCGCGTGGGCGAAACCATCCGTAACGCTCTACCCGACTGGTGTGATCCCAGCGACTTGGGAATGGTGGTGCAATCGGCCTGCCTGGCCCACGACATTGGCAACCCGCCGTTCGGCCATTCGGGTGAAGATGCGATTCGCCACTGGTTCCAGCAGGCTGCAGGCCGTGGCTGGCTGGATGACATGAGCGGTGCTGAGCGCAACGACTTTCTCAACTTCGAAGGCAACGCTCAAGGTTTCCGGGTACTGACACAACTTGAATACCATCAGTTTGATGGTGGCACCCGTCTGACCTACGCCACCTTGGGCACCTACCTGAAGTACCCGTGGACCGCCCGCCACGCCGACTCCCTCGGCTACAAGAAACACAAGTTCAGCTGTTACCAGAGCGAGCTAAACTTACAGGCAATTCAACAGCCAATTGCGTGATAAGCTAATGAGCACCTCCAGAGCCAATGAATCCGGGCATATGACCATTACCCCTCCCCGAAAAATCCTCTACAAATACATCCGTTTCAGCTCAATCCAACAGGCCAAAGGCTCATCCTTTGCACGCCAAAACGACCGGATTGATAAGTATGCGGCAGAGAATGGTTTTGAGCTGGATAACACCCTAGACCTGAAAGATTTGGCAAAATCTGGTTTCCACGGCTTGAACAAAGAAGTGGATCAAGGTTTGGGCCGCTTCATTCTGGCTATCGAAAAAGGTCTGATTCCAACGGACGGCACAGCTTATCTTGCCGTTGAGCAATTCGACCGATTGAGCCGAGAAGACATTTCCAAAGCTCAGGTAACGTTGAATTCGATCCTGAGTAAAAACGTCAACGTCATCACCCTGATGGACGGGAAGATCTACACAAAAGAATCCATGAAAGACTTCATGCAGGTTCTCTATTCCCTGTTCATCATGGAACAAGCTCACCAAGAGAGCTTGAAAAAGTCAGAGCGTATCAAGGGTGCATACGCCAACAAAATCAAGAAACTGAAAGAGCGAGTGCAAGAACAAAAAGAAGTTATGGAAGAATGGGAGAAAACCAAAACAGGTGAAAAGCCAGTCCTTGAACCCCTCATCAACGAAATCCAATTTAGCTCACAAGTGCCAGAGTGGATTGACCAAACCATTGAAGTCATCAGTGGCCGACGCTTTGTAAAATTCAAGGTCAATGAAGAGAAAGCCAAGATCATTCGCTATGCCATTTCTCTTTTGAATGACGACAACGGCTATATGAACGTTTCTAAACGCCTCAATGATGAAGGCATTCCACGGATTGATTTCGTCGTAAGGCGTAAACGTAGCACCCGTGGGAATATCTGGACAAACAGTGCTGTAAACAACTTTATCAACAGTGATTCGATTTTTGGCGAACTTGCGATTCATGACAACGCCTTTATTGACAAAGAGTTTGATTATGAGGAAGGAACGCGATCTAGAAAAGTGATGACACGAACCCACCTCATCAACATTCCAAACTACTATCCAGCGGTCATAGATAAAAAGCTTGTTCTGGGATTAAGGGCAAGAGCTAATAGCAAAAAGAAAGGCCGAGTGGCTGGCCGAACCACCAATGACAATCTTTTCCAGAATATGCTTTTTTGCGGTAAGTGCGGCGATTCAATGCACATGAAGCAAACAAAACGTGAAACAAAGAAAGGAACGTATGTCAGAAAATACCTTGCTTGCTACTCAGCCAGTCATAAAGGTTGTGATGCAAAAATGATTTCTTATACAGAAGTCGAGCGAGAATTGGTGAAACGTCTAGTCATGCCATTGGACGAAACAAAGCTTGATCTTGCCTCAAAGAAAGTCAGTGACAAGCGGAATGAAAAGATTCTGGAACTGGAAGGTGAAATCAAAGGTCTTGAAGATCGAATAGCAGAAGCTAACAAGACGATGGCGAATGACAAAAACATCCCAATGTCTGTTGTGATTTCTATTATCTCTCAATTGACGGTCGATAAAGATTTCAAAGTGCATCAGTTACAAGAACTGAACCTGCAAAGAGAAAAGATACTGGAAGCCCTATCAGCAGAGCCAGTGAGCAAATACGATATAACTACTGAAAATGGCCGCATTGCTTTTAAAATCGCGGTTAAACAACGTTACGCAGGCTTTGTCGTTTTCAGTGACGACCAAGTTGTAATGACTATGCACAAACATGGTGGTGCCGGATTCTTTAAGCTGGACATTCGCAGCCGTTGGGGAACACAAATCAAACCAAGTCGCACAGCAGACACCATGACACTGTTTACTGAAATGTTGGATAAGATCAAAGGTATTTCAGCCAAGTATCAGGAAGGCAAGCTTTACGAAATCGTGAAAGCCTACAAAGCCAAAGACATAACCTTGTTTGAAGAAGAGTATTTGAACAAAGGTTTGCCGCAGCCACTGGCCTATGACCGTAGTGAAGGCTGATTAAAGTATTTTGATACGCAGCCGATATAGAATAAATGTGTGGGGGAATGATGATGAACGACAAAATCAGCTTTGAGCATCTTAATAGTAAGCTTGCTGAACTTCTGGAAATTTACCAGACCAGTAAAGACTTGGCTGAACGTGAATCATCATTCATCAAAAAGTTCAACGATGATGGTTATGAAGCTTTTGTAGAAGACGCCATGATTGAATTCATGCGGACGGAAGAAGACCGCTATTTTGAACTCTTTCATGCGTTTTTGATTGCGATTAAAAATGCAACGCCCAATGAAGACCTTTATCAGAAAATTTTCAAAATGGGCTTGTCTTACTTTGATCATACCTTTTTGAGCAAAGAAGCTTTCATCAGCAGAATGGAAGCTTTAGTAAATAAGGTGAAATTCCAAGGGAAAGAATACACCCCTTCCCAACTGATGGACATTATAGAGCGGGCTGATAGGCTCAAATACATGATGTTTGATTTTATCCTCAATCCAGAGTCAACCAGAGATTCGGCATTACAAGCGGATAAGTCAGTTAAGAAATACATTGAATTTGAACTGAATAAATAAATTGCAAAAATCCGTTAACATACGGACTGACATTGAATTAAATACACTCGACAAGCAAAGGAAAAAAACATGCGTTTTGAGAAAACTTCTAGCGACCACCTAATTAAACCTGAAATTGAAAAGTGGATTGCCCGCCTTGAGAAAGACGTAAGCAAAAGACTTGATAAAACGGATGACCATCGGCAAGTAGCCAGAGACATTGCACAAAAGCTTGAAGACGAGAACTATTATGAACTCATTGGCGAAATATTCTTAAGCCTTAATCATTTCCGCAACAAGGATTACTTTACGTTCTACACGCGATTCGTAGATGCAGTTTCGAGCATAGATAAGCATGAAGAGCTTTTTATGCACTACACCGACTGGCCTTTCTACAACACATTATTTAGTGCCAATGGCGAAATTTATGAAGACTTCTTTAGTGAAGTCACAAGCGAAATAGTCATCGACGGAAAGACGTATTCATTAGCTGAATATTTCAAACTCGCAAGGAAGATACATTCTGTAAACTTAAGCCTTATCGGTGATCTAATTTGGTCATCCAATTACAAGAAATTAGCATTTCCAACCATTGAAGAAAGAACGAAAATATTTAACCTTGAAGAGTAGAAACCCGTTAATGATTAGCAGGGCTACGACCCTGCTTTTACACTGAGCTACACAGCCCTACCCTACCATCACTCATAGATCGACCATCCAGAGCCGATCTATCGATCCAGACACACACAAGCACCCAACCAGCAGAAAACGCCTGTAATGGTCATCACAGAGCCTCATAGCAACGTGGCCGTTTGTCATCACAATCTAGTGCTTACAGAGAAAATAAACTAAAATAAGCACATATACCGTTCAGAAATTCATGGAAAGAAAATTGATATGCCTGAAAATCTTACACACTCACTTTCGTTCTTTCAAAGAGCGTGCGAAAAGAAAAGCATATACGACCACTTTATTAGTCGAAATCCTGACATCTTAGGAACGGTGATCAAAGCCACAAGTGAAGGACTGTTCAGTATTGAATCAGTGCTTAAAGAGCACGGACAAAATACAGCCGAATGTGGAAACTACGAATACACCATATTGAACGATGATAAGCACATCATCAAAAGTGAAATATTTGGTGGCGTCTTCAATTCGATAATGATTGCAAACAAGATTGTTATCCCCCTCTTCATTTATTCTAATGACACTGCTATTGATTTAGATAAAACTGAAATCATTGATGAAAGTAAGTTTGAAGATCAAGATTACAGACTCTTTGGTGCAATCAAGCTGGTGATTGAATCTATTCAACAGCAGGTTGACACCAATAAGATAAAGGTTGCGTTGAAAAGCTTTCTCGACAGTAGCTATCAGGAAAAAGAGGTTACACCAGAGCCAAATCAACAGCTTCTGGATAAAAGAGCTTTTGACCTTATTCTTTATGAAGAAGATCCCGAACTACTTAGATCAGCGGAATATCTGGTAAAAGCAATGCTGGAAATCGCAAAAGACGATTTAGCCAAGAAATCCACCATACATTATGCAAGTGTTACGCTATCAAAAGATAACATGCTGAATAACTTGGCTATGGTGATAGAAACACAACCTGACATAATCTACACGCTGGATTCTATAACCAGTGAGTTTCACAGTACAAACCGAATTTCGCTCAAAAACATTTCCGCAGATGAGTTTCAAGGTAGTGATAAAGAAACATTATTAATGAGAACAGTTGAGCAGCTACTACTAACCATTGATGGTAAAATTGAAGCCAGCGACTTTTTCAATGATTTAATAGTTTCGAGAAGTTGAGCATTACCGATTTAAACAGTCTCCTTAATGGTGGCTATTTTTTGAAGTTACTACCTACCTGCAGACCAACGTAAAAAGGAAATTGCAATGCGTTTTGAAAAAACAGAAGAACTTCAAACAAAATCGGAACTTGAACCCTTTGTAGTTCGACTGGAAAGCTTTTGCGAAAAAACAGCGGAAAAAGAGCAAGATACATGGACTGGCGTTAACAAAATACTGAAAAAGCTGGAAGATGAAAATACTGAGGATTTAGTTAGGTCAATACTGACAACCTTTATAAACACTGGCGAAGCAGAATATATAGATCTTTTTCGAAGAACATGCAGAGCCATAACAGTGTTGGGCGAAGAGGATAATTTTGTCAAATGGACAGATGAAATCCCCTATCTCTATTTCTTTGGCAGTAGCTACAAACACTTCATACCAGCCGCAAAAGAGCTTGTAGATAATGTTGAATTCAACGGCCAAAAATATACAGTTGAAGACTTTTTAAAGTTGAGCAGAGAAGCAACGCTCATCAATTTGAGTCTTATGAATCTGGCGGGAAGTAAAGCATCAATTGAAGCTTATGCTGAACTCGAGAACAAAACTAAAGACGAGCTTTTCGCAAAAGACCTAAAGCTTACCATGAGCATAATGATGTAACATAATCAATTAATCAATAAATGAAGAAGCCTCCTTAATGGGGGCTTTTTTATTTACCCGCTGAAACTTGAATTATTATTACAAAGTATTATAATATTTATAATTAACAAGTTTTCAGGCTCTTAAATGCAGAACACAGATCAAGGATTATATGAACATGAAGTCATAGACATGATTGCACAAGACATATCCCAATCAAAATATTCACAAGCCGCAAGAAAAATATTAGAAAGAGTCAATTCTGGATTCTACAACAAAGATGAATTAGCTACAGGTGAAGCCTTTTATACTGAATTTAAAAACTTCAGTGCTAACGACTTAAACAAAAGCTTGCAAGATTCAGAGATCATAGCGAAAGATGGTAACTTCATCACAAGAGAAGGATTAAAGATTGGTTATGAAGCAGCGTTAAACAGAGTCATTGAACCCGGAAACATAGAGCTTTATGTAGAACAGTTTTTAAGCTCGCATTATGGTGAAGAAGCAGCAAATAAATACGCTTCGAATCTGCAAGCACAAAAGGATTTTGCAATAGATATATACACCAGTTACTTTGATAAATATGATCTTGAAGTCTCCCACAAAGCTATAAGCTCAACATCAATCTACGCCCTTTATGATGAAGTAAAGCATTCAATGCCAGAACACACATCATTCAAAACAGATTATGTAGCTGATAGAAAATTCGGTGTTCCGAGCTTTGAGCTTTCCAGAGGTGGTGCGACTGCAGAGTTTTCGACTGGTGTTGAGGTAAGGCACATGCTGACCGACAAGGCATTTGTTGATCAAATCAAATACAGCATTGCGAACCCAAAAATCATGGAAGACTTACAAGAAGACGTGTGGTTGAGACATCCGCAAAACGAAAAGCCAAACCTCATTAAGAACAAACCAAAGAATCGAATGGCCTAATAGCAGAAATAAAGAAACCGCATTTAAGCGGTTTTCTTTTTATCCAAAATTCATCACAGCTTCATTTTAGATTTATCATCAGATATGACGTAGAACACCACAGCAACCGCCGCAAGCATCACGTAGTCCAAGAAGCACATCACATACACATAGTCACCCACGCAGGCCACAATCAAGGCGTAGACAGCAAAGTAGACGACAGTAAGGAACAGGATAGCCCAGAACGATTGAACCGATTTTCTGATAGCGAAAACGATAGTAGGCTTGAACTTGTCATTGTCTGACAGGGCCTTGAATATCGCTATTGCCGTTCCAACAAACAAAACATAAACAAAGAACAAGCCAAATGGTGCAATCATAAACATGTTCCAAACGTTAATATTTTCAATACTGTCAAGCTTGAACAATGAAGGAACAAACGCGGAGAAGAATTTAGAACCGAAGAACGCAACCATCCACGCAGCCAAAACAATGAAGATCACCTTATAAAATCTAAAAAACATTTGAACTGGTGAAAGCTTAAAGAGAAACTTCATTATCGGATTAGAAGTACGTTCATCTTTATCAACCAAAACGAATGAGCTTTTTTGTAGCATTGCGTAGATGAAGACCGGAATAAACAACACTTGAATGATAGCCAAAACGCCAATCAACATCCCAGATCCAACTTGCTCATTCAACACCAAGTATTTTATTACCACGTCCATAGCGGTGAACACCAACACTATCGACAGTAGCTTTATTTTATTTCTTTTGATCACGGTAACAAATCCCTTGCCAATATCAGCAAGCTCTTTGAATACCTTTCTTGATGACATAAAACTCTTAATCTTTCCCCACATTATACACCCCTATTATATTGTTGTTATTTTTGCAATCATGAAATTGTCAGTGCATTTCAATTTTGCGTGATAGTCTTTTTTGCCTAAAGAAAAAATACCACCGAAATCTGTATTAGTAGAACTCAACGGAAAGAACTTAGACCTCTCGATTTTTCCACGATAGATAGCTAAGACGATTCTGCATTCTTGCTCGCTCGCATAACTTCTATTTTTGTAGATAGATACAATAGTTTTGTCGTTGTCTATCTTGATAATATCGCCAAATTCAAAACAAACGTTTTTTGAGCATGAATAGCCGATTGTCTCGCCAACGAAATAATCAAATATAAGAGGTTTTGAAACAGCTTTTTCTGGATAGGTAAGAGCGAATACGGCGGTGAAAGCCAGATACACGACAAACATACTTTTAAGTTCTACCGTTGATTTTCCTTTCATTTAATTATTTATTTGATTAACTTACTAATATTATAACATATTCTAATAATTATTCAATGACACTATTGCAAATTAATTTGCAGTTGGTATGATAAATACAATAAACAACATAAAGTAAATTATAATGAGACAACATATAAGAATAATATTAGCATCAGCATCAATACTTACCGCCTGCATAATCCAGCCAGCACAAGCAGTTATCCAGTTGGATAAGCCACAAGATACCACTTGCTATGATTTTAAAACGGTACAGGACATAGACGCGATTGTAGCGACTCAATTTGACAGCCATTACGCCGAAGATGTTAACGATGACTTCAAGTTATACTACATCAGGAAAACAGAGGGTATAACAGGTGCTAAAGAGCTACTGAATGAAGAAGAATATAATAAGAAGAGGAATGATTTAAAGAGCACCATTATGCTATCACCCTGCCCCACTACTAAATAACAAGATTATTATATGTCATCTTTTTTGTTAGATGCTCTTTAATTAGTATTATAATATGTTATAATAATAGAAACAACAACGTATCTGAACATGAAATTATCACAGAGCAAGATTAATGATTTATTTGAAATATGCGAAGATTTATTAGCACTCTACGCAGAAAAGAAAATAGCAGCAAAGAAGATACCCACCAAAAAACAAACACTTGAAGACATGGGCAAAACGTATCGCTACTTCATATCATCATGCAATCTGATGTTAAATTACTCAAACGAGACAATGAGCGTCTACTATTCGAAAATGATGGAAATGACTGATGACATGGTTGATTACATAATCGAATACATAGAAATAGAACAGCAGTGAGTTTAGAAGAACACAAAGAACAGCCCATACGGGCTTTTTTTTACAAAAACATTTAGCTATTATTTTAAGGTATTTATTAAGAAAGTCATTCACGCAGTCATTATTTTAGTAGTTTCACTATTGAATTATAATATGCAGGTGGTATGATAAAGTCAAGAACAACGATAAAGCCTATGTCATCACTCATTAAACTATTCTACCACTTATTATTAACAAGCCTAATGTCTTTAGTCGGGACATCTATATATGTAGTATCAGACAACTTCCAAGAAGTATTATCAAGAGCAATACCAACAAACGAAATATCCTCACTACAACTTCTTGATAAAGCCATGAATGAAGGAACGAGCTTTGATAAAGTCGTAGCCGCTCAGGGCAAAACGAAGAAAGAAGCCTTGCTAGCGATGAGAACACGCTTTGAAGACCTCGAGGGTAAAGGATTTTCAAAAGAGGAAATACTGGCTGATTTGACCTCATCACTTGAACATGAAAGAGCAAACTACAATTGCTCAGATGAATTAAAGAAGTATGACAACTTGCCTGATGCGGCCAACTTCGAGAAGTTGAATGATCTACTATGCCATAAGGAAGACGACGAAAAGTTCTATGCAGCGTTCTTAAATAACCTGAAAGACGGACTATCCAGCCTGTTTAAATCATAACCTAATAGACATTATTAAAGCTCTTATTTTACGGGCTTTACTTATTTGTAAAAATCCAATGCTATGTTATAATAATAAGAACAACAATGAGAAACAAATGCACCATTTAAAGATCATATTAACCCTATTATTTGAAGCAGCGAAAACAATTTTAAAGATCTTGTTTGCATCAGTCGCGACGGTTTATGCACTTGTTGCAATACTGCAATTACAGTTGGCCTTTTTGAAAATTACCGTTCTGGGGTATGAAATACACGACCTGTATTTAGTGCTCATCTGTTCATCAGCGGCATATTTAGCTATGTTCGCTGTATATGTGAGCAGAATCATACGAAGCTTCTTCACAACCATTTACTACAACGGGGGGAAATGATATGTCCGATCAAGATTTGAAAGTCACCCCAAAAATGCAGCTTAAAGACAAGGTTCAAAAGGTATCAGGAAACCTTATAGCCGACTTACTGCTACTGACCACGGCAACGGTGTTTTTTTCTGGATCGGGAATCTATTTCTTCTTACACCCGGAATACGCCAAGGGAATATTAAGCGTATTTTTTTTAAGCCTGATAGCGACGTTAATATGTATGGCCGAAGTCATCCACTCAACAAAGACTTTGCAGAAGCTTAAACAGTGTGAAGACGAAAGTGAATCAAAGCTTATTGAAGTAGACAGAGTGACATATGCACACTTTCATACGGCAGTCACATTAATGGCTTTTTCGTCCGGCATAATATTATTATTTAAAATTTGATAAATATTTTAATACTGCTATTGAATTATAATATGCAGATGGTATGATGAGTATAAGAACAATATGAGGCACGTTATGTTATCAATTATATTCACAACTATTTTATCAGTAATCGCATTATCAGTAGTAGCAGCACTTGTAGGAACAATCATTTACGCAGTCAAGGTTATGAGAGAACCGACATTAGAAGAAAGAATCAATCATGCAAAAAGCGGATTCAACACAAGACCAGTAGTCTCAGCACGACACTAAGCTAACAAAGTAAAAGCAAGCCCTACCGGGGCTTTTTTTATTGCTTAATTTTGTAATTTATTTCATTGTCGCTATTGAATTATAATATGCAGGTGGTATGATTAATATAAGAACAGAATAAAAGGAGAAACATGGACACAAACATCATTATAATATTAACTTTACTAGCATCAGTAATACCGCTTTCAATTATTATGTTAGTTGCTGGATACAAAGAAGCAAAAAAGGAATTCATTTTAAGAAAGAATAACGCCATCGAATCGCTTAATTCAGTATCGAGTAGCAGCCCATCAAAAACCCTTCTGATAGAAGAGCTAAAATCAAGAATATCAAAATTCGAGTTAAGTAAGGACTATGCCAATCTCTACTTAGTAGAAGGCAAGTTCAATCTGAGCAACAGCGAAATATCAGCGATACTGAAATCCATAAAATAAACAGACCCGAAAGGGTTTTTTTATTGCTTTCGATTTAGTGCCAAACATATTGTCCAAAATATTAAAATAACCATAACTGACTTATAATACCAATTGCATACATTGAATAATAATTTCCATATGGTATAATAAAGTAAACAATGGAGTTAATTATGGATAAGAAGGTTAAAACAATTGGATTGGTAGCTGGGATAATAGTGTTGCTTGTCATCATATCATCATTAGTAGGCGGCGAGAGCATCACACCAGAAGGCGAGAAATCACTTAAAGTGCTCACAGAGAAGCATGAATTTATGATTAGGTATCTTGACGAACAGTATGAAAAGTGTCTTAAAGACAGCAAGAAAGATTTCTGCAATAAGAGAAATGACTACGCGAAAGGTCAAGTTGAAAAGAATTTTAAAATCGAACGCAGTAGATTGATAGAGATTTACAAGAAATAAAACCAATGAGTAATTGGCAATGCCATTGCTCACCTATTTATTCCAGATAAGGAAAAAAACATAACAACATAAACACAGGTCATCAATGAATGTAAATCACATCAGCAAGCTATGTAACTTCACAGTAATCACCGGAATGTTCGTTTTCGTAGCGATCATTGTCCTCATGGTAATAACAAACAAAAATCTTCATAACGCTTCTCCCACAACGTTTCTAGCCGTTCAAATTGAAGGCGAACCGAAGATTCATGAACTGCTAGTGCAAGAACGACCTACAGAGAATCCAGAAGCGATGAAATACTGGATCAAAAATTCAGTGCTTCAATTTTACAACTACAACGCAAATAACTACATCGACGTAATGAAGAGCGGCGAGGATTTATTTACTACTGATTTCTATCCAGCTTTTTCAATGGCAACTGCATTACGCATTAAGGAAAACGTTAAAAACGGGTTTTACATTTCTTCTGCAATCGTTGACCTTGATCCTATTCTTGTCCAACAAGGGAAAATCGACGGTGATTCATACTACAAATTCTATTTACGACTCACAACCATCTACAAATCGGAAACCAGAACCATCGTTAAAACACCGAAAATTGTGATAACTGTAAAATTTGAAAACCCTGAGATTAACGTTCGCAGTATAGCGATAGCCGATCTAACGATAAGTGAATAAACAAACACAGACCGCTCAGGCGGTTTTTTTGTGCCTGCAATGTCAGTAGTGCCCTCCCCCTAATTTAAAATTAAGCATAATTCTCATATTTATAAACAAAATATCAGCTATTGAATTGATTTTTATTTAATGAATGGTATAACTATAATATAAACAATAGCTGGAGACATTATGTATAAGAAACTAACACACTTTCCATTCAAGAGCACACAAAGAATAAAAGGGCAGCATGGTTGTTACTTAAAGGTAATCATAAAAGAAAATGCCCTTGACTACCGCGTATTACACAGATCAAGAAACGCTGTAATGAGGTACGTCAGCGAAAGACTTGAATACAGGTTTAAAGAACTTCCGGGGGAATATTTCGAAGACGGATCATTTATTGAAAGCTTTGGACAGTGGTTTAGGCTGTTAACATCCACGCCGGTCAATCACTTCAACAAGAGCTATCAAAAGTTTGAAACCATTTTCATAAACGATTTCAATATTTTATTGAATGAACTGATTTCAACCTTGCATAACGGAAAGAAAGTCAGCAAGCCGTTGATGGTAGTGTACCCTAAGATTGACCAGCCAGATCTAACCATTGATGACTCAACAGCAGAAGGTCAAAAACTCTCTGGTGATTTAAAAGCGAGTGAATCAACATCTTTAATTATTGAACTTAAAACCGGAAATGTAAAAATAGATTTTACCAGCAAGCCTACGATTGAAGACATTGAGTTTATAAATCAATACTTAAAATATAAATTAATCTAAGCCGCTTACAGCGGTTTTGTTTTATTTCATATTTATCTTTAGTTATGGTGCGGTATTGCAATTTAATATGCAGGTGGTATAATAAGTATATAAGTAAACAGTTAATAATAAATAATTATGAATACAATTTTAAACAAGATTATCGTTTCAGTCTTCACAATCTTGGCATTGGCTCCAAATCTCAGCACAGCCAACACATTAAGCTATAAATCAGTACCCGACGCTGCAGCAGCGATCAATAACGAAGCCTTCCCAGTGTCCTACATCACACAATATGCCAATGCATACCACAACCATAAAGCCCTCATGGACGTTGTGCAGGCAGACTACACCCGTTGCATGAGCACTGAGTCTAACGTCAACGAATGCGACTATTTCAAGGCATTAGGGACTGAAAACGTCAACGCCATACTAGATAGAAAGATTTCATCAATCACCAGACATTTCACCGAATAAACAGCCGAGAGGTAAATAAGATAGTTTGGGGATTCCCAGCTATCACCATATTAAGAAAATAAACAACAACATTAACATAGGAGACACGATGAAATTGACAAAAGAACAAACAATTGCAATGGCAGCATTTGCAGTATTCTCATCAATATTTTCAATATTCATGATCGCCACAAGCGAGAAACTAATATCTGACAACGAGATTTTCGCCAGCAAAGTTGCAACCATCAATAAGGTTTACAATCAATACGAAACAAGTAACGTGACTGGATATTCAAATTGCATAAAATCACACAATGAGGATTTATGCTTAAAAAGGATGGAATCCATTTCAATACACTTTGCCAATGAATACAACAAAAAGCTCTTAAAGCTTATTACTGATGAATATGGTATTGATATCCTTGAAAACAAGGCGAGCGGCAGATTAACGGCAATCGGCGTCAAAAAAACAAAATTAGAGTTCATTGTAAATGCACTCAATCCGTTTACATTTGACAAGCTAGGACTTAAGGACGGAAAATATTCAATCTCTTTTAAAGAATCTGACTCTCGTATTCCATCCAATCAAGAAGCATACGGCGTGAATGAAATGAAAGAAGTTCAAGAACTTATTTTATCAAGCCCTTTCAATAAAGGTGCGAACAAAGATATTCAAGACATAGCCGAAAACAAAGATGAAGTGGTATCAATCGGCAGACATTTTGCCGAACTAGGTCTTAAAGCTCAAAAGGAAGCGTTCCACGAATTTGATACACAAGACCTTATGAGATTACTTGAATTAGAAGCAGCCAAAAATGCCGTTGCGGGTAGTTCGGGTGCAATAGGAAAGGCACCATCCTTGATGGATACGGTAGTCGATTCAGGAAAAGAGCTTTTTAACACGTCCACCAGTGTCGAACATAACCAAAAATACCAAGACTATGTAAACGCCTACAACTCAGCAGCCATCAAGGCAAGTGAAATCTACAAAAAGAATGAACTTACAAAAGATAATTGAGGCAATATTTAAAATGTTGAATCAACCAAACAACCGCTCAGGCGGTTTTTGTGCCTATAAATCTTGAATTCAACTGATAATTAGAAATATATAAAATATTTTAATATAATTTCAACTTTCACTATTGCATTATAATATGCAGGTGGTATGATAAAGGTATAAGACAAACAAATTAAATAAACGGAGCAAAACATGAACATATACGAAGAAATCGGTCAAATTATATTCGCTGAATTATTAACAATAGATGACATTAAAGGTAAAGAAGCAGCAGTTTTAGAAATCGTTAGAGAGGCACAAGTAGATGGGTTGAAGGAAATGGTTAGAATGTTTGAGTGTAATGAAGGAGGTAAGTTCTCAGGGCCACAAATTTTCACAAGAGAGTTGATAGCGAAAAGAGTTAAAGCATTAAAATAAAACGACCGCTCAGGCGGTTTTTTTGTGCCTGTCATTAGTCAAAGCCCCTCCCCAAACTCTGATGACTCAACTTAAAAAACCGCAAAATCTAAATCTTTCTGGAAATTTAAAAGCGGATTAACGACTTCTAAAACTAATCAACCTGAACATAATATGCAACATGAATAACATTATAACCAACTATTGCAATTTAATATGCAGGTGGTATGATAAGTAATAAGAACTTATAAAAGGAGAAACATGGAATATGCATACATAAACCTCGACGCACTATTTGGAATATTTTATATGGTAGCTGCCCCACTTTTTGCAGCGTTAATAATTACCAAGGCAGCAATACTATACCCGGCAATCTTACAGACGTTGACGCTAGGGATACCAATGATTGTGTGTGCTTCGCTTTGCTTCGTTCTTTATGCTCCACAGGAGGCAAAACAATACGTGGCAAATACACTATCAAGTAGGTATTCATTTGAAGTAGCAAAAGAAAGATCAAGGATGGCCTACCTAGATATGGAAGCGAGAAAACCGAAATACCTTAAGCAAGAAGAACATTGCGATACGAAACAAGAGAACAAAACAATACTGTAAATGAATAACCGCTAATGCGGTTTTTTTGTGCCTGAAGTTCACCCCTACCCTTCCTAACCATCAATGGTTATTCAATAACCACTTATCAAGAAAATAGTCATTTAATAGCAATAACCATTCATAACCACAACTGGTTACTCAACAACCATTATTTATTTTTAACTTATCGATATTGAATTATGATATGCAGGTGATATAATGAAGTAAATAACAACAGAGTTATTAAATGGGAAGCAAATTAACAAGAGAAGTCATTTCAAGTATTCTACTATGCGACAGCGATTTTAAAGACGATGACAACCACCAAGCGACCGTAGATAACGTGGCTGGCGTGCTCTACAAGCACATCAAACCTTTCGATTACCGCACCTACACCGTCATGCTATCCAAAGTGGTCAACGGTCTTACAGACGGCGTGTATGAAGCGATTCAGTTACACATCACGCTTGAAGATAGATCTTCACCCATCTTTAAAATTAAGACCGATTTTGAGTTCAACAACGATCATAGTGCTGGATTACTGTTTAAAATAGATAAAGTTTAAATAATTAAATCGCTTAGGCGGTTTTTTGTCATCTATAATATTGTAATATAATTTGCAGATGGTATAATGAGATAAACAATAGCAATAAGAGGAAACATGAATATAAGAAAACAAAGAGATATGCACCCATTAGTTTTAAAAGCGGTTATTGGATTGTCTGGTATAGTATGTTACTTGCTCGCATTCAACGTGGTATACGCAGAGCTTAATAGCCAGTCACCCGAAGAAGTGAATTATGTAAAAGTAGTTGAGGGATTTGTAGAAGCTCAACACAATTCGCAAGAGATTTGCCATCGCTTAGCCCGAGCCAATAATTTAACGTATGATTGCGATGTGGTAACGCAACACGAAAAAACACTGGACATGGATTTATGCAAGACAACAAATTCAATTCAATATTGTGAAACCACACTTAAATTAGCTTATGACGTTTATAATCATGAAGTAGCTGAATACAAGAATTCAACATTATCTAAAATATACAAATTCTTCATGGGCAAAGAAAGAGTAAAGTATACGAGCAAATATGAATGGGTTGATAAAATCAAAATAGACAAGATTCCAGATAATGTAAGGAATATATAAGAACCGCTTAGGCGGTTTTTTAACGCCCCCCCTGTCAGTGTTTGTAAAAACTATAATTATATGTTATAATGATAATATTAAAATAAATAAGGGGACAGTTAATGTTAACACAGGGTAACGCATCAAAAGAGTATTTAAGCAGCGTATTCAGCGATTTCGCAGCAGGTGACACAAACAAGACCACTTACAGTGATCTAGAGATTGATTACATTATCAATACTTACTACAAAGCCGCTCAAAAACATATCAACATAAGAGACGGGAAAACGAGTCAAAGGACTGTTTTAGTAGGCATCAGTGAAGTAGACGTTTTCCTTTCGTCCGATATTGAATTTTCAATAGACAAAGTAGCTTTTTTTGAATTCATAAGAAGGTCAACAAACAAGAATTCAAACAGTCAAGTTGTTAACGCATTTAGACAATCAACAAAGGAAGGCTTTGAGGCTTCATTAGAAATCGATTTCGTTTCCTAATTTTCGGCTAAAAAAAAGCACTCCAAGGAGTGTTTATTTTTATGTCTGTGATATGTTAAAACGGAATCCCATTATCACATATATCGTTACCACCTTTACTACCAAAAAACTTTTCATCATCAAATGTATTCCATGCATCTTCATCGGTTTCTAAGCTTGATTGTAGCTCATTTAAGCCCGATTGAGCTTTCAGGTGATCTAAGTGCTCAGGGTTGATACCAAGTCTTGTGATAGTCGATTCAAGGGCCTTCATCACGCCTTCTTGTGATAGTGAATCATAGTCAACAACCGTAGGTGACTGGTCAATTGTTATTGGCTCTCTCTTGCCTTCTTCCGCAGCAGCTTTTGGCTGGCCCTTAAAGAATTTATAACGAACCACTGTCTGTTTATTTGGCAATTCGTGGAATGAGCAGGATTGAAGAAACTTCTTATTAACGAGTTCAGCAAAAGCTTCGTTATACGCCTGCTTTAAATGTGAAGCCTTTTTTGTATTACTAACGACTGCCCATTTTAGATCCGCATAGGAAATTTCTTGGCATGATTCTCTCCTATAATTATTTACAGATAAAGCATCAAGGATTATAGACGAAAACTCTTTCTTTAATGATTGCTTTGATTCCAAGCTCAAGCTATGGACAATTTTATCTTCATTTTGCAAAACGTTAAACGCATCGTTAAATACGATGGTTAATATGTTGTTTCTTGTATCAATTTTATAACTTAGGATGATGCTTGACCCATAGACCACGCCTTGCTTTTTCATCTTATAAATTGTTCCAGCCATTCGGTCACAGCTATTTTCGAGAGACTTGACAAATCTAGGCTTGTTAGATAACTCATCAACACTCAATCCTGTCATTCTCATGTAGTCGATAATATCAATGTTCACGGTAAGATTTTTGGTTTTGTTCAATACAAAACACGCATGGCTTAATAAATCGACAGCGTTATTATCCAGACCAACGCCGGTAACTTCTAGACTTTCATAGCCCATGAAGTTTGTTAATTGTATTTTTACGCCATCTTTATTTCTTACCAAAGTTCTTCCAACGATAGCTATTATCTTTGATATATGGGCATTGTGCTCATGATTGATATAGTGGTTGCCTACATATTCAATCTCACCATTTTGTATTTTTGTTAATCGTTCTTGTAATGACATGCTCTTATCTTCCATTCTGGTCACGCTGTTTGTTTGTCTATAATAAAATAATAGCACGCGGATATAACTATTCAATAGTAAATCGAAAATTATTTTACTACCGTCTACTTTACACTTTCTACTTCACCCTAACGTCTTAACTAGAAATACAATCAAAAACACTCATCAAGACATAACAATAATCCAAATTTAGATTACTACCGCCTATATGACATGTGTTTACTTTCAACATCCTTTTCACCCAGCATTTATAAGGGTTTAGTCAAGGTTCCGGCCTTTTTTAGTCAAGGTTCCGGCCTTTTTAGTCAAAGTTCCGGCCTTTTTAGTCAAGGTTCCGGCCTTTTTAGTCAAGGTTCCGGCAGGTGATGGTAAATTATGGCTTAAAAGTTGGATAATAAAGGGTGTTTTTACATTAATAAAGAATAAGTAATAACTGAGTAATAAATCCCCTCACCTACCATACCTTCCTTTTGCCTAATTTATAAACTTACTACCGCCTACTTAACAAGGACTAATCCGCTTGCCATAGCAGATTAGTCAAAGTACCGGCATTACAAGAAACTGCATAGATGAATCATAGATCATACACGTATTTCCTTAGATCATATCTATCGGTTATTATTTTACACCTTATGGCGTTTATTTTTTAATGACGGTCAAACTCTATCAATTTTATTCAACAGGCGGCGAAATAACCAATTAGAGACTATGCAATTTTTATTAGTGCTTTGAAATATAATTTACTACCGCCTACTGGACAAGATTATTAGGCATGATAAAATAAAACTAATAACAACTATCTGGTGATTTATGGAAGCAATTATAATTAAAAAGGGTTTATTCACATGCAGAGACAGAAGAAACCGCGTTAGAGCAATAAAATCTTTCGTATCTGCTAAATTTATCGAAACATACACATCACCGAGCAGGTTTGCAAGATTCGCAGAGTTAAAGTTTTTAACCAAAAATAACAAATATTTCTTGTCCCATGACTTGGCTTTGAAATGCTATAAGAAGCAGGGAGTAAGTCGAATTTCTCAAAAATATGAATGTTTCTATTCGAGAGAAGCTTATGAATGTTTTGAAATGATAGTTCTAGCCATATTCGACGGAAAGGAGGTTTGCTTAGACTCAATAACTGACAAACAAATTTGCACCGCAGAATCATATATAAAAAGACAAACACAGCTAGGCGGAAAATAATTAAAATACCTCCTTACAAGAGTGCAACCAATACACGATAGTGATATAAAGGTTAACTCGTCAGCTTCGCAGCAATTCAGGGTGGTTCGATATCCATTATCACAATAAACACAGCTCGTCACCGCAGCGATATTTCAAATAACAAAATAGAAATATGCTACTGCATAGTTGACACTTTGAAACGCCTGACATCGATGTTACGCCACAATTCAAGTGCTCGCCTTCCACTAACGGCAATAAAGTAAATCATGACATTTTTATTTACTCGTCAGCTTCGCAGCAATGTGTAGGTGGTAAGATATCCACAATTGAAATACGTTACTCGTCAGCTTCGCAGCAATTGCCGTTAGTAGATATCCATAATATCCATGATGTAACTCATCAACGTACCGGCATTTAGTGGTTTTAAGAATACTACCGTCTATGTGACATTCAGAAAGAATGACCCATAAAATATTCACCGCTTTTAATACCCAGAATAGCCCGCAAGGGCTGGCTTTTGACGTTGCCTTGAAGCCTACCCACCACTACCCAGATCCTACGGATTGACTGAATTTGAGCCATTAACCACTACTACCCACCGATGGTTAGACCATACCCGTATCTATCGGGAGATCAGCACCGCTCGAGGCTTCACAAGCTCACTCCAAGCTGCTAAAACACAGGCATAGCTCAAGACATGGAAGCCGCTCAATGCAGTTGTACGTAGCTCACAAAGACGAACAAGGTAATACGACTCGCTACTTCTCAACCGAACGTCCCACGCTTCAAAATATTCGTCTTTTTGAGAATTTTTATTTTTGGCTGGAATCCACGCAACTCAAATACTATGACGTTGAAGTAAAAGAGGATCATATTCAGTGCCATATCGACGTATTAGAAGATGAGACATGGAAAACTATCACTAAGCCAGATGAGAAACGGAAATACAGTTTCAATGGTCTTCAAAAGCTCACTCAAGACGCACACATTACGTTCTACAAATCTAAAGGCATTTCATATTCACTACTGATGTATTTGAATATCAAAAATAAAGAAATGATTAAAAATCACTTCAAGGTAAACAGTGACAATATATCTAAAGCAGAAGCTGAAATAATGTCTCAATACGCATAGCCTTCTAATATTCCAAATCCATGTTATAATACTTGAAACAACATCTTGTAAATATCATGGAAAAAGTAAAACATCACAGTCAATACGGCGATAATAAGATAAAAGATTATGCTGAATTTTTAAAACTTGCGGGATTCATAGATTTTCAAAATCTATTGTGGCATAAAGTGCCGGTCGGCAAAGGATATCCATCACGTAAAGAACGAATTGCAATAGAAAGCCTTTACTACGACGAAAGTCGGAAAGACAAATCACACTACTCCACGTTTCAATTTCTTCAAACTGAAATCGAAACGATACCCTTCTTTAATTCATTTAAAGAACAGGAAATGGTCAGCTTTATAAATGAGCTTCAGGCAAAAAATCACTTTAAAGAAATCGGCAGAATCGAGCGTATAAGTGATTTACAAGAAAAACACGCAGCAAGAATA
This sequence comes from Pseudomonas sp. HY7a-MNA-CIBAN-0227, assembly GCF_040310325.1. Lineage (NCBI taxonomy): Bacteria > Pseudomonadati > Pseudomonadota > Gammaproteobacteria > Pseudomonadales > Pseudomonadaceae > Pseudomonas > Pseudomonas sp. HY7a-MNA-CIBAN-0227. Next base: position 503,063 of record NZ_JBEOPT010000002.1, on the reverse strand, counting down.
ATCTCATGCACATTCTATGAGTGGGTAGCAACTGGTAAATATAGAAAGATAGATTCAAAGACAAGAGAAATGATATTTGAACACAAGTTCTATGACATAAAGGACAATAAGATACGAACTGACATTGAACGAAAGAAAACCATCGCAGAGATACGCAGAGAATATCCACACTACTAAAATGAAAAAAGCCTTTAAATAGGCTTGTTTCATATCTTAAATATCACCGTATCAATCAAACGAAAAAACCGCCGAAGCGGTTAAATCCTTATATCCTTTGTGACCTTGCACTTTTCGCCATTGATCCAAAATGGCTCTCAGTTGCTTGTGCAATTTTCTTAGTATCTTCAAGCAATGCTCCACTCTTCAAGTCTTGCGAACCAAACAATTTGAGTATCAAAGCAGCGTTAAAAGATTGGTTAACTTTCGTCATACCCAGCATCATCGTGGAAATTACAATGACATGGAAAGCGAACAATACGATAAAATCATAAACAACAGACATAACCGTATTACCAGATTCTACAACGTAACCAGCAGATTGATTGATTAAGTAGAAATTGTCTTTCGCAAAATCAGTTAACAAATAAGCGACATATCGTGAAAGTTCAAACTCAATAACAATGGCAGACAGTGCGAGTAGTACATACAGAAGCGTTATCAATCTTCTTGATATATCGTCGTGATTAAATGCTTTCCCTGACTTATCATCAATACCTGCCATCACAAACGTAAGCTCATAGATGTAAGCGATTTTCACCACATTTTGACCGACAGCAATAACTTGTGAACAGAGCGTTGAAATGATGAGCAACACAAGCCCAATGACCGCACCCGCAACCGCAAGGCCCATTGCAAGCATGTAACTACCAAAAAATCCCATCGTCTTCTCAAGCACAATCACCGTCATGTCTGGCTTGCCCGATTGACTACGTGTACCGATCATCGATAGACCACCCTCGACGCCCTTCAAAGCAAGAGACGTGACGATAAGGTATGTTGCGGTCTGTTGACCTGCAATGATAGTTGATGAGATTACGTTGTAATCGCCACCGGCTTTATACTCCAAACCGAGATTTTCAACATAGTCACTTCCCATGAAATTCGCCATCGACATGACAGTCTCTTTGAGAAATTCATCCTGAGTTTTTTGTGTAAGTGAATCAATGATACTCTCAATTCTTTTATTACTGCTACTCGTTGTAGAGGTTCCACCGTCGATAAAGTTGTTTATGGTGCTGTAATTTGAACCAACTTGATTGTATTGAAACTCATCGACGTATTCAAAATCATAATCCATCGCTAAATTATTATAGTTCTTCACGGCTCTAATAAGTTCGTTTTCTGTAAAAACGGATTTAATATAACTGGTAACATTTATTTCTCTCTTCACTGGCGTATACGTCTTGAAATTCTCTAACGCTGTTGCTTGTAATGCCACACTCAATTCGTTTTGCAACCCAGCTTTTGTAGCTTTCAAGTCAGCGAACGACTTACCCGCAGTCACATAACTTATTCTGCCCTTCCCGTCTAATGGAATCTCATTAGTGACCGGATTGTAAGCCCAACATTGGTTCTTAATTTGAGCGTCTTTATCAACAATTGACTGATTCAAGCAATAGTAATTTCTTATATCATTTGCAGCAGTCAATAATTTATCTTCAAACTCTATGTATTTCTGCTTTAATATCTGTTGAGCGTCTATCTTGAAATTGACAAAACCACAAGTGGCGTTACTTAACTTAGCATATTTTATTCCGCAATCTTGAACTTTGTAAAGATGACGGGATATGAAAGAGGTTTTAGGCTCATCAAGCACTGATGAATTGCTTTTCATACATGTTAAATAATCTGAATCTTTAAGGGTGTAATCAGAAGCTACTGAGTTATCAAATATAAGTCGCTTGTCGTGATCAATTACACATGACGCATATTTAAGCAACGGACCTATATCACTTGCGGCTCTTTTGTCAGCTTTATTTTTACTGTCGCTCGCATAAGAGCTATAAGATAGCTGAATAGTCTTGTTATTTTGGATTTGGATGTTATAGATGAGCAATGCCACACCTTTAAAAGATAATACAACGCACACCACGACAAGAGCTGTCCAACCCACTACAAAAGGCGTCTTCACTAACATTTTTATTGCGTTCGCAGATGTCGCACCATTCGCCAAAACATTCGTTTCATTTCCGGCTTTTTGAGCATGGTAGATATTTTTTACAAATCCGAACGCAAACGTTACTCCGAGAACAGCTATTAACGTCACTGCTAGGATTCCAAGGGCATGTAGTGAAAGTAGAGAGCTACTACTCATGCTGCCATCGGATTTATATTTTCCAGTGACCACATCCAACTCTGAAGGTGAATTTTGGGCCATGAATGCTTTGTTAATTATGTCAATGGTAGGCTCAAATCCCAAAATCTGCTTTTCACATGCAGCATCAATTTCTGTGACGACTTGTGTGTTTTCGACTAAACCACCACACCCTTCTGCAAATGATAAAGATGAGATAAATATTAGCGGTATGGATAGTAAAATGGATTTGATAAGATTATTCATATCAACTCCAAAACCCTAGAGCTTTTAGAGTGACTACAAAGCTATCAATTAAACCACGGTGATTCATAATCACAACCGACGAAAAAAGCATTCTTGCTACCTTTCCATAGTCCTTTCTTTCATCACCATAAGACATCCTTCTCAGTAATAGCACTGCTATGATAAAATATATTACTCCGATTCCAGCAATCGTATAACTAACAGAGTTAACAAGAGAATATGTATCACCTAAGAAATCCAGATTACTTGAACCACCACCAGCAGAAGCAGTAGCACCCGTAATTTCATCAGCAAGTGCCCCAAGTGCGGGCATCGCCGTTGCACCACATTGGCCGGAAGCGAATCCAGAAAGTGAGCAATCATTCCCGTCTGGCAAGAACAGACCCGCAATTCGATAAGAGTTAAAGCATAATGAGGCGGCTAATGCCGTAATGAAGATGGAGGCTAATGATATTTTATGCCCTTCATCGGCTTTCATTTTAAGTCGTAAACCGACTCCTATCGTCAGCACAAATCCCATAAGTACACCGAAAACTATTGTTAATCCTCGAATCCATTTATTGTTGGTTTCAACGAAGTTTTGTGCAGCGGACTTGTCTTTTACTAAACCTAAATCGGGCTGATAAAGATTAACCGAGTTTGCTTTTCCTTTTGAAGTAGTTGTTGCTTGTGCGGCTTCTGCAGTTGATGTTTGCATTGAAAGCGAAGTATTTTTTACAGATACTGTATCTACTGTCATTCCCAACGAAAACACAAACATAAAAGCGAATGCGAGTTTTATTCTTCTCATTATAATCTATGTAGTTGTTATTATAATTATAACATATTTTAATGTTATTACAATAACACACAATTACACATAATTAGCTGTTAAAAAGAACATACATCCAGTAAGTTAAGGCAATCAAAATAAGCCCCAAATTGATAAACTTCCATTTTTTAGATTTCTTGAAGTTCTTTTTAGGTTTTGTTGAGTATAATGTCTTATAAGCTTTTATCGTGCTGATAACGGCACTTTTGTTTGATGTGTCAGCGAACTCAAAGATATTGAGGTTTTTGTCAGCTAACTTTTTGATTAATTCTTGAAACCTTTGCTTGTGGGTATCGCTGATTTCGACATCACAATCAGACTCAATGAAACGTGCGTAACTGTCTGTTAAATCAAACCAGCCGTGGGATATATTTAGATAGTTAACAAATTCAATCGAGTAATCAAGGTTAGGTTGGTAAAGAGTAACATAATGATTGAATTGCCCAAAATAGTCTTTTTTCAGCTTCAACATATCCTGCACTTCTTGAACCTCAACGGGCGATAAGTCAGGACTGTTGTAAGGCTGGAAAGACAAAAACGTCAAGAAATTTGCTATTCTTAACGTTCTTGCATATATCGACTTTGAATTATTACTTAGTAGAACCTCTTCAACTTCACTCATCATACCACCCGCATATTATTTTAATTTTCGTTGATTTTTTACCCACTCTTCATAAGCTTGCGTGAGTTCATTTGCGTCATACACAGGAGTCAGCATTTTTGAGTAAGCAACCGGCTTCAAGTCAGCAGCAACAATACAACTGTTGACACGATGATAAGCAGAAGCCTTTGTAATATCAGTCTCTTCCATGATTTTATCTACTAGGTATGATTTACCCCAGAGATTATATTCTTCGGCTATAATGTCATTTGTTTTATAAATGACCTTCAAGACATCACTAAATAATCCTTTATCACCGGACGACCTAACAGAATCTAACATTGATTTTATTTTCGATTCGTTCATTTCGCAGCTTTTGAATTTAATGCCCTTGTTTTTAAATTTTTTCTCAATCGTAGGTTTAATATCAAGTCGAATGTGTTGCTCTAGAATGTTAACCATCAAATCATAGTCATACAACGCCTTAACATCACCGCTGGCACTTACCACAACTGGCAGTGAAAAATCTCTAAACAGATTTTCACCTTTAATGCAAAATCTTCTTGAAAATTCTCTTAAAGAAATTACTTTACCTTCACTCATCACTCACCCCATTTCCATTTTCATTGTTATTTGTTTTTTTTGCTACCGTCTTGATAGCCTTATTTTTCAATCTTGCAAAATATTTTGCCACTGGTTTGATAGCCTTACTCATTAATCGTGCAAATACAGCGTAAGCTATATTAAACCAATTTCCCGAAGTTGTTATTTTAAACAGATACCCAATGATAAATGGGAACACCCACATCAGTTTCTGATTCATCAAGGACATGACTCTAACCGAGGCAGGGTATTGATTACTTAAATAGAAAATGTAACCCGCCGCGAAACACAACACCGCGAACATAGCGAAGAATATCAATCCGTAGAATATGTTTTCCCACATGGCCCAGTTTAGCGGTTTGATTTTTTTATACCAGAAAGCCTTTATCAAGAACTCAGCTTTTTCAGCGACTGTGAGTGCTACACGTTTCTTTATTCCTCTTCCATCATACTTGTTTATATTCATTTTATATTGCACTTGTTTTTATTCATTATATCACCTGCAAATTATTTTACAATATTGAAAGAGTAATTAATTACAACTAATTAATATATAACCAAACAAAAAAGACGCCGAAGCGTCCAATTTGTGATACACGAACAATTATTCGTCTTTTTCTTTATCGTCATCTTTCTTAACAACGTCTTTCTTTTCTTCTTTTTTAAAGTCAGGATCTTTCATTACGCTGTCATCAAGTTTCTTACCTTCATCAACCACATCACCTGTTTGTCTTTGTGTAACTTGATCGCGAGCATTTTGAATATTTTCATAGTGCTCTCGTGCATTAATGTCATTCATGATTTTCTTTTGCTCTTTTTTGTAAGCAACAAACTCATGGATTGGCATTTCCGCAATTCTTGAAGCTTGTGCTATTTTACCGGCAGTAGCACCCCCGATTGCAGTTTGAGCCACTTGATTATTCATTTGTGAAGCGGAGCTTACGTTAACACCAAGATTCATGATTTGAAGAAGAGTCTTCACTAATTCGTCAGATACGTTAGTCGCCATTTTGAACAGAAGCGGCAATACTAATGCTAATGACAAACCAGACATTAAACCGGCTATCAACCCAGCTTCAACACCAAATCCTAAATCAAGCAATATTCTTACGATGTCGTATGGTTGCAATAACATCAATGCAAACGTGAACAATGTTCCGGCTAACATAATAAATGGAATTATCACAATACCAGCCCCATGCTTAACAACTCTTGTACTATATTCCATCTTTTTACCACCTAACGCCAAATCAACAATAACCATAAAAGGGAATATGATGATGACAGCAAACGCAGTGACTAATAATGTGTAGAACATGAAGATAAGCGAGATTGAATAGCTCATCGGCATTACGTCACCGTTTGTGATACCAGCCGCCAACATGATGTAGCAAGGTGTAGACGCTGCATCAGCTGCAGCCGCCGCACTAGCACTCACAGTCTTGATTAGCTTGCCTCCCAGCTTGCCAGTGCTACCAGCAGCAGCAACCGCACCAGACGAACCAGCAGCGTTTGCACTGTCACTTATATCAAGCACATTATTTGCCGCTTTCACTACTGCAATAGTTGATAAACAAGTGACACCGGCATCTCTAAATTTCTTACCCGAAATCACAACTGTCTCAAACAAAGAAGGCTTAAATGTTTCAGGACAATCTGTTCTTTCGCAATACGCTAAACCATCAGTGATATTCATGTTCATCGGTAAAGCACCTGCGTATTTCATTGCGTCATCAACCGGGCCTAGGACAACATCGGTAAACGCATCTATGATTGCTTGTGCATAGCTGTTTTCGATATTCTTTTCGATTTGATTAAGGCTTGCTATGTTACCCGTTGCTAATGAATTGTCATCAAATAGAGTTATAAATCTGATTTCTGGAAACTTGTTCAGAATATCTGTTTGATCAGCTTCTTTAACGTAGTTTTTGTTTTCAGGAGATCCAAATACCGCCACGTTATCAACAAAGTTGTTGTGCTGTTTATTACCATTTACATAAGTATAAGTCACAGCATTATCGATTCTGTTCGCTATAACATCTTTTGAATGTTTTGATTTAACAATCTCGATAAGTTGTAGCGGAGCAGCAGCAACACCTTTGAGTTGTTTCTTTAACGCCTGATTGTTTGAATTGGTTACTTGACTAACGACTTCTCTATAAGCCTCTTTACCCGCGATGCTTACGATGTTGTAATAGATTTTCAAAGCTTGTGCATGTGACTTTGCATTGATGAACTTGACTTTGATTGCAGCTACTTGATTGACTGCATCCATTGTCAATAGCTCATACTTATTACCCACTGGATTGATACACGCTTGATCTAACGTACCCCATTGATTCAAGTCATGATAGAAACTATTACCACTCCCATTGAGTATACTTAATGCTTTCTTTTGATTGTCATAATTGAATGTAGAGTTTGCACAGTTTACTGATAACCAATCTACACCGGCAGCGTCTAACCAATTATAAATTTTTATGAATGTGCCGTCTTTATTTATCCCATATTTAGCCGCAGTTACAAGCCCCATTATAGATGCTGTTATTTCGACTCTTTGTGCGTCAGTATTGAAACTTAATACATCATTCTCAACACTTGAAAACGCCGCTTTAAAATCTGCTTTTACAGCATTGTAAACTTCTGGATACTGATTAGCGACATATGACAAGTCGTCAGCAGTTAACGCAGAGCTTACAGTTGCTTGAATGGTGTTGAGTGCAGTGATTGCATCAATTGAACCTTTAAAATTCATCGCAGCAGCAATTGTGTTTCTTCTTTTTAAAGAGTTGCTATCATTGCTGGTGAAGTCGTCGTTAAATTCAACCACATCTTTACCAAGCCCAATTGAAAAATTGGAAGTCTCAAAGTTAAGAACGTCATCGACAAAATAACCGCCGTTTGATTTTCCATAAAGCTGATACGCTAAGACATATCCTTCAGCATTCCACCATTTTGAAACCGCCCATATCGGGCTGATAATTCCTGTTGTTACCATGTCGATCCAATCAACAGTTTTATTAATGTTCGTTGCGTATTCAATGCCTGTCAATTTAGATTGATAAGCAGCGAAGTCGCTAAACGTGGTCGATCTATCATTACCATCTAAATCGGTTTGATTAGCTGACAAGTGTTTGGAAAATCTTACAGCCTTTGCATAGCTCGTTCTTTTCTCTTCTAACTTTCTTGCGAACACCGCTTCTGCAATGTCATTTCTTTTCGTTAAGCGAATTGCTAAATTGGAAATCGGCAGATTACTATTGTTGCTAACATCATTCATCGCATTTGAAAAGAGAGCATTGTTTATAGCTCCAAGGCTAGGCAGTACAATATAAGCAAATAGCCCTGATAATATGGCACCTACTCCAAACCAAATGCAAGGTCTTATAAGCCCTTCGAAGTCTTCAGCAAAAGTTGTAGTTTCCTCTTGAGAACCTCTCATCATTACCATCACGAAACGGATTACAAAGACGCAGAAAAATATAACTATACAAAGCGTGTAAATCCACGCTATATATTTGTCGAGTGGAACTGTTGGGCCGTTGTAATCTATTAGCTCCAATCCGTACAAAGCTTTCAATACCGGAGCGACATAATTTAGATTGATAAGCGAACCAAGCATCCTTACAACGAACAAATCATTTTTACTTAAGTTCGGTGCAAAGGTAGGTGTTTGTGAACCATCTAAATGCTGTTCAGCTTCTTCCATATACTTAACTGAATCCGAAGGACTCAAATCACAACCTGCTAAGGAAAAGACGATTGTGAAAGCAAGCAATATTTTTTTAATTACATTCATGTTTTCCTCTGTTAGTTAATATTGTGTTTATTTTTTATTGCTCTCATCAAACCGCCAAATCCTAAAACCTTGATAATCATGAATGACAATATCAATGCGTTTGCAATCACGAATGAGAACAACGCATGGGCTAGGTCATTTGCAAGGCCAGCGTAAGAAAGGAAATTGATTATTGCGATTGAAGCTATCGATGAAAAAACGAACATGAGCATGATAAGCTTCCTCATGGAAGCGGTATCAAGAACATGGCCCCTGCCATCGTCATTCACTTGAAATGACTTCTTAAATTGCAGACGCAACCCATCAATCATTTTTGTTATTTTTATATGCTGCATTATACACCGGAACATTATTATACTATATATTATTATATCATATTATAATACAAACACAAGATAACCAATACAGGAGCAACCACTTTTATAAACCGCTTCATATTAATAACGCAAAGACACCTTTCAAATATTTTTATTGCACGTACATATATAGAGCTATAAACTTATTTCAAGCTTTTAAATACCCAGAATAAGAAGCCTGTTTAAAAGACTCAAACCTTCAAGCATTGTGGCTCAACCACAAGCATCGACACCCTAGGGCTTTGGAGCTGGTGTGATGACAACCATCGAGAGTTCATGAGACGACCACCCTACCCCACCAAGGCTGGCCCGCACTCGCTACACCAGTCAATGACCAACACCCATGAGCTTGTCTATCGCAGTGATCTTCAACACAGATCTTCACCTACCAGCATCGAGAAGATTCCGCCATACCAGACCATGTGGAGCTTTCAATTTTGCTGAAATCTATTTCCTGAAATCTCATCTCTGTTTTCAATTTTCTGTATCCAATTTTTCCAAAAGCAAACAATTGCTTTCAGCTCTCTTTTTGTAGGGATACCCAAGATTTAAAACAGGAATACCCAAAACACCTGTTTGCCGCAAATTATTAGGGATACCCAAAACCAAAAAGGGATACCCAAAACACAGGGATACCCAAGATTTCCACGGTCTAAACTTGGAATACCCAAAACAGGGCTAAGAAGATGATTTTACGTTTAAGCAAGATGATACATTCTTGGGTATCCCCAGAATGTGTTTCTAACGCCTTTCAGTTGTTTTGAAGAATATTAAGTTGTTTAAATTTTTAGTTATAGCGTTAATATCAAGGTGAATGATATGTATAGCATTATAATACATGCACCCCTTGATCTTTAATTTGCAAGTGGTATGATAAGAATAACAACATAACAATTAGCCATGACAAACAAGAAAGAAATAAACTACAAAACACTTATACATTTTTTCGTTATGCTGCATAGCGTAATAATGGTAGCACTTGCACTTTCCATCTTCATAAGCTGGCCGGAAGCAAAAGAATTATCTTTTAAAATCATAGCAGAGAACACTCTCTTAAATATCACGACCAAGCCAGCCATTATATTGTCAGCGTTTATTATATTTATGCTTTTTGACATTGCTAGAGATCACTGGCAGGAGGTTGATTTTCGCACGAACTTTCGATTATATCTGTCAGCTTGCGTATTTGGAGTTATCACGCTGAATATGTTTTTAGGTTTTATAACAACAATTGAAAATTTCAAAAAATTTGACAGTGAAACTGACCGTACTTCACAACAAATGCCAGCTACTGAGAAGTTAGCCAGCGAAATAATCAACGGTAGCAAGTTATACATTTTTTCCAAGGAGGCAAAATGATTTCTAAAAACAAACTTGCGAAAGCTCTAAAAGGGAATTTCTTAGCAGCCACACTATTGGTTTTCGGCATAATAATGGACGTAGCTTATATATCTTTAAGCTTGCTCAGTGACCCTACACCATTCGTAGAATTGCCAGTATTTGGAAAGATTGCATTAGCATTGCCATTGTTTGCAGTGATGTTATATGCATACCAAAAACTAGCTTCCATAGCGACAGGACATGACCAAATTCAACAGCTTATGAACATAGCCAAAGAAACAAAAAACGAGGACAGCCATGAGAATTAATTTCAGCCTCATGCGATATTTCCTGATGTCGCCAATCTATCCGGCCTACACATTAACAGGGTTTTGCATTGTTCTTTTTTTAACATTCGTTTTCATTGACGAACCTGACAGAGCTATACCACTGTTAATTTACTTTGCATTTCCAGCAATTGTCTTATTGGCCGATCTACTGTTGATAATACCAAACCACTTTCACAACAAAAAAGAAATCGAAAGAATTATGCAGGAACTTAAAGAACAACAACTAACTGAGGACAGCCATGACTAAAATTAAAGACCATCTAAACGCAACACTAATAGCAGTTAAATATGTATCATTATTTTTAGCATTTGTGACTTTATCAATGATAGTTGGCGACCAAATCAAAGGTCTTACAATCGCTGAAACGATGGCTAGTCAATCGGACAACCTTATAGCTATTTTTTCATCAAGTGTCATCACTGGATTATTGTTTGACTTGTTTATCTTCATAGGGAGCAAGATGGATGGCTGCCAAGAAAAACTAGAAAAACAAGTCGAAATCTTGACTGAAGAGCTTGAAGTGGAAATCAAAAGATTAGAAGAAGAAATCAAACAAGAACAACCAACTGAGGACAGCCATGACAGAACCTAAAAACGAACAGTACGAAGTAACTGCACAAGAGTATAACGGTTTATTCGACTACACCAACAAGCTACCAGACAACCTCACCAACAAGGACATGGACTGGCTACGCAAGAGAATTGACAGCGGCTTACCCACGGACACGCCTAAGTCGAAAAAGATCAAATCCGCCATCAAGGTCTACATCGAAGAGAAAGCGAACATAAAGGGTTATGACAGCCATTTGTTTGTAGCGTTATTTTGCTCAATAGCTTTTTCATTTTCATTTGCTTTTGGCGTAAGTGGATTAAGCATAGGCAATTTATTTCTACCGCTAGGAATGGCGATTGCCGCATTAGCAGGCACGGTTAGGAACAACGAAAACGCATTGGCTGCCTACGCATTATTGAACAAGAAACCAACAGCGTCTGTTGCCACAATTATCTATAGAAATGTCATGCCCGCGTTAGCTTTCCTAATCCCTATGTGTTTTCTATACGGCATGTATGATGGTCATCAACATGACCCGGCAAAATTTATAGATTTGGTAATATTATTAAGCTTTTGTTTAGCTACATTTGCACTTAGAAAACTTAGTGAAATGCTAATAGCTGAAACGTTGAAACAATACCAAATAGGAAACGCCACGAACGAATTTTACCAACAATCAACTGAGGACAGCCATGACACAAACCAACAATGAACCAGCAGTGAATAAAGACCCAAAAACTAGTGACTTCCTAAGTTACATAGAAGAACTACCAAGCGACTTGAAAAGAAAAGATATTAAATATCTTACTGACAAGATAGCGAATGGAGAGACTACAACACACTGGAAGTTTAAACAAATACAATCATCCATATACTTATTTTTGCTTTTTCAATCAAAGTCCTCAAAGCATGACAACCATTTACCATACGTCTTAATCTTCGCATTTATACTTTCATTGATCTTCGCTGTAGCACCCGGAGAGGTTCACTTATCCATAGTTTCTACAGTTACTGCTTTGTCAATTTTCATGCTAGCAGTTCACACAAGAAGACTTATTAACATGGTGATAGCAAATAACCTAATAGCTGATGTGAAGAATGGATTTCTCACCAACAGATTCATGCGTTATGTCATACCAGTTATTGTATGTATTGTTCCAGCGATATTAGTCTCAGTTTACTTTAACGGACTAGACAGACCGATTGAAATTGCGACTGGTAAAGCAATTGCAACGGTATTTGATACGTGGGTTGCAGCTATCATGGCGACAGCAACTTTATTAATCGAATCCTTCAAAAAGAAGAAGCTCAAAGAGTATTTAGAAACATACAAAATAGAAGACAAGGATTACTAGAACAAAGAGAGCCAAGCCGACGTTTTTATATTTTTAACCTCTATTAATTTGAGGGATTGCATTAAGATATATTAATGCAATAATGATACTAATACAATATGCAAAATAGGAGAATAATATGAACAAAGACGATCTACTAAAAGACTTCATGAGCGACATTAGCCACAAGGAACTTATGAAAAAATACAACTTGACGAAGAAGGAATTTGACAAGTTCAGGGCTGACAACAATCTAGAAAAAGAGGATCGATACATATTGAAAGACAAAATTATTTTGCAAGATTGTTACAGAGGATTCCCAAATACATACATCATGAACAAACACAATCTTACAAAGCATAAATTTAGAAGATTCATCATGCGAAATGAAAGAAATTCAGACTGGTCAGGATTAACAAAGCACAAAGGTAAAAGGATTTTAGAGCTTTATTATGTTGCTGGAAAAGCCATTTGCGATATACATGCAGAATATGAGGCAGACTATGATTATGCCTACATTGAACGTTTCTTAAAGGACGCAGTTTTATCAAAAAGAAATATCGAAATGGTAGCTTCATATGTTGCAGGTGCCACCGTTGAAGAGCTAGTCAAAACCTACAAACTGAACATCCAAACCGTAAGCAAAATATTGAAAGCAAAAAAATGAACAAGAGCCTTCACGGCTCTTTTTCATTTAATACGATTGCAATTAAGTCATCTTACGCTTATTGAATATAATTTATAATATGGTATTATAATAGTAGATAACTTCAATTTATAAAATGACAACAATCTATAAAGACACGTTAGACCTGATAGTCAAAGAAAGGATAGTAGAGCTACACAAAATCTTCGCATATCAAATCGCTTCAATCGCCTTCATGTCATTGTGCTTATTCCTATGGGCACACACTGGCTTGCACTATCTCATGTTTGTTCCAGCCATCTGTATTACAGCAGTCTATGGAATCGCATACATCCGAGCAAAATGCATAACAGAACACGATCAATTGACCGCTCAAAATGTCAGCATCATCTATGACATGTCACAACTTAACCAATCGACAGAACAGGAGACACTATGAAGTCAAATATTGCAATATTCTACAGCGGGCCAGATAGGAACAAAGAAGAAATAGAGGTCAGCAGAAACAAATCTTTAGAATTTAATGACGCCCAGTTTAAAACAACAACCGCTATAAACTTAAGAGACGTAGTTGGGCAATATTCTATGGTTGCTATCATAGCAATATTTTTATTCTACGCAGGTACAGCAGTCAATCCAGACGACAATTTAATGAAAGTTATCCTCATGCACATGTCCTTGATATTCATTGGCATTACTGGAGTCTTTAGTGTTCTTGATGCCGTATCTGATTTCAAGAACGACATCAGACAGCATAAAATGAATGTTAAATGTATAAATGAACACTACGATAATATCGATTCAGAAAATTCAGTTGAGCATAAATCTCACTTAAATGGAAATATACAGGACACAGTATGTCACTTTGGGAATATGGTTAAACAAAGACAAATCAAAAATAATGAGGAAATGAAATGAGAGAAGAAAAAATCCACCTAAAAAGCATGGGAGAAGAACTTACCTTTGCCATCACGGATAAGGAACTTACCCGCATAGAAAAACGTATCACCGACCTTCAAGCCAACCTCAAGAAACATGAACACTTGATGGAGAAGCGGGCCGCAGATGTGGGCATCCTACGCCACGGATTGAAACCGAACGAAGCAAAAGCATCTGAGGTGGAAGCACAGCTTGTTAAGGCGGGTAGTCATAGATCATTGATAGTGAATGATATAGCGGCTCTCACAGCGTTCAAGGAGGCTTTTAAGAAGCGATTGCTGACTATCTCGAAAGAGATTGAAGAAGAGAAAGTGAAGAAAGCAACCGAGGTAGACAGAGCTAAGTTTAAAGCCGAAATCATCGCCAATCCAGACCTCTTGATAGACTTGATACTGGACGAAAAAACAAAGGATAAAAACATTAACTACGTGAAGTTTGTTGCAAAGTTGAAAAAGAAATTGAAGGAAGAAGGCAATGAGAAGGCTGATTAAAGTCGTAAGCAAAACACGATACTTTTTACCTACGCTGTTAGTCATGTTCTATATATTACTCGCTCTATCGATTTACCTGAAACACTATTGAGTGCGTGGATTTCCACCACTCAGCCAGATTAACAACATAAAAACGAATGAAGACCAAGATCTACAAACCAAAGACTATTTCAGTCACCAGAAATTACAGCCCGGAAGTCATTGAGCATTTAAAGACATTGGCAAAGCTTTACCGCAAGCCAGTGCATCAATTTGTAGTCGATTGCATCAGCACTGGGAGCATGGTTAGAACTGGTGAATCAGTCGTGATAGACATGAACAGATTTCAAGGCGTTCAACAACGTTTGAGATCGAACGTAACACAGGCCAAGAATTTAATTGAATACGTCAAAAGTAAGCAGTCTACGACTTCCCTTTTAGGCTCCAAGATATTTATTAACAACCACACTTATGATCCGGTCGTTTTATTAGAAGGTCTTATCACTAAGATTGACGATGTAATCAATCCAATCATTAATAAACAGTTGGGCAAGCACGCTGAAAGCAGTGCGACATTCATATTAACCAAGAAGAGATTATCAACGCTGGATAGATTTTCCAAAGTAAATAGAAAAAGTGAGCGTGGAGCATTGCGTGGAAGAAGATTGAAGCTTGAACTCAGCCAGAATGCTTACGACACATTGAAAACAAAAGCTTACGAATTCTTTGAAGCACGATCCTATTCAAACGATATAGACAATGCGAAGAAACGACCTAACGACACCGCCGCCATATTGAAAATCATCTATGACGCTGAACAATACGTTTCAGGCTATGACATTTCAACTGATGATATTGATTCAATTTACAAAATCGGTAGCGATTACAACGAGGGTATAGCCGACTTCAACAAGGCATTAGCCGCTGGTGGAGAATTCAAACCAAAGGATCTATTTGAAGTTTTGCAACGCTTTTATATAGAACTGAAGAAATTAAACATTACTGATGGAGCAATATGAACGTAATTATACCCAACGGGAAAACTAAGCTTGCAGATGGCGTCATGGTTGCGACCAAGGGCACTTACACCCATGATTTGCAGTCAGCGGAAGAATACATAAAATACCTTGCAGGCCCGAAGGATGACCATGATGTCATCGAACCTGAGATCAGAACCAAATACTCAAAGTCCAATTTCTTGAATACACCGTTGCCTGTCTATGGCACACCAAATTATCATCAAGACCTTTTGGATTATTCGCATACATCAGCGGTAGAATTTACTGAAAGACAAAAGTATTTATCAAGTCTACAACCGAAGAAGTCTCATAAGTCAAAACCAGATCCGATATTTCAGGAAATTATTTTGGCAAATACGCATGAAGAATTTGAAGGACTGGATGCAGGTGATTTAGACGCATGGGCAGAACGCATGTATGAACAAGCTGAACACATCATCAAGAAATTGACCGGAAAAAAGGAAATCAGCAACGACTACTACATGAAGCCACACTTTAAACATGACCCGAAAAGACCCGGCAAGCTCATGCCAGACATGCACATTTTGATCGGCTACTACGATTACAAAGGTTATCCCTTACGTTTAGGGCCAGATTGTGGAATTAAGAAATTAGGCCGTATACATCAGGAAATGGAGAATCTACCACAGTTCAGCTATCTCCTTAAAACCCGCACGGAAGCTTGGGAAAAGAAAGGTGCATTGATTCCTGAACAACAGGTTTTATCGGTAACAAACTTGATAGATAAGATTATTGACGAAAATAAGAACAAACCGACGCTCATGCACGAAGCATTCAAGGCCGCTGGGATTCAATTAGAACCTATAAGCCAAGGCAGAGGAATCAAGTATATTGAGGTTAACTATCAGGGCGAAACATACCGCAGTGATATACCCGCATTCAGCAAAGACACACTGAATGAGCTTCGCCTGTATTTTGGTCAGAAAAGATTTGAAGAAAGCTATCCTAAAATAGATGGTGCTAAATACGGCACATTCTATGAATTGCACACACAAATGAATTCTATTTTCAAGAAATTCGAAGGCCAGCCGTTGGAATCATTGACAGAAGCTTTGTTAGCAAAAGGTATTATTGCCACACCATTTCTTAAAGAAGGTGAAATAAATGGAT
Source organism: Pseudomonas sp. HY7a-MNA-CIBAN-0227 (assembly GCF_040310325.1). Taxonomy (NCBI): domain Bacteria; kingdom Pseudomonadati; phylum Pseudomonadota; class Gammaproteobacteria; order Pseudomonadales; family Pseudomonadaceae; genus Pseudomonas; species Pseudomonas sp. HY7a-MNA-CIBAN-0227. Next base: position 486,570 of record NZ_JBEOPT010000002.1, on the reverse strand, counting down.
TCACGTTCACATTACCCAACAAGAACAAGCAGGACATTACAAGGCACATTGATTTGAAAGGTGGATTACTGCATTTTGATCATAACAATTACACAGTCACTAAGAAATCCGTTGAACGAATAGTGAAGAAGGCGAAAGATTTTAAGAGTGAAAGATACATAGCAGTTGATGGGAACCAACAAATGATTATCAATGGTGACGTGTATAAAATTGATGAATCCGGTAACATGGTTAAGGTCATAAAGTCATACAAAGAGAAAAAGAACGATTTCGTGCAGTGGATGAAATGGTTGAAAGCTGATGACGAAACCTTACCTGAATTCCAAGAAAGGTTGATTCTTTCAAAAAACAACAAGCTGACATTCTTAACCGCCGTGTATTTCAAAGATGATGACATGGTGGGTTATAGCAAATATAACAATCGAAAAATGTTTGAGATTAAAGAAGATGGTTTTGTGTCAGTATTTCAAAACAATCCATCCAGCATAAAATCAGCATTACAAGCGTATGCTGCTATGAATCAACTCAGTGATGAAGATAAGAAAGCTGGCTACAAATTGGCTATCTCAATCAAAAGTGAATCCGAAGAGTTCAAGGACAAAATGTGGTTAGAAGCCAAGCTTATGGGCTTTGTAGTGACCAACCACACACCCTCCCCGGCCATGCAGGAGCAGTTCGACAAGAAGGTGAATGACAGACTGATTGCCAATCGTGGACAGAACAGACGCAACCTCGAGCGTTATGCAGCGATGACACCCGCAGAACGTAAGGCCAGTAAGAAGCGTGTGAGCCTCAACTACTATAAGGCAGTAGAGAATGACGTAGACCGCCGTGCATTGGCCCTTGCTTACGTGGACGCATTCAAGATGGGTGTTGATACCGATCTGGTGATGAACCCACCACGCACACACAAGGACGACCGCAGCAGGTGCTATGACCGAGATCTGGAGCAGCATCGAGATCTGATGTTGAGGACGATCAGAAATGAAGCCCCGGAAAAGTATGATGACTTTGTTGCACAGTTGAAAAAGGATGTCCCATCAATAGTGATACCAAAGCCAGAAGAGTTAACAGAAGAAGCAAAAGCTATTCTGGAGAAAATCAAGAAAACAAAGCTTAAATAACCGAAAGACGCGAAAGCGTCTTTAGTTATATTTATTTTTTATTCAATATTGATTTATAATATGCAGGTGGTATGATAAATATACCAACAACGAGTATTGCCATGAGCAGAACACAAAAAGCAACCCAAGAATCGCTAAATCTAACCGATATGGTTTTCAGCCTAGCCATCATAGCGACTATATCTTATTTCATTTTCCTTTTTATGATGACGCTTGATTCATTCTTTATGGATTTAGCATTAATAGCAGGAATCACAAAAGGCTTATCCCCTTCTCTACTCGAAAACATTCACATACTTTCATTCATAGCAAGCTCATTGATTGCTTACTATATCGTCAATGAGAAATTGAAATAATTCAAATATATGATAAAATGGTAATAATAACCACCGTAACACATTATGATTATCAAGAAACGAAAGGAAGTAGAATCCATACTCAACTATGACGCGAAAGAAATAGCGGCGTTTATACTGAAAGAAAATGAATTTTTAAAACTGAGCGAAGCTGAACCAGAAGAATACCTGAGCTTCAACGAAACTTTGAAGAACATCTTTTACCCTATCAACCCGATGGCTTTACTGAAAAAGACCATGTTCTTTTTGTCTGCTACGGCATTTGCCATTTCTTTAAGCATCAACCCATTCTTTTCAGTATATTTGTTCTTACTGTCAGTTATCACAGCAATACAAGTTGACTAAAAAAGCCCCTACGGGCTTTCTTATCTTGTTTTCAATCCAAACTTTTTCTTTCTAACGCCTTCAATTTCATCTTCATACATTCTGTCAAACTCATCCATCAACTTAGATTCTTCATCAGAGACGTTTTTCTTATCAAGCATTTCTTTGATATATTCAACTTCATCGTGTGTAGCCGCACCAGACTCTAACAATTCAGTGAAATAAGTCTTTTCACCATCGGTCAATACACTTTCATCTATACGTTCAGCAAGGGCTTTAAATGGCTTATCTGGTGTAACCGTTTGTGCAATGGCGAACACAACGACTTTGCTCTTTGCTTCAAGTGCAGTCGAGTATCTATCAACTGCCGCTTTGTCAATGAGGTTGCTGTCATTGAGGTGCTGTAAGATTTCTTGTTCAGTCTCACCGTTCGCAATTGCGTTGGCATACGTGGTCATCACACTAAACAACACTGGTGCTTTTTTGTTGGATAATCTTTTAGCTTTAACGAATCTGCCGACTTCTCTTTCCAATTCACTGTAAACAATGTCTTCACAAATTTCATCATCGAGCGTGGTAACGATAGCTTTTACGTCTTCATTTGTCATGAAGTTCTTCACGTATTCTGGACTCAATTGATCGAGCAAGACGGATATTTTGTGGATGGATAAAGCAATTGAAATGTCAAAGGCATCAGCTTCAAGCATCTTGTTATACATTTCATACTGAGTTTTGGAGATATTCAAATCATGTCTTGCTTTTAAATTACCAGAAACGCCGTTGATGTTGCTCATATAGCCATCAATGTTTTCAAGTATGGCCCATCTTTCTTCTTGTCCTACATAGTTTTCATCATCTGGTGATTTTGGTTTCGCGATAGCAATTTCATAGAAATGTCTGCAAGCGATGTGACCGCCCTGATACAGACCAAAGTTAGCGTGGTCATCGAATGGAGCAAAGATCAATAAATCCGCGAGTCTGTCACTGATTTCATTCTCATCAATGATTTTAACGAAGTCGATTTCACTTCCTTCTGCCCTTGCATTGGAAGCCATCTTTAAAGCTTGCATGTTAACTGAAAAGTTATCATTTCTTATTGCCTTGGCAAAGCTATTTTCTATATTATCTTCAAATTTCATTGTATTCTCCGCTTTTTTTATTCTCTTACTAATATTATAAAGTATTATAATACAAAATCAATACAAGACATGCAAATAACTTGAAATAGTTTAAATTAGTGTAAGTATAATTTTAATAAGCCTATTGAATTTAAATTTGCAGATGGTATGATAAATAGAAGAACTAACAGAAGAATAAAAATGGGAATAAATTATTTAACACTTAAAAAATCGATTAAGGCTGTTGTAACTTACTTGTGGATTATCGCTTGTCTCGCCATGTTTATTGTATTAATGGCAGCATCGTTGGTCCTATCTGCAAATCTAGATAGCTATACAAGGCTGGCTGAAAGACACGGGGACGATCCGTATAGCTTTGATACTGAAATCGATACAATTGACAAAATCAGCTACTATGCAATTAATTTTAAAGTCATTGCCATCGAAAATATCTTAAAAGGAAGAAAACGAGAACATATAATATACTATCTCAATAAGATAGATGAAAAGACCATGTATGAGTTCGCTGCACTACATGAAAGACCGGAGCTAAAATACATTTTCTTACATTGCAAATTGGTTAACAGCCCATCATTGTGTTATCAAGCGTTTTTGGAGTATGACAAGCTTTATGCCAAAGGCATTGTCAATTCAGCCAGCTTCGACATATTTTTGAGCCATGCTGTATCCGAAAATGACAGAGCACTTGAAAAGATTAAGAGGGAAGCCGAACAACAAAGAATGGAAGAAGAAAAGAGATTGGAAGCCGAAAACAGGAAAACAAAGCTCTACTCCTGCATAGAAAACGATGACGGGCTAATCTGTAAGAAAGTCAAAGAATAACCGCTCAGGCGGTTTCATTTTTCAATGTTACTTTGCTGGGAACAGACATCAACAACTCTACTTCAACATACCATTGAAAATAAACATATTAATGATATAATGAATTAAACAACATCGGCAACTATAATGATATATTCACAAATAGATAAGGAAGCATCCAATAATATAAACAAAATGATAGCAAGTTCCGTAGCATTTGCATTGTGCTCACTGCCACAAGTAGTAGAAATGACGCTTATCGGTATGGGGAGTGATGATCCATACAGCATCAGAAATTATATATTTACCCCTTGTTTATTTTTTCCGACAATAATATTCGCCTCGCTGATGGTAATCTACAGCAAAAGATACAGAAAGCTAATAGAGCATCCATTAAACTTACCCGCGACGAATCAATAAGCAAGTAAATCAAACCGCTCAAGCGGTTTTTTCATGCACATACTTTAAATATATATAATTCATGTTATAATGTGATCAGATAACAACGGATTAAACATGAACAACCTAAACAATATAGAACAAGAAACAATAGAAAAATTCAAAGCAGACATTTCGATATACATACTTGACCACTTCGCAACAGATGACGATAGAAAAGATAATGTCATATCACTAATCAACAGCAATATTGATTCAGAAATGAGATCTTTCATAGAAAATGGAAATGTGTTCACAAGATTGCATCTTGGTTACATAGGAAGTAATCGCCAAGGTATAACAATAGCATATTCGGCTTTTATAAAAGATAAGACACGCAGATTCTTTCGAAAGAAAGCGAAGTCATGCGGAGTATTTGAAATATCAGTTAACTTTGAAGGAGAAACGCTTATAGCGGCTGGCCGCTTGACTCCTAGTGAAATTTTTGATTTCAAGCGGTATCACCGACTTTGATAACCAGAAAAGACAGATCATTTTTTAAAATAACCGCTCAGGCGGTTTTGTTTTGTCTGGATAAATTATTTTTTAATCTTACTATTGAATTACAATTTGCAGGTGGTATGATAAGTATAAGAACTTAAAAAAGAGGAATAATGAATTTCAAAAACAAATTCAACGTCACTACAAAGAAATTTTATATGGTGCTCGACACCGACGAAATAAAAGAAGGTGAACTTTTATTTATATACAACGGAAGCATTAACGATTACTTACATGAGTCACTTGTTAGCTATGCTGGGAAGGCCATTAAAACAATAAACAGAACGATTAATGAAAAGCTAGAAATCCTGTCATCAACGAACAATGACTTCGCATATAGACATGACTTAATGAGCATCATTGCCCGCCTAACAGATACGGTTAATGAGCTTTCAAAATATCGAGAATACGATCTTGTTGGAATCTACGACAAATCAAGCTATGACTACAAGGTGGTTGACTACAAAAAGGTGGAAGAGCTAGCCATGAAGAATATTGGCTACAAGTTTGTAGAGATCCCCAAAGAACTTTACATAAAGCTTGTAACCATTGAAAACAAGACCAAGAACTCATATAAAAACAAGTGCAACAAGGGGTTATTACAATCAGCAAAGAAGTTATTTCTAAACTTTTTTGGCTGGGCTGTCATTTTTGTTTTTGTGTTTACACCAATCTACTTAGGTTACTCATTTGCAAATGGAGCTTTTGATTTTTTAATAAAATATTGATACATGGAAACAAAGAATCAACCGCTCAGGCGGTTTTGTTTTTTCTAGACTAAAATATATATGTTAACCACTATTGAATTATAATTTGCAGGTGGTATGATAAGTATAAGAACTTACAAAAGAGGAAATTATGACCAATGATCAAAAACTAAATATTTTACTTGCTTTTCTTATAACAATAACAGCATGGATAGCTGCACCACAATTCTTTTCATCATTCAACATTGACTACAAAGAGAAATATTTAACAGAAAACCACCTTGATATAAGAATCGACAAGATAACATTTCTTGATAAGATGAGTTTCAAGGCCGAAGGAGGCAACACGAATATTAGATTATTCATTGAACACAACCAAGCGTACAGCCTATATGCGGACTGTAAAGAAAAATATAACGAATATGACTGCTACTTATCCGCTATCAAATATTCAAGAACATTAATTAACGGCGTAGAAAGACCCGATATTTTTAATGCCTACATGGTAGGGAAGAATGACGAAAGAGCCAAATGGCTTGCAGGCGAAGAACAAAGAATTGCCGCAGAAAAGGAGCGTGTAAAGGATTTTAAGGAAGAGTTTGGCAGAGAGCCTATCAGCATTGAAATAAAAAAAGGTTATGGCGGGCAATTCGATGTTACATATGGATTCTTCAAGCAATTTGAAGAGGATAAGCTATCAAGAATGTAAAACAAACCGCTAAGGCGGTTTTGTTTTGTCTGTTTAAAATATATATCACATACGCTATTGAATTATAATTTGCAGGTGGTATGATAAGTATAAGTAAACAATAAATACCATCATGATATTAAATAAAACAAAAACACAAATATTCAAAACCGTCTCATTCCTATTATTTAAATACGTATCGATATTATTATGTACGTTCATAGGAGCTATAGCCGCAATTCAGACTACTAACCAGCTCGTAAAAAATGCTAATGGTATCGTCGGCGTTGACAAAGATGTCGCATCCAACCAAGTTTCTTCCAAGGAATCTATCATTGACAGTCGCATGGCTGCATTGACTGCCAATATAAATAAATATGTTATCAACCAAGCTAAAGTCAGGGATGACATCGAATCAGCTACAAGAGACATTTTTAAATGGCCCGTAGAAGCTAAAAAAGACTACATGTATGAATTGTTTCAATACAAAAAAACCAACACCGAAATCAATTTCATGCGTTTTAGCAAGAGTGAAAATTACTTTAGCAAAGAACTATGCTTGAAATACAATACAAGTGGTTTTTGCGAAGACAATGGCTTCAACAATCCAGATAAATTAAGAATGGAAAATGATATTGAATTTTACACCTCAGTCATTACGGCGGGCGACATCGGAAAGAATTTAGTATTGATTAACAACGATATAGCGAGAGAAAAATACCATTCAAGCACTGGCATAATCAGTCATGAGAAGATATTAGAGATTTTCGACTTACCAGACATGAACTAACTCATTAAACCGCTCAGGCGGTTTTTTCATGACCTTTTATTATCTAAAATATATGGTATAATTAAATTAGATAACAGCTATAATTACTATGCCGACCAAACACACACAAAACAGCATTACGAAACTGAAAATCAAATCGATTATATGTCACATCCTATTCAGCATATTAATTCTGCCGACAGCAGATGAAACTACTCAATTTATTATATATGGCCATGTTAGGAATCACTGGATTGGACATAATTACGCCCCTTCAATATATCTTTTCATGGCTGCGTTTATTTGTGCTGGATTCTCCATGCACTATTTAAAAATAGTATTGAGATACAAGAAAGAGAACAACGGTTTAAACTTAAAAAATAAAGACCAGCTTTCCAACTAGAACCGCTCAGGCGGTTTTATTTTGCCCATAAAAAAACCCGACCATAAAGATCGGGCTTGAACTTGCAGCAACCGCTGAACGGCTGGCAAGGATACTTGGAAGCTTTGAGCCACTGGCTCTAACTTGCGACCAGTCTACCACACAGCACCGACCCACCACTACAACTACACAAACCCAGCTCTAACCACCCAGAAGCCCGCAAGGGCAACGCTCTACGCTCTCCTACCCATTGACTGCTACCAGATAGAACACGCTCAGGAAGCCCCGATCTGCAGCGTTACGGAGTGTCTATCCATCTATGGTTAGCGACTACCCAGATCGAGCACAAACCCGCCTGTATACAGCATTAACCACGGCTAACCACGCATGGGTAGGCATCACTCAAAACAACATCAAAAGCTTCTGGTGATTAAAAGCGTTTTAATATAATAAACATTTAATGCTGATATTTTTGAATTTGAATTATTATTACAATATGGTATAATGTTAGTAATAACAACTGATAGGCCAAGGAGTGATTACAAAACAATTAGACCAAGCTCAAAGAACAGGGGCAGACTTTTATGAAACACCATCAACAGTGATTAAATGGGTAACTCCAGAACTAAATAAAGACTTCATTTACTATGACCCATGTGTAGGTCGCGGGCAGATTCCAAAGATATTAAATGCACATGGTATTGATACCATAGGAACTGATTTAAGAGAAAATACACACAACAATATCTACGGCACTGGAGGCATAGATTTCTTAAACAGTGATTACGTTGACTACTCAATGATTGATGGATTCATCATGAACCCACCCTTTTTGCTTTCAGTGGAATTTATAAATAAATGCTTGGAGCTTTCAAAAATTCATAATAAAAACTTTGACATATGGGTATTTGAGAAATTGAGCTTTTGGGCGAGCAAAAGAAGAAAAGAATTGATGAACAACAATTGCTCCAGCATCAACGTTTGTTCTAGACGCCCTTCTATGTATAAGGCTGATGAGTTCACATCAGTAGATGAAGAATACATTGAGAAACCAATGGGCGGAACCGTAGATTTCGCATGGTTCAAGTTCAACCTCACACCAGAGACAAGAACCTTCAAATCACTAGGTTAACAACGAACAGGCAGGAGCCTGTTTTTTGTTGCATAACCACTGATGGTTAGCCACTAACCATTTTTATAAATCTTACCACGACTAAGCCATTAACCATTATTAACCATGCATGTTTAATAAATATATTCGACCACTGCATTTGACTATGTGCAAATTAATGATAAGATGTAATTAATCATAATCGTAAATCAAATGGAAAACATCTTATTAAAATACAAGCAGAACACTTCATACGCAAAATGCTTTGAAATACTCGAAACAGAACTAGCCGCAAGTCTGGAAACCGCAAGACCAGAAGAAATGATTTTAATCTTAAAGAAAGAGGTTTTTGACAGATTAAGTCAAGTCAATCCAGCGTTGAAAACAAAATCAAACGTATACACCTACGCTGAATCGGTAATCGAGATTGTTCAACCTGAACACCGCATTTTCAACCTGTTTACGAAAAACGTTATCGACGCGATAGAAAAGGAATGGAATCATGGCGATAACGCAGGGCCGTATGAAGCCGATGAGTTTTACATTACAGCAATATCAATGCACACCGTTAAAGCGTTCCTTGAAGTGGAGAATGCCGAGAAAGGTGCAGATCTATCTCACTGCAAATACGCTAACTACGATATGTCATTTCTTGTGAAGTTTGAACGTTTTATATTTGACACAGATAATAATTTAGAAAAGCACATAGCAAAACACTCGTTATACAAAGTGAGAAATGAAATCGAAAGGGAATACTTTAAGATAACCGCAGAATTAGATGAATCCCAGAATGAATTTTACGAAACAGGATTAGACAAGAAATCTTCTACTGCAGCAATATCCGACAATCACACAAAATATGAATTTGAAACAAAATTAAATAAATCCGTCGGAGAATGTATAGAGCTAATAAGCACAACCAGATGGAATCACTTCAAAGAGGATATAACGTGGAAGTTCAACGTATCCTATATGTATTCAGTAATCTTGAATATAGCCAACCTAAGCGACAGAGAATGGACTAAATTCATGAGTGGCTACTACACTGATATTCCACACATCAAAAGAAAGACTTTACCCACAGTAGCAATTATCGCTTACACCGATAGCAACGAAAGATTCTTTGAAGCTCAGCCGTGCGAAGTGCTTATAAAAGGTAAATCTGAGTTGATTCATATAATCATTGATGAGCGTAGCCAAGAAGTCTCAAAATTCGATAAGTATAACCTCATAGATGGCGAAACTATTACCTTCGCTGGTGTAGAAATTGAAATCAATGCGGACTGTCTTGAAGGCAATCATCTAACGTTATTTGAAATGATTAACTTCGGGAATGATAATGTAGTAATATCCAAAGACTTTAGATTCGACACAAGGACATTTAGAGCACTTGCATTAGGCTATCAAAAGGGAAATTCAATAGAGACGCACATGCATGACAGAGCAGGCTTGCACAACAGGATGAAGTAGACCATACCAGAACCCCGCAATGGCAACGATCTACGCCACTCTATGCACGTCTACCCCACTACATCAAACACGCACAGGAAGCCCGGATCTGCATCATCTTGCAGTGTCTGGTGAACCATGAGTAGCGACTACCCAGATCCAGCACCTAACTTTCAAAGACGATCAAAACAAAACCACCTTATCGGCGGTTTTTATTCTTTCTATAAAAAAATTATATTTTAGTGAATTGTCCATAATTTGAGAGATTTAAATCAGTTTTCTCGTTGAGATATTTTACAAAACTCAAATGAAGCTCGCTCATTTCTTTCTCAGTATCCACCTTATAAACATACGAAGCCATGCACCCGCTTTTTTGCTTCTCCGAACGGACAGATATATTCTTGAATTTGTTTTCCGCATGAGCCTGATTCAATACAGTCTCCAATTTAGCTTTGGACGCATTGCATTCGGCATCAGACATGGTTTCTGTTGCAGCAAAGCTCATTGATGACATCGAAGCGGTTAATATGGCTAACACCGCCAATGACATAATTTTGTTTTTCATTTAATTCTCCTGTTGTTGTTTAGTTTAAAGGCTTTACCCAAAATACCCCTTAAGGTTTGTATCCTGATTTTCGAGCTGGCTTAATATCACCGTTCGTAACGGTATAGAAATTATCAGCAACTCGACTTTCAATTTCACCAGCTCTCATGAAGAATTCATTCTCAACGAATTCAGGGCTGATGCACGCTTGAATGTATAGATCATTATCAACGTTGTTTTCAGCCACCAATTCAATCACACCATCATGCATAAGCAAATAATCACCATCTTTACCAACAATATATTGCGTATTAGCATCACGATAGAAAACGATATAAGCGTCATCAATAACGGCTAATTCAGTATCATAGGCTTTGTTTATTGCGTATCCGCTTGATGAAACATCCGACCCAGCGAAACGATGAGTAATGAACTCACCAATTGAATCGAAGTCGCCCATCTTAAAATCTCTCTTTAAGCTATCAATATCATCAGCGATGATGCATTCAAGCTCTTTCTTGTAATATTCAAAATCCTTAATTATCATGTTTAACTCAAAGTTTACTTACTTAAAATATAACATATTATAATACGAAGTCAATTTATGCAGATGATTTGTTAATAATCATATTCATGATATAATGTATTGTATATAACAACCAACGAATATTATGAAGAAAACAATATTAGCGTTAATGCTCGCAACAATAAGCATCGAGGCACAAGCAGCGTTCTATGCTTACTATCCATTAGAGCAGTACAAAGGTACAAGCGGATCTCTACCCGGTGGATCTATCGTATTCACGCCAGACCAGAGCGTCACACCACCCAATCCGGTGGACCCGGTAGAACCCACTACACCTACGCAACCTGTAGAACCTGAACCGACTGAGGAAGAGCTGAAGGGCGATTGCTATAACCAGATAAGTGAAATCGTTGGTGATTTCGGATTCACTAACGACGCCGCAGTTAAAGAATATGAGAATGGTCAGTGTGCAGTCGATTTATCGAAGGTAGAATTAAACGCAACACACACACGCTATTTGCATGAATACGTCAATTTGGTTTTAGCACTCGGAAAAGCCGGAATAACACCGACTTTCAAATTCACCTATAACATAAACTATAATGCATCATCTGGCGAAAGCTATCTGAAACAATATAACTTGATGATGAACGCCATTAAAATAAATCCTATATACTCAAACGTTTCCTTTGCACCGAGAGGAAACTACCAAGGCTTATATAAAGGATATAAAATATATGCGTCAACAAACAGTTGTGCGGATAGGATGAAAGCGATGATAGACACGGGTTATACCGACTACTATTTTGGAACCCTTTACTCTACGGTCGGCGGTAGTCAGTGTAACTACAACTGGACAGAACTATTTAAAAATGAAAGCTTTATCAATACAACAAAATAAAGGCCCATCAGGGCTTTTTCCTTTTCTAATGACTAATCCTGACTGATTAACCAGCGACCCGAAAGGTTCAGCGATCCGCTTTCACCCTTCCCTACTGAATATCTCAGGCAAAACCACTACCGTTGATCGGCTTTTCAAAAATATCTGAAAATAATTTTAGGCCGGCAAAAACCAGTTTTTTCATCAACACCCCGAAAACATTAGATCAGGTGGAAATCAAAAATAAGGTTTTCCATTTGGCCCCGGATTTCTGGTCATCCAAGAACTACCCAATACACCATCAAAAATCAGTTTTTTCACCCGCCTATACCAATACGACCAAATCAAAATTAAGGTTTTTGTTTAACCTGTTTATATGGGTTTTAGGGGTATTGTTTATTTTTTTTCATTCGATATTATGGGCCACATCAAAACGACAACGGAGAAACAAAACATGAAAACCAAACAAATGACTAACGCACAAATCATCAACAAACGTAAAAACGAAATACTTAAAGAGATTACCAAGAAATACAACCTTAAAGCTTTTCACTAATCAACCTACGCCCTATACAAAAGGAAGACATTATGAACACTGAACAGAAACGTGAATTGGTCGAATCCGCAGTGAAAGCCATCAAAGAACAGCACGGCACCGGCCTTATACACAAAAAGAACAACTACTTTGTAGACATGATCTTTTACACCACGTCGCTGCAGTACGTGACCATCACTTATAAAGGTGCTGTTGAAAAATTCCTTATCAGTAACGGTAAGGTCTTCAAGCTGGAACCGACTGTATCCGTCATCTACAAGATGACTGGCTATGCCAAGTTTGTTTATAACGACTTTATCAAGAGTCTAAACAAATCAACGTTTGAACGTGCCATTTAAGCATTACCACAAACCACCATTAGCCATAAGAGGAAGCGATTACGCTTACCAAATCAAAAGGAAAACTAAATATCATGATTACTTTCAAAAACCAGTGCTCAATTCAAGGTATGCAAAAACTCAAAGACAAGTCCGTAGACCTGATTGTCACCGACCCGCCGTACAACATCGCTGAACTGAACAAAATGACCGTCCAGAATGGAAAATGTATTTCCACCAAAAAAGCGTGGGGATCTGACTTCCAAGACGAGTGGAATTCTTTTGAAGAATATTACGATTGGTTGAAACCATTCTTTGCTGAAATGCAAAGGGTTTTGAAAGACGATGGTAGCATGATTGTTTTTCTTGACCGTAATTTTGCCAGCACCATTGGTTATCTTCTTCAAAAGGATTTCGGCTTGATCCTAAAAAACAAGCTGTATTTCCAAAAGACAAACCCAACAACACATTATGCGAAAAACAATTACAGATCGTGCATGGAAGAAGCGATTTGGATTTCCAAATCCAACGATTGCAAATTGAATTTCATCAGCCAATCGGAAATGAAACAGGTGTTTTCAGGCTCTAACGGTGAATCCCGTAGCCGTAAACGCATCCACCCTTGCCAGAAATACAACTGGATGATTGAGCCGTTGATCGAGCGTCACAGTGAACCGGGCGACGTAGTGCTAGACCCATTCGCCGGATCGGGTACCACCCTACGCATTGCAGCCGCTATGGGCCGGAAAGCAATTGGCTTTGAGAAAAGCCCAGCTCTCTATAAGGCAGCGTTCATTGACGTGTTTGGAGTGGTTGCCAAGCCTGCAGGAGTGGCCGTGAACGATAGCTATGCAGACAGCAACCACCCAGTCAGCAAGCGAGCACGGCAGATCGTTGATGAAATGGTGAAGAAATACAATCTCAAAACAAACCTCAAGGATAAGTCTAAACCAGCGGCAAAACATTATGATGTAACGGAAATCGAGAATCGTGCAAAACAAACTACATCCGATATTTTTGAAACATTTGCCACTTCAATGTGAGCAAATTGACTTAGTATTATAATATGTTATAACAATAATAACAAACCTACATATATGGAGAAACATTACATGAATAAAATACCAGAAAGCTCTTTACCTAAAGCAAAAGAAGTGAGAGATATAGCACTGGCACTAATCAGCGGAGAAGCTGAAAAGATAGTAGCTAGTGAATATATCAACAAGCATGATTACTATAATGAGGACGGATCTAAAATAGCAGATTTTGATGAGGCCGTTTACGAAACTTATTCATATGACCTAAATCAGTCATCAAGTTACATATTGACCGCTTACGAACTGGATAAACAGAACTATAGCCAGATCGCTAAGTACGCTGGAGACTATGAATTCGCGACAAATGATAATTGCGATAAATTATATATTGAGTTTGAAATATATCACAGCCCTGAAATAAAAGGCAGTCTAGTAATTTCCAATGATGGTGAATACCATATCGTGACAACTGACGGTAGTTTTAGAATATTGAAGCTGGAATCAGGGGAGTTTGATACAACCAGCCCACTCTACAATTTAGCGGATCAAATCGCACTACGCCACGAGCAGGTACATTTCGATAAAATACAGCCAGAACGTGGATTTGAAGAATCTGCACACTATTATAAAATAGCCGATATAAACTACTTTCACAGCGACGAAGAGTACAAAGAATACAAGTTAGACCATCTACGAGCAATGTCAGACGCTGACTTATCAAGAGCATCACACCACAACGCAGTAAGATACCTACTAGATTCGTCTGATGAAACAAGCCACATAATAGTTGAAGATAGCGATTACTCATCGGATCGTTCGTTTATCATGGAAGTAGACGGCAATATTTTCTATCACGAACGTAACGGCAAAGGAATAATGGCAAAGAGCAGTTTCAAATTTGTTGAAGAAGGTGATGACTTTACCTTCAAAGGAACTGAGGCTACCGCAGGTAAAGATATTCTCCAAGCTTTTAGAATGGGCTTAGTAGCTGATGGCTTTACAATAGAAGAAAAACATGTGGAGAATGATAAACCAGAACCCGAAGTCAAAAAGACTAGAACCCTCAAACCGGGTAGGTAAGTCGAGGTCAAATAAAGAAGCCTATCAAGGGCTTTTTTAACGATCATTGAAATAGCATTATAATATGTTATAACAATAAGAAGGATAAAAATATTCAGGTGATTAAATGAGGTTTTGGAGTGGAGAAACAATTAAAGAATTAAAAGACAATCAGGTGTTTGTTTTCGGCTCAAATCCGAGTGGCATTCATGGTGCTGGGGCAGCCAAGGCAGCAGTAGAATTTGGTGCGAAATACGGCGTAGGACGTGGCTTGCAGGGCCAGACATACGCACTCATCACCAAGAACCTTAAAGCGGGATACCACGAACAAGCGACTGGCATAACGTATGCCACTGAAGGCTACAAGAGCTTATCGGCAGAACAGATCAGCGAGAACGTTAAAGAGCTTTACCAGTGTGCGAAGCAACACCCAGATAAGTTTTTCATAATGGCTTACAAGAATGAAACATGGCCGAACGGATCATCGAAAAAGAGTTTGAATGGCTACACCAGTGAAGAAATGTTTGAGCTATTTATGAATGATGGCAGCGTTCCAGACAACGTTATCTTACACAACTCTTTCAAGCCATTAGCAAAAAGTTATCTTGAACAACAAAACAAATCAACCAATGAAAAAGGAGTAGTAATGAGTGAAGCAAAAAACAACGACATAGAAGAATTTAAGAAGCTGGTCACTTTTCTTAACAATGCAAAGATACTCGATGAAATCGGCCAAGACGTTTTTGATTCGCTGGATAATATTGAAAAGAAAGGATCGGCTTATCATGTAGACAGTTACTTAGGATTAGATCCAGCACATGGACTATCAATGAAAACAAATATTAACTCATTGATGACAATTTCTCATGTAGTGAGCACACCCACAATCAACGGATATGTAGCAGTAGCCTTTGACGGAACAGCCAATGCAATTGTTGTGGACAAGAAAACCAACAAAGCAGAGCTAGTATTAAGCACTGACAACACAGGGAACTTTCATGACTTTGTAGATAAAAAATTCCCTGACAACACAGAAGACGTTTATAACGTAATGGACAAGCATAAAGTGGACGCGGTTTTCAAATTGAGAACTGGTTATAGCTCACCCATTGATTTAATCCATGAAAGATTACCAGAGACAAAGAATATCGAAGGCTTTAAAGAAGCTTTTGCTGAAATATTCTATGAGCGTAGTGCTTTGATACAAGCGACAGGATTAGCATTTTCTTCACCAGACCAAGAAATATTGGTAAAAACAGCGGCGTTACAAAACGTATTCATGAAGTTAAGCGACAAAGAACTATTTTCACCCGAAGAACGCTTTGCAATAGCTGACAACTTCAAATTTAAAAATCATCGCATGGATAATAGTATGGAGGAAATGTTTAAGCTTGATCCGAATATCTCTATGAAGCTAAACATCACAGACATGGATATGATGATCATACCACCGCTTGATGTAAGCCTGTATAGGACTGATGAGGGTGATTTGTATCTAGCTGACAGAACAGGCTTCATAAAGCACTACAAAGAAGGTGAAGACGTGCCAGAGCTTGATGGTATTCCTAACAATGAGTATCTATTCCAAGTCGCTGAAATGCCCTACATAGATGAATGCACCAAAACTTACAAAGAGCGTATTGAAGAAGAACAAGAAATGGAAGTGGAAGTGGAAGTGGAACCACCAGTAGCTAAAAAGAAGACAACTCATAAACCAAGATAATCTAACCAAGAGGATACAACAATGACAACATTAAAACCAGAAGCATTAATAGAACTCGGGATATTCAAAGAATTAGCATTAGCGATAAAATCAAACGATTACGACGCTATCGCGGCCTCACAACAGTTCAAGGAACACTACGAAACAAGCAGATTATTTGATGAACACGGCAATAAATTGCCAGATTTTAACAAGCTGGTAATGGAAAGGCTTGTTAATATCTTTGATGACTCGAGTTTTGCTAATTGTTCAGCCTATGAAATCGACAAAATGCTCGACCCAGACTTAAAGGAATGTAACGAGATCCATAGGTTTGCGAAAGTTGGAAATGAAGCAAAGCACTATTCGAGATTTTGTGTATGTCATGGCGACTACATGAGCGGTGAGGTAATCATATCGAATCATGGTGAACTTAAAATAATTGCCGGTGATAATTCATACACGATATTGCACGTAGAAGACTACACAATAGCATCACCAAACTTATTCTACGAATTGGCAGACTTCGCCATAGACCACAGCGATAAAGACAATGACCCTTATTTTCTTGAAAATAGCATTGAAGAAGACCTACATTACTTTAATTCTTCCAAAGCAACGCAGTTTGAAAATAAACAGGATTATTTAAACTACAAAATAACCAAACTAATAGATGCTATTGAAACATCAGTCCATTTGGACGATGAGTATGATATAGACGAATATTACGACGAAGAAAAACGACAATTCATCACTGAGTTATTGACCAGCAAAACAGAATCAAGCTTCATCATTTTAGAAGATGAACTCATTATTGAAAACGATGGAAACGTATGCATCATCGCCTTTGATGAACACCGTATCACTGTCGCACAGGCTGGCGAAGAATTTGATTTACGAGGCGAGCCGCATACAGCAGGGCCACACGTCCTTAAGGCGGTTGATATGCAGCTATACGGTGATGAAACGTTTGAATTCAATCACAGAGAAGATATTCCAGAAACACAACTCAAAAAGACAAAAATACGTAAACCGGGAAGGTAAGTAATAGTGATAAACAACACAAGCCCGCCCTAGGGCTTTTGCAAAGTCTATTGATTTAACTTTATAATATATTATAATAATAACAAGCAACCATGAGTAATACTTTGAATTCAGTTAAATATGATCAATTCACAAATAAATTAGTCGAACTTTACATAGCATTAGAAGACAGTTCACGCCCTACACAGCAACAACTGGATTTAATGGAATCATCCGGCATTGTTCCAGAAGGATCTACGAAACTTGTTAATCCAGATGCATATGAACTAATTAGGCGTATAAGCAAACAAGACATTATGTTACATAATTTTAATAATGTTCTCAGAGATAGCATGGTCAAAAAATCTATTGCCTTTGCTTCTCCCTACCAGATTGATAAGCGACTCAATATTGATCCGCGACATGGGCTGACTGACATTCTAAAAATGAATTCATCAGTTGTCCTCATACCTATCATGGCCGACGAAGATTTTACAGGCTATATCGCGATAACGTCAGAAGAAGGTTGTGCAGCAATCGTTCAGGATAAATCGACTGGACAATCTGTTGTTCATCTTAGTAACAAAAGCTCCAATCCAGACCTTAAACACTTCATCACATTCTACGAGCAGAGTAATCTAGATCACCAAACACAAGACAGCATTTACGTAAATAAAACCGTAGCTGAAAAGAATGCCGTATTTGAGTTAAGAACTGGTTACTGCAGCTTGAACGATTTTTTCAAATCAACTTATCCAAAGGAAACGAGTGAGATTCAAGATTTTGACAAGGTGATGGATAGGCTTATCAATAAAGCTTCTATCGGCACTGTATCTGGCTTGTATTCCGGCGAGATAACAGAACATAAATTGAAAAAAGCCGCTCAATTAGAAAGCTTGCTGAGGAAAGTCTATAACACCGAAACTGACAATAATGTCTTTTTTGCTGTCGAAGAATTGTTTTCTTTTAAGTCAGACAAGCATTCAAAAGACCTACCGACATGCATAATAATTGAAACAGACGCGATCCGAATGCTACCTAACGACACAATGAACAAAATGGACATTGAACCATTGGCGATGTCGTTTTTTCAAACTTCTGACAACATAATGTTTGCCGTGGGTAGACAGGATTTCAGCTCAATTAAAATGTATCGACCAAACGAACCAATAGCGGAATTGGACAATCTCAACAACGATGAGCATACATTCCAGATTGCAGAAATGATGTATGTAGGGCAATGCACTATTACCAGACCATTACTAATTCAACAAGAAGGAGAAGTTATGCAGAAAGACAACGAACAGGAACAAGCGATTTATTCTCTATCTTCAAAATTTAGAGTCAACAACTATGCAGCCTTCATAGATGAGATTATCAACGACAACAGCACATTTGAGCACATTAAGCACACCGAGTTAGCAACCGGCTTAATAGCTGGAAAAACAGCTTACGAAATCGTAAACGACCATTACCCAACGAAAGATGCCTCAAACATAGTCGAATATATTAATGAGCTGAATGAAGCGATTAAGTTCAATGAGAGGACATTTGCACATTTGCAGGAAGAAGCCATAGAGCTTATGGAAAAGGGCTACGGCTTCGCTGCATCAAAGGTCACGGAGATTCATTGGAATAACGAATTAAATGAGAGGAAAAATGTAAATAACGTAATGCTTGAAATAATGGACGAGCAGAATATTAAATTCTTCTGTAACGAATCAGGACTTGATCTTTTAGTTCAAATCGATGGCAAGCTTGTTAATTGCATGGACGGAACAATTACACAGCCAGATCAAGAGTTTGTATTTCAGGGCGTAACACTTGAAAACACATCAAACCTCTTTGAAATGATGAGCTGGCAGTTTAGAGGAGACTTTGAAATAGCAACCAACTACGAAAGCTCTGTATCTACACCAGTCGTTGAAAAACACATTGAGCTGAAAAACGACATCATCGAAGAAATGAATCATCATTTGGAAAAGCTCAGCGAGTTTATTGCAGACCGCTACACTGGGGATGTCATCATAGCACCACCAGCATTGGCAGAATTTCTTGATGATATGGCTGGACATGCCTTTGTTAAAAGCAACCAAGAGTATGATGGCGTTGAGTTCGTGGATCTCTTGAATCACTATGAGGATCACTGCACAACCCGCCCTACACCGTTGCTACTGGCTGTTATGGAAGACCTCAGTGAAAACCATGACACCAGAGTCTACGACCTTGATACGACGCTCGAGCGAGCTTTGCAGATGGTTGAAGGTGTAGAGCCTGAACCAGAACCAGAGACACCCAAAGCTAAATCAAGAAACAAGATGAAAATATAAGAAGCCCAACAAGGGCTTTTTTGTTGCCTGCAGCAACCACCGCTACCCACCGATGGTTGTCACCTAACCAGATCGAGCTACAAGCCTGTTTTATAGCGATTAACCATCACTAACCATCAATGGGTAGCTATCCCCTCTCCTACTGGCTATGAGCGTCATACAAGCTCATATCTTGCACGTTTGAACGATACCTTTTTAAAGCAAGCTTTGGACTTTTACCAGAATAGCTCTTGATTTGAGTTATTCTTACTATATGTTATAATTGTAATAACAACTTAAATATCAAATATGACTATACCGCCAGAATTAGAAAGAGAACTCATTGAGTTTGCATTCATTATAGACAGCAACAAGCGAATTAACGAAGTCTTCTTAAGTCAAGGAATGGCTATACTTCTTGAACCTTTCTCAAAAAGAGTGCGAGAAGGCAAAGCCGGATTAAAGAATGAAGATGGAAACTCAATCTATCACAGCACATCTATCCTAAAACACAAAAAGCTTTACCACATAACAACTCATCAAGAAGACAAAGAAAGCGAATACGATTCCACTTACTTTGAAAGCGAGTTAGACAATAGAGCCGCAGCCTTCAACAACTACGGCACTAACCCTATTATCATGCACATCAAAAGGCTTCTTGAAGATGACCGTTACGAGATATTAGGATTACAAAACCCAGACATAACCGACCTTCTGGAAAATTTCGAATATTTTAGGGCGTTACTCTACAAAAGACATTTAGAATTTACGCGAAGCCCTATGCAGGAATTCTACTTCGATCAAAACATAGAAGGCACTGCAAAGCTATTTATTGTTGGACAACCAGACCTTTGGAGCGGGCGTGATTCACTAATCCCCAAGCTTGGTTATGAGTTTCAAAAAACAGAGATAAAAAATCAATGCAACGTCTATTCAAGACGGTATACATGTGAAGGTGGATATAGCGTGCTTACTTTTCTTGTCCTGCTTGAAGACAGAATCATAAGATTAAACTACTCAGACCAAGATGATTTCGACTTCAACATTGACGGAGGCCATACAATTGTAGACACTGAGACGTATTTATTTACGCAAGATTTAACCCTTGAAGAATTCGACGTGCCAGCCACTGCAGAAGGGTTTTTACTACTTAAAATGATGGAGATTTGACAAATCACAGACGTAAAAAAACCACTTATAAAAGTGGTAATTCTACATAAACAACAACCATAAACACTATGCCCAATCACAAAGCCGAATAAAACCTTGTAAATTCATATTATCATTTGAGAACAATATGTCAATAGTCAATTTGAAATAATACTTTAATATGCTATAATAAATAAAACAATAGGGTATTCCATGAATGTAGATAAAATTAAAAGCGTCGAGCAATTAACTGAAATCGCAAAAGTATATTTAGAATCAGCAATTGGTTTTTTTAGGACCAAAAAAAAGCCCGTCAAAGAGCTACCTCCTGAAGTAACGAAGGAATCAGGCCCTTCTTCTGAAGATTTGATAAAATATCAGAAGTTAATCCTTGATATTATCCTCAGAAATCAAATGAAGAACAGTTACAGAATGCTTAGAGAATCAAAACAAGCTGTTCTGGACTTGATAAACCTCCGCAGAAAAGATCTGATAGACAGCATTACCTACAAGGAACACCACACCGGACATATCGCCAGAACGGCTCTATTAGAGTATGAAATTGATAAGGTGCGAGCACAGCTAACCGACAAATTCATCACCGGAACAGATGCAAAAGCAATTTTTGCAAAAAACACTCAGTATGTAGGAGAGAAGATAATACACGGTGAAATAAATTTAAATCGATTTGGCTTCACTCATTTGGCGTTAGACAAGATTGCATGTGATGAGGATAGGTTATCCAAAAGAGAATTAGCTATAAAAGCATTTAGTGATAAAATTATCTCTGAAGCAATTTCTCTCATTAAATACAATGAAGAAATAAAGGCAACAGCGGTATCGTTGACTGAGCTTGACACTAAGCTTTCAGTGGTATGCTCTCAACACGCAATCTATGGAGAAAAAGGTAATTATGAGTCGAAAATGAGTTCAGAGTACATAGACTATTTATTGGGGATTTATATGACCAATAAGCAGAGTAAAGACTGCCCAGATGGTTATCACAAGACACACGTCTTTTTCGATGATTTACACGCGAAGAAAACACAATACTTTGAGAATCTAGCAACTGCTTTCTCAAAAGCGACCGCACCTAAATCCAAAGGAAATGCCAAGTGATTTTTTACAAGAATACAACAAACCGCTCAGGCGGTTTTTTTGTGCCCATGAAAAATTACCTTCCTTGATATTTTATTATAATATGTTATAACTTAATTAAAGTTAATGATAATACAGGTGTAACAATGAACAATCAATTCAAGGAAATTAATGACATTAGAGATGAGTTTATTTCTACCAATAAATCAGTATTTACTGATGAAAGACAAGCTAATAAGCACGATTTTGAAAGCAATATCAGCATCACCGCTTACCACAATCTCATTATCGCTGATGTCGTTGATCTATTTTACGACATACACGTTCAAAACATTAACAATCTTGTTGATGAGATAGCGATCAAGGCTTATGCCGATCCAACGGCGGAAAACAGATTGCACGCCGGTAGAGCACAAGAGATACAAGAACACATCATGGAATCCATTGATCAGGGCTTTGGTGATTTCAACGCGATGAGCACCAAGGAGCGTGCTGGGCTAGTGAGCAATCTTTCAGTGACGCTCATGTCTCCTACGGTCATTGAGAAAGCCAGAAAGGACATTATTGAAGGAACAATGGAAAAAGACCCTACCTATAAGCACGACATTATGAACCATGTGCGAACAGAGATTAGTAACGTTTTCGTTGATTATGCGAAGAATCTGAATGACGACTTTCACAGAAAATACAGTCAAGAGCTGAAAGAGCTTTCCAGCATTCAAACGACATTTGAAAAGCAAATATCATTAGCTATTGAACCTATAAAGCCTGACACACAAAAACCTCAAAAATTTAAGCAAAAGATTAACTAAGCCCTAGCGGCTTTTTTAATTAGCTCAATTTACAAAGTATAATAATGTGTTATAATATTAAAAACAACCACCGGAAACAAAATGGCGATTAAGGAATTAACGAAACAAGACTTACTTGGCATGGACAGCATGATTAAAAGCTTTGGATCGGAGCTATGGAAATTAAAGACAACCTACGAAGCCGACCCTGTAAAGAAAGAGCTTATCGCTTCATTATACAACCTCAAAGACATATTCTCTCTAAGACTTTTCAGTTACTACATGCCAGTAGGCCCAACAACAAAGAATGTCAAAGATAAGCTTGATAAAATTTTCTTCACAACAGAAGAACAGGACGACTCAGCTTTAAAGATCCAAGAAGAACACAAGGACGATATTTTGACCTACTTATCATCTGTGATGAGTATTAATAATAAGAAATACAGAGAAGCGACACCGGAAGAAATAGCATCTGATAAATCCGTTTACACAGAACATTTCAAAACCTTTGTGTTTTTTCCAAAGTCCAGCTTTGCTTACCGCAATGAATTCGACACAGCTAAAAAATCTAGATTTATTAAGTCTACACGCACACTAAAAGATAGTGAAAAGAAGGTGATTAGCGAAACTATTTCGACGCTTGGGGCTAACAAAGACAAGCCTGATGAAAAAATATCGCTCATAAATGACGAGCACCTATACATACTAAATGGATCATTCAGTAAAATTTACACTACGCTAGCTGAAGACTATTTAAGTATTTATAGCATTGACTCAGCGATAGATATAAGAATAAGTCTTAAAGATCTCATTCCATTCATCAAGAGTGGCAAGGTCAAATTAGGTGATGCTGCAATCATTGTAGAGGCGTCCAGCGACACCAAAGCAGATCCAGAACCCATAGCACCAGTGGTAGAGAAGACAGCCAAGATCGAGCAGGCAAAGCCAGCAGCACCGGCCAAACCCACACCACCTGCTACACCCGTAGCACAGGCGAAACCTACCCCGGCACCTGCACCAGTTGCCAAGCCAGAACCAGTGATGAGCAAGGCAGAAGCCTTTCTAGCCACGGTAGCCGTATCAACAGAAGTGGTTGATGCTGTTGACGCTGATGAAGATGAACAAGCGATGTTGGATGATTTACCAGACGACATCTAAACTAATTAACAATGTAGGAGATACTATGCAACAAGAAAGTCAAAACACACGTATTCCACCTGAAGAAATGGCGAAAATGATAGAGATATTAAAAAGCAAAGGATGCTGGAAGGAAGACGATGAAGAAGAAGTAGACTTAGCTGAAAATGTGAATGAGGGGGAATAACCCTCTTTACACCAAATTAACGAACGAGTAGACCATGAGTTATGACGATGAAAATGATAATCCATTTGAGATTTCTGATAGTGAAATCTTAGAAATATATCCAGACCAAACCATTGAACAAATATTTGAAGAGCAAATTTTACTGGGCTTAGACTCCGAAGAGCAGGTTGCAGAACTGATTAATAATTTAAAAAGCTATAACAAGCTTTACGCAATATTCAATAGAAGAACCGCGTTAATAAAAAGAGAAATCGAATTGAAAGCTGAACTTAAATCAATCGAGAAAGAAAAGATAGAACTTGATGTCGAATACCTCAGTTACAGCAACCAAAAAGACCTATAAGGTCTTTTCTTTTACTTCCCTAAATACTCTACCACGGCTTCACGAAGCTCTTCATGGTGATCTTGACTACTCACTCTTTTGACCGTATTTCTAAAATCAATTTGTTTCAATTCAAGACATAATGATTTGTAAGCAATTGATGTAGCGTCGTGCAAGTCGTTAGCGATTGAAGCGGCTTTCGTCATCGTTTTTAGCTTTCCGTATGGGCCGTTAAATTTACCAGACTGCTTTAAGTAATCAATGACTGTTTTCGTTTTAGAGAAATCAGGAGAAAACCCGGTTAGCTTATTATCTGGATCAAATATATCATCGTCACCGTAGGATTTTAAGACTGCATCCATAATGAATGCTGTATACGTCTCTCTATCTTCTTCCGCAAGAGAGTAATTTTTATAACTTGACAGCAATCCATTAACCACCAGCTCATTCTGTTCTGAGGTAAGTTTGATACCCTTCGACTCATAAGACCTAACGATTCTGTCAATCGAATATTTAAAATTTTCAATCGCCATTTGATAAGGGGAATGAGCAATGAATGTTGAATGTATTTCTTCATCTGGATAAATATCATAACCGTCATCGTCGTCTTTTCTCTTTGTAAATCTAAACGTCTTCAACAGATATTTTTCAATATCCGCATCAGAGTTCGGGGTTTCAAAACGTGTACCGCTATAGTTTATGCTCATTATATTTATCCGTAGTTATTTATATTTTGGTTTTCTTCTTTTCGGGCCAGTTCCTGATGAATCATCTGGCCCATCAATTTCTAAATCATCGTCAGCCACATAATCAGCCGCATCTTCTGCTTTGAATGACTTTGGAGCTTGCCCTTTCATACCTTCAACATTATCAGTTGGATCTGTATCAACAAAGTCCGCACCTTTGGTAGCAGGAGCGTTTTTAGCGGTTTCAGCCACATCTACATCTTGATTGATACCCACAACTTTCTTAGGTTCTCTTCTAAGTTCCTTTTGAAGATCTTTCAAAGTGTAATAACCTTGCTTATTGCTGTAATCTATATCTTCAACTTCACTCATTTTAATTTCGTTCAATGAGTATGAATGAACATCGGTCATGAACACACCGTTGACTTTATCAACAGTGATACCAGCAGCCTCAGCGGCTAGTTCCATTCTTTCTCCCAAGGTATGCTTGTTTTTACCATCATGATTTCTCAACTCATAAATCAAGTGACCTGTAACACCCGGTATGCAATACATGTTATCCACTAAGACTGGCTTTTCTCTTGTCTCATACGCTACATCAGCTTCAATCAAACATGAAGCATCCATTGGCAATGTGTTAAGCACCTTAATGGCTAAAACCTTCTCGTTCTTTTCAAGAATGCCTTCAACAGTTTTATCCACATCACCCGCATATTTTTTAAGCACATACGCCACACCAGCATGGTTTGCTATACCGTCCTTAAATTCCATATCAAAGGTTTTCATACCGCTTTGAATGGTGAACTTGTCTATCACTGGAACGTGCTCAGAATCGGCTTGTGGAGCCTCCTTAGCCACGTCTGGCTTCTTACCATTCGCCAAGTCTTTAAGCTCATCTGGCGTCATGAACTCTTTTTGAAGCTCATCAATCACATCATCTTTCGGCACTGGATTGGCGTCTTGCTTAACCTCTTCTTTAACGTCAGTTTTATGAGTGTTACCCTCTGTCATCTTGAGCATTTGAACAAGTTCATTAGCTGAAACGTTAGCACGTTGCGGCTTGCTGTATTTGTTACCAGAACCTGCAATCATTTCCATACCATTTTTACCAGCATAGAAATAAAGGTCTACGCCCTCCCCGCTCATATTGAATTTATACACATTCGCAGTATCAGGGAACATTTTAGAACTGGTGCTGTTCTTGTTTGATACAGCGTTAAGCTCACTGCCTTTAACAACATTGGAATAATTAGAAGCAGAAGACGCATCACCTTGTTCAATTTGGGCTTTGAACTTTGCCATTACGCCACTTCTTCTTTTAATATCAGACATGTCGTTTTTGTCTAACGTTGCGAAATTGTAGTTGTTTTGCTCATTAATCAATGCAGTAACACCTTTCAAACCAGCAGACATCTTTTTCAACGTTTCAGTTGCAGCATCACCGCCGTTCCAGAAATCGAACGTCTTGTTTTTGCTGTCTGGATTGAAACCATACTTTTGCAACATTTCAACCGCTCTAAAAGTATCTTTGTATTTTTCTGGTGCATTCTCACCAGAACCGTAAACTTCTTTGAAATTATCAAGTTCTTTCGAGAGCTTCTTGAATGATTCAACGATGGATTTATCTTCCCTAAACTTTTTAAGAAATTCAATATCAGCCGTTTCTTTTCCATTAGCAACGTTATTAATTTGCTTCACGGCGTTTTTATCAATTGTCTCAACGCCAAGTCTGAATTGACTCCATGCTGTATTAGCTTTGATTCTGTTTGAAGCAGCATCAGCCGCTTGGAACAATGCATAAGCCGCATCAGTCATTTTCTTTTCATCAGCCGTGGCTTCTGGCTTGATATTTAATCCCTTACCACCAGTCAAACCATCGGTCATTTCTACTGAATCAGCATCACCAATACCGCCATGAGCTTTGAAACCAGCGTATTTTTCTCTAATTTTTGCTTCAAAAGCTGGATTATCAAATTTGATTTTAGTTGGTTCATATCCAGCCAATAATAGATTCTCGAAACATAATGAGTAAAATTCTGTTTTTTGTTGAGCATTCATATGTGACGGTGCGAAGATGCAAGGCTTTTTCAACCCAGACTTTTTAACAGCAAGGCAACCCGCCTTGATAGTAGCTGGATCTAATGCGTAATCATTGTGGAACGTTGCTTTTGAACCAGAATAATTGATTGCTACCTTCCCTGTTGAATCAGTCGCTTTGAAACTTTTGTTGAAAGGTAAGACAGATTCTTTGTAATCCAATCCAGCCGCTTTTGCAGCGTCTGCAACCTCTTCACCCATTTTGAAATCTTTTCTGACTATCTGGCCTTTTCTCTTAACTTCTTGCCAGAATAGATAATCGGCGTGATCTCTCTTACTGATGAATTTGTTATGGACGTTCAACATTTCATCGTGCTCAGCTTGCAATGACTTACCCAAAGCACTTTGAGCATTAATCGCTTTTTCTTCTGCAATCTTTCTACGTTGTTCTTGCTCTATCAAATCGAATTCAGAACCGATAAAAGCATTGTCTTCATAGCTGGTAGCAGATGGTTCTTCAAGATTGGATTCAAGGGCGTCTTCTACTTCTTTATCCGTAATTCTGTATTCTGTATCACCGTCCGTAATTACGATTTCTTCTGTCACTGGATCAACAGTCACAGGCAATACATCGTTTTGTCTTTCTAGCTCTACTTCATTCGCATTAGTTTCTAATGACTCATCGACCTGAGAAGTCGCTTCAAAATCATAATCATTTGGTAATGGTTGTGTGCTCATAATAATATACATTGTTATCTTATATTATTATACAACATTATAATACTATATCAAGAGAGCAACTTTATTTTATAATCATCATTGACTTAACTTTATAATAGGTTATTATAATTATAACAAGGATGTGTTGTAATACTCTTTTTATGCGGATGTTGATTTCATATAAAGTTCTTGCTTAAAACCCCCACGGATAGGGGTTTTTTTGCGTCTACTGATAAGTCATTTAACCCAAACCGTTAAACTGCCTTGCCAGATGAATAGCATAGTTATCGGTCATGCCGCTGACATAATCAAGCACTTGTCGAATAATGGCATATTCTTTTGTTACGCCAGATTGGTGATCGATGCTGCTTAAGTCCAGTCCCAATAGGTCAACCACCCTTTTCGTTTTGGAATCATCCGCCGAACCTTTCTTGACGTAATCCAGAGCTGCAGCACAACTCACATTCAGGAGCGTGGAAACCGTGCTATATGCACCAATTTCTAATTCAACCTTGCGAGGGTGTTGAAAGATCTCATCACGGGCCAAACCTTTTGCAGCACTCACACAGGCCCGCACGTTGCTATCACAGAGATCGAGCAAACCATTAACCCTACCGGACATAATCGCATCATGGTTATTCATGAACGCAGCCACACCGGCATCTACAAAGGCAGAAATGACTTTACCCCGAACCATTGAAAGTCTACGACCGACCTTCATGCCTTCAATTTCTTTCAGTAATTGATTCTTCTGGTCATCACCCAAGACAAGGCATAAGATTTCAAATACCTTATCCCATTCCAAGATACCCATTTCTACGCCGTCTTCTAGATCGAGAATGGCATAACAAAAATCGTCAGATATTTCCATCAAATGGGCCAAAGGATGACGACACCACCAGCCTTCACCGAGCTTTAACAATCCAGAAGCTTTTGCTACTTCTTCAAACAAACTCAATTCAGAAACATAAACACCGAATTTGTTTTGAATAGGTCTTTGCTTATTAAGTGCATCACCCGCTAACCACGGATACTTTATAAATGCAGCTAATGACGCATAGGTCAATCGCATACCACCCTCATTAGGGTGATATTCCGAAGTGGTCAAAACTCTAAACCCTTGGGCATTCCCTTCAAACTGGCGTAAGTCAGTGGCCTCATAGAAAGGCAATTGCTCTATAAGACGTGCCCCACCATCGGTAGAGAACCAGTGACGTATAGCTTCTTCACCAGTATGGCCGAACGGTGGGTTGCCTATGTCGTGTGCAAGGCACGCCGTCTGGACAATATCGCCAATGTCAGCCGCTGAATGTTGCTCAGGTATCAGACGTTGATTCAGTAGCTCTTGACCGACACGGACACCCAGCGTGCGACCCACACAAGCGACCTCCAAGCTATGCGTCAGGCGGTTATGAACGTGATCATTGGTAGCCAAGGGGTGAACTTGTGTCTTGCGTGCAAGACGCCGGAAAGCACCAGAGAAAATGACTTTATCGTGGTCGGAATGGAACGGTGAACGGCCAATCTCCGATTTTGGAGGACGACCTCCAAGGCGAGTATTGTTTAGCAACTTATTCCAGCTCATGCTTTCCATTGTCAATCCTGATGAACATAAACCCTATACACAATATAGCCAATCAACAGCTTTTTATCAACAAATGGATAAGCAATATTAAGTGCATTTGAATTAAACCATATATATGCTACAATTAGATTAATTAACAATATTTATTATTATGGAAAACGACAATAAAGAAGCAATCAAAACCCAAGCAGGAAATCCGCAAGAAATCATTGAGAACAGCCCATACGAATTTTCCGATGAAGTTATAGATCATATTTATAAGAAATATAAAACCGGGATGGCAAAAAATAAACAACAAATTGAACAAAGAGACAGCAAATCAAATAGCGAGAATACAAACTAAACACCTTTAATGGTGTTTTATTTTTTAAGTAACTATTGCAATTGGATTTGCAGATGGTATGATGAATGTAAGAACTCATAAATACATCATGAAAAGAAATAATAACACTTCAAACACCGTTAAAAGGAACTCTAAGCCAATACGTTCAATAGATGTATCAAAACGCGAATCCCCTGCCGTCAATAAATCCTATGCGAGTGCTGCAGAAACAAGGGTAAACGAAGAAAAACGTAGAATTGATTTTTTAGATAAACAGGCACAAAAAGAACAATTTGAAAGATGGGAAAAGAAAAATCTGGCCGATGCAAAGCAAAATAATACTACGGATGATGACAGTGATGACGAGTCTTTTTACAGAAACTTCACCGTCTGCGGAGTGATACTAATAGCTATTATGTGGTTTTTCGTTCCTTCTACACGTCAACTCACATCTATGTGTTTTTATCTGATGGCTCCTATTATTGCCCTACACCTTACTTTATACGTGATTTCAAAGTGTTTTGAATTTTTGCGTGAGGGGAATAATTCAATAACACCGGAAGTTCAGAAGGTAAAGGAAGTAAAACCAGTGGTTATCACTCCGAAAAGAGTCAAGCTGGAATTGCAGAACACTACAGCTTTGCTTTCGCAATCGACACTGACCGCAAACACTGCTGAACAGTTGAGCTATGCTGACAAAGCAAACCAGCAAGTAGTCGTCAATAATGTGGTTATCGCTGCATTCGATAAAGAAAAATCAATTGATTTAACGATTGCTAACGAACAACTCAAATTGTCTTTATCAATGCTTGAAACCAGCTTATTGCAAGAAATGAGATAAGCGGATAATTACCTATTTATAGCCTTATAATCAGTTGCTGGAGTTTAGGCATTCTGCTATATTTAACTTACTTTAAATCAACTGAGTAAGTGCGATGGACAGGGAAAAGGTTAAAACAATCATTCAGCAAAAGAATGATAACTTTCGTAAGAATCTCATTGAAATCACAGCCACACAGAATCAAAGGCACTTCCAACCTACCCCGCTCGTCCAGCACCTTTACAAGACCGACATACCGAAGTTTTACCGGCTTTTAGATACTGCAATGACCTACAAGGGATTT
This sequence comes from Pseudomonas sp. HY7a-MNA-CIBAN-0227, assembly GCF_040310325.1. Taxonomy (NCBI): domain Bacteria; kingdom Pseudomonadati; phylum Pseudomonadota; class Gammaproteobacteria; order Pseudomonadales; family Pseudomonadaceae; genus Pseudomonas; species Pseudomonas sp. HY7a-MNA-CIBAN-0227. The sequence continues at coordinate 455,670 of NZ_JBEOPT010000002.1, read as the reverse complement.
GACGATGCTAACGACCCTTGGAACGAACACGACATGGCTTTCTTTGAATTTGAAGGCGAGCGGTATTTTTTCAAGATTGATTATTACGATGAAAGCTTTGAGTTTGGTGCAGAAGATGAAGACAAAATGAAAGATGAAAAATGCAAGCGAGTGCTTACATTAGCTCTTGCAGAAGAATACTAACCCGCCAAGTGCGGGTTTTATTTTGCCCATACATTTGACAATTAATAATGCCGTGCTATTTTATAATTATAGGCGGGCCACTATTCCCACTATGATTGTATCTTTTTAAAACTTCATACTCCAAAATTAAATACACCCGGAAGGGTGTTTTTACTTCCTGCTTAATTGTATTAATCATTTAATATGGTAAAATGGATTTAATAACAATCGAAATCTAATACCATGGGAAAATTAACCACAAAGACATACGAAGAAAAGGTTAGTAAAGCAATAAATGCAGAAATCGAAAAAATAGCTGGCGAACTATACGCCTTTATAAAGCAATCCACTGACAACCAATACATCTACATAGCAGAAGAAATCAAGCCTTACTTGTTACACAAGGTTAAAGATTTAGATTTCCCCAGATTTAACTCTATTCCCGTTAAGGGTTACTCAATAGCATCTTGTATTTATGCCTATACGCTAACTGAAAATGAAGAAAGGGAAATCTTGGGGCCTTTTGATTCATCAAGAAATCTAATTTCTACCGAAAACTTTATTCACTACCTACAAGATAGCCAAGGAGCAAGCACATTTGGTGACTATCTCAAACTATTACTCACTACCTACAAAATGACGCTTGGTAAATCATTAGCTTCTTATTTGTGTCTAATAAAAGAACAAAACTTTATTGGTGATGACAACGCTGAATATAGTAATGATGGAAGCCACCCAAAGCGAGAGTTTCTAAAAAGAATTGCATACATCGTCTTGACCAGCGAAAACAAAACAGAAGAAGAACAGGTTTTATCTTTCACATCTGATTACGAGCTTACTAAATTCCACATGTATCAACCAGAATACTTGTGCAAGCTTCTTGGTATTGAATGCATAAATGTTATAAGAAATGGTGAATATAGTTATGGCATCTACTTCAAATCCAACAAGGGACTTCACCACCTTAAATTCAATGGTGATGAATACAGCATATTCACCCGTCAATCATCAAGCCGAGCTTGGTCGGAGGTAAAACATCACAGTAAAATTTCTTTTGCGGGTAAAACCAAGGAAGCTGCTTATGTAGACGACATTGAATTTTCTGATAGTGGATTCCTAATGCTTGAAATGCTTCACTTCGGTAACATCACGAAGATTTACCCAGCCAAGACCAGAACGCTTACCGAAAAGCTGAAATACCACTTAACCGGCAGAAATCTTACCAGAAGATATGGAAGGTTCTTGTCGATAGTTAGCGGTTTTATTGCCTTTCATATCATGATAATTATTATCCCAGCGATGATATGAAACCTAACCAGACACCCAACCGGGTGTTTTTTTACGTCTATCAAAAAGCAATCCTTCGGATACTGGAACGTTGTTCCTTTCAGGAGCGGGTGATCAATGTGAGTGGTTCGGTGGAAATCGGGCAATTCAGGCCATTTGTTACAGAAATTATGTCGGGCGTATTCGGAAAAAGGTTTTGTGATATCGAAAATTAATAACAAATGCCTATCCGATTAAGATTCAGGTTGAAAAAACTAATAAATGATCGAAATAAAGGTTGCTGGAGTATCAAAATCCCACTAATATAGCTTCAACGGAAAGGGAAAAGACATTACCTACCGGATAAAACCTAAAATTAGATCGATACTTGGAGTTACAAATATGAACACTGCAACCAACGCCGCTGACAACACCAACGTTGAAGAAAACGAAAACGCTGTATCCTCCAACACCGAATTGAACATTGTTAAAGGTGTTCTGGAAAGTGAAAACCCAAGCATCAACGACTTTGTTGATCTGGCTAAGCAAGGTTTCTACGACACCAATTTCGTAAACCTTCTGCAAGACTTCACCGATAACGTTGCCAAGAAGATGGAGCCGAAAGACTACGACGCCGAGATCGGTGCCCTGCAGTCTGAATTGCTGGCAACCAAAGACCTGACCAAGCGTTTCGGCATCATGGAAGCTATCACTAACCTGATGAACCAACAGGCTGGCGAAGGTAGCGAGATCCGCACCAAGCTGGAAGGTGTGAGCTTCGTTGAAATCGCGGTGGCCTACGCCAAGGACATTCAAGCACTGGTGGACGGTGTAGCAATCGAGTTCCTGAAAAAAGGTCAGACCGCTACCCTGAAATTCAAACGTGCTCCGAAAGACGGTAGCATTGCCACTACCACCACCTCGGCACCGGCTGAAACCATCACCTTCGAAATCAAGGGTGTTGCCCACACGGTCAAAGCTGGCAAAGGTCGCTTGAACAGTGAAATCCTCGCCATCGCAGAAGACCATGCCAAGGCCGTGAAGGACGAGAACGCCAAGACCAAGCCAGTCTTCATTCAAGCCCTGAAAGACGGCAAGGTGAAAGGTGCGAAAGTCACCAAGGTTGAAACTGTCTAATAGACGGTAGTAAACAAGAAGCCTCCTTAACCGGGGGCTTTTTTTCGTACCTAGAAAGGCCGCATTCTCTCACCACCACCCACGTTCCAGTATTGAGATCGAGCAGGCCACCAGCCTACACGACTGGCCTAGCCGGTTCACCCGGTACCGGGTAGATCGACAGCCTGCAGGTGGATGGCCGACCACCCTACCCTATCAGTCTCTTCTATATATAGAAGGATGCACCCAGCAAGCCCGCTGGTGGTGGCATCAGCCTCGACCCACCCACATGGTCAGGCACAAAAAAACCCGTCTATGCGGGCATTTGAGAAACGTCCAGTCATGCTTATCAATTGATAGCCTGCTTTCGCTCATCAGCTTTTTTGTAGATCTCAGCAATCACCAACAAATCCGACAGACTGTAAAAGAAGGCTTTCGTCTTTTTATTTGAGTTAAGTTGATCGCTTATTCTGGTTAATGTCACATCAGCCAATTTGTTTTTTCTTTTTCTCACATCTTGTTCTTTTTTTACTCCAACCAGTTCAAGCCTCTTATACCATCGTGTTCTTACCTTGATGAATGACTCATTGCCTTTTACAGCATTGACAAAATCTTTCAGGCTCACGAATTCCAAATAAATAGGTGTTCTACCATCATTGAAATAGTTCCAGACTGTATCTAAATCCTCAATTCTATAGACAGAAAAATTGCTGACCGGCCCAAGTGCTTTTTTATCTTTGACGACCTTATAAGGCAGCGTGCCATGCTCAGACTCGTAGGCATCAATCATCTTACCAAAATCATATAGAAACAAACCACGCTCTTCTACATAATCATAAACTGAATTGACATTGAGATCTTGAATGTAAGGATAGGTCTTTAACGTCTGCCAGCAAATTTCATCCAATCTATTATTTAAAGCCTGATGAACTATCTTTCCGCCATAGAAATATTTGTGCGGTTTTGTTCTGTCAATGTTCATTTAATCACATCCGTATAATTTGTTAACTTATCTGAATTATAACGCAGCATTATAATTACTCAAGTCTAAATTGTAATAACATTAAAATATGTTATAATATTTAAAAATAATCAAAATATAAAATGACGAAATATCTTAATGCATTATTTATAACATCAGCCCTGCTATTCACATCGACAAATGTCATTGCCAGTAATTGCGGAATGAACGAGCAGAACACACAAGTTAAGATTTCAGGAGAAACGTGTGATGGCTCAATGACGGTTGAATTACTGGGGCGAATGAACCCAGCACTCATTCAATCCAATCCGTTTCTAAAAGGTGATGAAATACAAAACACGTTTAACGACAAGATGCAAAATGATCCAGACTTTAAAAGAGACGTAGAATCTAATCTTGCTGGCTTGCAAATATCCACTAATGCGATGATTTTTCTAATGGTCATCTGCATAGTGCTAGGACTTATTGCAAACGTTACGGTTCATACAATAAACGGAATGCTCCACGCCGAAGAAGACAAAGGCCGATACAATTTAGGACGCAGCATCATTTCATATGCCATATTAATTGTGTTCTTTACCGTTCCATACGGCCCGCTCACAGGTGCTGGATGGGCAGGTTCTTATCTGGGAATAGGTGCAGAAAAGCTTGAAAACCTCACAAGACGTGGAGCTATGTACTTTTTTGAAAACTACGTAATCGATGACAAACAATCTGAAAATCTAACTGAGGATAAAAGCAATAAGAACAATATCAACGTCGAATATTCAAAAGCCGAAAGTGAAAGCATTATTACCAAAATGGTTATCGGCTATGCATCGATGAGACAAACCGATAAAGCGTATATGTTTGCATTGAACAGCCGCTACGCAAAATTAGCCGATCCGGCGACGTTCTATCATTATGTGGACAACCGTATTGAAATGTACAGAACCGCTCCTAACTCAGCGGTCGTTGATTACACAGGTGGGACACACATCATCCCTACCCCAAACCTAGACTTCTTGGGTGATAGCTACAAGAAGTTGAATTTAGAACAATACGTCACCAGCGATATAGGCTCACTTGAAAACAACCTCACCACTGCTAGAAGAGTGTTAATGGAAGACATAGGCACTGAAAATAATAACTCAACCGCGATAGATAACGTAGTGGACGTGATATTACTCATGAGCAAAAGAGAAATACTCATGAACTATTACAAGCAAATACAAACTGATGGAACATTAGCAGCAATAGCAAAAGAGCTTCTAAGACAAGCCTGTTTTGACAGCATGGAAGCAGAACGTTCTAAAAGCTTTCTGGCGTATTATAAAGACGGTGCTGCATTTGCGGGTAATCCATTCTGTTTAAGCCCCACAGACAATACAGGTGCAAACTTTGAAGTCGTCGGCTTAGGTGCGACAGCTAAGAATATGCGAGGTGACGCAGACAGAACACAACAGAATGCATGGTTTGCTAAGCAAATGTCGTTAACACAGGCTGTAATCGACAAGAGACATTCATTATTAGAACAAATTGCCACGATTAGATTAAGTGTTGCTTTGACTGATAGTTCAAAAGAAACCGCTCAACTTGCCGCATCAAGCCAGACTGGATTCATGTTGGCGGGTACTGAATATCTCTGGAATATTGAAGATAAACAAAGAGTGGTCAAATCATTATTCTTAGGTTCTGGTGAACAAATCATCAGCAAAGGCAGCGAAGCCAACCTAATAAACTATGAATTTCTGAGCAAAGGCGGAAATAAAGCTTTTTCTGAGAGTGGTTTAAGATTTGGATATTACACTCAGGCTATGTATGCAGAATTTAAGCGAGGACGCACCAGTGAAACGCATACGATGACAACAGATACCATTATACAAAATGCCGTTGAAACCTCTAGTAGTTACAGTGAATTAGATACAGCGTTCGAGAAGGCATTAACCAATCCAATTCATGCTTTTTACAACACACTAGGGCTTACTGAATCCTGCAGAGACGATACTGATAAGTGTATAGCACCTACTACCAACGTATTGAAGAATGTGGTTGAGCTAGGTAATAACTTGATAGATACTTCTTTAACGGCACTTATTAAGGCTACTGGCGTATCAGTCGCTGCAAGAAGCATTGATCTATTTACATCATCTAATAAGGACGAAAAAGGCTCAGTAAAATCCAAATCTTTAAAATCAGGTCTTTCATCTGGCCTAAACAAAGCCTTCAATGGAATTAACGTCATTTCAAGCTTTATCGCATACATGATGACATTCGTATTAATTTTCGGGATTTTTCTGGCAAAGGTAGTGCCGCTTGTATTCAATCTTCCATTTTTATCTGGACATCTAATGACGACGATGGTGTATTGCATCATCCCTGTCGCTATAAACTTTTTTGGCGTCTGGCTCGCACTAGCTAACGACAAAGATAATTTCGACTCAATAAGAAAGAAAATGAAGTCTATGATTATAGTGCTGTTATTTTTACCAAGCCTACTAACATTCGTAAAGATATTAAGCTTTGTGTCAGTGTCCAATTTTATTTTCTTAATCATAGAAACTATTTATTCTGCAACGGCTACTGCAAGCTTAATCGATGAAGCCATTGTGTTGTTCTTTATAGGCATGTCGTTATTAGCGTTGGTTGTCACAGTAGCAACAATTTGTTGGAGCATCATTGGTATATTCTTTAGAATTGCTGGACTCCAATCATTCTTAGGTGATGAGCCTTTAAAGGTGGTTCGCAAAATAAGTGACTTATTCACTAAGATTATTCCGGGAATTAGCACAGTGCGAGAAGCGTTTAGAAAGCAAGTAGGAAACAGCATGAGAAAATACTCGAGAAAATAATCAACATGATAATTATTATCAGTTTGATATTGATTTATAATATGCACATGGTATAATGAATATAAGAAAGGAAGATAATTCAGCTTCGCAATGGATTGTCATCCGATATTAAAGATTAGAAGATTAGTTGGACAGGTTAAAGTTATCGTTGCACATTGAGGTGCAATAAAAGTGTATGGTGTTATCCATATTAAACTTGACTTTAGTTAGGTGTTCGACTATAATAAAATCACTAAATAGGAGATACATCATGAACTTTATAATCAGCAGTTTCAAAGCGTTACTCGGCATTTCTATCATCATCGCTGCAATTGTAGCAGTTGCGATGTTTACTAATTTTTCGTGGGTTGAAGATTTGACCTTCTTTGGCATTATTGCAGCACTGGGTTCAATCAAAGCGTTCCTTCCCGGAGTATGGGCTTATGGTTGCCTGACTATCGGTGCTGTCTTTCTCGGTGGTATGTTCATGGTTAGTCAACACATGATCTGATAGCGTTATGTGGTAATCGTTTTATCCTATTTGGTCTGTCAATTAAGCCCCGTCTACTGGGGCTTTTTTGTGCCTACAATAAACCCAACATGCATAACCTTTGCACCGTTTGTAATTACACTATAATATGTTATAATATTATATAATAATATTAGCAATTACAATGAATAAACTTATATCAAAAACCATTTTTTCTTTTTTCTTTATTTTTACTTTATCAATGCCAGTCATGGCGGCACAAGCCGTTACGACTGATGTAATAGCGAAAGCAGAGCTTGATAGGAAAAACGAACCCGCCAATAAGGTTATTCAAAGCCTAAAAGGTTGTGAGCTTTCAAATACTGTAGAGAAGACAGCTAAATTCTTTTCTGGCGATAAATCAGCTACACCCGTTGTCTGTAATGAAAATATTCATGAAGATTACAGCGAAGTTGACGCCATCACCAGAATCATACTTTTAACGCCTGCATTAGTTACCTTTCTAATCGCTTTAATGTTTGGATTCGCGTTCAAGAAAATAGAAATGATTGCTGGAAAACCTACAAATTACACCCGATACACCATCTTATTAATCATCACCGTATTTCTTACCGCTCCGTGGTATGAATCAACCACTAAAAATGGAAGCACAACACGCAGCAGCACGATAGAAATGCTGGCGTTGATAATCTTCAAAATGGAAAGCGATGACGTAAACAAGCGTGTTGCCGAAATGGTTGAAAACAAACTTTACTATTTCGCAACGATTAGATTACCGGATTACAACGGCTTAACTGGTCAGTTTGAAAGCTTGTTAGATTTCATGATTGCTTCTAACGGTGTAGAAGATGATAAGCCATTCACATTTTATTTCACAGACAAAAATGGAGATTTATATGGACGTATTCATTCTGGTAAGTATTCCGGCTCACTCACGCTACCGATAGACCAGAATTGCGTAAAGCTTGCCAACGAATATGGTTTATTCGATTGCAGACAGAAGCAAATCGACTGGTATAAGCAGTATGTAGCAGAAGCTCTAACAAGAGTAAATGCCGCTAAAAATAATTACCTAGTGGGATTTAATAACGCATCCAGTGTTTTAAGCAAGACGTTTGATATGAAGATGTCGTGTGACAACATCGAAGGTATCAACCTAACCGTTTACAACCAAAGAGATATAAACGGAATTTACTTGAAAAAGGTGGCGATGTGTATTTCTCAAGACTTCACCTACAAAATGCACAAATTGAAAAACATAACAACTGAGGCATACTTAACTAACAACAACTACTTGAAAAGCAGAAGAGTATCATTGTGTGCTCATGATCAATCAGGAGCCTTCAAATACACAGGATTTACCCGCTCCGAAAGCTTAGAGAAGGTTAAGACGTGCGTAGCAGAAGCATGTGGTGCAGATGGTTCACCCTACATGTGCTCAGCCGCTGTTGCGACTTTCCACTCTCTACAACGCTCACAGACGTTCTACTGGCACAGAATACCGGCATATCTTGTGGGTGATGTGAATATCAATTTCTCATACAACGCAGAGACGTTTGGTAGACGTTTCATGTTCGAGTATGAAGAGTCCGGTGATACCGACATGGTGAACAATGATGCACAATCGGTGTTCACCCTCTCCTATCCGAAGATCCAAGGTTATGAAGCCGCTGAATACGGTTACTTAGAAACCTTAAAGAACTGGGCTGGCGAGCAGTGGCAGTATTACATGGGTGTGGCAATGGATTTCAATATGGATCAATTGAATACACTCGGCAATATAGGTCAAGATGGCTGGATGGGAATGACCAAATTATCAACGTGCGTGGCTAACCCACATAAATACGTGGATGGCTATCTATGTGGTGGTGTGCTTCAAGAAGCCATGAGCACAGGTGCAGTCAACCTCAAAGGTGGGTTTGATATGTTGGTTTCAAGCACAGCATCATTAGGAAAAATCAAAGGAACGAAAAACAGCACAGCGGCTGAAATAGCCCAGAGCAAAAACTTCATTCAAAAGGTTGTCCCATTGAAGAGTTTAGGTATCGTCGCTTACTTCATGGCAACCAGTGCTGAAAACAACATCTATTCTACAAATGGTGGAGGATTAGACACCACAGCAGTGAACGCCGGGATTTTACTTGCCAGTGCCGTAGGTGGCCCGGAAATAACAACAGCTATTAGAACGGTTGGATGGGCGAAAATCGGTTTAGGCGTATTGCTTTACTTTATGCTTCCATTCTTCATACTCAGCCGATTCTTGCAGGCTATCGCAGAATTATTATTACACTTTGGTATGTCATTGACGTTAGCATTATTGAACTTCATAGAAGCACCATTCTCTACCGGCTCAATCAGTAACACATTCTCAAGAAGAGATAATGACATTCCAGACTTTGTAATTACTGTATTCTTGTTAATCAGCTTTCCCGTTCACATGCTACTCACGTATTATTTCACGGACTTCTTCATGAATAATATGTTCAGTGTTTATCCAGTCAGCATCATGGAAGTCGCTAATTTCCTAACATCTGGTAGCTTGTCACAAGGCTCAGCAGCCGCTTCATTCGGAACAAACACGATAAATGCGTTAGTAGCTGGATTTATTATTGTCATCCACTTCATGCTGTATTTCAGCGTGATTAGACTCATTCCTATGCTTCAAGGATGGTTCTTGTTCAGTAACGGTGAATACTCAACAGATGGCGAAAACGATGAAGACGTGAAACGTTACATGTCGAAATTCTAAATAAAGCCCTTCGGGGCTTTTTTAGTGCCCTAACATATCGAACTGTTCATCCGCAAATTTCGAGTATTCAATCCCGAATTTACCAATGTCGTTATTACACAACGCTTTTCTCAGTTTAAGCTTTCGAAAATTATCGTTAGACTTACTGAGTAAGGAAAGAACCTCAATGGACATAGGGAACTCAACGAATTTACCGCTTTTACCAAAGCTGCCTATCAGGAAGTAAACTTTGATAGAAAGCTCAACGTAACCCAGTAGTTTGAAGCCGCTATCAGCCACCATGTTGTTAACAAAATCGGCACAGCCTTTAATCTCTTCATTGACTTCTACCACCTTGTTGAATTCAGCGGAGTTGAAAGAAATGATTTTGTGTTTAAGTTGTGCATAGAAAACTGACATAACACGCTCCTTGTTTTGTCTAATGTCTCATTCGTTCTGTCGCTAGAGTTGATCGATTCTTGATCGATTGCAACCTCTTTAGAAAGAAATTTAAGGGCCGCTAACAGGGGTAAGTGACACCCTGTATGTCAGCACCAAATGGACAACAGGACAGCCAAAACAGAGCGTTTAAGAGCTTCTGGGGTATGTTTGATTTGTCTGTTGAGACGGGGATTATGGGCATGTAAACAAAAACCCCTTTCGGGGCTTTCTTACATCTTGAGAGTTGGTTTTTTCTTTGGCGTCTCGAATGCGGCTTTTAGTTCAGCTTCAAAATCGTCTCTGTCATAGTCTGACAGGGCTTCAACGTCAACGTTGAAAGCCACCTCTACCCTTTCGAATTTCTCACTATATGAGATCTCGTTCAGGGACATGCCGACCTTGTGGATCTCGTCTAACAGTGATGCTTGCGACTGGAAATTGTCTTTCTCGAATCGGCCTTCTGCAATCAAAATTCTCATGCTTTCGTGAAAGTAGAAATCAGTGTCATTCAACACCTTGATTACGTCATCTACTTTGATGCTGGGGAAGTGAACAGCGTATTTTTCAAGTTCAGGCTTCAACCACTCAGCAAAGGTATTTACGCCAAGCTCTTCTTTAGTGGCTATGGCAAAATCATTCACATCATAAAGATGCTCGTTCTTAGCAATGTCCTTGCCCAGTGCCTGACTAACACCTACCGCGACTTTGTAAAGGTCGCTATCAGGCTCATGGCCCATTGTAAACTCTTTTGATGGCTTGCCAGTCTCATAGAACCTACCGATTATCTCACCATCACCGGCTACAAAGACCCTTGCAACAGCGTCATTATCTTTTCTATGGAACATGATGTAAGACTTATCATCAGTGAAGGCTTGTGTATCGATAGCCTCATTAAAGAAGGAACCCAGACGCACCTGTTTGTGTGCCTCATAGTGGCTTTCCATGAAGGCTTTAACGCTTTGCACTGCTACGCCATCATTGCGTTCAGTGAGTGCTTCCATGTTGCGATCCAAGAGAGCATTCAACTCATCTTGAAAGGTGTTGAGATCAATTTCATTCGACATAATCAATACCAATTGTTGTTAGTATTATAATACCAAAATCAAATAGATAGTCAATCGAACGAGACAAGCCGCCGATTATTGATCTTCGAATAGGGATTTCAAGGTTCTGAGGTTTGATTCGTTCAGTTCAATGATTTTACTTTTACCTTCATAGCGTGCGACAACATACTTTGAACGGACACCCTCAAAGTCATAGTTTTTTACTTTTGTATATAGATATTCTTGATCAGCGTCATCAAGCATAAAGAAACTGACATATGGACTTTCAAACATAATGATATAACCATTGTTATTACCTATGTTATACCACATGCAGATAATTTTTCAACTTAACAAAAAACCTCAGTTAAGAGGCTATTGTTTGCAGTCCAGTATTTACATTCCCGGCTTACGAGTTCGTGTTTTTTTGATTTCTGGCTCTTTATCATTTTCTGGATCTCCGAACGCCGCTTTGATTTCGTCTTCAAAATCATCCGCATCAAAATCAACGATGTCGTCATCATCAAGACCAAAGACAGAAACCACGTCTTCCCAATCGCTTTGTAATTTCAGCTTTTCGATAGTTTCTATGTGCCTTTCAATATCGGCAACAAAATCTTTCCCGCCAAACACAACATCATCCCATTCAGCATCTTTAGTAAACGCCGTTGTTTCCAACGCATGAGTAACTGCAGCATGAGCGTTATAGCCAGTAGCCTCTAAACAATCTACAAAAGCTTTAAACGAAATAACCTCACTGTGAGTGTTGTCAGCATTTTGCAATAACCATTCCGCAGCACTATCAACGTCTAATTCAACCTTACGACGCTCATCTAATTCATCTTCACTTATTTCAAGCGTCATGTTGGCAAAATCCAATCCTGTTGTTGATGCAATTGCTTGGAAAAATTCGCTGTCTTCATGACCCCACCCAAGACCTTCAAATCTATCAATGCCGCCACTATAAGAGATAGACACGTCACCATTCTGGCCCACAATCCACTTTTCATTTGAACTTACTTCAAAAACTATATAAGCAGCATCATCATTTGCGTATGTGACTTTGAAATCTTGATTTATTGAAAACCCACTGTATACGTTTGCCGACTGATTACTGTTGTAAATTTCATATATCTTATCTGCAATCGTCTCCCCTTCTTCCCATTCGTGGTGCTCCTGCAGCATATCTGTATCACCGGCAAGCATATAACGAACTTCATTATATCTGTTTTTGTAATCCCTTATTGCATTATTGGTAAACTCTTCATTGTATTCGCGTGCGTCCATATTTTCCCCTATTCAAGTTAGTATTATAATGCTATCTGCATTTATTAATTATTATAACTTGTTCTAATTGTTAGTCAAATGGGCCGCTACTAACTTTACTTTATCCGTTTTAATGATAGAATGATTGTAATAACATTCAGGAAAGAAATGAAAGGCAATCAACATACTGATATTGATCTATTCAAGAAACTATATATAGAAGAAAAGAAAACCCCGTCGCAAATAGCACAAATACTATCAATATCCAAACAAAGAACTTACCAAATACTTGATCAATACAAGATAGAAAAGAGACAGGGTGAAAGCACAAGAATAAAGAATGAACTAAGAAACGTTGTGTATAGCCTCTATGTAACCAGCGGCCTAAGCAAAGAGAAAATAGCGAAAAGACTCAACAAGCCTGAGACTGCAATCCTAAAGATTCTTAAAGAGCTTGGGCTTGTTCACGTCATAAGAACCAATCCAAGAGTCGAGATTGATAAAGAAACCCTAGTGCGACTGTTCATAAGAGAAAATCTCACAGCGGCGAAAATAGCGGAAATGTATGGAATAAGCTTAAGTTGCGTTTTTGGGAAGCTTTCAAAAGGCAACATCAAAAAAGGTGGAAACGTAAAACTTCAGATCAAGCAGGAAGTTCTACAAAGAATGTATATTGATGAGCGTATGACAGCGGGAGAGATTGCAAGTCACTACAATGTCGCAAGGACTTTGATCTATGGAAAGCTCAATAAATTCAATATCAAAAGAAAAGATTCCAAGGCAATCAGCAATGAAGAAATTATAAACCTTATAAAGTCGGGGATGTCACAAAGAGAAATATCAAAACGTTTCAACGTCTCACAGGCGACAATTAGTATAATGCTAAAAAAAGACAACCATAACAAAAAGGTGGCTTAATATGTTTAACCAAAGACATTTTCACCCAGACATGGAAAGCTTCTTAAAAAGCAAAGCATCTGATGGTAAAAGCGAAGTGCAAGAGCCTAAGCTAAAAGTCACTAGAGAACTACTCATTGATTTGTTTGTAGCGGCTAAACTAGACGCTTCGCAGATTTCGGCCAAGCTTGGACTCACCAAAACCTACATCAAAAGGAAATTAAAGGAATTTGGACTGAATAATGAGCCAAGAAATAGAATAGTGCTAAACATCACAAAAGAACAACTGATGAAGCTCTATATTACAGAAAGATTATCCACGGCCAAAATAGCTGAAATGTATGCCGTCGATAGGGATGTAATAGTCACAATGCTTGCAAGAATTAGCAAGATCCAATAATCTAAAATCACACCACAAATGAGGACTATATGAAAAAACATGAACCGACATCCAAAGATACCCATCCACTGTTTTACGGAATGAAGATCGTTAAACGAACTGGCAGAAAAACCAAAGACGAGACACTAAAGGGGCTTACCACAAACTTAATTGAGATACTTTATGTGGAATATCAATTATCAGTAAAGGAGATAGCTTCATTGTGGAGTATAAACGAAAATACGCTAAAAATGCATATTTATAAATCGAAGATTACGAAACGAAAGACCAAATAATCAATAATAAAACCAGCATCGTAGCTGGTATCTTTTAATAGTTCATAATGATTAAGTGCTTCACTTCTTGCTTAGAATTTGAATTGTTTATATTCGTCTTATACTGCTTATCATACTCAACAATCCTAGCACCCACTCCATAAATCTCTCTAATCAAAGGAGTATCAGAAATAACAACCATCCACTTACACGACAAGCTGAACAATAATTTACCGAGTGCTCGTTGATCTTTCTCACCGAAACCAGACGCTTCATAATCTTTAAAAACAGAATCATACGGCGGATCTATAAAGATAAAGTCGTCTTGATTTAGGTCGCTGTATCCGTCTATGATTTGCTCATAGCTTAAGTTTGAAATCACCGTACCATCCAGTTTATTTAGAAGGTCTTCATTAAATAGGTATTTTAAATCCATTCTCTTTTTATTATAGGATGCAGCGTAAGAAACGTTAAACTCCCCTTTGGCATTGTACCTATTCATACCGCCATAACAGTAGTTCAGCACAAAGAAGTAGTATGCAGCCTTAGAGCTTGCAGACTTCCATTGAGCATTCATCATTGACCTTGCAAAATTATAGATACCAGCTTTAACCATGCTCTCTTCATATCCTGAAAAGTCAAATACCCCCTTCCCTTCCAGCCGCTTTATTTTATCTAAACGGTAATCATCTATGTGCTGTCTCATGACGATGCTTGCATTATCTCTTGCAGAAGTCCAGTTACACCATAAACCGTCAAGCATAAATAACGTTTCGTGGAATTCTTGTTTTCCGGTTTTGATAGCGTTATACAGTGCAATGAGATTTATTGACTTGTCGTTAATGTGATAGCTTTTTGCTTCTATATCAAAATATACCGCACCACCACCTACAAACGGCTCTATGTATCTGTTTATTGAAGTAGGTTTAAACTCATTGATTATTTCTAACTCGTCTCTTTTACCGCCAGCCCATTTAACGAATGGCTTTAATCCTCTTGTCATATTATAAAAGTAAGTTGATTACAACCATATTACTATATTAGATTTATATTTCAAGTCACTATTGAAATATAATTTGCAACTGGTATAATAAATATAATAACAACCAGAAGACAAATGGCAGATATAATTGATATTAGAACAGCAAAAAGAGTAGCAGGAACGGCACCAATAAAATTGGAGCAAGACGACTTCACAGTCCTAACAATTAACGCAAGTGGAGCCGATACAAACTACGAATTTAACGCAAGCGAAGCAACCCGAAACGTTTTGGTGTTAGGTCAAACGGGTAGCGGAAAATCTACCAGTATCATGCTTCCAGCCATTCAAAGCTTTATCCAGAACGATTGCCCCGGCTTAGTTCTTGATATTAAAGCAGATCTTTATTCAGCAATACACGCCATCGCCAAACAAAATAACAAACTTGATAACATCAGGTTCATTGGCGTTCATGACTTTTGCGAAGAAATAAACATCCTTGCCTCCATAAAGTCAACCGAGCAGCTAAAGAACATTTTAAGCTCAATCAAACCCTACACCAGCGAACAAAACTCATATTGGTTCTATTCTGGTTTAATGGACGTAATGGATATAGTGAATATCCACAAATGGTATGTAGAAGAAGTCAAAAAAGAAGAATACAGATTTAGTTTCAAAACGATAAACGATTATATTTCAATTGGCACATTCACCAGAAAAATTGTAGATGATGCTGTTGAAGAAATCGACTTTGCACCAGAGAGCATAGCCAACACTATTAGAAAGGTAATGAGAGAACCCTTCTCTCTTTATCCTAAGCACGCAGCCGGACAACCAGTCAGCGAAGAAGAGGTGGACGTAAGTCAACAAAAGCTTTGGAGAAGTGGACAAATCGCCAATATTTTATCGTCCTTGATTAAAGAACCTTTCCATTCAAAATTATTCAACGATAGCAATTCAAAATCATTGCATGACTACATCTACGAAGATGGAAAGATGTTAGTGCTTACCGTGCCGCTTGAACATGAATCAACTGGCTATATCGTTTCCAAATTGCTTAGAGAAGTCTATTTTAAAGCCGTTTGCCAGAATGAGATAGACGACTTAGACAACTACAAGATAGGCCCTAAATTTAATCGATACACAGCATTAGTCATTGACGAATACCAGTTCTACTTAAACACCGAGCAACAAAATGGCGTTATTACTGATGATAATTGGTTGAGTATTTCCAGAGGTTACAGAAATATCAATTTGTTCGCAACACAATCAATATCATCAATGTATTCAAAATCTCAGAACATTCATGCTGTAAACACAATCGTTCAAAACTTTGCTAACAAATTCTTTTTGACTACCAGTGATCCGGTAACATGTGAGCACGCCAAATTTTTAACCAAAGATTTTGCAAGTGGCGGTTTGGTTCAAGATCTCATGGAATCTGTATTGCTATCACCAGCGGCAGGAAAAAGAGTAGGCGTTTTTAGAGTGTCAAATAATGGCGGGATCAGCTTTGATGCGTTCGACTATGGATCAAACCCAGCAAGCAAATACATGAACAGTGACGAATTTAACACCATCAAAAAGCAATCGGCTGATGAATTAAAAGCGAGTGGTATCAAACCTGTCATTACACATGAAGAGCTTACATACCAAATAATAGCCACTACAGAAAAGAGCATAACCACGACAAACGGGAACAAAAAGCGAATCAGTGAATTTAAAGCAACTCCGCTATACCTCGATATAAAATCAACATTAAATGAGGGTATGCGAGAAGACATGACGTTTGAGTCCCTAGTTAACAAATACATCTTAACACCATACAATATTACATTTTGCGAACAATCCGTTGCTGAAATGCAATTGATAGCCCAAAAGATAAAAGAGCATCATGCGAATCAAAAACAAACGGTTATGCAGTACATGCATGAGCTTAATCTAACGGTATCGGCTATTGAGTCGTATGAAATAGATGTTTCAGGAAAAGACCATTTATCAGCACAAGAAATTAATGATCAGCACATATTGTCTCAGCATCACCATATAGACACCGCATACAACATCTATGCTGAAAAAATATCAGCCATTAAGAAATCGAAAGATCGTGATTTAAATATTGCTGTCATCACGCACCACGGATCATTAGGCTACGAAGACTTCAAAAGCAGAATTGCTGAAACGAAACTGGCTAAAATATCCATACAAGATTATGAAAAAAGCTTAAACGATTTAGAGTTCAGGAAAACAAAAGAAGGTGTTGACGTTTTCAAAAAATTAAAATGGGCAGATGTAGTGTGCTTTGTCCGTGGTGGCGGTGATCTATCGCATTCAAGCTTTAAGTATTATAGAAATGCTGGGCTTGTGCCATGCGTTAAGAAGATCAATCCTAACTGCACCGTAATTACCGCATTAGGTCATGCTCCAAACGTGTTTTTAGCTGATTTATTTGCTGACCATTCATTCATAACGCCTACGGATGCTGCACATTTCTTGAACGACTTCATAGCAAAATATAGCGAAACGTTATACAGCATACAACACAGCAGTTTTTTGGCAGATGAACTACTTTCAAAACCAACCGAATTAAGCCCGACCGCCGATGACTATATAAAGCCAACATTCAAGAAGAAAATAATGGATTTATTCAAACGCAGTTGAAATAGTGTTATAAAGTATTATAATGTAATTAAGACAACATCACATTTTAATATGGACTACGATAACGAGAAAGAAGAAAACACAAAAGCTCTTAAAAAAGAATTGAAGCAAGTCGATTACTTAAAAGAATTTACTGCATTAGGCGTTGATATTCACATCACCAACGGCAGACAGTTTTCGCTGGTGTGCAACTTAGTAAGGAACGACAGATTAATCACCGCCATTGATCTGGGCAAACTTTCTTATCCTGTCAAACAAAATAATGGTAACACAATTAACATTGACTACAAGAAAGAGAATCTTGAAGAACAATTGAAATCTAATTCACCTTTCATTCCTCATGAGGTAAGAAGAGAGTTAGACGTATTTCTTTACAGATGCAAACATGAGCAAAAAGAATCAACGAATCCGCTATACAGCCCACAAGAAAAGCTCATGATGAGAATGAACAATCTCAACGACACGAATAACGAGCTTACGAATGAGTTGAAAGGAATGGAAAACGACCGTCTATTGAGCTATTTAGGCGATATGTCTTTTATCCGAGAAACAATAAGTGGCAGTGATCTAAACAAGGATTTTCAGTGCGAAAAATTCAAGGCCGATCAGGAATATCACAAGTTCATCGTCGGCGTGAAAGTTGGTGGTGATAACCCAATGATTGAAAGCACGTTGCTCATTAGAGAGCATGAACACAAAGGCGTGAAAGGTTTCGTTGGTGGCGTCATTAGCTATCAAGATGGTCTACACAGCTTGCAGACCTTCAAGCCGATTCAGTCGCTTGATAGAGAGCTTTTGAGAGAGGTTTTGAGCCGTCCTAATCCATTGCTTGAAGCTGATAAGCAAGTCGAGCCAGAACCTGTTAAATCGAACGTGGTGCCGTTTGAGAAGCCTCAAGAAGAAACGGTTGACCATGATGAAGCTGATTTAGAAGATGATGAACCAGATGAACCCGAAGTGACACAGAAGAAACGACACAAGCTAAAAATATAAACACCCATAAGGGTGTTTTGTTTTATTTCAAATTTAGCGTTAGCTGGCTGGTTATTAATGACTTGTGAGCCATCTTGTTGTAATCGAAAACATCCGATTTCTTATATGTTAAGACGCTGGGAAGGAAGAACACTAAAAAATCTTCTGCATTCCGATCAGTGATAAAGACCTCATCACCAGAACGCCTTAAAACGATTGATTTATCATGCGTGGTCACATCTATATCAAGACCAGCAAACACCGCTGTAATCTCTTCAAACTGGCTTATGATAGGTATCACACCCAGAGCGTTTTGAACCTTAGCCAACGTGGTGAATCGTTCCTCATACCCTTCTATACCCAGTGCCTGCATAAAAGTCGCATCAGTGGCGGATTCGCCCAGAGCACGAAGCACGGTCAAGATCTCATCAGCGTAGCAATGATGAACCTGACGTTGGCAGTGATAGCCCACATCAAAGATCCCGTTAAAATGAGGCTGAAAAGCCACATCAAACATTTTTGAAGCCGTGTATAAATCATTAATTTCATCTAATTTATCAAACATTATATTTCTCCTATTGTAGTATCTCTATCACGTCTCTCATTTTCTGTATTTTATTGATAGCCATCAGTATTGAATAACGATATTCAACAATATTGACCCCGGATTTTAAAGCAGACAGTTCATCGAGAAGGCGTAGGCTTTTAACCAAACCATCAGCCGATGAAATGTCATTATGGTTCCCATGTATCATGATTAGCTGAGATACAAGAAAAGCAATATTTGCCTCTGTCAAGTCATGACTTTTCAATGAATCAGTCAACGGATCAAAAATGTATAATCCTTGACCATTGCCAAACGCTGTTGATACTTCATAACCAAAATTGTAAATCCTTCTAAGATAATCTTGAAAACTAATTTGCTTGAATAAACGAGAAGCCAATAAATCTCTATTTTCTACACACTCAATACCCATAATTATATTCACTCCCAATTATTAGTTTTGTATCATCGGCAAAACCTTGATTGCTTAAGATGAAAACAAATATATAGGGAACATATTAATTTGTCTATAGCGTCGCTTGACATTTTAAAATATGTGTGACTTATCAAAAATAAGATTTATTATGGAAACCTTAAGACTAAAGGGCTGCAGCACGACAATATTATAATGCATGTTTTTGTTATCCGACAAACGGTATTACTTTTCAATAAACCTTATTTTGATTCTTGTTTAAAAGCCATTCTGGTAAAAGCTAAGTTCAAGAGTAGGTAAAGATAAACACCCTTTCGGGTGCTTTTTATTGTCTTTTGTAAATCCTGAAATCTTCAACGCCAGCGGCTTTTATCTTTTCCAGTATCTTGATTGCGTCTTTATCACCCATAAATGCAAGGTGTTTGAGTTCTTCACCAATCAAGAAACAGTGCTCTACCGCTCGTTGAACCACCACCACGTCTCTATTATGCTTCTTTTCGTGCTCTTGAACGAGTATCGCTCTTTTCAATGCAGCATCAGTTTTTTCGGAAACAAAAAGGTTAGCTTTCTGTAAGCCTTTCGATTTGGCTCCTATATCGGCATCATAAATCTCAGCAGAAAGTTTACTGATGTTTGCCAATCTCATTTCGGATTCAGTGACCTTTACTGGTGCGACTTCATTAACTGGAACCTTCTCATCGACAAATTGTTTTGCTGATGGCACATCTATTTTCTTTAATTTATCTTTCAAGTTCATATCACACCCCTACTGATTCGTTGTTTATAGTTGCGACGATGGCACGGCCAAAACGTCTAATACTCTCTTTTTCTTCTTTGTCATTTCCGTATTCGATTGCAGTGCAACCTATTTCATTTGCTTTTAAACCGATGGTCTTCAAGGCAAGGACTGCATCAACACCATCCAAATTTAGGACTGGCAATGTGTCTTTCACCTCATTCAACACCGAGTAGTCATTATATTTGTTACCCGTTTTGTCTTTTACCAATGGAAGAGCTACCGCTTTAAAATTGGCGTTATATTTCTCTCTAATATTTAAAGTTAATTCCTTGTTTGTAGGCATTTGTTCCAAATCAACCATCGTAGTTTTGGTAGGAAAAATTACTAGATCTGCAATGCCGAAAACATTTTCTTGCAATGAGGCGTTATCTAAGTGGCCCGGTGTATCTATGATGATGTAGTCGTAGTTTTCACACTCTTCACTGATTAACTCTACAAATGCTGCCCAGCCGTCAACTTGTGGCGTTAGACCAACCGCTGTTAAGTTCATCATCTTTTCGTACTTGTAATATTTCTCAATGTCTTTCTGTAACTGGTATTTTGCTAAGCCTTCCATGCTGTTAACTGCTAACAACATATCTTCGATAGTTCCACGACGAGATTCTAACTCAGCCAATACATCAGTAATGAAATCGACACGTCTATTCCACCAGT
Source organism: Pseudomonas sp. HY7a-MNA-CIBAN-0227 (assembly GCF_040310325.1). Lineage (NCBI taxonomy): Bacteria > Pseudomonadati > Pseudomonadota > Gammaproteobacteria > Pseudomonadales > Pseudomonadaceae > Pseudomonas > Pseudomonas sp. HY7a-MNA-CIBAN-0227. The sequence goes on along the minus strand of NZ_JBEOPT010000002.1, from coordinate 434,773 downwards.
ATACGCCTGTCTTTTGTTGGTCAAGGTCTACATATAGAACCGTATAACCTAAGTCTACCAAAGCTGTCGCCGCCGTCTGGCAACCGACTGTCTTGCCACTACCCCCTTTGATTCCGCCAAAGACTAAAACCTTTGCTTCTTGACGGATTGCCTTATTCACCGCTAACGTTAAACTGCTTACTTCATGGTTCATTATACTTCTCCTTATTTTAAGTTCTTACAAACAACTTACCATGTCATTTTTTAATTGCAAATCGTGAAAACAAATAACCATCACTAACCATCACAGGTTATTCACTAACCGTTTTTTAACTTTATGGCTTGATTACGGCATTAGCCATCGCTAACCACTAATGGTTATCCGCCAACCACTACTAACCTGCATCGGCATATAATTTATGGCTTAGTAACAGGATTAACCATTGATAACCGCACCTAACCATAAAAAATTAAAATAATTTATAAATAATTAACGCCTACTCTTTCCAATACTTCTTCATTGATATTATTTTGTATTATGATATAGTATAAGTAACAACATCTTATATCCTATGACTAACCTTAAAAAAATAATCGCACTCACTGCATTAACAGCATTCCCGCTAATCGCCAATGCTACCTTCACTGCTTATTATCCACTTGAAGTAAAAGTAGGTGGTTCCTTACCAGATGGCTCTATTTCTATTGGCGATGGAAACCAAAACACAGACCCGACCGATCCAGTAGATCCGACCGACCCAGCCGATGAAAGTAAATGTGAATTTAGTAATAGCCCTGTATCGATGATTGCAGCGTTCAAAGTAGCTAATGCACCTTTTGCAGCAGGCGATATGATTTACGTCTATAACAACAACTATATAGGCTTTTACAGCCCATCCAACGGACTAACACCACCGTCAGGCATAACAAATGGTGAAAACAAGTCGAATTCATCAAGCTCAATGGAATTTGAAATTTGTGGTAGCGACTTATCAAGCTACCCGTCACTACCTCTTCCAACCGGGACACCACCAGTTGATGACGAAGAATCCGGCCCTGTAATCTTTACCGAGACAATCACTTATAATGATTGCCCAGAGGCAAGAACAAGTCACCGGGGTGCATGTGATGTGGCCGGTCAAAATATTAATCAAAACATAAGCCTACAACTTGATGATACAAGCGGATTCATTGTATTTACTGATTTATTCTCATCAGAAGACCAGTCTAGGTTATCAAGAGCTACAACCATATCAACAAGCACGGGGAAATCTTGCTCAATAGACAGAAACAATACAGGCTATGTCGGCTGTTACAACCAGTCTCTCATTTTAGAAAGTGAAGTCGGCAGCACGATTACATTTACAATCAAATAAAACACCGCACAACTATTAAAGACCTTCATTGAAAGGTCTTTTTTAATGACTCAAATTTGATTAAAGCCAGTATTATGATATAGTATAATTATTAACAACGTATATATTATGTATTCTTTACTTGTAGTCATGATTGTCATGATTGGATTCATCACCACAGCAGCCGCTTTACTCTGGCAATCAACCACCACTTTGGCTCAAAAAGTTACGTCCGACGAGTTTGTCAGTGAAATAAAGATGGTTAAAAAGAGCCTTCTTGCTCTCTCTACAACCTATGAAATCACGACAGAAGATGACGTAATTATCAAGTATGCTGCACTACCGACAGGAACCAGTAGCGGCAATAGCAATACTCTTCCAGCACTTATGAAGAAAACAAACGTATATAACCGTGAGCTTATCTATTGCCCTTTTGGAGCACAAGTATCGAGCGATTTCAACAGAGTGATAAATGGTGGTACTGGTGTTACATATGACATTGAAACACTATCATTAACCAAAAACGCACGCACACTTGATTACGTAGCTGGAACTGCAGAAAACAACTTTTCTAAAAATGGCATACTTGGCGTAATTATCAGTCCAAGCTATCTCGCAAAGGCACCATTAAATTGTAATGAGTTAATTTATTCAAACGAAACTCAGGGCTTTACTATTGACGGCGGCAGAGTTGAAACAATCACCGCACTTGAAATTGAAGCGGTTAACTTATAATTCAAATAAATGCTACGCCACTTATTGCAATTACATTGTATTATGATATATTATAATAAACAACATCTAAATATATTATGAAAAATTCAATCAAATCAATTTGTGCGTTTTCCCTTCTAACTGCTTTATGTAACGTTGCATACGCTGACTTCATCTTGCGTGTACCTACTGAAGAATCAAGTGGTGGCCCTCTACCAAACGGCACGATTAGTTTCGTAACTAAATCAAGTATTCCCAATGAATCTCCTAGTGACGTTCCTGCCGATGTTCCGGCTGAAGTTCCTCCCGTCGAATTGAATCCGATGGAAGTCTGTGACGCGAAGAAAGTAAAAGTGGACCAACTATTAGCTACTGAATATGTTGGCGTTTCTTACGGGTATGCTGGTATCGGTTCATATATGAGCGTCGAACAATGTGTCATTGAGTTAGTGATACCAAAAAGTTCCTCTTCCGAATGCACCGGAAATTATACTTACGAAGACAAAATCTCTGGCGATTTAAAAGCCCTTGATTATAAGGTTACTTCATATGAAATCCAAGGAGCATGTTCATAAGACAGAGGTGTATAGTATCAATAACTAACCTTCATTAAGAAGGTTATTTTACGCCTACTCCCTACCCAGATCGGCCCAGCTATAATGGATCGAGCGTCACCAATCACTGTATATCCATACACAATAATAAAGCTTCTTTTTGCATATAGAACGGCATACACGACCACGCAAAATGGCCGCAGGGCCAGCAACAAGCGGCCTCCAGACGATTCACGACAACGACCCGCCATGAGCACCAGAATGCACCAATCCAGCCTGAATCGGTCGATAAAGCGTTGCAGATCAATCAGTTAGCAGCTTTCGAGTTTGGTTGCTAAATCGTTCGTAGTGGGCTGCCGATCCTTGAACAGATCGCCCAGAAACTGGGCTTGCCACAACTGGAAGAACAACGCTGGGCGCGCCATCCACTGGTGTATCTGATGGAAGCGGCCGACGACATTTGTTATGCCCTGATCGACCTTGAAGATGGCCTGGAAATGGACTTGCTGGAATACGCCGAGGTCGAATCGCTGCTGCTGGACCTGGTGGGCGATGACTTGCCGCAAACCTATCGCCAGTTAGGCCCCCTCGATTCCCGGCGACGCAAGCTGGCCATCCTACGGGGCAAGGCCATCGAGCACTTGACCAATGCAGCGGCACGGGCCTTCGTTGAGCAGCAGGACGCATTGCTGGCGGGCACCCTTGAAGGTGATCTGGTGGAACACATGCACGGTCCTGCCAAGCGCTGTGTGCTGAACGCCAAGGACATGGCACGTAAGAAAATCTTCCAGGACAAGCGCAAGACGCTGCATGAAATCGGCGCCTACACCACCCTGGAAATCCTCTTGAATGCCTTCTGCGGCGCCGCCCTGGAACAGCATGGTGGTCGTACACCGTCCTTCAAGAATCGGCGCATCCTAGATTTGCTGGGCAACAGTGCCCCCGACCCGGATGTGTCACTGCATCGCTCGTTCCTGCGCATGATCGACTTCATTGCCGGCATGACCGACAGCTACGCCAGCGAGATGGCGCGAGAAATGACCGGGCGTTCAAGCCCTCAATAAAGAAGCGCCCTGTCGGGCTGTCCTGACAGGGCGATTCCCCTAAAAGAATCTGCCTACGAAAGGAACAGAGCAGACTGATCGAATTAATCCCAACACCCGATGAATAATCACGCGCCTTCTTATCCAATACAGCCATCAACGCCTACATTCCTGCGACCCAACGACAGTTCGACACATGACTCACGGGCCGTACCGGTACAAGCCTTGGTTGGAGTCATTCCAGCATGAGCCATTCTCATGGAACCCCCTATGCTCAAACAACAACCGCGCATCCTGTTAGTGGAGGATCACCCCTTTCAACTTCTGGCCACCCAATGCCTGCTTAAAATTTTCGGTTTCGACCAACTGACACCGGCAGAGAATGCCGAGCAGGCAATAAAATTGATGACCCAGGCTCAACCCACCTTCGACATCATGCTGTGCGATCAATGCCTGCCAGACCTGCCAGGACTGGAATTGGTAGAAATAGCCAGCCGCGCAGGGTTTATACGATATGCCATCCTGCTGAGTGGACTGCCCGCTGTCGAACTGGAAAACCTCAAAGTCCAGGCAAGACAACGTGATGTCCCCTTGCTCGGCTACCTGGTCAAGCCTTTGAACAAGGAGCAACTTGGCGCACTGATCAGCCGGGCGGTATTTGGCAGGACTAAACAATATCATCAAAAACCAGCCAACTTGAAGCACGGCGACATTGAACATGTAGGACATTAAACATCCAGCCATTACGAAATTTCGCTATTGCCCAGCCGTTCGATAGCTAGTTTTCGCATTTTCATACGCCACTTGTAAAATTCTTAAACCTCGTCAAGGAAAGCCTGGCAAAGGGTAATCCATTACATTTTTTTATGTAGGACTTTTCCTATTTTACATCTGTCCAGCATTCACCTCACGCTCCCGCATCAACTTCTGAGCTAATGTGCCCGCTTTATTTGCACATACATGGGATCTGATCATGAACTCAGTTTTTATTATCGACGACCACCCCGTTATCCGACTTGCAATTCGAATGCTGTTAGAACATGAAGGTTACAAAGTAGTTGGAGAAACGGACAACGGCTGCGATGCAATACAAATGGTCCGCGAATGCCTTCCCGACCTGATAATACTTGACATCAGCATCCCGAAACTTGACGGACTGGAAGTGCTTTGCAGGTTCAACGCCATGAGCTCCCCCATGAAAACCCTGATTTTGACGGCCCAATCCCCGACACTCTTCGCAACACGCTGCATGCGATCAGGTGCTGATGGCTATGTCTGCAAAGAGGGCGACTTGAGTGAACTGCTGAGTGCCATAAAAGCTGTTTTATCCGGGTACAACTATTTCCCCAGCCAGGCATTAAATGGTAACTGCTCAGAGGCTGGCGAAAACGAAGAATTAAACCTCTTCAAATCAGTCAATAATCGAGAACTTATGGTTTTGCAATTTTTTGCACAGGGCAAAACAAATAAGGAAATAGCCAAAGGTATGTTTCTTAGTAACAAAACAGTCAGCACCTACAAAAAGAAACTCATGCAAAAACTTAAAGCCACCTCTTTGGTAGAGCTTATCGAGATGGCAAAACGCAACGCGTTAGTGTGAGCAACAGAATGCCCAGGTGCTTAAAGGACTTTCTAATCATATTGAGCACAGGTTTGTGCTTAAGCACAGCCGTGCCTGCCACTCTAACCGCTCAAGAGCGCTACTCACTGCTGAGCCGTGTAGGCAGTGCTCAAATGGATACTCAACTGGACAAAACACAGCGCCAATGGCTACAAAGCAAACGCGAGTTGGTGCTGGGTACCTCAGCACCCGACTATCCACCCTTTGATGTCACCGCCAGCGGTCATGACTATGAGGGCATCACAGCCGACTATGCCGGCATCCTGTCCAAGGCACTCGTATTACCCGTCAGCGTGCTGCGCTACCCAACCCGAGAAGCGGCGATCCAGGCATTGCAAGCCGGCGAAGTAGACTTGCTGGGCACTGCCAACGGGTTTGAGGCGAGTAACCCCGAGATCGTCCTGTCAACGCCCTACGCCGTGGACCAGCCTGTGCTGGTCACCCGCGAAGGAGAAAACCGCTCGCTCAGCGACGGCCTGGTCGGCATGCGGTTAAGCCTGGTCTACCACTATCTGCCCCTGGCGGAAGTCGAGGCACTGTACCCAAAGGCAATTATTCAGGCCTATCCGTCCTATCAAAACGCTCTCAACGCCGTTGCCTTCGAGCAGGCTGACGTATTTCTCGGTGACACCATCTCTACCCACTACATGATCAACAAGGGCTATCTGAAAAATATTCGCATGGCCAACTTCGGCAAGCACGAAGCCTACGGTTTCAGCTTTGCCGTACGCCGGGATCAGCCGATCTTGTTGAGCATCATCAATTCAGTCCTGGGGGTCATTGCAACCAACGAGCAGGAAAACATCTCCAAACGCTGGAGCGCCGGCAGCGACATATTGCTGACCGATCACAAGCTGCAACTGAGCCAGCGCGAGGAGCGCTGGCTCAAAGAGCATCCCGTGGTAAAGGTGGTCATCAATGAAACCTTCGCACCGATGACCTTCCTCGACGCAGACGGCACCCTGCGCGGCATCACTGCAGATCTTCTGGAGCTGATTCGGCTGCGCACCGGTTTACGCTTCGAGACCCAGCACTCCCGCAACCTCAACGACATGATCCTGCAGGTAGAAAGCGACAAGGCCGACATCATCGCAGCAATCATCCCCAGCACCGAACGGGAGGCCAAGCTGAGCTTCAGCCGGCCCTACCTGGAAAATTCCTATGTACTGCTAACGCGCAAAGGGCCTGACGCCCCCTCAAGCCTTGAACAACTGACGGGCAAACGCCTGGCGATAACCAAAGGCAACCCCTTGGTGAGCTATTTGCGTCAAGCGTTCCCGCAGATCAAGTTGGTGGAAGCCGGCGATACCTTCAAGGCCTCGGAATTATTGGCCCAAGGGCACGTGGAAGGTGCCGTCAGTCCGCTGGTGGTCGCCAACTACTTCCTCTCCTCACAGGTATTCCAGGACAAATTGCAGATCAGCTCCAGCATCGGCACCCAACTGGCCTCCTTTTCCCTGGCCACCTCGCGTAGCGCCACCGAGCTAAGCTCGATTATCGACAAGGCTTTACTCAGTATTGCCCCGGATGAACTGGGGATCATCAACAGTCGCTGGCGTGGTTACACGGCGGCATCCGATAGCTATTGGCGTAACTACCATCACCTGATTCTCCAGATCATCACCGGCGCAGGCCTCCTGCTGCTGACATCCCTGACCTGGAACGCCTATATGCGCAGGCAGATCAAGCACCGACAGATGGCTGAACGTGCCCTCAACGACCAGCTCGAATTCATGCGGGCCCTGGTTAACGAAACGCCTCATCCGATCTATGTGCGCGATCGCAACGGATTGCTTCAGACCTGCAATGACAGCTACCTGCAGGCTTTCGGCGTCAGGCGCGAAGAGGTGATTGGCAAAAGCGTTACCCAGGTCGGCCTGGACATCGATTTGGAAGCCAGCCAATACCACGCCGACTATCAACGGGTAGTCGCCGAAGGCAGTCCGTTGATTCTCGACCGTACGTTGCACATCCATGGGCAAAAACTGACGATCTACCACTGGATTCTGCCATACCGCGACTCCACCGGCGAAGTCAGGGGGATCATTGGTGGCTGGATCGACATCAGCGAACGACGCCAATTGTTCGATGAACTGCGGGCCGCCAAGGATCGTGCAGATGAGGCCAATCGTGCAAAAAGCACATTCCTGGCGACCATGAGTCATGAAATCCGCACCCCCATGAATGCAGTCATCGGCATGCTTGAGCTGACCCTCAAACGTGCCGACCACGGCCATCTGGACCGTCCGGCCATCGAGGTCGCCTACAACTCGGCGAAAGACTTGCTGGAGCTGATCGGCGATATCCTGGACATCGCCCGTATCGAATCTGGCCGCCTGAGCCTGGCACCGGAACGGGTCAATCTGCGGGAGCTCATTGAGTCGGTGGTACGGGTCTTTGATGGCTTGGCGCGCCAGAAATCCCTCAACCTGTTACTTGAGTTCAACCGCAGCGTCGAACATACCGATGTGCTGATCGATCCACTGCGCTTCAAACAGATCCTTTCCAACCTGGTGAGCAATGCCATCAAATTCACCGAGCTGGGCCAGGTGAAGATCAAGGTGGATGTCCAGGCCGCCAGCCAGACACAACAAATCAACATGAAACTGGTGGTCGAGGACACGGGCATCGGGATCACCAGGGACGATCAGCAACGGCTGTTCGAACCTTTTGCCCAGGCTGACAACTCAGGGCATTTGGCCAGAAGCGGTGCAGGCCTGGGGCTGGTGATCTGTCGCAGCCTGTGCGAAATGATGGGAGGGCATCTGAGCTTGAGCAGCGTGCCCAGAGTCGGTACCCAGGTGTATGTTTCGCTGAACATGACCAGCCTGGTGCCGACACATCCTGTGATTGAGTTGAAGCCGGTGGTGATGGACATCGCAGCCGCACTGAACGTGCTGGTGGTAGACGACCACCCGGCAAACCGCTTGCTCATGTGCCAGCAACTGGGCTTCCTCGGACATCAGTTCACAGCTGTCCAACATGGCGCAGCAGGATTCCAGGCATGGCGCCAGGAACACTTCGACCTGATCATCGCCGACTGCAATATGCCGATCATGAACGGCTATGAATTGACCCGCTCTATTCGCGAGCACGAGCAACGGGAAAACATGGCGCCCTGTATTGTCCTGGGCTTTACCGCCAATGCCCAGCCGGAGGAGAAACAACGCTGCAAGGAGGCGGGCATGAATGACTGCCTGTTCAAGCCCATCAGTCTCACGACCCTGGGGCGGCACTTGGCCGAGATCAGACCCCTGCCTTCCAGCAAACTTTTCAATCTCGACAGCCTGCATGCACTTACCGGCGGTGATCCGGCGTTAAGCCGGCGCCTGCTGGAAGAGCTGTTGAGCAGCAGCCGCAATGATCGTGCTGAACTCATGGCGTTGCTGGCACAAGGAGCCCGACAGGACCTTATCGACCAGGCTCACAAGATCAAGGGGGCTGCCCAGATCGTCCAGGCCCGTGCATTGGCCGAGCATTGCGAAGCCCTGGAACAGGCCTGCGACGGCACCGATCAGACGAGTATCGATCCCTGGGTCAAGGCAATCGAGGCGTCCATGCTAGAACTGGAGCGGACCCTGCAAATGCAACTGGACAGCCTGACAAACCGTTGACGACAGACTGCAACCTGGCTGCAGGTTGCAGCCAGGGCCACTAATCATTCAACAATCGGTAAGGCGCAGGAAAATCGCTGCCAGCTGTTCAATACCGACCTGATCCCCAGGGGTAAAACGCGCCAGCTTCGGGCTGTCTAGGTCCAGAACGCCGATTAGCCGTCCGTCCTTGACCAGCGGCACCACCAATTCGCTATTCGACGCGCTGTCACAGGCAATGTGCCCTGCAAAGGCGTAAACATCTTCCACCCGTTGTGTTTGCCGCGTGGCCGCAGCAGCGCCGCAAACACCACGCCCAAAGGGAATGCGTACACAGGCTATCTGCCCCTGGAAAGGCCCAAGCACCAATTCTTCATCGCGATTGAGGTAGAAGCCAGCCCAGTTCAAGTCATCTAGCTGATTGAACAGGAACGCCGAAAACTGCGCAGCGTTGGCGATAAAGTCCCGCTCATCGGCCAACAACGACTCCAGCTGTGCGTAAAGCATGTCGTATCCATCAAGGCCGGTACCGGCCTGCTGCAAATCGATCATGGCTGACGCTCCAGCAATTTGAGGCCAACCCAATAGCGGGCGAACTGATAAGCGCAACGGCCGTTGCGATTACCGCGACCGGTTGCCCAACGTACCGCGAGGATGTCCAGCGCTTCGTCACGCTGCCACTGCAAGCCGGCCTTGCTGGCCAGCTCACCGATCCAGTGCTCGACCACGTCGAGAAAGTGCTCCTGGTTGAACGGGTAAAACGACAGCCACAGGCCAAAACGATCAGACAGGGCGATCTTGTCTTCCACCGCTTCATTGGGGTGCAACTCGCCATCGACCATCTTCCAGTTTTCGTTGTCACTCTGGTTTTCCGGGACCAGGTGGCGGCGGTTGGAAGTGGCGTACAGCAAGACGTTTTCCGGCGCCTGCTCCAGGGAGCCGTCGAGTACGCTCTTGAGGACCCGGTAATCGCTTTCGCCGGCCTCGAACGACAGGTCATCGCAAAACAGCACAAAACGTTGTGGCAATTTGACCAACTGCTCGACCACCCGTGGCAGGTCGGCCAGGTGATCTCGCTCGATTTCGATCAGGCGCAGGCCGGCCTTCGCATGCTGGGCCAGCAAGGCGCGCACCATCGAGGATTTACCGGTGCCGCGAGAGCCCCAGAGCAACGCATGGTTGGCCGGCAGGCCATCGAGAAACTGTTGGGTGTTACGGGCCAACTGCTCGCGCTGTTTGTCAACACCGATCAAGTCGGACAAGCGCATGTCCAGGCTGACTTCCAGCGGTAACAAGAAGCCACTGCGGCCTTCGCGCTGCCAACGGGCAGCCAGGCACTGATTCCAGTCAATGGCCTGGCGAGGCGCCGGTAATAACGGTTCCAGACGAGCAAGCACCGCATCGGCCCGCTCAAGAAAGGCATTCAATCGAGAATCCACGACTATTCCTCTGGCAAGTTCTTGTAAAAGATGGCGTATTGGAAGCCCTGACGCAGATCGCACAGGGCTGCACCTGAATAAATCGATTCATGCCGGGCAAGGCCGATAGCCTCTGATGTTCAGCTATGCTTGCCGGGCGAAGGGAAACGTAAAGTGGTTCAGCACCCGATGGATATCAAGTTCGCCCACCGCTTGTCTTATAAACAAGCCAGACTGACTGTGCTGGTCGGTTTCGTCTTGGGAACCTTGCTCAGCCTGATCCAAATCGGTATTGATTATGCCAGCGAAGACGCCTCCATCAACCGGGAAATACGCTCGCTGATTGAAATCAGCCATGACCCGGCCTCACGCATCGCCTACAACATCGACGCCGAACTGGCGCAAGAGCTGACGTTGGGCCTGTTGCACTCCCCTGCCATCACCCGTGCCCAACTGATCGACAACAACGCAACGGTACTGGCCGACGTTGATCGACCACGCAAGGAAAGCAGCTACCGCCCCATCAGTGACTTCCTGTTTGGCGCCAATCGCCAGTTCGAAGACCGGCTGTTCCTCGCACACATGCCAACCGAATCCCTTGGCGTCTTGCGCCTCGACGTCGACACCTACGCATTTGGCAGCCGCTTTCTTCGGCGCGCCGAGATCACCCTGCTCAGCGGTTTTACCCGCAGCCTGATCCTGACCGGAATCCTGCTGGGATTGTTCTACGTGATGCTGACCCAGCCGCTGGTGCGGATCATCCGCAAGCTGAGTACCCGCAACCCTCGTGGCGCCGCCCAGGGCCGCCTGGACTGCCCGCCAGGGCATGAGCACGACGAGATTGGCGTGCTGGTCAACGTTGCCAACCAACAGTTCGAAAACATGGAAGCCGAAATCCAGCAACGCCAGCAAGCAGAGGACCGTCTAACCGAGTACCTCGGGCAACTGGAAAACATTGTTTCTGCCAGGACCACCGAGCTCAAGGCGATCAACCACCGGCTGAGCCAATCCAACGAAGAATTGGAAGCCGCGAAGATGGCGGCCCTTGGCATGGCCCAGGCCCGTGCCGCCTTCCTGGCCAACATGAGTCACGAAATTCGCACGCCACTTAATGGGCTGCTGGGGATGATCGCCCTTTCCCTGGACAGCCCGCTGAATGCCGAGCAGCGCCAACAGCTATCGATTGCCCATGACTCAGGCAAAGTCCTCGTGGAATTGCTCAACGATATTCTCGATATGTCCAAGTTCGATGCCGGTCAGCTTGAGCTGGAGACGATCCCGTTCGACCTCGGCTCGCTGGTGGAAGACACAGCCAATCTGCTCTCGCAAAACGCCGCGCCCAACGTTGAGTTAACGTGCCTGATCGACCATCAGTTTCCCGCCCTGGTCATCGGCGATCCGACCCGAGTCAGGCAAATCGTCAGCAACCTGCTGTCCAACGCCTTGAAGTTCACCCGCTTTGGCCGGGTCGATGTGCGCCTCAATGCGCACAACGGTCGAGTCAGGATCGAGGTCTGCGACACCGGCATCGGTATTGCCCAGGATGCCCAGGTGAAGATTTTCCAACCGTTCACCCAGGCCGGCGCCGGCATCACTCGCCAGTTTGGCGGGACCGGACTGGGGCTGGCACTGACCCACAGCCTTTGCGAAGCCATGCGCGGCCGCCTGAGCATCAGTTCGGAACCCGGCTTTGGCAGCCAGTTCTGCGCTGACCTGCCTCTGCCCACCCATATACCTGTCGTGCGCCTGGCGCCCCTGACGGGCGAGGTGGTTGCCATTACCTCTGCCAGTAGCGGTCTGGCGGAGCTGCTGAACACCCTGTTGCCCAGTTGGGGGCTGACGCCGCATTGCCGCACCATCGACGATGACTTGAGTGGGCTCAAACCCGACCTGCTGATCACCGATTGCGCCGAATGCCTGTTCCGCCTGCGCCCGGCGATTAGCGCACCGATCCTGCTGGTCACCGCCTATGGAAACTTCATGCCCAGCGAAGAAGTCGCCGCCCTGGCCCCTCTGCAACAACAGGCGCGGCCATTGAGCCGCAATGCGCTGTACCAGATCCTGCATCGCAACCTGCGCCCCGACACAAATATCGTCCTTGACCTTGCCCAGCTGGAAACCGGCCCGATCACCCATAGGGCGCGCATCCTGCTGGTGGAAGACAATCCGGTCAATCAGCTGGTGGCCAAGGGCATGCTGAGCAAGCTCGGCTGTGAGGTAATCGTCGCGGCCCACGGTGGCGAGGCCCTCAAGTTGCTTGAAGAACAACGTTTCGACATGGTGTTGATGGACTGCAACATGCCGGTCATGGATGGCTACGAGGCAAGCCGGCAGATTCGCCGCAGTGGGCGCTGGCCGGAACTGCCAATCGTCGCGCTGACCGCCAACGCCCTGTCCGAAGAACGAGAGCGCTGCCGGGCCGCGGGAATGAATGACTACCTGGCCAAGCCTTTTCGACGGGAAGAACTCAACGGCCTGCTCGACCTGTGGGTGCCGACTACGACAAGTCTTTGATCTGCCTGAGCAACTGATCCAGGCCGTGGCGCAAGGCATCTGCCTGACTCAGATCGACGCCACTGTCACATAGTAAGCGAGCCTTTAGCGGTTGAACCCTGTCACGCAGGCGCCTGCCCGCCTCGGCAAGACTCAGGTGCACCTCACGTTCGTCGCTGGCACTGCGCTGACGCCTGACCAGGGCCAGTTGCTCAAGGCGCTTGAGCAGCGGCGTCAAGGTGCCGGAATCCAGTAACAGGCGTTCGCCCAAAGCCTTGACCGTCGGCTGCGGTGGCGCCGCATCCTGCCATTCCCACAACACCAGCATCACCAGGTATTGCGGATAGGTCAGGCCCAACTGATCGAGCATCGGCTTGTAGGCCCGCGTCACCGCACGGGAGGCTGCGTACAGCTTGAAACACAACTGACTGTCGAGGGCCAGGGACTCGTTGGGCAGGTCGGTCATTTGAGCAACGCTTCGATCTCTTGGGTCAGTTCCTGAGGTTTAGTGGTGGGCGCGAAGCGCTTGACCACCTGGCCGTCACGGCCGATCAGGAACTTGGTGAAGTTCCACTTGATGCCCTTGGAACCCAGCAAGCCCGGCGCACGCTGTTTAAGTTGCACAAACAACGGATGAGCCTCGCCACCGTTCACATCGATCTTCTTGAACAGCGGGAAGCTGACACCGAAATTCAACTCGCAAAATTCGGAGATGGCACCTTCGTTGCCCGGCTCTTGCTTGCCAAACTGGTTGCAAGGGAAGCCCAGCACCACCAGCCCCTGGTCCTTGTATTGCTGCCAGAGTTGCTCCAGACCCTTGTATTGCGGGGTGAAGCCGCACTTGCTGGCGGTATTGACCACGAGGATCGCCTTGCCGGAGAAATCGGCCAACGTCTTTTGCTCACCTTTTATGGTGGTGCAAGGGATGCTCAGCAGGTTGTCGCTCATGGCAGTGCCTCGAAAGAGATAAGGAGGCCTAAAAGATAGTAGGCAATTCAATTGTGTGCAATTTAATTTACCAGACTTATACCTTGACATAGCCCCCTGCAGGCGCGAGTGCCTGCAGGGTTACTGTCTAGCGTGCCACCAGATCCAGGCACACAGAATTGATGCAATAGCGCAAACCGGTCGGCGGCGGGCCGTCAGGGAACACATGACCCAGGTGAGCATCACACTTGGTGCAGGTGACTTCAGTGCGAACCATGCCGTGGCTGACGTCACGGATCTCGACCATTGCCTGCTCGGCAATCGGCTCGTAGAAGCTGGGCCAGCCGCAGCCGGAATCAAACTTGGCCTTCGAATCGAACAACGGTTCATTGCAGCAAATGCAGTGGTACACACCGTCGACCTTGGAGTCGTTGTACTTGCCGGAAAAAGGCCGTTCGGTGCCCTTGAGGCGACAAACGTTGTACTGCTCTGGGTCGAGCATTGCCTTCCACTCATCAACGGTTTTCTGCAACTTTTCCATCGGTACACCTCGGCAACTGAAAAAGCCTGATCTGTGTCTTTTCCATGGATCAGGGGGCACGTATGATTGCGCCTCGTCAAAACGCCAGTCTGGCACCCGTTTTACCGGTATTCAAACGTATTTATGGGTGCGCCAGCGCAGGATTCCCAGCACGGTAGTGTCCACGCCGTCTGGATCGTTCATTTTCGGGATCACATCGCCATGCAGGTCAGCAAATCGAACAAGCTCGCCAACGTCTGCTACGACATTCGCGGCCCAGTGCTCAAGCACGCCAAACGCCTGGAAGAGGAAGGCCATCGCATCCTCAAGCTGAACATTGGCAACCCGGCGTCCTTTGGTTTCGAAGCGCCAGATGAAATCCTCCAGGACGTGATCCGCAACCTGCCCACCGCCCAGGGATACAGTGACTCCAAGGGGTTGTTCAGCGCCCGCAAGGCGGTAATGCAGTACTACCAGCAAAAGCAGGTGGACGGCGTCGGCATCGAAGACATCTACCTGGGCAACGGTGTATCCGAGCTGATCGTGATGGCTACGCAGGCCTTGCTCAATAACGGTGACGAAGTGCTGGTACCGGCACCCGACTATCCGCTGTGGACTGCCGCCGTGACCCTGGCCGGCGGCCATCCAGTGCATTACCTGTGTGATGAACAAGCCAACTGGTGGCCGGACCTTGCAGACATCAAGGCCAAGATCACCCCCAACACCAAGGCACTGGTGATCATCAACCCGAACAACCCCACCGGCGCCGTCTATTCCAGGGAAGTGCTGCAGGGCATGCTCGAACTGGCTCGCCAGCACAATCTGGTGGTGTTCTCCGACGAGATCTACGACAAGATCCTCTACGACGATGCTGTGCACATCTGCACTGCATCCCTGGCGCCGGACCTGTTGTGCCTGACGTTCAACGGCCTTTCCAAATCCTACCGGGTGGCGGGTTTCCGTTCCGGCTGGGTGGCCATCTCCGGGCCCAAGCACAACGCACAAAGCTACATCGAAGGCATCGACATGCTGGCCAACATGCGCCTGTGCGCCAACGTGCCAAGCCAGCACGCGATCCAGACCGCCCTCGGTGGCTACCAGAGCATCAATGACCTGGTGCTGCCGGCAGGTCGCCTGCTGGAACAGCGCAACCGCACCTGGGAACTGCTCAACGACATTCCCGGCGTCAGCTGCGTCAAACCCATGGGCGCCCTGTATGCCTTCCCGCGGATCGACCCGAAAGTCTGCCCGATCCACAACGATGAAAAGTTCGTCCTCGACCTGCTGCTGTCGGAAAAACTGCTGGTGGTCCAGGGCACGGCGTTCAACTGGCCGTGGCCCGATCACTTCCGCGTGGTGACTTTGCCGCGCGTGGATGACCTGGACATGGCCATAGGTCGAATTGGCAACTTCCTGAAGTCCTATCGCCAGTAATGAATTTTTCCGCTGTACGACTCACTTAAGGTCGTACAGCGATTATCTGGCAACACATCTGTGCCTGACACGGGCGCAGGCATTTACAGCCCCCTCCTCGCCCCCCTGGTTGCGCACTCGCCAATAACCATGGGGCTGAACGCACATTTTGACCAACCTACAGATTCAGAAATCCCCTTCAAGGCTTTACATTCAGGCTGTAGGACACAGTTTGAAATAGTCGTCCGGTTGAATAGCCCAGTGCCGCACCTTATATACCCCGCAGTACGCAACACATTAAGCATAAGGAGAATTCTACAACCATGATGCGCATCCTGCTGTTCTTGGCCACTAACCTGGCGGTCGTGCTGATTGCCAGCATCACCCTGAGCCTTTTCGGCTTCAACGGGTTCATGGCGGCCAACGGGGTTGATCTGAACCTCAATCAGCTGCTGGTTTTCTGTGCGGTTTTTGGTTTCGCCGGGTCGATTTTCTCGCTGTTCATCTCCAAGTGGATGGCGAAGATGAGCACCAGTACCCAGATCATTACTCAGCCGCGTACGCGGCATGAACAATGGCTGATGCAAACCGTCGAGCAATTGTCCCGTGAAGCCGGAATCAAGATGCCCGAGGTCGGGATTTTCCCGGCCTATGAAGCCAACGCGTTTGCCACGGGCTGGAACAAGAACGATGCTCTTGTTGCCGTCAGCCAGGGCTTGCTGGAGCGTTTCTCGCCCGATGAAGTGAAGGCCGTGCTGGCCCATGAAATCGGTCACGTGGCCAACGGTGACATGGTCACCCTGGCGCTGGTACAAGGCGTTGTGAACACCTTCGTGATGTTCTTCGCGCGCATCATCGGCAACTTCGTCGACAAGGTCATCTTCAAGAATGAAGGCGGCCAGGGTATTGCCTACTACGTGGCAACCATCTTCGCCGAACTGGTACTGGGCTTCCTCGCCAGCTCGATCGTGATGTGGTTCTCGCGCAAACGGGAATTTCGCGCTGACGAAGCGGGTGCCCGCCTGGCCGGCACCAATGCGATGATCGGTGCCCTGCAACGCCTGCGCTCCGAACAGGGTCTGCCGGTGCATATGCCCAACACCCTGACCGCCTTCGGCATCAACGGTGGCGTCAAGCAAGGCCTGGCTCGTATGTTCATGAGCCACCCGCCGCTGGAAGAGCGGATCGACGCCTTGCGTCGTCGGGGCTAACGAGCTGGTAGCAACACAGAAAGGGGCGATTGGATCGCCCCTTTTTTATGGGCGCCTCTTCAGCTCTTGGCCAACCGATAAACCCGCTCATCCAGTCGTGTGACACCGTCCTGCAAGAACTTCCAGCTCTCTCCCAGAATGTCCTGCTCGTCAAGAACGTCCAGCTGCCAGTGTTGCCCCAACAGCAACCGTACTTCTTCGTCAGGCACGGCAAAAGGCGGGCCGGCCTTCTGCGCCTGTTCATAGTCGAGGGTGATCAACAGGCCCTGGCAACCTCGGGCCAGGATGCTGTTCAGGTGCGCGGCATACTGCTCACGCATCAACGGTGGCAAGGCTATCATCGCCGCACGGTCATAAAACGCTGTGCACTCGGCCACGTCTCCCTCATCCAAAGCGAAGAAATCACCGCACCACAGCTCAACAGATCCCGCCTGATAAACCCTGAATAACCCCCTCTGACTGATTTGCGGTGTGAGCCCCTGCTCACTGAAAAAGCCTTCAATGGCCGTTTCCGATAGCTCCACGCCAATAACCTGATGACCCTGACTGGCCAGCCACGCCAGGTCCAGGCTTTTACCG
The DNA here is from genome assembly GCF_040310325.1 of Pseudomonas sp. HY7a-MNA-CIBAN-0227. Lineage (NCBI taxonomy): Bacteria > Pseudomonadati > Pseudomonadota > Gammaproteobacteria > Pseudomonadales > Pseudomonadaceae > Pseudomonas > Pseudomonas sp. HY7a-MNA-CIBAN-0227. The sequence goes on along the minus strand of NZ_JBEOPT010000002.1, from coordinate 417,353 downwards.
CACAACGGCACCAGCACACGCGCCCCGCTCGTCAAGACCAATGCGGGCCAGTGGCGCTGCAGGTAAGGATTCACCTCGGGCAAATGAAAGCCAATCTGATTGCGCGCCCAGCGCTCATGCCAAAACTTGGGATCCATGAATCACCCTGAAAATTCGATCAAATAGCACTAAAACTTATATTAGATTTAGATTAATGATCTGATTGAAGATGGCACCATCTTAACCTCAGGACCGCTCTCATGCTCCCTAGCCTGTTTATCTCTCACGGTTCGCCCATGCTCGCCCTGCAACCGGGCGCCAGCGGTCCGGCCTTGGCGCGGCTGGCGGCCGAGTTGCCGCGCCCCAAGGCAATTGTCGTGGTGTCGGCGCACTGGGAAAGCCAGGGCCTGTTGGTCAGCGGCAGTCCGGCTCCAGAAACCTGGCACGACTTCGGCGGCTTCCCAGCGGAACTGTTTGCCGTGCAATACCCGGCGCCCGGCCAACCGCAGTTGGCAGTACAAATTGTCAACTTGCTCCAGAAGGATGGTTTGGATGTGATGGTCGATACCAAACGTCCATTCGACCATGGCGCCTGGGTGCCGCTGTCTCTGATGTACCCCGATGCCAATATCCCGGTGCTGCAAGTCTCGCTGCCCACTCGCCTCGGCCCTGCCCTGCAAACCCGAGTTGGCCATGCGCTCGCCGGCCTGCGCGAGCAAGGCGTGCTGCTGATCGGCTCCGGCAGCATTACCCATAACCTTGGCGAGCTGGATTGGCACGCCGGGCCGGAAAGTATTCAACTCTGGGCTCGGGACTTTCGCGATTGGGTTGTGGAGAAGCTTGCAGCCGGTGATGAAGCCGCATTGCACGACTATCGTCGCCAGGCACCCAATGCAGTACGCAGTCATCCCAGCGATGAGCATTTGTTGCCATTGTATTTTGCACGGGGCGCAGGCGGGCAATTCAGCATTGCTCACCAAGGCTTCACCATGGGAGCGCTGGGAATGGATATCTATCGATTTGGCTAGCTCAAACATCAGGCAAAAAAAATCCCCGAACCAGTCGGGGATTTTTTATGTTCGATCAATCAGCTCAAGAGCGGATCAATCTTCGCGATAGCGACGCAGCTTGAGCTGCTTACCGGCAACACGAGTGTCCTTCAGCTTGGTCAGCAGTTTTTCCAGACCATCTTCCGGCAGCTCCACCAGGGAGAAGCTGTCACGAACCTGGATGCGACCGATAGCTTCACGTGCCAGGCCACCCTCATTAAGGATAGCGCCCAGCAGGTTCTTGGCAGCGATACCATCACGCGCACCCAGCGCGGTACGGCAGCGAGCACGGCCTTCAGCCAATGGAACCGGAGCACGACGCTCACGATCACCACGGTCCGGACGATCACCGGTACGCTCTGGACGATCACCGCGCGGAGCGTTGTTCGGTACCAGTGGACGATCTTTCTCGATGGCAGCCAGGGTCAGTGCTTGACCGTTGGTAGCCTTGCGCAGCAGTGCTGCAGCCAGGGCACGTGGGGTGCAACCGATATCGGCAGTCAGGCGGTCCAGCAGATCACCGTGGGTCGATTCAGCGTCAGCCACCAGCGGCGACAGGCTGTTGGTCAGCTTCTTGATGCGAGCATCGAGAACGGCCTGGGCATCCGGCAGGCGGACTTCGGCAACTTTCTGACCGGTAACACGCTCGATCACTTGCAGCATGCGGCGCTCACGCGGAGTCACCAACAGCAGTGCACGACCTTCGCGACCGGCACGGCCAGTACGGCCGATACGGTGAACGTAGGATTCCGGATCGTACGGCATGTCAACGTTGAACACGTGAGTGATGCGCGGAACGTCCAGGCCACGAGCGGCAACGTCGGTCGCCACAACGATGTCCAGACGGCCATCCTTGAGGGATTCGATCACGCGCTCACGTTGGTTCTGGGCAATGTCACCGTTCAGCGCAGCGGCTTTGTAGCCTTTGGCTTCCAGGGCACTGGCCAGGTCCAGGGTTGCTTGCTTGGTGCGCACGAACATGATCAGGGCATCGAAGTCTTCGACTTCCAGCAGGCTCAATACAGCCGAGGTCTTCTGGTCAGCGTGAACCAACAGGTGAGCCTGTTCGATCGCGGTAACGGTCTGAGTCTTGGTCTGGATCTTCACGTGTTGCGGATCGCGCAGATGGCGTTCGGCAATGGCACGGATCGACTGCGGCAGGGTAGCCGAGAACAATACGGTCTGACGGGTCGCTGGCAGAGCCTTGAAGATGACTTCCAGGTCGTCCATGAAGCCCAGCTTGAGCATTTCGTCAGCTTCGTCGAGAACCAGATGGTTCACGGTCGACAGGACTTTTTCGTCGCGACGCAGGTGGTCGCATAGACGGCCCGGAGTGGCGACAACGATCTGTGCGCCGTTACGGATTGCTTTCAGTTGTGGGCCCATAGGCGCGCCGCCGTAAACGGCCACAACGGTAACGCCCGGCATTTGCTTGGCGTAAGTTTCGAAAGCAGTTGCTACTTGCAGCGCCAACTCACGGGTTGGCGCCAGGATCAGGGCTTGCGGCTCGCGCTTGGCAGGATCGATGCAATGCAGGATCGGCAGGGCGAACGCAGCGGTTTTACCCGTACCGGTTTGCGCCTGGCCAATCATGTCGTGGCCGGCCATGATGATCGGGATCGATTGATGCTGAATAGCCGAAGGTTCTTCGTAGCCAGTCGCAATGACGGCTGCAAGGATATTCGGGTTAAGATTAAAAGCGGCGAAGCCGCCGGTTTCCTGGGTCATGGGTCTGCCTCTAAGTGCATCCGCAAAGACCCATGCTCCAAAGCTGCGCATGCCGTGTTGAGACTCAAGAGTCGCCCTGGCTGCTTTGTCGGCGGGGATTTGCGAAAACGAATGAATGAAAAAGATTCGTCAAGGGAGAGTCCGTTGTACGGACGTGCAGCCGAAGCTGACTTCGGGGAATTGCGCTACCTAAACGCGGCCCGGTTAAAGGCCGGCGCGCACTATACCGGAAATACCTGAAAAAGGGAGCTTTTTTTATCGAAAAACCCCGTTGAACTGCTCTGTATCACAGGCTTTGCGCATCCTTGCAGTAGCGTCTATTTTTCAAAGACCCGGCCCTGCTGGTCATGACGCTTAAACGGTTCACTTTTCGCAGCGGGCCCTTCGGTCCGAAACTACTCTTCGCGCCCGAGGTCTCACCCATGAATCAAGCCAGCAGCAGCCGCGTCAGCCGTGAACAGCAGGGTCACGTCCTGCTTCTGGGCCTGGATCGCGTGGCCAAGCGCAATGCCTTCGACCTCGACCTGCTGAACGAACTGAGCCTGGCCTATGGAGAATTTGATCGTAACGACGAGGCGCGAGTAGCCATCGTCTTCGGCCACGGCGACCACTTCACTGCTGGCCTGGACCTGGCCAATGTCGCCCACGCCATGGCCCAGGGCTGGCAACCGCCGTTGGGCGGTTGCGACCCGTGGGGTGTATTCGCCGGGCCACGGGTCAGCAAACCGGTGATTGTCGCCGCCCAGGGTTATTGCCTGACCATTGGCATCGAATTGATGCTGGCAGCGGATATCAACCTGTGCGCCAGCAATACCCGCTTTGCGCAGATGGAAGTGCAACGTGGGATCTTTCCTTTTGGTGGCGCGACGCTGCGCTTCCATCAAATCGCCGGCTGGGGCAATGCCATGCGCTGGTTGCTTACCGGCGATGAATTCGATGCCCATGAAGCGCTGCGCCTGGGCCTGGTGCAAGAAGTCATGGCCAGCGAAGACCTGTTACCCAGGGCGCTGGAGCTGGCCAATCGCATCGCACGGCAAGCGCCGCTGGGGGTGCAGGCCACCTTGATGTCGGCGCGTCAGGCCCGCATCGAGGGTGAAACGGCCGCTGCTGCCGGGTTGCCGGTACTGGTGGAGAAGCTGCTTAACAGTGAAGATGCCAAGGAAGGTGTGCGAGCGATGATCGAAAAACGACCAGGGGTGTTCAAAGGCTGTTGATGACTGACACAAGTGCCCAACCTCAGGTCGCCGGCCGAATCGCCTTGATCAACGATTGCAACGAATACCCCAGCCGCGGCGCCAGCGCTTCAGCGCGGGCAGCCAGTGCATCCCGGTCCAGCTCCTGATCCAGGTCCGCCGGCACGATCAGGATCACATTGCCCTCCTTCACCGGCAGCTCCCAGTAGTGCCGGTGATAAAGCCCGCGCAGCAAAGCGGCGCCCAACGGTTTGCCGTCATCGGTGGCCCACTGGTTGATGATCAGCCAGCCACCAGGGTTGAGGTGCTTCTGGCAGTTTTCCAGGAAGGTCCAGGCCAGATGCCCGACACCCGGACCGAGGTCGGTATACAGGTCGACGAAAATCAAGTCCGCCGGCTCCGCGGTTTCCAGCAATTGCAGAGCGTCGCCCACACGGATATATAACCGCGGATCGTCATCCAGGCCCAGAAACTCGATGGCCAGGCGCGGTACATCTGGACGCAGCTCAATGGCTTCGACATCTTCCAGCGGCAGGAACTTGAGGCACGCCTGAGTCAGGGTTCCGGCACCAAGCCCGAGGAACAACGCACTTTCCGGCTGTTCATGACACAGCGCACCGACAAGCATGGCGCGGGTGTAGTCGTACTCCAGCCAGCTGGGGTCAGCAGTGAACACGCAACTCTGCTCAATGGCGTCACCAAATTCAAGAAAGCGGTAATCGGCCACTTCCAATACACGGATCATGCCGAAGTCATCATGGACTTCGGCCAGCAGGCGCTCAACGCGCTCCTCAGTCATCTCATCTCCTAACGGTTACCAGGCAACAACCTGGGCACCGGATCAATCCAGCCGCCCAGTCCCAAGCGGGAAAGGCGCGATTGTCCGCGAACCGGCGCCAGCAGGTCACGCACTAATTGCTGATAACATGGCAACCCGACCGTAAATCACTCGAGTTCATGATGAGCCAACCCTGGAGCCCCGATAGCTGGCGCGCCCTGCCGATCCAGCAACAACCCCGCTACCCTGACGCCGCACACTTGCTGCAGGTCGAGCAAAGCCTTGCCAGCTATCCGCCGCTGGTGTTCGCCGGTGAAGCCCGTGAGTTGCGCCGTCAGTTTGCCGAGGTTACCCAGGGTCGCGCCTTTCTGCTGCAGGGCGGCGATTGCGCCGAGAGCTTTGCCGAGTTCTCGGCGGCGAAAATCCGCGACACGTTTAAAGTGCTGCTGCAGATGGCCATTGTCATGACCTTCGCCGCCGGCTGCCCTGTGGTGAAAGTCGGGCGCATGGCCGGTCAGTTTGCCAAGCCGCGCTCGGCCAACGATGAAACCATCGACGGCGTCACGCTGCCGGCCTACCGTGGCGATATCGTCAACGGTATTGGCTTCGATAAAAAAAGCCGCGTGCCGGACCCGGATCGCCTGTTGCAGTCCTACCATCAGTCCACCGCCACCCTGAACCTACTGCGAGCCTTTGCCCAGGGCGGCTTTGCCGACCTGCACCAGGTGCATAAGTGGAACCTGGACTTCATCGCCAATTCAGCCCTGGCCGAGAAGTACAGCCAGTTGGCCAACCGCATCGATGAAACACTGGCCTTCATGCGTGCCTGCGGTATGGACAGCTCGCCGCAATTGCGCGAGACCAGTTTTTTCACCGCCCACGAAGCGTTGCTGCTCAACTACGAGCAAGCATTTGTCCGTCGCGACAGCCTGACCAACGACTACTACGACTGCTCGGCCCATATGCTATGGATCGGCGATCGCACCCGCCAACTCGACGGCGCCCATGTCGAATTCCTGCGCGGAGTGAACAACCCGATCGGGGTCAAGGTCGGCCCGAGCATGAACCCGGACGACCTGATTCGCCTGATTGACATCCTCAACCCGGACAACGACCCCGGCCGCCTGAACCTGATTGCGCGCATGGGTGCCAACAAGGTAGGCGATCACCTGCCCAACTTGATCCGCGCCGTACAGCGCGAAGGCAAGCAAGTGCTGTGGAGTAGCGATCCAATGCACGGCAACACCATCAAGGCCAGCAGCGGCTACAAGACCCGGGATTTTGCGCAGATCCTCAGTGAGGTGAAGGCGTTCTTCCAGGTCCATGAAGCCGAAGGGACTTACGCCGGCGGGATTCATATCGAGATGACTGGGCAGAACGTCACCGAGTGCATCGGCGGGGCGCGGCCGATTACGGAAGATGGTTTGTCGGACCGCTACCACACCCATTGCGACCCACGGATGAATGCCGATCAGTCACTGGAGTTGGCGTTTTTGATTGCCGAGACATTGAAGCAAGTGAAAAGGTAAGGTTTTTTTGTTGCCTGATTAGGCACCTACACATCTCTTGAAGTTGCTGATAGCTGGGGGGGGTAGGTTCGGTTCTACGGAGCTATTGAGTACATATCCGTTATTTTGGTCAGGGCGGCTTGGGGTTACGCCCTTACGGCGTGTCACTTTGCAAAAGCGGCAAAGTAACCAAAGCGCTCTTGCCCCACCACTTGGTGCCTCGCTGTGGCTCGGCATGCCTTCACTCCGACATTGCTCCGTGGGCCGCCGCGATGGGCCATCCTTGGCCCAGCGCGGCTAAACCGGCGTCCTGCCGGTTTACCCACGGATCAATGCCTGCGTTCAGCCATCGTGGTTAACGGGGCGCCTAAGATCAAGATAAAAAGCACGGCGGCCTGGTAGCCGACCTGAGTGGGGAGAAGCAAGAGCGGATTCACTGCCACCTGTAGGAGCTAGCTTGCTCGCGATGGTCGTTAACGATGACATGGGTTTTCTGAATCACCGCGGTGCCCTCAGGTTCTTCGCGAGCGCCGCCCGGAGCAAACTCGCTCCTACAGTAGATCCGCTTTTGCTTTTCACCGCTCACTTAGGCGCCCCGTTAACCACTCCCCGCTTATCACAGCAACCCTAAAGCCCCCATCGCCACCCGCAACCGCGCCGCACTGGTCCGTTGGCAATTAAGCTGAACCTGCTCAAGCCCAAGCCAGTCGGCCATCTGCCGTAGATTCAGCGCCAAGGCCAACATCCCCTCCTCGTCCAACCCCGGTTCCTCTTCGTGTACGGCATGCACCGCCAATCGCCCGGCAGCACGTTCGGCCCGCAGGTCGACACGGGCGGCGATCCGTTCGTTGTGCAAAAACGGCAGCACGTAATAACCGTAGACCCGCTTGTCTTGCGGGGTATAGATCTCCAGCCGGTAACGGAAATCGAACAACCGCTCGGTCCGGCTGCGCTCCCAGATCAATGAATCAAAAGGCGAGAGCAGCGCACTGGCTAGCACCTTGCGCGGAACTTTCGGCTCAGGCAGGCAATAGGCAGGCTGCTTCCAACCCTGAACCTGGCACGCAACCAACTGACCCTCCTCGACCAACTCCGCCAAGCGCCCACGGCTATCGGCGGGCTCCAGTCGAAAGTAGTCCCGCAGATCCTTCTCTGTGCCAACGCCCAACGCCGTAGCCGCGTGCAGCAACAAGCCCCGCTGCGCCTCGGCTTCACTCAAGGGCGTTTGCTGGAGAATCGCGACGGGGATCACCCGTTCCGGCAAATCATAGAGCCGCTCAAAACCCCGACGTCCGGCGACCGTCACCAGGCCGGCGGCAAACAACCATTCCAGGGCATGCTTTTCATCGCTCCAGTCCCACCAGGGCCCGGCACGCTCCTCGCGGGTCGACAAACTGCCCGCGCCCAAGGCACCCCGCTGCTCGACGATGCCCAGCACCCGGCGAATGGTGTCCTGTTGCTCACGACCAAAGCGCGCCATCTGATGATAAATACCTTGCCCTTGAGACGCGCGCTGCATGCGCCAGCACATCAACGGATACAGTGCCATCGGCAGCAGCGACGCCTCATGCCCCCAATACTCAAACAACGAGCGCCGCCACCCCTGGCTCCAGGCAGCTTGTTCAAGAATCAGCGGGGAATAACTCCCAAGGCGGGAAAACAGCGGCAGGTAATGGGAGCGCACCACAGCGTTAACCGAATCAATCTGCAGCACACCCAAACGGTCAATCAGGCGATTGACCTGCGCAGCCTTGATCAGCGCCGGCGGCTGGCGCCCGGAAAAGCCTTGGGCGGCCAACGCCAGACGCCGCGCCTGCTTGAGGGAAAAGGACAGTTCTGCGGGCATGGGCATCTCCTTGTATGCTCGCAAGCTACCTTACTGAACCCTGGGTTGTGTAGGGGCATTGAAGTCATTTTCGCAGCGGGTCTTCCCAGAAACGCCGGTGACTTTCCATCTCGACGTCGGCTCGATTAAGGCCGATGTCCTTGAGTGCGTCATCGCTCATGCTCGCCAGCAACTGGCGTTCGCGATGCAGCGCCTGCCAACGGGAAAATCGCTGAAACAGCCTGGAAAAAGGACGTTTCACCATCAACACAAAACCTTTTTGACCTTTCATCATCTTGCCCTCCAGTGGGGATGACTGAAGTCTGTGCCTGGCGCTATGATCAATCCAACGAATGTTTCTTATGCAATACATCTCGGAGATTGATCAATTGTCCAACTATCCGAGCATCGACACTGAAGTCCTGCGCACCTTCGTCGCCATCGCCGATCAGGGCGGTTTCACCCGCGCGGGCGAGCAGGTCAACCGCACCCAGTCGGCGGTGAGTATGCAGATGAAGCGCCTGGAGGAGGACGTGCTGCAGCGCAAGCTGTTCGAGCGCGATGGTCGCCAGGTCAGGTTGACACCTGAGGGGCAGGTTCTACTGGGCTATGCGCGCAGGATACTGAAGTTGCACAGCGAGGTTTTTAACACCTTGCGCGAGCCGCATATGATCGGGCTGGTACGCATCGGCACACCCGATGACTACGTGATGCGTTTTTTGCCGGGCATCCTCAAGCGTTTTTCCAAGGCTTACCCGCTGATCCAGATTGAAATGCATTGCGAGGCGTCGCCGATACTGATGCAGCGCCGAGACCTGGACCTGACCGTTATCAGCCGCGAGCCGGGTAATGAAGTCGGCGAATTGCTTCGCCATGAACCCATGGTCTGGGTCGCCGCACCCTGCTTCTGCACGGACGAACACGCCGCGCTGCCCTTGGCCATTTCCGGCATGGACAGCTTCTGCACCCAGTGGGCGCGCGCCGCGCTGGATGCCAATGGCCGGGAGTATCGCCTGGCGTATCACAGCTCAAACGGTGCCGCGATCCTGGCGGTAGTGGGTGCAGGCCTGGCGGTGACGGTCACCATGGAAAGCCTGGTGACCGAAGACCTGCGGATATTGGGCGCAGCCGAAGGCTTCCCGCCGCTGCCATCCGTCAATCTGCGGCTACTGCGCAATTCGCGCACCACCTCGCCCATCACCGAATGTCTCGCCGAGTACATCATCGAAGGCTTTAAACTTTAAAGGTGAGCATCACCGCGCACACCACCAGAAAGCCGCAGAACAGCCCGCGCAGCAGGCGTTCCGGCAAGGCATGGGCGACTTTCACGCCCCAACTGATGCTAAGTAGCCCGCCGATGGCAAGCGGTATGCCGATCATCCAGTCCACTTCGTGGTGCCAGGCGTAGGTCACCAGGGTCACGCTGGTGCTAGGCAGCGCCAATGCCAGGGACAGGCCTTGGGCGACCACTTGGGTGGTGCCAAAAATACTGGTCAGCACTGGCGTGGCAACCACCGCGCCGCCCACGCCGAACAAGCCACCCATCGACCCCGACGCCGCCCCCAGCACCCCCAGCCACGGCCAGGAGTAGCGCATCTGTGCCGACGGCGGTGCATTGCTGGTGAACATGCGCAACAGGTTATAAGCCGACAGCGCCACCAGAAATGCAATAAAACCAATGCGCATCACACCGGCATCAATGCCCACGGCCCAAATCGACCCCAGCCATGCGAAGCAGAACCCCATCAGCCCCAGCGGCAGCGCGTGGCGCAGTTCGATACGGTTGCGTTGGTGATAGCGCCACAACGCCAGCATCACATTGGGCACTACCATCACCAGGGCCGTGCCTTGGGCGATTTGTTGATCAAGGCCAAACAACACGCCCAACACAGGGATGGCAATCAGCCCGCCGCCGATGCCAAACAAACCGCCGACAGTGCCCAACGCCACACCCAGTACCACATACATCGCCAAATCAAGCACGCCGCCTACTCCACATTCCCAATGTCTTGCATGCTACGCAGTCCGCTCTGGCGGGGAAACGCACAGCAACGCACAATGGCTGTGCCAACTTCGCATAAGCAGCCTGTTTATGAACCCCAATACCTTGACCGATCAACTCAGCCTGTTTATCGACGTACTTGAGGCCGGAAGCTTTTCCGCGGCTGCGCGGCGCCACCCGCTGACACCCTCAGCCGTGGCCCGACGGATCGACAGCCTGGAAACCTCGGTGGGCAGTCGCCTGTTCCTGCGCAGCACCCACGCGGTGGTGCCAACACCAGCCGGCCTGGCCTTTGCCGAGCGAGCGCGGCGGATCATCAGCGAGTTGCAACTGGCCCGGGCCGAAGCTGTGTCTCTGAGCCATGCACCGGAAGGCCTGATTCGTGTGGATGCGCCTGCTGCCTTTGGTAGACGCCACTTGGCGCCAGCGATTGCCGACTTCCTCAATGTCTATCCGGGCCTGGATGTCCATCTGCACTTGATCGACAGCTTTGTCGACATGCAAGGCGCTCACCTGGGCAAGGTCGACCTGGTGCTGCGAGCCGGGCATATCGTCGACACGCGTTTGATCGCCACACCCTTGGCCAGCATCGTGCGCATCGCCTGTGCCAGCCCGGCCTACCTGAAAAGCCGTGGGACGCCGACCCATCCCAGCCAATTGAACGAACATGATGGCCTGGACTGGGAAGGTCTGGCACCGATGTTTGCCTGGCGTTTTAAGCTGGATGGGCGCCATGCATCCTATCGCCCGCAACGCATCCGCATGAGCGCCAACAACGCCGAGGCCTTGCTCTCGGGCGCCTTGGCGGGCCTGGGCATCGCCCACCTGCCCACCTGGCTGGCCAGTGAGTATCTGGTGCGCGGCGAACTGTTGCCCCTGTTCTGCGAAGGCGGCCTGCCCACTCCGGAAACCGCAGGTATTTATGCCCTGCGCCTGGAGCAACAGGCCAACACCCGCAGCCGGTTATTGCTTGAATACCTCAAAGCGCGTTTCAGCCCTGTTCCTCCCTGGGATCTGGCGCTGCAAGGCGGCATGGGCTAACACGCACCCAAAAAAAACCCGACTCATGGTCGGGCTTTTTTTGGTGCCGCGGGTCAGGCAAGGATTAAACCTTGGCCCGGCCCTTGTACGAACCACCTTCACGGGTATCGATTTCGATCCAGTCGCCGATTTCTACGAAATCTGCAACGCTCAACTCGGTACCGTTTTTCAGTTTGGCAGGCTTCATCACCTTGCCCGAAGTGTCGCCGCGAGCGGAACCTTCGGTGTAGTCAACCTGACGCACGATGGTGGTCGGCAGCTCTACGGAAACCAGGCGTTCTTCGAAGAAGATCGCTTCGCAGACGTCGGTCATGCCTTCTTCCACGAATGGCAGAACAGCTTCAATGTCTTCAGCGTTCAGCTCGTACATGGTGTAGTCGCTGGTGTCCATGAACGTGTAGGTGTCGCCGCTGATGAAGGACAGGGTCGCTTCTTTGCGGTCGAGGATCACGTCTTCCAGTTTGTCATCGGCGCTGTAGACGATTTCGGTCTTGTAACCGGTCAGCAGGTTTTTCAACTTGGTCTTCATGATCGCGCTGTTACGACCGGACTTGGTGAATTCAGCTTTCTGAACCAGCCAAGGGTCGTTTTCGAGCTTGATGACGGTACCGGGTTTAAGCTCTTTACCAGTTTTCATTGCGAATATCCGAAATTTGGATGGGATTTACAAAATTCAAGGTCGCGTATCATATCCAATTTACATAAAACTGGGCAATGAAAGAACTGAGGGCCAATCCTACGGGGCTTACAGGGCATCGTAAAGCCCCTTGTGACAGCCTTGGCGCAGACTTGTAACACCCCGCAGGACCAACTTACAAAGGCGATCAGGCCCGCAAAGGACCTCATGCACACACAGGCGCGAGAGGGGCCACGGGGGAATCGACGGTGTTTATAGTAATGAAGTGACCAGAGAGATTTTTCTGTCAGATTCTCGAAGAGGCTTGCAAGCACCACCACAAGATCACCCGTCACAGCCCCCAAGTAGAACGCAGACGACATCCCCCCTGAAGGCCTTCGACCGAGCGCTGATATCAAGAAAGTGTGTTGGCCGGACGGTTATACGCTTTTCCAACTCGAACAGCTCAGCAGGTGTCAGCATGGTGTGGTTCCTCATCAGTAAGTAAGTCGGACGGGATGTCTTTTTTTCCCTATTAGTGAGGGATTTTTAAATCGCCTCCTGCTGAGTGGCGCGTCTGCTTGAAATCTCCACAACCGAATCGACATGGCAACGCCATCCCAATCTACATCCCGAACTACGGAAAATTCAGCTCGAATTTAGGACGCTTCCTACATATTTTCCCTTCATAGCTTGTTAGCTTGGCTCGCTTTGGCCTCCCACAAACTATAGGCATATCGTTCGTCTACTCCGTGTATGTGGGACTACGCTACATGACTGGAAAGGAACACTGGATGTTCAACGCAAGTCCTCAAACGCATTTCAGCCTGACCGTCAGCGACTTCAAGCACGACCTTCAGGTCCTCTCATTCACCGGCCAAGAATCCATTAGCGCTCCCTTTTCTTTTGATCTGGAGCTGGTCAGCGAACGTCCTGATTTAGACATCGAAAATCTATTGCATAAGCAAGCCTTTCTGGCATTCAACGACGGTGACGCTGGTATCCATGGGCAGATTTACCGCATTGCACAGGGCGACTCCGGCAAACGCCTGACCCGTTACAGTCTTACGCTGGTCCCGCAGTTAGCTTATTTGGCGCACCGCACCAACCAACGGATTTTCCAACAACAAACTGTCCCGCAGATCATCGCGCAGATTCTTGAAGAGCATGGCATCCAAAGCAATGCTTACCAGTTTCAGTTGGGCTCGATCTATCCAGCACGTGATTACTGTGTCCAGTACAACGAATCCGACCTGCACTATATTCAGCGTCTGTGCTGGGAAGAGGGTATCCACTACCACTTTCAGCACTCGCAACAAGGTCACGTACTGGTATTCGGGGACGACCAAACCATATTCCCCAAGCTGGGCAGGCCAACGGCCTATGTGCAGGACAGCGGTTTGGTCGCCGATGAGCCCGTAATCAAACGTTTTAACCTACGCCTTGCGACCCGAACCAGTCGAACAACGCAACGTGATTACGACTTTGAGAAGGCCCGCATCACGCTGGAGGCGGACTATCGCCCAGCAGCCCAAGACGGACAGCTTGATCTGGAAGACTACCAATACCCCGGTGGTTTTACTCAGCGCGAACGAGGCAAACTGTTGAGCCAGAGGGCTCTGGAAGGCCATCGTGCAGATTACCGTCAGGCCGAAGGTAAAAGTGATCAACCCACACTGGTCAGCGGCCACTTTCTTGAACTGTCGCAACACCCGCGCCAAGAGTGGAATGACCTCTGGCTGCTGACCTCGATTCGCCACGAAGGCCTGCAACCTCAGGTGCTGGAGGAGAGCCTTCCCAGCGACACCAGTGACCGTAAGGACGATTTCCATCAGGGCTACCGCAACACCTTCACGGCAACTCCGTGGGACGTGTTCTATCGCCCACAGCAGGCCTATGAGAAGCCTCGGATACTTGGCAGTCAAACCGCTTTGGTTACCGGCCCCAAGGGTGAGGAAATCCATTGTGACCAACACGGGCGGGTCAAGGTGCAGTTCCATTGGGACCGCGAAGGTCAGACCGATGACAAAAGCAGTTGTTGGCTGCGAGTCGCTTCCAGTTGGGCGGGCAACAGCCATGGCGCGGTAACCATCCCTCGGGTCGGCATGGAGGTACTGGTGTCATTCCTGGAGGGTGACCCCGATTCCCCCCTGATCAGTGGTTGCCTGAGTAACAGCGCTAATCCCGTCCCCTACGAACTGCCCGCCCACAAGACCCGCAGCGTCTTTCGCAGCCGCAGTTCACCGGACAGCACGGGCTTCAACGAATTGCACCTGGAGGACCGCAGCGGCCAAGAGCTGATCTACCTGCGCGCCCAGCGTGACATGGAGCAGAAGGTTGAAAACGACAGCCGTCTGGAAGTCGGTAACGAGCGTAAGGAAATCATCAAGGGCAACAGCATCGCCGTGCTGGAAGCTGAAGACCAGCGCACTGTCACCGCAGACCGAAAAGTCCAACTCAAAGCCAACGACTACTTGTTGGTAGGTAGCAGCAGTCATACCCGTGTCGGGCAAACACTGGTCGTCGAAGCAGGACAGGAAGTCCACATCAAAGCCGGAGCCAATCTGATTCTGGATGCGGGCGCCAGTATTACCTTAAAGGCCGGTGGTCAACACATCGTGATTGGTCCCGGTGGGATCTTCAGCAGCTCCGATATTCAACTCGGCGGTGCCCCAGTAGGAGGAACTGCGGCCAATCCAATATTACCGGGGGCATTAACTGCGCTAATGGCTCCTACCGCGCTCCCACCTATGATTGCCCCTTCCCAGTACGCCCTGATGGCCATCTCAAAAGTTAGAAGCCCTGATTTCTGCCCGATCTGCGAGGCCTGCAAAAATGGTGTTTGTCTGACTGGAGGAGCCACAGCATGACCAACATGTCTCCTCAGCAATGGATGATCGAACAACGCCAACTCGGACATTCTTTGTGCCTGATTCTGGACTCTGAGGACGAACACCAAACCCGTCAGGCTCTGTTGGATTCTCAAGACGCTGACCAGTATTGCAGTGTGTACAGCGAGACACCGGTCGCAGATCTGGCGGATGCTGGGCCCTTCATGTTTCTGATCGACAACCCGGAAGATGGGCGCTTGAATGAGTTGCTCAAGGCCCCTGAAAGGAACTGGGGATGGCTTGCCAGTATTCCACCTGAGGCAGGGCTACAGGAGCTGGTCAAACATTGGCGTGAACGTCTGATTGTCGGGACAAGACCGTATCAAGCGCTCTATCGGTTCCATGACAACCGAGTATTGACCCGCGCACTGAAGCACTTAGCCACTGGGGCTATTGCGGGGTACTTGGGGCCCATTATCAGCGTCTGCTACTGGCAAGGTCAGCAATGGGAAACGCTCAGTAATCCCACACCGGGTAACCATCCCGTTCCTGAAAGCCCTGCGTGGTGTGAGGTTCCCGTTGAGGGCGATCAGTCCGCACACATACGCAAGGTCAATGCCCGTCGCTACTTGCTGGCCGAACATCTGGATGCCTACGCCCGGATTGCCGAACAACAAAACCCCGATCTATGGCTCAGCACTCAGTTGGCCTTGGCTGACACTTGGGGTTGGCAAGCGCCGGAGCAACTGGAGTTCTTGTTGGTCCAGAGTTTAAAGGAAACAGACGATACACTCGCAAAGCGCTGGCAAGCCCGCCCTGATGAAACTCCCGCAGCTCATTTCGAGCGGGTTTATCAGGCAACACAATTTTGGCAAGGAGATGCCCCGCTATGAAGCAAGTACTTAAAGCCCTGCTCTCGGGAGCCTGCATCACTCTGACAGCAGGGTGTGCTACGGAAAAGTCGGAAAGTTTTACCTTTACGGCTGATCTACCTCCCAACTTCGCTTATTACGGCATAGCCAAGTATGCGCCTGCCAAGGGCGAAACTTGTACAGTCACCCTCGATGACAATCCATACCTTGGGTTTAACAGAGAGTGGCGCACGGAATACAAACCAGACTCTGAAGTCCCGATTTATCGAACTGTGAAAGGCTGTCGATTGGCCATCTATAAAATCGATCTGGAAATTAATGCTACTTACGGAAAAACCCGTGGCGACTTTGGTGGTGATACGACAGCCGTTGTTATTCGAGAAGAACTGGAAGAGCAGTATAAAGAAACTTTTAATGCTGCTGGAGAGAACACTATAAGTGGTCAGTGCCAATGGTTGTTTCGTACCCAAGGGCCAAAGCGTCGTCTTTCGAAGGGCCTTCAATGCAAGGCAGTTGACGCTCAAGGTGTAGTGACGAAAGGACGCCCCGTAGGGGCTTACACCTTGGATCAACTGCCGGGTAAAACCGTGAAACTTAAGATCAAGCTGGCGGATGAGGAAAGGCCCGGCTGGGGAGACACATGGGTCAAGGTTCCGAATGGCTGGAAGCGTTGCATAGGGGAAGGCCCCGAAGATCAACGCGGTTACTGTAATGGAAATTATAAAGACTTCAGCAGTTTCAAAATGCCAGATGGCCGCGACTGTACCATTTACCCAGGCTGTACCGAATAAGGAAATCACTCAATGAGCACTTTGGATGAAGAGCTGAAGCGCCGCTATGGCACAAAACTTAAGACTCTGCTCTTGGGCAGCTGCATGGTCCTTACAGCAGGGTGTGCTGCGGGGAAACAGGAGAGTTTTAACTTTACGGCTGACCTGCCTTCAAACTTCACTTATGAAGCGGTAGCCAAATACGCTCCCGCCCCGAAAGAAACTTGCTCGGTTAAAAAAACTGATGTTGGCTACAACCAAAGGTGGCGCTTAGATAACAAAGAAAGATACAGGCTCGACTATGAAATACCGTTATATCGCGTTATTGATGGCTGCCGACTGGCACTCTATCGCATAGACTTGGGCATCTACGGAGCTTACGGGAAAGACCGTGGAGATTTCGGCACAGATTCAGCAATGATGATTGTTAGAGAGCAGCTGGATGAAAAACTGAAAGAGCAATACAAGGGCGAGTTTGATGCTGCTGGAGAAGGCGCCATAAATGGTCAGTGCCAATGGTTGTTTCGTACTATCGGACCTGACCGTTACATTACTAAGCTTCTCGATTGCAAAAAATTTGACGATCAAGGCATGGTGACGAAGAGACGCCCCATTGCAGCTTACACCTTGGATCAACTGCCGGGTAAAACCGTGAAGCTGAAGATCAAGCTGGCTGATGAGGAAAGGCCCGGCTGGGGAGACACATGGGTCAAGGTTCCGAATGGCTGGAAGCGCTGTATGGGCAAAGGCTTTGAAGATCAAGACGCTTATTGCTTCGGAAACCATAAAGACTTCAGCAGTTTCAAAATGCCAGATGGCCGCGACTGTACCATTTACCCAGGCTGTACCGAATAAGGAAATCACTCAATGAGCACTTTGGATGAAGAGCTGAAGCGCCCGCTAAACAGCCGTATGTTTACCTGCCCTGCTCAAGGTAAATGGACCAGCTTTCAGTTAGTGGATGAGTTTGGCGAGGGGCGATCTTATGCTGGGCTGTCTTATAAAGTTATCGATACGGAGGGTCACGCATACACCGGCAAGCTCGACACCACGGGCACAGGCAAGGTAGAAAACCACTTTGCGGGTCCAATAGCCTTGATGCTCGAAGAGCAATATCAAGGACAAGAGCTGACCTATGTTCGCCGGATGCAAAGACCTAACTACCCACTCCCAATAACCGAACTTCAAGTCCGCGCCGAGCAAACTCGTTACTTTCATAAAGACGGCTCACGGACTCAAAGCAACCCCGCGCAAGCCTGTGCAGACTTCTTCTGCCAAGTCGAAGTACGTCACTTGGTTGAACATGTTGCGCATTTACCGCCTGAAGTCGAGAGCCACTATCCGCCCAATCAAGGATGGGCCAAGCTGATGCGCGAGCATGGCAAGCGCGGTGTCTGTCTCCTTTCCAACAAACACAACGTTCTGGAAGTTCGTCCTTTACGGGCCTTGCGCCCGATGCTCTCCACCGACTCAGCCTTCTGTTCGCTGAATCTGTATCAGCTCGCCATTATGGCCACCTTGAGCTACAACCCATTTGGTCAGGCACCAGATAAGAGGCCAATCAGAGACAAAAAAGTAAGTTTCCCGCAAAAACCAAGCGTGGGTAACTGGTTTGGTGATGCTCTGGGGAAGTTCGATGAAATATGGAAAGCCGACCCTGCCCAATCCAAGGCGTACTACCCGCTATACGAAGATGTACCGTACTCCAAGCGTCTGGAAGTAGTGCCGTTTGATCCAGAGCTCTACCCATCGAATGATCCTGCATTAGGCACGGACCAAGAAACCCCAGAAAGCATTCATTTTCTTGATGATCGAAATCAAATTGATAACACCGACACCCAAGCGTTTATCACTCATAACGATGAGTTGGTCCTGATTTCCGTACGCGGCACCAACGAAAAATTTGCTGATGGTCTGAGAGATGCCGATGCTCTCCAAGTCCCCTTTGTTGAAGGCGTGGGCAAGGTTCACCGAGGGTTCTATGAGGCGGCACTGAAGGTCTATGACCTCACGGCCAATTATCTCGACAAGTTTTTCACCGGACAGAAACTGATTATTTGCGGCCATAGCTTGGGCGGGGCAATCACCTTGCTGCTCTCGGAAATGTTGCGCCGCCAGAAAAAGTATCGTGCTGACATCGTGCTGTACACCTACGGTACCCCAAGAGCTGCTGACGCTACCTTTGTAAAAGGGGCTACTGACTTAGTGCATTACCGCATGGTCAACCATAACGACCCAGTGCCGAGCGTGCCTGGAACATGGATGAACACCAAGACCTCGGTCTATGCGACAGGGGCTGCCTTAACCTTCGTAAACGCCCCTGCGGGGCTTGCAGTGTTTTCTGCGGGCATTACCAACCTGAGCGGTGAACCCTATGAGCACCACGGCAAGTTGCGTCACTTCTTTCCGGTGGAGCTTGGAGGCAAAGAGAAATCTTCGATCCTCTGGGAGCCCGGTTGCGACACCATTACCCAACACGCTGCCTGCACGTTGGCCGTCCAGCAAATTAATGGCCTCCCCAACCGGCCTGGGCTGATTTCTCAAGCTATTCATGGCGGCAATCATTCAATGGTGGGGGGCTATATTCCCAGTTGCTGGGCCGCTCTCAAGCGCGCGCAGGAATCGCTGAAGCTCAAGAGCTCGCTGGTCACCAACCGTGAATTCGATTTCGTAGATGGTGCTCTGACACGAATTACCGACCAGTTGCGCAGTAAACGCAATGACTTGCGGGGTCGTAGTTTCAAATATCGTGAAACTCACGAACCAGCAGTTGATGCATTCAACCGAGAGGTCGATAAAGTGCGAGAGACCCGCGACCGATTAGCGACCGTGCATAAGGATAAGGTTGACGGGGCGAAGGTCTACGGCTCGTTTTCACAGCAACCTGAAGTACTGGCAGACAACTTGCTTCGCTGGGAGGCGCACCCAGAAAACAGGGTAGCCGAACAATTGGCCATGGCGCCGCCCGCAGTCGAAAGCGACCAAGAGTTATTCGCGTCAATATTAGGTCGCCCAATCGGCGCTCCACACACGCTTGATATTGATTCAATCGTCTGAAACAAAGCGATAGCAGGCAACGCTACGAAATGGTTGCCTGCAAGATATCCGGCAGGTTATCTAAGGTTTCAGGAGTCCTTCAAGCATCTGCGCAATGGTCTCCACCGGCACTCCTGAACCGTAGACATCAAAAGTAATCGTACCCGATGCATGCCCCATGACAGCTTGTGCGTAGGCCGTGGCGACCCCTTTAGCCTGAATCAATGACGCCAGTGAATGACGCAAGGAGTGGAAAGTCAGACCGGGCCCGAAGGAATCACCAAGTGCCACAGGGATTGCCTGTTGGTTAGCCCACTCGCCTGCTGTCTGTGGCCTGTGGTTTCTCATGGTTTCGTAAGGATACCGTGAAGAACTTCTTTATGGACCCTACGGGACGCATACGCAGGTAGTAGACACCCTCTCTCCTGTACAGATAAGGATGGGCAAGGACGGTTTGTAACAGTGTTGTGCCACTCTTGGTACACATTGAGGGTTCCTCCGAGCAATCATTGGGGTTCCTCACTGCCTAAGCTCATTACATAAAACTGTACCAGTGCCGTCGCAAGATCTGCCTGCAAGCCTTGTTCCAGACACCACTTTTCGGCATGAGCGGTCACTTCCGGCCAGTGTTCAAGCAGCATTTTCCAGCTTTTGGTCATATCGCCATCAGCGTTCCACGCCTGCCAAAGGTCAACCAGCGCGACTTTCGCGGCCGGCGACAAGCCCTCGGTGTACAGCGTCAGGAAAGCATCGAGCTTGTCCAGATGGATGTCTTCATCCTGGCGGTAGATATGCCACAGCAAAGGACGCCCGGCCCATTGCGCCCGCACGAAGGAGTCTTCGCCGCGTACGGCATTGAAGTCACAGCACCACAGCAGTTGATCGTATTGATCCTGTGGCACGAATGGCAGCACCTGAACCGTCAGAGCGCCGCGCTGGTGCACCGCCCCCACCGCCAAGCTATCCACGCCCAACCAGCGCTGCACATCGCCGAGAATTCGCCCTTGCGGCACCAACAGATGGGTCGCTCGCCCATCGGCCGCCAATACGTCCAGCCAACTGGCCAGCCCGGCATTTTCATAGGCAAACAGCGACATCAGCCGCGCACCCGGCACCGGAAAAACCCCGAGCGCCTGCAGAAACTGTTGCCGGGCCTGTGGGTCATTTTGAAATGCCCGACGCTGCTCCAGCAATCCGGCCTCACGCAGCAAACCGCCTGTCTGCGGACGAAACCCCGGGAAGAAGAAGTACTTTTGCACGCCTTTGAACTTCACTGACGGCAGGCCGTGACAACCGACCACCCAGTCCTCGGCGCTCAAGTAGTCCAGGTTCATCCACAGCGGTATGTTCTCGCGCTCGGCCATGGCCTCCATATAGTCAGCCGGCAACTGACAGGCGAAGGCGGCGATGACCACGTCTGCCGCATCGGTCGCTTGCCAGTCTGCTGGCCAATGGCGCACCTCGACACCTTCGCGCCATTGCTGATCCAACTGCACATCAATCTGAGGACACATGCGCTCGAATGCCCGCAGGTCGTCCACCCACAAACGCACTACGCAAGCATGCTCCGCCACCAATTGCCGGGCCAGGCGCCAAGTCACGCCGATGTCGCCGTAGTTGTCGACGACACTGCAAAAAATATCCCAGCGGGCTTTCATTCCGGGCTCCAACGCTCAAAGGCTCGATTGTCCGCATAAATGCTGCAATGCAGAAGGGTTGATAGCGATTATTCTGCAAGAGGGCTGTGCGACAATCCGCAGCTTGCCGCAAACGCCTGCCAGGAGGCCGCCATGTCAGATCGCCCGTTATCGCCGTTCAAACTCAGTGTCGCTATTGCCCTGGGCCTGTGGCTAGGATTTATCGCCATTGCATTGACCACTTGGCTGGCCTCGCATTATCTGTTCGAACAAACCCTGGCGCCCGTCGCCCAGGCTGTGCAGCAGTTAGGCAAGCCGGTGGTGGTTGCACCAGAACCACCTAACCGAATGTTCGAGCAGTATCAGGACAACCTGCGCAAGCAGGAACAACAGCAGGTCCTGGACCAGGCGCGCAACAACCCGCATAACCTGTCCAACCCCAAATGCCAGTTCTGGCTGCAACAGGACCAGAACGCCCCCAGCGACAAAAGCCGAGCCAATGTCCTGCAATTTTGCGACTGATGATCAAGCAGACCCATGAATAAATACGCCGTCCACCAGTTGATCCTGGAAAAACTCATCGTCGACCTTGACGTCGCCCAACGCGCCGCGCAAACCGCCTACGAAACTGCGACCCACGAAGAAAATATCGCAGAAAACAAATACGACACTCTGGGGCTGGAAGCTTCTTATCTGGCGGCCGGGCAAGCCAAGCGTGTCGAGGAAATCAAGCAGGCGCTGACCTTGTGCCAGAACCTGAACCTGCGCCCCTACGATGATCAACGGGGGATTGAAGTGGGCGCGCTACTCGGCCTGGAGGACGACAACGGTCGCCAGCAATGGCTGTTTCTTGGGCCGGATGCGGCGGGCTTGAAGGTTTATGTGGTGGGGCAACTGGTGACCGTCATCACCCCACGCTCACCCCTGGGCAAAAGCCTGCTGGGCAAGTTCGAGGGGGACGAGGTGGAGATTCTGGTGGCGGGCGCTCGGCAACAGTTTGCTGTTACCGAGGTCAAGTGAGCCAATCAGTGAACCGGTAGTTCAACGCCGTCGAACAAGTCTTCCAGTTCCTGCTTGTTATGGCACTGGATAGCCTTGGCCATGACTTCACGGGTCAGGTGCGGAGCAAACTTCTCAATGAAATCGCACATGAAGCCCCGCAGGAAAGTACCACGACGGAAGCCGATCTTGGTCACGCTGGATTCGAACAAATCGCTGGCATCCAACACCACCAGGTCGCTGTCGAGCTTGGTATCGACCGCCATCTTGGCGACGATGCCGACACCCAGGCCCAAGCGCACGTAGGTTTTGATCACGTCGGCGTCGGCGGCAGTGAACACCACTTTCGGCGTCAGGCCGCGATGGCTGAAGGCTTCGTCGAGCTTGGAGCGACCGGTAAAACCGAACACATAGGTAACGATCGGGTATTCAGCCAGGGCTTCTAGGGTCAGCTTCGGCAGCTTGGCCAATGGGTGACCTTGCGGAACCACGACGCAGCGGTTCCAGCGGTAGCACGGCATCATCACCAGGTCACCGAACAGCTCCAGGGCTTCGGTAGCAATAGCGAAATCGACGGTACCGTCGGCGGCCATCTCGGCGATCTGCATCGGCGAGCCCTGGTGCATATGCAGGGCCACGTCCGGGTACTGCTTGATAAAACTGCTGATCACCGGTGGCAGCGCATAACGTGCCTGGGTGTGCGTGGTGGCAATCGACAGGGTGCCTTTTTTCTCGTTGGAGAATTCCTGGGCGATCTGCTTGATGCTTTCAACCTTGCGCAGGATTTCGCCAGCAGTGTTGATGATGCGCTCACCGGCCGGGGTGACGCGGGTCAGGTGTTTACCGCTGCGCGCGAAGACTTCGACGCCCAGCTCGTCTTCGAGCAGGCGGATCTGCTTGCTGATACCCGGTTGCGAGGTGTAGAGGCTTTGAGCCGTGGCGGAAACGTTGAGGTCGTGGTGCGCCACTTCCCAGATGTAGCGCAGTTGCTGAAGCTTCATATGTATCCCTCAAAGCAGATAGACGCCACGGGTATCAGCGACGGTATATAACTATATTAAAGGTTAGACGGATAAATCTAGAACTTTTTATCGTTTTCTACCAATCACATGTCATCACTGCGTCGACGTTGCAACAACGGCACCAAATACACCGGCACCTGGGACAGCTGCAACACCCGTGCAGCGGTTCGTCCCAGCGGCGTCGCCACCCCGGCGCCGTGGCTATGACTACCTACGATCAACAAATCCACGGAGAGTTTCTGCGCCTGGTCGAGAATCACCTGCGAGGGGTCACCTTGGATTACCCGCACAGACTGGATCAACTTGAGGTCCTGCTCGCCCTCCCCAACCTCCTCGCGAAAACTGTCCAGCACCCGTTGCTCGATATTGGCCATCACGGTGCTCAGCCCCTGGCTCTGCCATTCACTCAGGGCTTTCTCATCAAGGTAGCTTTGCAAGACGGATTCGGCGAACAGCCCAAGGGGCTCAACCACATGAATCACGTACAGCTCGGCCTTGAACGTTCGCGCCAGCGCCAGCGCATGTTGCATCACATAGGGCGCATACAGGCCAAGGTCAGTGGCATACAACATCGAGCGAATCATAGAACCTCCTGGAGTGCCAGGATGGCGAATATTGATTGAGCTTAGCAGCGCCTTTGCGAGTTAGGAGGCTTGCTCACTCAACCTGGATTTTCAGCTCGTTGCTGATGCCATGGGGTACATGTCCGGTGGCCACCACTTCCCGGGCTTTCTCGCAATGGCCGGCCTGATCGTCGAAAAACACATCGGCGGCGAAGGCTTCAAGAAAGGCCGATTTTTCCAGGCCACCGAGAAACAGCGACTCGTCCAGGCGGATGTCCCACTCGCGCAAGGTACGGATCACCCGCTCGTGGGAAGGTGCCGAGCGGGCGGTCACCAGCGCCGTACGGATCGGGCAGGCCTCGTCAGGAAACTCACGTTGCAACAAATTGAGCGCCGCCAGGAAACCCTTGAAGGGACCGCCACGCAGCGGCTCGCGTGCCGACTCCCGTTCGCTGGCCTGGAACGCTTCCAGGCCACCTGACTGGTAGATACGTTCCGACTCGTCGGAAAACAGTACGGCATCGCCGTCGAAGGCAATTCGCAATTCAGCGCTGGATGCCCGACGGGCGCCGCCAGAAAGAATCGTCGCCGCAGCAAACCCGGCATCCAGGGCGCTGCGTACGTCTTCAGCGTGGGTGGAGAGAAACAAATGGCAACCAAACGCTGCCAAATAAGGATAAGGACTACGCCCTCCTACAAACGCAGCGCGGGAAATATCCAGCCCGTAATGCTGGATCGAATTGAACACCCGCAAACCGGTATCGGCACTGTTGCGTGATACCAGCACCACTTCGACCCGCGCCCGTCCAAGGCTGGCGTTGAGGCTCAGCAGTTTCTTGACCAGCGGGTAGGCATCACCCGGCTCAAGGATTTCCTCCTCATGGTCGATCTGGTACTTGCGATAGGCCTCGACGCCTTGCGCCAGGTAGACCTTGTGGCTTTCGCTCAGGTCAAATAACGCCCGCGAAGAGATCGCCAATACCAGTTTTTCGCCCATACCCTTTGCCATGTTCTTTTCCCCCGGTCAGCCGTTGCGTCGATCGATAAAACTCAAGGCCTGATACAGCGCCTGCATCCGCGGCAACTCACAACCTGCAGCCCTGGCGGCGGCCAATGGCCGGGCGTAGATGGCCGCCAGTTCCAGCGGGCGCTTGTGCAGGTGATCGTGATACATGCTCGGCCAGTAATCGGCCAGGCTCTCGGTCATCTGGAACATCTGCTCGGCATAGCTCGGTGCAATCTCATGGCCGCACGCCCGTGCGCCCTGCACTACTTCAGCCATCAATGCCTGGATCATTGCACGGCTCGCCTCATCAGCCATCAACTCCGTAGTCCCCGCACCGAGCAATACCGAAAGGCCGTTATACGGCACATTCCACACCAGTTTATGCCAGCGCGCCTGATGCAGATTGGCCATGGCCTGGGATTCAATACCCGCCCGGTGAAACAACGCGGCGCCTTCTTCGACAATCGCTTGCCGGCGGGCCTCATCGTTCGCGGCACTACCACTGTGATAGCCAAGATTGACCCGGCCCATCGCCTGATGCTCGACGATGCCAGGTGCTGAGCGATGCACGCAGATGTAACAAAGACCACCCAACAGATGCAGCGAATCCGGCAGGTGTTCGCGCAAGCTGTCCTCGACGTCCAGACCATTTTGCAGCAACACCACCTTGGCCCCCGGCGCAGCCACTTGGGCGATGGTCGGTGCCAATTCGGCATTACCGGTGGTTTTGGTCCCCACCAACAGCCAGTCGCAAGGCGGCATATCGGCCGCACGGGCGTAAGCCTGGACCGGGTTGAGGCTCAACGCCCCGTGGACCGCACTATTAAGTTTCAGGCCTCGCTCACTCACCGCCGGGAACTCGCTGCGCAACAGAAAGTGCACATCGAATCCGGCGCGCGCCAGCATCAAGCCGTAAAAGCCACCGATGGCGCCGGTGCCGATAATGCCGATTCGCGGCGCCTGGTCTGCAGCACTCATCATGGCAACTCCTCTGGTTTTCGCGTGAGCGCCTGCTCCACGCCATGAGTGAGGTCGCTGGCGGTCAGGCGCGCCTGTAAGGCTCCGTGGAATTGACCGTCGCACACTACAAACAGTGCCGGCAAATGAAAGATCTGGTAACGCTCGACGGCCCCACCATTATGGCCGGCATCAATCCAGCACACTCTGTCTACCGGCAAGGCCCAGCCTGGCAACTGCTGACGCGCCCAACGGCAGCTGGAACAACCGACGCTGGTAAACACCAGCAATGACGTGCCCGGTAGCCCCAACAACTGCTGGTCGATATCCAGATCGGTCAATTCAAGTGCTTTCACTCTATCTCTACCACTGCCATAAACTGGACAGCAGACTATCAGGCCGAGCGACAGCGCGCGCAATTGCCCATTGTCGAGCAGGCTTGTTACGCGCTAAGGTTCGGCTCCCCGCTGCATCTAAATCATGCTGTGCTCCGCCGCACGGGGATCGCTGGCGGCCGGCACCCGTGACCCTGACGAGTAACACGATGGCTGATTTACCGATCAACGACCTAAACGTCGAATCCAACGAGACCCTGATCACACCTGATCAGCTCAAGCGCGAAATCCCTTTGAGCGATGCTGCCCTGCACACCGTCACCAAGGGTCGCGAAGTCATTCGTGACATTCTTGACGGCACTGACCACCGCCTGTTCGTGGTGATCGGGCCCTGCTCGATCCACGATCTCAAGGCTGCTCACGAGTACGCAGAGCGTCTGAAAGTGCTGGCTGCAGAAGTGTCCGACACCTTGTATCTGGTAATGCGCGTCTATTTCGAGAAGCCGCGTACCACCGTGGGCTGGAAAGGCTTGATCAACGACCCGTACCTGGACGACTCGTTCAAGATCCAGGACGGCCTGCACATCGGCCGCAAGTTGCTGCTGGAACTGGCCGAAATGGGGCTGCCGACCGCGACCGAAGCCCTGGACCCGATTTCCCCGCAGTACCTGCAAGACCTGATCAGTTGGTCGGCGATTGGTGCGCGCACCACCGAATCCCAGACCCACCGGGAAATGGCCTCCGGCTTGTCTTCGGCCGTGGGCTTCAAGAACGGCACTGATGGCGGCCTGACCGTGGCGATCAACGCCCTGCAGTCGGTTTCCAGTCCGCACCGTTTCCTGGGGATCAACCAGGAAGGTGGCGTTTCCATCGTCACCACCAAAGGCAATGCCTACGGTCACGTGGTGCTGCGCGGCGGCAACGGTAAGCCCAACTATGATTCGGTCAGCGTGGCCCTGTGCGAACAGGCGCTCAACAAGGCGAAGATCAAGCCG
Organism: Pseudomonas sp. HY7a-MNA-CIBAN-0227; assembly: GCF_040310325.1. Classification (NCBI taxonomy): domain Bacteria; kingdom Pseudomonadati; phylum Pseudomonadota; class Gammaproteobacteria; order Pseudomonadales; family Pseudomonadaceae; genus Pseudomonas; species Pseudomonas sp. HY7a-MNA-CIBAN-0227. Next base: position 390,611 of record NZ_JBEOPT010000002.1, on the reverse strand, counting down.
AACATCATGGTCGACTGCAGCCACGCCAACTCCAACAAGGACCCGGCCCTGCAACCGCTGGTGATGGAGAACGTCGCCAACCAGATCCTCGAAGGCAACCAGTCGATTATCGGCCTGATGGTCGAGAGTCACCTGAACTGGGGCTGCCAGGCGATTCCCAAGGATTTGGCCGACCTGCAATACGGCGTGTCGGTCACCGATGCCTGCATCGACTGGGCTGCCACGGAGACCACCCTGCGCAGCATGCACGCCAAGCTCAAGGACGTATTGCCCAAGCGCAAACGCACCTGAACCCACACTGCGCACACAAAAACGCCGGGCTTAGCCCGGCGTTTTTTTATGGGCCTCTACTGCTCAGAGCTTCGCGGCATGGCGCTGGTGGCGCTCCATGTAGCGTTCAACATAAGAGCAGGATGGGATCACCGTGTAACCCATGCTCTCGGCATACTGCAGCGCCTGTTCGGTGAGCGCAGCGGCAATGCCGCGCCCCCGCAGGGCGTTGGGCACGAACGTCCGATAGATATCCAGGGTCTGCTTCCCGAGATCCATATAGGTCAGGTAAGCACGATGACCGTCCACACTGGTCTCGAACTGATGACCAGTCTGGTCATGGTGGATGGACAACGCCTCGCTCATCACTACTCCTCGCGGGTCTTGGTTTCTGACCCTTACCTTACCGATGTTTTTCCGGCGAAGGAACATCTACGCCACCCCGTGCCAGGTTTCGACAACGAGAAAAGCCCTACAGCGCTCATAACCAGCACGTAGGAATAGTAGGCACCAATCCCGAAATTGCTCAAGGCGCACTCGTCATCCCCCGTCGCTGGCAGACATAGAAAGGGCCGATCGAGCATCCTTGGGTCGATGGCCTGAACATTGCCGGCAATTGAAGCATGAGACGAACAGCCTCTCTTAAAGTCACCTCAACATGCACAAAAGATACCTGTCTGCGAAAATTCAATCTGAAAAACAGTGTCAACACCGATATATAATTTGACTTCTCTTTACACCGTTCAACACTTGCCAGCCGGTGCTTTGCGCCTGGATCCAATTTTACGCAGAACCGCGAAAACTGGATAATTTTTATACAAACTCGCTAAAGATTAGCCAAAACAGATTCGGCACAAGAATTTTTTTGCTTCTTGCGCTACGTCAGTTTACTTACTACAAGTAATGGGTAGTATGTACGCCGGCTATTAGCTCACTCTGAGAAAGTAGCCATTTAATAGAAAGTCCTTGAAGGGGAACACGATGAACAACGTTCTGAAATTCTCTGCTCTGGCTCTGGTCGCAGTTATGGCTACCGGTTGCAGCAGCGTCTCCAAAGAAACCGAAGCTCGTCTGACTGCAACTGAAGACGCAGCAGCTCGCTCCCAGGCTCGTGCAGACGAAGCCTATCGTAAAGCTGATGAAGCTCTGGCTGCTGCTCAAAAAGCACAACAGACTGCTGATGAAGCTAACGAACGCGCTCTGCGCATGCTTGAGAAAGCAAGCCGCAAGTAATAATCCCTCGGGGTTATTATCAAGCCGATCCATTTTTGGATCGGCTTTTTATTGCCCAAAATCCGGCTCCGTATCCTGGGCAATAAAAAACCCGCTACAGCGCAACGCCGTAACGGGTCCTGGCTACCTCAGCTACTGCTGCAGATCGATCGGCGCGCTCGAAACCATCGGCGCATCACCCGGCACCCCGATTTCTACCGGCAAGCCGTCTTCGGCCGCGACCACATCACGCACCTCATCCCAATTGACCCGCAGGTTCTTCGACAGGTCTTCACGCTTGAGCAAGGCATTGATCACCGCTGTGTGCTTGTCCACCACCGACGGCGTGCCGTCGTCGTTCAGTGGCGTATGAGCTTCCAGGTAAACCTTGCCACCGCTCATGCCGAACTTGTAGGCGTCGTTGATAATTCGCACGGATGTGCCCACTGGCACCATGCCCGCCATTTCCAGCACATTTTTGTTGAACATGCGAAAGCAACCGTGGCTGGTACGGGTACCGATGCCGAACTTCGCGTTGGAGCCGTGGATCAAGTAGCCCGGCGTGCCCAGGGTGAACTTGAACGGCCCCAGAGGGTTGTTCGGGCCTGCTGGCACCACGTTGGGCAGCGGATCACCGTTGGCAGCGTGCTCAGCCTTGATCGAAGCCGGCGGCGTCCAGGTCGGGTTCGGGGTCTTGGCGATGATGCTGGTGTGAGCGATCGGCGAACCCCAACCTTCGCGACCAATCCCCAGGGGAAAGGTGTAAACGACGCTCTGGCCCTTGGGGTAGTAGTACAACCGGTACTCGGCCAGGTTGATCACAATCCCTTCACGGGGCCCCGGCGGCAGAATGAAACGGGTCGGCAGAACGATCTCGGTTCCCGCCCCCGGCAACCAGGCATCAACACCGGGGTTGGCCGCGACCATCTCTGAATAACCCAGGTCATAGGTGGTGCCCAAGTCGGCAAAGGTGTCTTCGTACTTGGCCTTGATCACCTGGACCTGACCGACGATGTCTTCACCCGGTAGTGGCAAGGGCAACTGCAAGGCTGCAACAGGACCGGCGGCACAGAGTGCAGCGAGAGACAGGCAGCGAGTGACGGCAGGGAGGTGCGACAACATCCGGAAAATCCTTCGCAGATCGACGGGTAATAAAAAATTGATTGTACACGGGAGCCTGGCGGGCACCCACAGTCAAAGCTCGAAGCGCAGCTCGGGCCAGATCGGCGGCGTACCACGTTTTTGTGATTCTAGAATCGCCCGGCACAAGGGGCACAGGCGTTGATCCTGAAAAATCGTGCGATCCACTGCCGACCAGCGCGGCTGGGCAGGCAGCAACGTACCGCAGAGAGTGCGGTCGATCGAGCCGCCCAACTCCAACTGACGCGGCACCAAGTGCACCCTGGCTTCCTGGCAGGCGAACAGGTCCAGCTGTTCGTCAGGCTCGATCAGTTGGTAGGCAAACAGGGACCAGGCAGGACGCGACGACATCGGGGGCACCAAATCGGGGGGCGCCACCTTAGCCGAAAGACCGCCGCTAGAAAAGCGTCATAGCAGCGGTTTTAGCGTCGGCCAGACATTTTCCAGCAACTTGCCCTGGGCACTGACCGCCGGGTGCAGTCCGTCGGCTTGCATCAGGTCGGGATGACCACCGATTCCCTCGAGGAAAAACGGCACCAGTGGGACCTTTTTCTCTTCAGCCAACTTGCCGTAAACCTCGGCGAAAGACTCGGTATAACGCTTTCCATAATTGGGCGGCAACTGCATGCCCAACAGCAGCACCTTGGCACCACTGTCCCTGGACTGGTCGATCATCGAAGCAAGATTTTGTTGCAATTGCGTTGGCAGCTGACCACGCAGGCCATCGTTGCCTCCCAGCTCAAGGATCACCAGGTCCGGCTTATGCTCTGCAAGCGCCGCCGGCAGCCGCGCCAGGCCTCCGGCACTGGTATCGCCACTGATGGACGCGTTGACCACCTTGTCGTCGAAACCTTCGCTCTTGAGCCGCTGCTCCAGCAACGCGACCCACCCTTTGCTGGTATCCAGGCCGAAACCGGCACTGATACTATCGCCAACGATCAGGACTGTACCCGCCGCTGCGTTCTGGGCCATGCACATCAAGGCCAGGCCAGCACTCAAAAACCACATTCGCATCGGACTCTCCATGGGCGCAAGCATTCTCACTGCGCGGAACCTTAGCAAAGTGGTTCCCAGCGCGGAAGGTGAACTGACCATCCTGCACGAACTGAGCCTGGAACTGAACAAGGGCGATAGCCTGGCTATCGTCGGCAGCTCCGGTTCCGGCAAATCCACTCTCCTGGGCCTGCTGGCCGGCCTCGACCTGCCCAGCAGTGGCGAAGTCACGCTTGCCGGGCTTGCCCTGAGCACCCTGGACGAAGACCAGCGCGCACGCATCAGGGCCGAACACGTTGGCTTTGTGTTCCAGTCGTTCCAATTGCTGGACAGCCTCAACGCCCTGGAAAACGTCATGCTGCCTCTGGAACTGGACGGCCGCAAAGATGCCCGCGAACGCGCCAGATACCTGCTGGAGCGCGTCGGCCTGGGCCAGCGCCTAACCCACTCCCCGCGCCAGCTCTCCGGTGGAGAGCAACAGCGGGTCGCCATTGCCCGGGCTTTCGCCGCCGAACCAGACGTGCTGTTTGCCGACGAACCCACCGGCAACCTCGACAGCCACACCGGCGAGCGCATCAGCGACCTGCTGTTCGAACTCAATAAAGAGAACGGCACAACCCTGGTGCTGGTGACCCACGACGAGCGCCTGGCCCATCGCTGCCGACGCCTGATCCGCCTTGAAGCCGGCCTGATGGTCGCCCCCCTGGAGCCTTGATGGCACGTTTGCCGCTGTTGCGCCTGATCAGCCTTGCCCTACGCCAATTGCTGCGCGATGCCCGTGCCGGCGAATTGCGTGTGTTGTTCTTTGCCCTGCTGGTGGCCGTAGCCGCCAGCACCGCCATCGGTTACTTCGGTGCACGTCTCAACGGTGCGATGCTGTTACGCGCCACTGAATTCCTTGGCGCCGACCTGGTACTCGAAGGCAGCTCCCCTGCCCGCCCCGAGCAGATCAGAAGCGGAACCGAGTTGGGTCTGGCACATGCCAGGGTCGTGGAGTTTTCCAGCGTCATCGCCACCGACAACAGCATCCAGCTGTCGAGTATCAAGGCGGTCAACGAGCAATACCCGCTACGCGGAGAGCTTAAAAGCGCCGCCGAACCCTTCGCCGAGCAAATACCCGGCGGCGGGCCTAAGCCCGGAGAAGCCTGGGTCGAGGCGCGCCTGCTGACGGCGCTGGACATGAAGATTGGCGACAGCATCGACGTCGGCATGAAGACCCTGCGCATGGCCCGCGTGCTGACCTACGAACCAGATCGCGCCGGCAATCTGTACAGCCTCACACCGCGGGTGATGATCAACCTGGCCGACCTTGAAGCCACCGGTGTGGTACAGCCCGGCAGCCGCGTCAGCTACCGTGAGCTATGGCGTGCGCCGCAAGCCAGCACTGCCCTGCAAACCTACCGCGACCTGATCAGCCCAGGTCTCGCTGCCAACCAGCGCCTGCAGGACGCACGGGACGGCAACCAACAAATCGGCGGCGCCCTGGGCAAGGCCGAACGCTACCTGAACATGGCCAGCCTGGTGGCAGTGTTGCTGTCCGGCGTAGCGGTGGCACTTTCAGCAAATCGCTTTGCCAGTCGACGCTTTGATGCCAGCGCCCTGCTGCGCTGCCTCGGCTTGTCGCGGCGGGAAACGATGCTGCTATTCAGCCTACAATTAACCGTACTGGGGTTGCTGGCCAGCCTTAGCGGTGCCCTGCTCGGCTGGCTGGCGCAATTGGGATTGTTTTATCTGTTGCACGACCTGCTGCCGGCAGACGTTCCGCCGGGCGGGCTGTTGCCAGCCATTGCCGGGATCGGCACCGGGCTGGTAGCCCTCGCCGGTTTCGCCCTACCGCCCCTGGCCGCGCTGGGTCGCGTGCCGCCGCTGCGAGTGTTGCGCCGCGATTTGCTGCCTATCCCGTCCAGTACCTGGATGGTCTATGGCGCCGCGCTGTTCGCCCTGGGCCTGATCATGTGGCGCTTGAGCCTGGATCTGGTACTGACCTTCGCCCTGCTTGGCGGCGGCGTCATTGCGGCACTGGTTCTGGGTGGCCTGCTCCTGCTGCTGTTGCAAAGCCTGCGACGGTTGCTGGCCCGCGCGTCCCTGCCCTGGCGCCTGGGACTGGGCCAGTTGTTGCGCCACCCACTGGCGGCAGCGGGACAATCCCTGGCGTTCGGCCTGATCCTGCTGTCCATGGGTTTGATCGCGCTGCTGCGCGGGGAGTTACTGGACACCTGGCAGAACCAGTTGCCCAAGGACGCACCCAACTACTTTGCCCTGAACATCCTGCCTGCCGACAAGGAAGCCTTCGGCGCTCGCCTACTGGAATTGCAGGCGCAGTCGGCGCCATTGTACCCGGTGGTGCCGGGACGACTGATCAGCATCAATGGCGAACCGGTGCAGCAAATTGTCAGCAAGGACTCCAGTGGCGATCGCGCGGTGCAGCGCGACCTGAGCCTGACCTGGGCCGCGGACTTGCCACCGGGCAACAGCCTGACAGCGGGCTCATGGTGGTCAAGCCAACCCACCGATGATATTCCCGGTGTCTCGGTGGAAACCAAGGTCGCCGAAAGCCTGAAGCTCAAGCTCAATGACCACCTGGTCTTCACCGTTGGCGGGGAAAACCGTGAGGCCCGCGTCACCAGCCTGCGGGAGATCAACTGGGACAACTTCCAGCCTAACTTCTTCATGATCTTCCAGCCGGGAACCTTGAAAGACCTGCCGGCCACCTACCTGACCAGCTTCTATCTGGCTCCCGGCCATGACCAGCAGATCGTCGACCTGTCCCGGGCTTTCCCGGCAGTGACCATCCTGCAGGTCGAAGCCTTGCTCGCGCAGTTGCGCAGCATTCTGGCCCAGGTCACGCTGGCGGTGGAGTACGTGCTGCTGTTTGTACTGGCGGCGGGCATGGCGGTGTTGTTCTCCGGCCTGCAAGCCACGCTGGATGAACGTATCCGCCAAGGCGCGCTGCTGCGTGCCCTAGGGGCGGAGCGCAAGTTGCTGGTCAAGGCCCGGCGTATCGAATTCGGCCTGCTGGGCGCGGTCAGCGGCCTGTTGGCGGCGCTGGGGACGGAACTGGTGACCCTGGTGTTGTACCGCTATGCCTTCGACCTGGCCTGGCACCCTCACCCCTGGTTGCTGGTGCTGCCGGTCATCGGGGCCGTGCTGATTGGTGGTGCCGGAGTATTCGGTACACGCCGGGCGTTGAATGCCAGCCCATTGACGGTGTTGCGCGAAGGCTAAAACGTCGATGGCCCACCCTCCTTTCAGAGAGCGGGCCATCAATGCCTACTTCACGTACTCGATACCAGCGATCCACCAGCACACTTCACCGCCCGGGGTCTGCACGATAGCCTCATCGTCCACCTCCTTGCGCAGCAGCGCCCTGGCCATGGGCGAGTCGATGGAGATGTAGTCCATGCGCTCATAAATTTCGTCGTAGCCCACAATGCGAAAGCGCTTGGTCTCGCCCTGCTCATTCTCGATATCGACCCAGGCGCCGAAAAATACTTTGCCTTCCTGCTCGGGCATGTACTCAACCACGCGCATGTCTTCCAGGCGCTTGCGCAGGTAGCGCACACGGCGATCAATCTCGCGCAGCAGTTTCTTGTTGTACTGGTAATCGGCGTTCTCGCTTCTGTCCCCTAGCGAGGCTGCCCAGGTCACCTTACGGGTAGTGTCAGGACGCTTTTCTCGCCACAGGTAATCAAGCTCTTTCTTCAGCGCGTCATGACCTTCTTTGGTAATCAGCTTGGTACTCAAAAGCTTCGCATCCCCAGGAAATTCCCACATGTTCAGACAGCTACCGCATCAGACATACGGCGATGGCTGGCTGACTCCAGTTGATAGGGAGCGATGATAAATGAACGGGGCAAAGTAGCCAGACCTGATGACGACGCCCATCAGGAAAAGCACCCGTCAGACGGTTTCTGGATGCCCCTGCACGCCCTCATCCAGGGGTTGATCAGCCTCAGCCACGGGTTCCAGGGCTTCGTCCAGACGATGAAATACGTCCCTGAGACTGTCCCGCAAGACTGATAAATGCGCCAATCCGGTCGCCAGTTGTTCCGCTTTTTTGTGAGTCGCCACATCATCGGTCTGCAACCGAGCCGCAAGGCTATCCAGATGATGGGCCAATTCGTCCAGGCGACGCTGTTCGGTCTGTTGCGCCTGCGCCCCATGGACCAGGTGTTCTTCACGGGCATTCAAGGTCTGGGTCAACTGCTCAAGCGCTTCTTCCTGCTGGAGTACGGCGAGTTTCTGTTTCGTCAACTCCTGAGCCACACGGGCAAGATTGGTCAGCGTACTGTCTACTTCAAACAGCGATGGCGGGGCCTGCGGGGTTGGCGGCACCTCCTCAACTGGCAGCGTCGGTGCGGGGACGATTATGGGAGCCTGCACTACCGCCGGCAATGCGGGTTCAGGACGGCTCGGAGTCTTTGGAGGAGACACCATTTTTGAAGAGAAACGAATAGAGGGGACGATCAGTTCAGTGCTTTCGATAGCAGGCAAACCGGTCACTGAAGTTCCCAGAGTGATGACCTTCATCACCAGCGCCTTCTTGATCACCAGCGAGTGGTGATCCTCTGGCCGGGCAGGTGGCAGTTTGCTGCCCTTCAGATCAATGAAATGGTAAGGCACCTGAGCCTCTGCCGCGTTCCCGGTTTTAATGCCAGATGCCGCCGCCAGGGTGAGGATTTGCTTGAAGACGTGCATCGCCACTTGCAGATCCTCCATGGAATCAATGCTTCCAAGAAAATACCGCTCCGACTTTTTGCGCAACGCCGCGATGTACACCCGAGAACTTCCGGGCTCCATTTCTTCATCCAGGCTATAGGCAAGATAGTTTGAGGACGTCTTCGGTACAGCGAAACCACAGAGCAATGCACCATTAACCGGGGTGTCATGACCAGAGTGTTCAAGAACAAGAGTACGTAGAAGCATCATGGAATAGGGCTCCGTTACGGTAAAACTTCCTATATGTGCCAGATAAAAAACTGACAGTCATACAAACGCCAATAACAAGGCAATTGTTTCAGCGCATGATCGAGTCACATGTAGGACTTACCTTATTCAACCTCTTTGGCATTTCCAAGATCGCCTATTGAACGTACTATTTTTTAACAAACAAATGCCTGGCATCACCTGATCAAGACTTTTCAATTTTTTACTTTCCGACAACTCACAACCTGCCCTCACCCAGGTTAATCGAGGCTTCGTCAATGCAGCGATTCTTGCCAAACTTATTCAGTAGAAAAGCTTAATGATCAAGATAACAAATCTAACAAAATACCTTGGCAGAAAGGCCGTCATCCGTGACTTTTCATTCTGCGCCAAAGGCCAGGAGTGTGTAGGACTATTTGGAAACGATGGTGCTGGCAAAACAACTCTAATCAAATTATTGGCTGGCTCAATTCAGCCCTGTTCCGGCCATATAAAAATACTGGACTTGGATATTGGAACGCATCCTCTCCAGGTAAAAAAAATAATTGGCTATCAACCAGCGTCCACGGTCAGCCATAGCACCATGACAGTGAAAGAATTCCTCAACTTCATTGCTGAAATTCGCGGATTCAGTGGCATGGAAAAACGCAAGATGGTTGACCGAGCCGTCGCCCGACTGGAGCTTTGGCGAACACTTAAATGCCCGATTGAAACACTGTCCATAGGGTTGAAACGCAAAGTGGCCATTGCCCAGGCCATTGTGCATGATCCCAAACTGCTATTACTAGATGAACCTACAGAGGGCCTCGACGCTTATCAAAAAAACAAGGTCAGGATGCTCATCAAGTCGTTGACCAATGAGATGAGCGTGATCGTTGCCTCTCGCAACCCCGAAGAGCTGTCCAGCATCTGCACCCGCGCGCTGGTCATTGCTGGCGGCCGTTTGCTGACAGACATCCCCCTGCCCGAACTGCAGCGCAGCTCCCGCTACTACCAGGCAGTCACACTTGCAGCTGAAACCCCGCTGGACCTGCTGGCTCTGGCGGTATTGCCTGGCGTAGCCGGTATCGAAGAGGACCGGCACACACCTGGCTGCGTGACGGTACTGGCGATGCCGGGCCAAATCATTTACCCCCATGTCAGCGCGCTGATTGCCAATCGTCGCTGGAAAATCGACTCATTGAGTCTGGAGTCTGGACGTCTGAATGACGTCGTTCACCAACTAAGCCAGGAGGCGTTAAAGTGAGACTTCTACCCGTAATGCTCAAGCGTCAACTCGCCAGTTATTTTTCTACACCGGCAACTTATTTCAGTATTTCGGCTTTCTTGACAGGCAACGCAGTACTCGGCTTCCATTCAGAAAATTTTCTTGAACAGCGAGTGACGGATTTGCATGTTTTCTTTAAGCTTCACACTTGGCTGTACCTATTCCTGATTCCCTTTCTCGCCACACACCTTTGGTCAGATGAACGCAATGAAAACGCCATTGCTTTTATGAATACACTGCCGGTGACGGCCTTCGAATTGGTTGCAGGCAAGTTTTTCGCTGCGTGGCTGGTTTCTGGACTGGCCTTGTTATTGACCTTCCCGATAGTTATTACTATCAACTATCTAGGCACGGCGGACAATCTGGTTATCGCATTCCAGTACCTGGGCAGCTGGTTATTGGCTGGCGGTTACCTTTCGGCGGGTTGTTTTATTTGTGTACTGACACGTCACCGGCTTGTTATTTTCACCGTCACCATGGGTTTATTGATCACCGCCAGCGCTTTATCTTCGGTGCTGGACGCCCTGGATCATCACACACCTGTCTGGATCATCGAAAGTTTGATTTCCCTGAACCCGCCGGCACGCCTTAGCGCCATCGAGAATGGCCTTATGCCCTTGCATGACATGTTGTATTTCGTAAGTATGATCTTCGCTTTTCTCACCGCAACAAGCGTCACTTTAAATTTTAGAAAAGGTTGAGAAAGGAAAACCTAATGCGCAACTCCATAAGTTTTAGCGTGACAATAGTTGTCATACCCTTGCTTTTCCTCGCCTTCAATCTGGTGTGGGCACTGAAACTTCCCAACCTGCGGCTGGATTTTTCAGAGCAAAAAATCCATAGCCTGTCCGACGCTACGAACACCCTGCTCACCTCGCTTGAGAGCCCCATGGATCTCTACTTTTTCAACTCAAGCAAACATCCCCAGAAAAGTGAAGCCTTGAAAAACCATGGCCAGCGCGTTGCGATACTGCTCAGGGAGTATGAAAAGGTAGCGAATGGCAAGATCAACCTGCACCTGATTGATCCTGCCCCCTTCTCCGAAGATGAATACAAGGCCGGGTTATTTGGCTTGGACAGTACACAAGGGTTTTTCGGCTTGATCGGCACCCGCGCGGACCATGGCACGCAAAGAATCGATTTTTTCAATCCTGAACAGGAGGCCTTTCTGGAGTATGAAATCAGCCATCTGATTCATAAAGTCGCTAACCCGCAACAGCCCGTGATTGGACTGATCTCCGGGCTGCCCATGGATGGCAGTCGGGATGAACGTGGCAAGGCAAGCACACCGCCCTGGCAACTGCTGCAAGAAATCCGTCGGCAGTTCAAGCTCATGAGTCTGGGCCAGGAAACCCGACATATTCCTGAACACGTCAACACCTTGATGCTGGTTCAACCCTCTCGACTGCCCGAGCAAACCCTGTTTGCGATTGATCAATTCGTGCTGGGAGGAGGCAAGCTGATGATGTTTATCGATCCATCCAGCGACCTGGACTCGAACGTCGAAACCCCGGCTTCATCTTCCAGCCTGCAAGGGTTGCTGGCGGCATGGGGCGTGCAGATGCCTGCGAATAAAGTGTTGGCCGACAGTCTCTACGCAACACCGGCTGTTCTTGTTGGTGGGCAACTTCCCGTACGCCACCCTGCGGCGCTTACCCTGCCCCGGGAGGCGTTGGCGCAGAACGATGTCAGCGCCTGGAAACTGGACAATGTGACCGTATTGAGCAGTGGCGCTCTTACGCCACTCAAAAAAAGCCGTACATCCTTCACCCCTTTGCTCCAGAGCTCCGGGAAAGCCGCTCTGTTTGAAATTGAGCGCTTCGCCGTGCATGGCGCGTTTGATTCAGTGCTCCGCGAGGCGGCCGCCCGTGGTCAACGCCACGTAATAGCGGCCCGTATCCAGGGGCCAGCGTATTCTGCGTTCCCTGACGGCTTCGACGGGCAGAAAGCCCAGTTACAGAAAGCCGCCGATATCCATGTAGTGGTAGTTGCCGACACCGACCTACTCAGTGATCGCGTATGGGCATCCGCACAAAACAGCAATGGGCACCAAGCGCCTCGCTCAGGTAATGCGACGTTTATCTTGAATACTCTGGATCAACTGGCCAGCCCCGGCACGCTGATGGGAATTCGTCCTCGTACAGGTAGTCGAGAGCAACTGCAGTTGTTGGGGAAATTACGCAGGGATGCCGCACGGTCTTACCAGGAAAAAGCCGCGTTCCTGGAACAACGCCTGGAGCAAACGGAAAAGGAATGGCAATCCCTGAACAACCCATTGCCGTCATGGGGCACCCAGCCCGTCAACACCCATTCGTTGCTACAAGCACTCAACAAGGAGCGCCTGCGTTTGCCCAGGGAGCTTCATGCGCTGAAAGTAGAGGCCTACAGGAAGGTCAACACCCTGGAACGAAACGTGAAGCTGCTCAACATTATTGCAGTGCCGCTGATGCTGAGTCTGATTGGCCTGGGGATTTTTATGTCTCGTCGGCGTATTCAGCATCCACCTTCAGCAGCGTTTTACTGATCGTTGGCAGTTTTCGAGTGGTATCAGGCAAGGGCCTGATTAACGTCGCGTGATCAGTCCTTGCCGTGCAATACGAGTCAAGTGGCGGATAACCTCGGCAGCATCGGCCGCGCAGGGAGCCTGAACCACCGCCAGGTCAAAGCTGTTAGTGGCAAAGCGGGCAAGTGACTCGCCGTCCTCGACAAACTGGATCAAAAAAGCCGAAGGCCGGCCGGTGCGACGGGGCCAGCCATCCAGGTAACGCAATAACGTCGGCTGGTGCTTACCACCCAAGAGGATTTTCGGGTTGCGCTGAGTCAGGTCCGCAGTGATCGGGGCCAAGCGTAAAAGAGGGTGAGGTGCATTCATCGTGTCGTGTCTCTGCCTCAAAAGTCTGCAGGCAGGTGGGAGGCAACACCGAACCAGCGCTTTAGCGGTATTTCGAAACCTGGATCAGGTTTCTGTCGGGACTGTATTGAGTCACCTGTGGCGCCCCGCAATTAGCTGTTTAAATCGGCGCATGGGCAACATCCTAGAGAAGCCGATGGGGAGGTGTCAAGAATTCCGATCAACGAAAAGGCCCGCACGGGGCGGGCCTTTGGGAGAACTTGCAGCTTAATCAGTTGGCGATAGCGCGGTCGGCAGACAATTTGCCAGCACCTTCGAACAGCACCGCAACAGTACCGCCCAACAGCGCCAGGGCGAACTCGTAGCCATTGTTGGCCATGAACAAACCGTTATGGATATGCACCGAGAAGATCGCCACCAGCGACACGATGGTGAGGCCCAGCGCCGCCGGGCGAGCCAGGAGGCCGATGATCAGTGCCAAGCCTGCGAAGAACTCAGTACCGCCCGACAACAGCGCCATCAAGGTACCTGGCGCCAGGCCGATGCTTTCCATCCACTGCGCCGTACCGGCCAGGCCGCCACCGCCAAACCAGCCGAAGAGCTTTTGCGAACCGTGGGCGGCGAAGATGATGCCGACAAAAATCCGCAGAACCGTCAGACCGTAGCCGGCGCGAGTGGACAGAACGCTTTTGATCAATGGGCTCATGCTGGGAATCCTTTTCAAGGTAGGGTGGGTTGGCCGCTATATTAATCAGTTTATGCAATGATAAAAGCCGAAATATCGCCTTATTAATATCTAATTTGTCGATTACTTGCGTGAGGCGATCTTCGGCGTTGGCGGCTCGAGGGAGTCCCGCTCCCGATCGAACGCCAGGTAGTACTTGTTAACGCTATTAACATAGCTGACACCGCCCATTCCTACCTGCTCCATGGCAATGCGCTCAACCTGGAAGAACCACTGGTTGGGGTTCAAGCCTCGGCGCCGCGCCTCGGCACGCATACCCTGTACCCGCTCCGGCCCCATGTTATAGGCCGCCAGGACGAAGGCCATGCGCTCACGCTCATTGAGCTTGGGGCTGGCAAAAAACTTGCGGCGGATCATCGCCAGGTAGCGCGCGCCCGCCTGCACATTGTTGTCCAGAGTCTGGATATTGTTGACCCCCACCCGCTGGGCCGCCGACGGAGTGATCTGCATCAGGCCAGTGGGGCCACTGCCGCTTTTAGCGCCTGGATCAAGGGACGATTCCTTGAAGGCCAGCGCCGCCAGGTTCAGCCAGTCCATGCCCTGCTCGCGAGCGTGTTTTTGCAGGACCGGGCGCAGCTTCTCCAGACGCTGGCGATCAGCCCGCGCCAATGGGTAACGCACTTGATAAAGGCGCCGGTAGATGCGCTGGAACGCCACATCCTGATCGGACGGGGTCTTGTAGGTTTTTAGGAAGCGGTCGATGCTCGCCCGCAGCATCGAGGCGTCCTGCCGCACGAACCAGTACTCTTCGCCCGGTTCGCTGATTGCCACTTGCCGATCGAAACGCAGTTTGGGCAGGATTTTCGACCAGCGCTCGGCAATCGGCTTCTCGACGATAGTCAGATGAAAGATACCGGCCTGGACCATCTCCAGCACGTCCTCCACCGCAAGGCTGGGATCAACCCACTCCACCTTGACCGGCGGCAGCTTGCGCAGCACCAGCTTCTGGTTGATCTGGTTCACCGCCTCCCCTGCCGCGCTGCCGGTGGTCAGGGCCAGGGTTCGGCCGGACAACTGCTCCAATCGGGTAAACCGTCGCTCACCCTTGATCCCCACCAGCCACAGCGGCACGTCGCTGACAATCGGGTCACTGGTGCTGATCTTGTGCGTTGCGTTGGCGTCCAGTAGTTCTCCGGGCGCCACCAGGTCACCCTCGCCACGGGCCAGCGCGCCCAATAGTTGATCCTTGGCTTTGGGAATGATCTTGAGGTTGATTTCCTGACCGTCACGGGCGTGGCCGTTGAGGTATTGCTCGAAGGCCCGCAGGCGATGGTACTCGACACCAATGGGCTGGCCCTGGACTTCGCCGGAGCTGTTGCGGCTCTGGTTGACCAGCACCCGCAAGGTTCGACTGCTGCGAATCTCGGCCAGATCACGAACCTTGCTCGGCTTGGTCACTTCCAGCGGCCCGTCCAGACGCGCAACCGCCGCCGGGGGCAGCAGTAACGTCAGGCACAGCATGAGCAACACCGAGGGTCGGATCATCCGCTCTCCGGAAAGGATACTGCCCATTGCGTCGAGAAATACGAAGCGTTGGGGGACAGAAACAGAGCGCTGTGAGCGCAGGCTTTGGGCACAAAGGTGGCACAGTAGCAGGCACTCGACCAACCACAGCACCACTCACGACATTCAAAGACAGCTTTAACTCGTTGTAGTTCTTGGCTTTTCTTATAAATCTACAGCTCTGATATGCTTTCCGGCCGCAGGCGGAGATAGCACCATGCAACTCATTGATATTGGCGTCAACCTGACCAACCCAAGTTTTGACGACAAGCACCAGGCGGTACTCGACCGCGCCTACGCCGCCGGGGTGAGCCAACTGGTCCTCACCGGCACCAGCATCGAAGGCAGTGAACAGGCCCTAGAATTGTGCCAACGGCTGGATGAAAGCGGCCAACGGTTGTTTGCCACCGCCGGCATTCACCCCCACAGCGCCAGCGATTGGAACGCCGACAGCGCGCAACAATTGCGCGGATTGCTCAAGGAAAGCAGCGTGCGTGCCGTCGGCGAATGCGGGCTGGATTTCAACCGGGACCTCTCGCCACGCGCCCTGCAGGAAAAAGTCCTCGAAGAGCACCTGGCCCTGGCTGTAGAGCTGAAATTGCCGGTATTTCTTCACGAGAGGGACGCTAGCCAGCGCCTGCTGGAAATCCTGCGGGACTACCGCGATCACCTGACTGCGGCGGTGGTGCACTGTTTCACCGGAGAACAGCGGGCCCTGTTCAGCTACCTCGACCTGGACCTGCATATTGGCATCACCGGCTGGATCTGCGATGAGCGCCGTGGGACGCACCTGCATCCTCTCGTCAGGGAAATCCCAAGGGGTCGCCTGATGCTGGAAAGCGATGCGCCCTACCTGCTGCCGCGCACGCTGCGGCCCAAGCCGAAGAATGGCCGTAACGAGCCGGCCTATCTGCCGGAAGTCTTGCGTGAGGTCGCCTTGCATCGGGAAGAAGGTGTGGAAGACCTGGCCCAACACAGCACCGCCTGCGCCAGGGACTTTTTCGGATTGCCTGTTATTGACTTGCCTGTGCCGAATTGACGCGACTCATTGACCCATATCAAAACCCTTTCACTGAATAGCGGCATAATACTGGCACCTTGCCAATGCTGTTTCCGCTATCAGAGAAAACCTTCCATGGGTGCCTGGCTTAGCAATATATCGTTGAAGTACAAGTTCTGGGCCGTCAATGCCGTCGCCTTCATCACCACCCTGCTGCTGGTGTTGTACGCCGTGCAATTGGAGCAACAGGCACGCAGCCACGCCTCCCAGGCCTCGGCCCAGGCTCAAGGACGATTGTTCAGCGCCTGGCCCGCCGGGCAAACGCTGCCCAAGGGCGAACACTGGCTGACCTATCGCCGTGGCCACATCCCGGAATTGGCGGACCAGAATCTTTCAGCCCTGAGCACGGCCAGCGGTTGGGTCGAGTTCAGCCATATGCCGCTGTTCGGCGACAACCCATTGATAGGCGCCGAAGTGGTCGCTCGCCCAGACGGCCAGCAAGTGGCCGTGCTGGCCTATGGGCCCAGCCTGAGCCAGGTGTTCACCGAGCGCTTCGCCAACTATGCGGTGGCGGTAATGATCCTGATGCTGGCGATGCTTTGCGCCTCGCAGCTGTTGATCCGCTTTCTACTCAGCCACCTCAACACCTTGAAAGACGTGATGCTGCACGTGGAAAAAACCGGCGACCTATCGACCCGCGTGCCCTTGGCCTGCAAGGACGAGGTCGGGCAAATGGCGAGTGCCTTTAACGCCATGCAGGCGGGCTATCAACGGGTGGTCAATACCGTGGCATACACCGCCAAGCAGTTGGACGACGGCGCCGCGCGCCTGGCCAGCAGCATGAATGAAGTTCGTCACGGTATGCTTGGCCAGCAAAGCGAAACCGACCAAGCCGCTACGGCGATCAATCAAATGACCGCCACCGTGTATCACATCGCCCAGCACGCCGGTGCTACCCGCGACTTGTCCCAGACCGCCGACACCCTCGCCGGCAGCGGCCAGGAAGTGGTGAGCCGTGTACAAAAGTCGATTGCCGGGCTCTCCACAGGCGTACAGCAGACCGCCGAGACGATCCAGAAACTGGCCGAGGACAGTCAGAAAATCAATGCCGTGGTCGACGTGATCCACAGCATCGCCGAACAGACCAACCTGCTGGCCCTCAACGCAGCCATCGAAGCCGCCCGTGCCGGGGAAATGGGCCGAGGCTTTGCCGTGGTCGCCGACGAGGTGCGCAGCCTCGCCAAGCGGGTGCAAAGTTCCACCGATGAAATCACCCGCATGGTCTCGGACTTGCAGGCCGGGACTCGGGACGCGGTGGACTTTATGCAGGAAAGCTCGTTCAAGGCCGATGATTGTGTGCAACAAGCCCAGGAAGCTGGCGCTGCACTCGCGCAAATCACCAGTGCCGTGGCGCAAATGCGCGAGAGCAACACCCAGATCGCCGTCGCCGCCGAACAGCAAAGCCACGTCGCCGAAGAGATGAATCGGGCGATAGTGAGTATCCGTGATGTCACCGAAAACACCGTGCAACAGACGCTGGATTCAGCGACTACCAGTAATAAGCTGGCGACATTAGCCGGGGAATTGAACAAGGCGATTGGGCAGTTGAAGCTGTAACAGTGTTCAAGGTTGGCGAAGCTATAACCCTCATAGCCAGCCTTGATTCGCCCAAGCTCCCCGCCCGACCTAAACTCTGTTCAAGTTGTTTCAACGGACAGAGGATTCACCATCATGGGCAAACGTCATCCCAATCTCCCCGCCTGGCAATGGCGCGCCTACCCGCAAAACCACCAGCACCCGACCAATCTGGTATTGCACCTGATTGCCGTACCGCTGTTCATCATCGGTTTTTTGCTGATTGTGTCTGGGGTGTTCAGCCTGAGCCTGGCCAGTTTTGCCATCGGCGTGGTCGGCGTGCTGGCCGGCCTGGCACTGCAACGTCATGGCCACAGCCTGGAAGCCCAGGCCAGCGAGCCGTTCAGTGATCGCAAAGACGCCGTGCAACGTTTGATGGTCGAGCAGTTTGTCACCTTCCCACGCTTTGTCTTGAGCGGTGCCTGGTGGCAGGCCTGGCGTCAGCGCCACCGGCACTAACTGGATTCAGGCGAACACCACCACGGTCTGGCGGCTCAGCGCGATCAACTGACCCTGCGGGCTCCACAGCGCGGCCGCGGCATGACCATAGCCGTCGCGGGCGTGTTCGATCTCAACGTGGTACTGGCACCAGTCCAGGGTGCTGACTTGCTGCAGTGGCTGGATAAACTCGATGGTCCAGGTCAAGGTGCTGCCCGGCGCCGGTTTGCTCAGGTGCGGCAACAAGGCTGGCGGCCAGGCATCCACCAGCGCCAGGATATGCGCCTCGGTCAGCGGCTCCTCTTTCACATCCCCACGCAAGCGCACCCAGCCGCCCATGTCGCGAGACTTATTGCCGGTGAACGGCAAGCCGCCGACGCTCCAACGCATTGCCAGATGACGCATGAACTCGGGTGTCACGCCTTTGATATAGGGCAACTCCTGGCATTCATCCCAGTGTTTGAAGGTGGGTGCAGGCTCGGCCACCACACTAATCTGAGACTCCCGCGAGGCGCCGAAGCTGGCCTGCACCAGGGTCATCACTTCACCGTTTTGCACAACGCGGCCGAGCAACTGGCTGACCGCCTTGCCTTCACGCAGCACTTCGACTTCATAACGTGCGGATACATCCGGTGCCACAGGACCGACAAAGGTAATGGCCAACGATCGCAGTGGACGATCATCTGGCACACGAGCGCGCAAGGCTTCGTATTGCAAGGCGGCGACCAGCCCGCCAAAGGTGGCACGGCCCTGGGCCCATTCGGCAGGGATCGACACATCCAAAGGATTATGGCGAGCGGCGTCAAGCAAATCACTAAAGCGCATGGCAACCTCAATCGACAGAAAAACGATTGAGGGATCTTAACCACCCAAGCTGCGCGGTACAGCACTTATTCCGGCCAAAAACCCGGACAGATAAGCCGCGGACTAAGCCTTGTTTGAGAAACAATCCGCACTCAGCTTATCCAACACCCGATCAGCGTGCCCTTCGGCCTCGGCCATAGTCCGATGCCAAACCGCAACACAAGGCTGCAAGTCTGCCTGGTGTTTGGCCTGGGCCAGCCACTGCCAACAGTCATGCCAATCACCCAATGCCCCTTGGGCGGACTTGAGGTGGGACATCGCCTTCGCAGGCAATTTGCCCAGTTGCGGGTACGCCTCGGCTGCATAGCGCACGCGCTTGATCAAAAGGCGCAGGCGATGGCGATCGTGGCTGGGGTCGTGTAATGCCTCGTCCAGTTTCTGCCATTGCTTGGCCAGGCGTTTTTCGATACGCGGGCGCAGGCCCTTGAGCAATTTCTGGCGCTGGGAAGCGCGGGTAAAGCGAGGGAATGCATCAATGATCAACAACAGTTGCGCCAGTTCCGAGCCTTGGGCCACCTGACGATAGGCCTCCGGCTGTTGACGGGTACGCCGGCCAGCCGCCTCGTGATGGCCGTGGAGGTGAAGATAGGCCGCCAATACCTCACGGTCCCGCAACGGTGTAGTCAGCTGGCCGACGCCGCTGGCGGCCGCCTCGAGTTGCTCAACACCGGGCAACCCGCGTAACGGCCGCAACAGACTGCGCAGGCGCCGCACCGTGGTGCGCAGGTCATGCAGCGCTTCATCGTCGGTGACATTAGCAAGGCGAGCCTGGCAGCTCAGCAACCCCACTTCCAGGCCAATGACCTGAGCGACTAACTGATCCACCAAGGCTGACATCCTTTGCTCTCCTCAACGATAAATTCCCTGTTTGCACAAAGCTACTATCACAGCCTCGCGTCACTCAGCAGCTGCTACAGGTCAACGCCCGGCACGAGACTCACGAATATAGAAACGGGCTTTCTCAGCTTTGTTGGAGCAGCCTTCGAACGCTTCAAATTGTTGCTGGGTCTTGGCACCGGTCAGCAGGGACAGGGCCTTGGAGTAACTGATAGTGCCAGCAAAGCCTTCGGCCTTGGCCAGGTCAAGCTCGTGCCAGGCAGCGTCCAACTGCGTAGCGCAGCTATCACGATAGGCCGTCTTTCCCGCACAACCAGCCAACGCCAGTACGATCACAGGCAAACACATCCAGGCTTTCATCAATGACACCTCAAGAAAAGAAAAACAGTCGTGGGATGTAGACGTTGTCTACATCAAAAAGTGCCTCATCGCACAGCCTGAAATGCACAATGCCAATTGCCAGAGCATACCCGAGCAAACTGGTCAGCTTACAAAAATAATAGCTCCAGTCAGCTAGGATTGAAGCAACCCCCACGATAGGTGCATTGTGGGTACCTGTTTTGCGAAGGAACGAGTCATGAAGAAACGTGTTGCATTGGTCCTGGGCTCCGGCGGCGCACGGGGCTACGCCCATATTGGGGTGATCGAAGAGATCGAAAAGCGCGGCTATGACATCGCCTGTATCGCCGGCTGCTCCATGGGCGCCGTGGTCGGCGGAATCTATGCCGCAGGCAAACTCAAGGACTATCGAAACTGGATCGAAAGCCTCGATTATCTCGATGTACTGCGCCTGGTAGATGTCAGCTTTCGCCTGGGGGCGATACGCGGCGAGAAGGTCTTCGGGCAGATCCGCAAGATCGTCGGCGAGATCAATATCGAAGACCTGCGCATTCCCTACACCGCCGTGGCCACCGACCTGACTAACCAGCAGGAAATCTGGTTCCAGGAAGGCTGCCTGCATCAGGCCATGCGCGCATCGGCAGCGATCCCCAGCCTGTTCACGCCCGTGATGCAGGGCAACCGCATGCTGGTGGACGGTGGTCTGCTGAACCCGCTGCCCATCGTGCCCGTGGTGTCGAGCCATTGCGACCTGATCATCGCGGTCAACCTTAACTCCACCAACCAGAAGCACTACCAGTTGCCGGTGATCCAGCGCCCGCCCGCTTTCAAAAGCCGGTTCGATAACCTGGTGCGGTCGCTGGGTTCGCACTTGCCGTTTCGCCGCAAGCAGGCCGAACAGTTGTTGCTGCTGGAACAGGAAGCCCTGCTGGCCCAGGCCGCCGACATCAATCCGTGGCTGGACTCCGCCGAACCTGAAGCCCAACAACCGGCCGCCGCCCCGGAAATGGCCGGTGCGCCAAAGTCCGCCACGGGTTCGTTCATCATCGACAATGTAGGACCTGCATCGCTGCTGGATTTGATCAACCAGAGTTTCGAGGTGATGCAGACCTCATTGGCGCAGTACAAGATCGCCGGCTACCCGCCGGATATCCTGATCAACGTGCCCAAGCGGGTGTGCCGGTTTTTCGAGTTCTACAAGGCGCCGGAGCTGATCGAACTGGGCCGGCAAATCGCCAGTGATACCTTAGATCGGTATGAAAGTGAGCAGCACTGAGAGTTGCTGCTACGGGAAAAGGTACAGGCAACAGGAATCTATCAGGTCTCAGGGTTCAACAACCGATACCCCACCCCCGCCTCGGTCACGATAAACCTCGGCTGGGTGGGATCATCCGCCAGCTTTTGCCGCAGATGCCCGACCACAATCCGCAGGTAGTGACTGTCTTCGGTATGGGTCGGCCCCCAGATGTCCTTGAGCAATTGCTGTTGCGTGATGACCCGCCCTGGATGACGCGCCAGTTGCGCCAGCACCGCATACTCTTTACGGGTCAGCGCCACCTCGGCACCGTCCAGCAATACCCGGCGATAGGCAAGGTCCACGGTCAACGGGCCAAAGTTCAGCGCCGCTTCCTGAGCCTCCCCCCCCGGAGCCTGGCGTAACAGAGCCCGCACCCGCGCCAGAAACTCCTGGATGCCAAAAGGCTTGGTCACATAGTCATTGGCGCCATTGTCCAACGCCTCGACCTTCTGCCCTTCACTGGCGCGAACCGACAGCACCAGCACCGGCACCGTCGACCACTCGCGAAACTCGCGCAGCACTTGCTGGCCGTCCATGTCTGGCAGGCCAAGGTCCAGCACCAGCAGGTCCGGCTTGCTCAACGCCGCCTGGGCCAGCCCTTCATTGCCGGTGCCGGCCTCAATCACTTTATAGCCCTGAGAAGCCAGGCTGATGCGCAAAAATTTGCGGATCTGCGGTTCGTCGTCAATGACCAAAATCGTCGCAGTCTGGCTCATGGTGTCCAATCAAAATCCGTTGATAGAAAAAGGTAGCGTACCTGGGTTCAAGGTTCACTTTCCAGGCCGGGTTGAGTCTGCAATGGCAGGAACAGGGTGATGCACGTGCCCTGCCCCTCGATGCCCTCAGCCACGCTGATATGCCCGCCGTGGGCGCCGACCATGCCCAGGCAGATCGCCAGGCCAAGCCCGGTTCCCTGCCCGCCGCGATCGCCCCTTGCGGCGGTGTAGAACATGTCGAAAATCTTCGCCCGCTCGTCCTCGGGAATTCCCGGGCCTTCATCGCTGACGGAGAAAAACAATTCCTTTTCAACAACACCCGCGCGCAGTTGCAGACGCCCGTGAGGCGGGGAAAAGCGCGCGGCGTTTTCCAGCACATTGACCAGCGCCTGCTCAATCAAGGCAGCGTGTACATACAGCAGCGGCAGCTCGGCTGGCACGTCGGTGGTCACCTGCAACGGTGCCAGCACCGCCCGCAACCGGCCCAGGGAACTGCCGACGATATCGCCGGGCGACACCCAATCGCGCGCCAGTTTCAAGGCGCCGTGGCCGAGGCGGGTCATGTCCAGCAGGTTCTGGATGTAACGGTCCAGGCGTTCGGCTTCATCGCGGGTGCCTTCCAGCAATTCCCGGCGATCTTCCAGGGGAATGGCTTCGCC
Source organism: Pseudomonas sp. HY7a-MNA-CIBAN-0227 (assembly GCF_040310325.1). Classification (NCBI taxonomy): domain Bacteria; kingdom Pseudomonadati; phylum Pseudomonadota; class Gammaproteobacteria; order Pseudomonadales; family Pseudomonadaceae; genus Pseudomonas; species Pseudomonas sp. HY7a-MNA-CIBAN-0227. The sequence continues at coordinate 367,919 of NZ_JBEOPT010000002.1, read as the reverse complement.
AAGAGCCAGCAGGCTGTCGATGCTGCCGCGCATGGAGGTCAGTGGTGTGCGTAAATCATGGGACACCGACGCCAGCAAAGCGCTGCGCAGTTGCTCGGTTTCACCATGCAAACGGGCCGCTTCCAGCTCCTGGGCCAACTGCGCACGGGCCAACGCCTGGGCCAGCGGTTGGCTCAAGGCGATAAGCAAGCGACGACGCTGGCCGCTCAGTTCCAGGCCGGCTTTCGGGCTGACACCGAGCAAACCCAAAGGGCCTTCTTCGCCGGACAACGGCCACCACCACCAACGACCAAATGGCAAGGTACCGGTGCCCATGCCCGCCGGTTGATCGTGTTGCCAGGCCCAGTCGGCGGCGGCGCGCTCGGCCTCGGTAAAGGTGATCGGGCCACCGGTCTCGATCTTCCAGTCGCCCTGCCCATCGCGATTGACCAGGCACAATTGCAAGTCGCTTGAGCCTTCCAGGTGATGGGCCGCCGCACTGATCACCGCCTGGCGATCGGTGGCAGCGGTGAGTTTGCGCGACAGGTCCAACAGTTCGCTGGTTTCTTCCTGGGTTTCGCGCAGCGCCTGCAATTGCCGACGCTGGCGCGCAGCCAGGTTGCCGGTCAACGCCGCCATCAACAGGAAAAACAACAGGGTCAGCACGTCTTCTTCACGCTGGATAGCGAAGGAGAAATTCGGCGGAATAAACAAGAAGTCGTAGGTCAAGAACGACAGCGCCGCACAGGCCAGCGCCGGGCCAAGACTGCTGCGCACCGCTACCAGCAGCACGGCGGCGAGGAACACCAGAGAGATGTTGGGCAACGGCAAGACGCTGGACACCGCCCAGGCCAATCCGCTGGCCAGCACCGTCGCCAGCAGCGCCAGGAGGTAGTCGAACCACACCAGCCCACGCACATCGGGCAAGCGTGGTGGAGCCGGGGCTTCATCGCTGTCGAGGACGTTGATTTCCAGGCCACGCGCGTTACGCAACAACCGCGCCGCCAGCCCGCCGCCGAACAGCGTGCGCTGCCAGCGTGGTCGCGACTGCCCCACCAGTACCAGGCTGGCACGGCGTTCGGCGGCATGCTGGATCAAGGTCTTGGCCACTTCGCCAGCACGTAGCAACACCACCTCGCCGCCAAGCCGTTCGGCCAGTTGCTGGGCGTTTTGCAGATGCAGACGTGATCGCTCATCCTGTACACGGCCGTTGTCGACATACACCAGGCTCCAGGGCAAATGCCGACGCTGGGCTACGCGGCTGGCGTGGCGTACCAGGCGCTCGGCGTGGGCATCGCCATCAACACCTACCAGCAAGCGCCCGCGCACGGCGGGCGCAGCCTGGCCCAGCTGTCGATAACCCTGGGCCAGATCGTCGTCGACGTGGGCAGCGGCGGTTTGCATCGCCAACTCGCGCAGAGCCATGAGGTTAGTCTGGGTGAAAAACGCATCGATGGCCGCACGGGCCTGCTCCGGCACATAAACTTTGCCATCCCGCAGTCGCTCCAGCAGCTCGCGGGATGGCAGGTCGATCAGCAGCAGCTCATCGGCTTCCTGCAACACCCAGTCGGGCAGAGTTTCGCGCACCTGCACGCCGGTGATGCCGCGCACCTGATCGTTGAGGCTTTCCAGGTGCTGGACGTTGACCGTGGTGAAGACGTTGATACCCGCGGAGAGCAGTTCCTGGATGTCTTGCCAGCGCTTTTCGTGGCGGCTGCCGGGGGCGTTGCTGTGGGCCAGTTCGTCCACCAGTACCAGCTTGGGCTTGGCGGCGAGCAGGCCGTCAAGGTCCATTTCCTCCAGCATCACGCCTCGGTACTCGGAGCGCAGCAAAGGCTGCTGCGGCAAACCACTGAGCAAGGCTTCAGTCTCGGCGCGGCCGTGGGTTTCCACTATCCCGGCGATCAGCCTTACACCTTGGCGCAATTGAGTGTGTGCGGCCTGAAGCATGGCGTAGGTCTTGCCCACACCAGGGGCTGCACCGAGGAATACTTTGAGCCGGCCACGGCCGTCCCGGGGCAGATCGGCTAACAGGGCATCGGCACGGCCGGAGTCGCTCATGCGCAGGGTTTCCTTCTGGTGTTTATGTAGAGTTTTTCAGACCGTCATCGCGGGCAAGCCCGGCTCCTGCAGGATTGCGCAACCTGTGGGAGCCGGGCTTGCCCGCGATTGGCGGTGCCTACTGTTTATAACGCTTGCAGGGCCATATTCAGCTCCAGCACATTCACTACTGGCGGCCCTACCAGCGGCTGCTCGATGTGAGCATCCATCAAGCGCTCCAGTGTGGCCACCGGCAGATTGCGTGCGGCGGCGACCCGCGCCAGTTGATAGGCAATCGCTTGCGGTGGCAAGTGTGGATCAAGACCGCTGCCGGAGGTAGTCAGCAGCGCCAGTGGCACCGGGCCCTGGCTTGAGACGAGCAATTTATTGGCGTCGTCAAACACCCGCGTGGCCAGCGCCGGGTTACTTGGCCCCAGGTTGCTGGCGCCGCTGGCTACGGTAGCAAAGGCACCGGCGGACGGCCGTGGGTGGAACCAGTCGTCACCGGTGAAATCCTGGGCAATCAGGCTGGAGCCGCGCACCTTGCCGTCGGCATCGCGTATCAGGCTGCCATTGGCCTCGTCAGGGAAGGCGACTTGCGCCACGCCAGTCACAACCAGGGGATAGGCCACGCCGGTAATCAGGGTCATCAACACCAGCAGGCTCAAGGCCGGGCGGATCATGTTGGACATTTCATATTCCTCAATTCGTTGAACAAAACGGCGTTGTGGTGAGAGGCTTTTGTGGAGAGGAGATACCCCCTCTCGGCACAACAAGTCCCCTCACAACAGGGCTTAAACCAAGTGCAACGCCGTCAACAGCATGTCGATCGCCTTGATCCCCACGAACGGCACCACAAGCCCGCCGACGCCATAGATCAACAGGTTGCGACGCAGCAACGCCGCCGCACTCGCCGCCTGCACCCGCACACCGCGCAGGGCCAGCGGGATCAGCACGACGATAATCAGCGCGTTAAACACGATGGCCGAGAGGATCGCGCTCTGCGGGCTGCTCAGGTGCATCACGTTGAGCACGCCCAGTTGCGGGTAGATCGAGGCGAACAGCGCCGGCAGGATGGCGAAGTACTTGGCCACGTCGTTGGCGATGGAAAAGGTCGTCAGCGCGCCACGGGTCACCAGCAATTCCTTGCCGATCTGCACCACGTCCAGCAGCTTGGTCGGGTCGCTGTCGAGGTCGACCATGTTCGCCGCCTCGCGGGCCGCTTGTGTGCCGTCGTTCATGGCCATGCCGACGTCAGCCTGGGCCAGCGCCGGGGCGTCGTTGGCGCCGTCGCCGCACATGGCGACCAGGCGGCCGTCGTTCTGTTCATGGCGAATGCGCGCCAGCTTTTTCTCTGGAGTGGCTTCGGCCAGCACGTCATCGACACCCGCCTCGGCGGCAATCGCAGCAGCGGTCAACGGGTTGTCACCGGTCACCATTACCGTGCGAATCCCCAGCTTGCGCAGCTCGGCGAAACGCTCGCGAATGCCAGGCTTGACCACGTCCTTGAGGTGAATCGCCCCCAACAACTTGCCATCGGCGCACACCAGCAACGGCGTGCCGCCGCTCTGGGCGATCTTGTCGATTTCACGGGACAGCGCCGGTTGCAGGTCGCTGCGTTGTAGGCCGATAAAGGCCAGCAGCGAATCCACCGCGCCCTTGCGGTACACGCGCCCTTGATAGTCGACACCAGACAAGCGCGTTTCGGCACTGAACGGCACGCTGGTCAGTTCTTCGCTCGATGGCTCGGCTTGCGGGTGCAAGGCTCGCAAGTACTCGACAATGGACTTGCCTTCGGCGGTGTCGTCAGCCAGGGACGCCAGCAGTGCGCCTTCGGCCAGTTCCTTGCCGCTGACACCAGGGGCCGCATACACGGCAGTGCAACGACGATTACCGAAGGTGATGGTGCCGGTCTTGTCCAGCAACAGTACGTGCACGTCCCCCGCAGCCTCTACGGCGCGACCAGACTTGGCGATCACATTCAGGCGCACCAGGCGGTCCATGCCGGCAATGCCGATGGCCGACAGCAGGCCACCGATGGTGGTAGGAATCAGCGTTACCAACAGTGCGACCAGGAACACCAGCGGCAGGCTGCCATTGGCGAAGTGGGCGAACGGTTGCAGGGTCACTACCACCAGCAGGAAGATCAGGGTCAGGCCGATCAGCAGAATGTCCAACGCCACTTCGTTGGGGGTTTTCTGGCGCTTGGCGCCTTCTACCAAGGCGATCATGCGGTCCAGCGTCGACTCACCGGGGTTGGCGGTGATGCGGATCATCAGCCAGTCCGAAACCAGACGGGTGTTGCCGGTGACGGCCGAACGGTCGCCGCCGGATTCGCGGATCACTGGCGCAGATTCACCGGTGATGGCCGCTTCGTTGACCGCGGCAATCCCCTCGATGACTTCGCCGTCACCGGGGATCATTTCCCCGGCGGCGACACGCACCACATCACCTTTGCGCAGGCTGGTAGCCGGAACGACCTTGAAGCTGCCGTCGGCTTCCTTGCGCCGCGCACTAAGGCCTTCGCTGCCAGCCTTGAGGCTGTCGGCGCGGGCCTTGCCGCGACCTTCGGCCAAGGCTTCGGCGAAGTTGGCGAACAGCACGGTGAACCACAGCCACACGGCAATTTGCACGGCGACAAAGGTCGGCACGACGGGGTCTGGCACGAAGCACAGGATGGTGGTGAGAATCGCGGTCAGTTCGACCACCAGCATCACAGGCGAGCGTTGCAGCTGGCGCGGGTCCAGCTTGACGAAGGCCTGGATCAGCGCCGGTCGCCACAGGGCCGACATCGCGGTTTTTGTAGGCTCCGGGGCTTTCACCGGGGCAGCATTTTTGGCAGGCATATTCATTTCCATATCCCCTTAGAAGCCCATACTCAAGTGTTCAGCAATCGGACCCAGCGCCAGCGTCGGCAGGAAGGTCAAGCCGCCCACCAGCAAAATGGTCACGGTCAACAGGGTCACGAACAGCGGGCCATGGGTCGGGAAGCTGTTCTGGCCAATCGGTGCACTCTTCTTCATCGCCAGGCTGCCGGCCAAGGCCAGTACCGGGAGGATGTAGCCGAAGCGGCCAATCAACATGCCCAGGCTCAGCATCAGGTTGTGGAACGGGGTGTTGGCGCCGAAACCACCGAACGCCGAACCGTTGTTGGCACTGGCCGAGGTGTAGTTGTAGAGCAACTGACTGAAACCATGGGGGCCAGGGTTACTGACGGAAGCCACTGGACCAGGCAGGCTGGCGGCGATGGCGCCGAGTACCAGCACGCCCACCGGCATCACCAGCAAGGTCACCACCAGCAGTTGCACTTCCTTGGCCTGGAGCTTCTTGCCGAGGTATTCCGGGGTGCGGCCGATCATCAATCCGGCGAGAAACACCGCGATCAGTACGTTGAGCAACATGCCGTACATGCCGGCACCGACACCGCCGAAGATCACTTCGCCGACCATCATGTTAACCAGCGCTACCATTCCGCTCAGCGGGCTAAGGCTGTCTTGCATGCCGTTGACCGAACCGTTGGAGGCGGCGGTCGTGGCCACCGACCACAACACGGTGCCGGTGGTGCCAAAGCGCGATTCCTTGCCTTCCAGCGGCGCGGTCTGTTCGACGGCGGCGTTGTTCAGGGTCGGGTTGGGCTGGTATTCGGCCCACAGCGACACCGCGCCGCCGATCAGGAACAACGCCAGCATGCAACCGAGGATCGCCCGGCTCTGACGCAGGTCTTTCACGTAATGCCCGAAGGTGAACACCAGGGCCACCGGGATCAAGATGATCGCCGACAGTTCGAACAGGTTGGCCCACGCGGTCGGGTCCTCAAACGGATGCGCCGAGTTGACCCCGAAGAAACCGCCGCCGTTGGTGCCCAATTGCTTGATGGCAATCTGGCTAGCTGCAGGCCCGAGCGGGATCACTTGATCCACGCCTTGCATCGTCACCGCGCCAACGTAGTGGGCGAAGGTTTGCGGCACGCCCTGCCAGACCAGGAACAACGCCAGCACCAGGCACAACGGCAACAGGCCGTAGAGAGTGGCGCGGGTCATATCGACCCAGAAGTTGCCCAGGGTAGTGGCCGATTTGCGACCGATGCCACGGCACAACGCAACCAATACGGCCAGGCCGGTGGCGGCGCTGACGAAGTTCTGCACGGTGAGCCCGACCATCTGGCTGAGGTAGCTCAAGGACGCTTCACCGCTGTAGGACTGCCAGTTGGTGTTGGTCATGAAACTGACCGCGGTGTTGAAGGCCAACGTCCACTCCTGACCCGGCAACTTCTGCGGGTTGAGAGGCAGGTAGTCCTGGAACAGCAGGATCGAGAACAACAGCACGAAACCCGCAAGGTTGAAGGCAAGCAAAGCCAGGGCGTATTTCTGCCAGCTCTGCTCGGCCTGCGCATCGACGCCGGCGATGCGATAACACACGCGTTCCACCGGGCCGAAAACCGGGGTCAGCCAGGTTCGCTGGCCTTCCATCACCTTGTAGTAGAACCGCCCCAAAAATGGTGCCGGAACCAGCACCACGGCAAAGAAGGCGATGATCAGCCAATAGTCATAACTGTACATAGCCGCTCCTAGTTCCGATCCGCGCGTAACAGCGCAACCAGCAGATAAATGAACAGCGCCACGGCCAATAGCAGTGACACCCCGTCCAGAACGCTCATGGAAGTTTCTCCGTTGTACGGCGGTTGCCGAGTGTGGGGGTATTGTCCGCAGGAGCACCGTAAAGGAACGAGAGCGAGGGTATGGGTAGGGCGTAAAGAACGCGTAAAGAGTGGGGTTGTGCGCAGGTTACAGGGGGCTTTGGGGGTTAGTGGGGGCTGATCAACTGTGGGAGCAAAGGCTGGGCTGGGTACATATCCGTTGCTGCGGTAACGGCGGCTTGGGGTTACGCCCTTACGGCGTGTCACTTTGAAAAGCCCAAAGTAACCAAAGGCTCTTGCCCCACCACTTGGTGCCTCGCTGTGGCTCGGCATGCCTTCACTCCGGCATTACTCCGTGGGCCGCCGCGATGGGCCATCCCTGGCCCAGCGCGGCTAAACCGGCGTCCTGCCGGTTTACCCACGGATCAATGCCTGCGTTCAGCCATCGTGGTTAACGGGGCGCCTTAGATCAAGATCAAGATCAAAAGCAAGAGCACGGCGGCCTGGTAGCCGACCTGAGTGGTGAAAAGCAAAGGCGGATCCACTGCCCACTGCCCACTGTAGGAGCGAGCTTGCTCGCGAAAAGCGTTAACGATGACGCGGGCATCCTGAATCACCACCGCGCCCTCGGGTTCTTCGCGAGCAAGAACTAGGCGTCCCCCTTGCGCCTACAGAAAAGCAGATGGCCGCTGGCCCTTGATCTGCTTTTGATCTATCTGAAGCGAACACAGCCCCCATCTGTAGGAGCGAGCTTGCTCGCGATGGTCGTTACGATAACGCGGGCATCCTGAGTCACCACGGCACCCCCAGGTTTTCGCGAGCAAGAACTAGGCGTCCCCCTCAAGAGATGTGTAGATACCCATGTCGCAATGGCGCCAGACCAGACACCCACGCCCTGATCTGGTGCGCCACAGAAAATATTCAAACGCCAAACCATCCTCCCGGCGACAGTTCAGCGACTTTACGACACTGATTTTCAGGCTGGCATGGCCGCTGCAATGCCTTGAAACATTCCAAACCGTTCAGGGAGCAGCACAATGAACACACAACTCAAACCAACCCTAGGCACCTTGCACTTATGGGGCATCGCCGTCGGGCTGGTGATTTCCGGGGAATATTTCGGCTGGAGCTATGGCTGGGGCGTGGCCGGTACGCTGGGCTTTCTGGTGACCTCGTTGATGGTCGCCACCATGTACACCTGCTTTATCTTCAGCTTCACTGAACTGACTACCGCGATCCCTCATGCGGGTGGACCCTTTGCCTACAGCCGCCGAGCCTTCGGCGAGAAAGGCGGCCTGATCGCCGGGTTGGCGACACTGATCGAATTCGTCTTCGCCCCACCGGCTATCGCGCTAGCCATCGGCGCCTACCTGAACGTGCAGTTTCCGGCGCTGGACCCTAAACACGCCGCCGTCGGTGCCTACATTGTGTTCATGGGCTTGAACATTCTCGGCGTCAAGCTGGCCGCGACCTTTGAACTGGTGGTCTGCATCCTCGCCGTGGCTGAGTTGTTGGTGTTCATGGGCGTGGTCGCCCCCGCCTTCAGTTTCAGCAACTTCGCTCTCAACGGCTGGGCCGGCTCCGACACCCTTCGGTGCACCAGCGATTGCCGGGATGTTTGCCGCAATCCCGTTCGCCATCTGGTTTTTCCTCGCCATCGAAGGCGCCGCCATGGCCGCCGAAGAAGCGAAAGATCCGAAACGCACCATTCCCAAAGCCTACATCAGCGGCATCCTGACCCTGGTGATCCTGGCCATGGGCGTCATGTTCTTTGCCGGCGGCGTGGGCGACTGGCGCACCCTGTCGAACATCAACGACCCACTGCCCCAGGCGATGAAAACCGTAGTCGGTGACAGCTCCGGCTGGTTGCACATGCTGGTGTGGATTGGCTTGTTCGGCCTGGTGGCCAGCTTCCACGGGATCATCCTCGGCTACTCGCGCCAGTTCTTTGCCCTGGCCCGCGCCGGTTACCTGCCGTCCTTCCTCGCCAAACTGTCGCGCTTTCAGACACCGCATCGGGCAATCATCGCCGGTGGCGTGGTTGGCATCGCCGCCATCTACAGCGACGGCCTGATCAACCTGGGCGGCATGACCCTCACTGCGGCGATGATCACCATGGCGGTGTTCGGTGCCATCGTCATGTACATCATGAGCATGCTCAGCCTATTCAAGCTGCGCAAAACCGAACCGCTGCTGGAGCGCACCTTCCGCGCGCCGGGTTACCCGATCGTACCGGGCATCGCCCTGGTGCTGGCGCTGGTGTGCCTGGTGGCCATGGCCTGGTTCAACACCCTGATCGGCCTGGTCTTCCTGGGCTTTATGGCGGTGGGTTTTGTCTACTTCCAACTCACAGCACAAGATCGTGCCGATGCACCGGCAGACGCAATGTTGACCGGGCTCTAAACCTGCAGGGCAGAACGGGCCTACAATGGAACCACTGACAAAGCCCGTTACTCAAAGCTGTTATTGCCGAGGGAAATCTTCCCCACGGCAGTCAGCCTCAAGGAGAGCCCTATGCCCTGGTATGCCTGGTTGATTATGGCGGTCGCTATCGGTTCGATCGTCGGTGGTTTGATGATGCTGCGTGACAGCGCCAACACAGTGGAACTGACCGACGAACAACGCAAACGCGTGGCCGAGCGAAACGCGCAAGCGGATGCCAAGGACGCGCAGGACCGCTGAACAGGTTGCCCTGACACACAACCTGTGGCGAGGGAGCTTGCTCCCGTTGGGCTGCGAAGCAGCCCCATCCCCGGCTACTCCCCATCCGCCTTGGCAATATGCAAGCCGTGCTGCCCTTTATAGGCAGCACGCTCCGGCTGTCTCCAGCCGTTCAGCAACTCATCCTCCAACCTGTAGATCTCCACACCCAGCGGACGACATACGGTCAGTGGGTCTTGCGCATCGGGCCCCCACATCGGCAACGACAGATCCCCACCCGGACACGTCGACAGCGCACACAACAAATCAATCTCGGCAAAAAACTCCAGATAGTCGCCCTTCTGCGCCGGGCAGGCCTTCATGAAATACATGTCGTCGTGATTCAGGCCAGTGCACTGAAAGATATTCAGCACGTCATGCACATCAAACTCCGTCAGGCCGTGGGGTAACACCGCCCGCGTCAGGTTCGAATGGCAATGGTGATGGAAGTCCTCACCGGTGAGCATCTTGTTCACATAAGGGTCGCAGCGGGTGCCGAGCAAATCGTGCAAGCGCCCGCCATGCTCATCAATGCCATAACCGGCCAGGCTGTCATCAGTGATGGTCACCAGCGGCCTTAGGAACGGCAGATTCGACCACAACCGGTCATGGACACTGACATGAGCGCCCTGCAACTGACGAGTGCGCGCCGCCCACAGACGTTCGCGAGGGTCGTTGGCGTTCCACACGTTGAAATCCCCCACCTGCGGCCCGACCGGAGTGGTCACGCGAAACACATGACCGGCAGGCACCTTCCACGCCCTCCCCGTCCGGATCGGCACCTCGAACTGCTCAATCAGCGTGCGCTGACCAGCCTTGTCGCGAATCCGCTCATAAAATGCCTTGTCGACCTGCAAGGCCGAGCCTTTACTGACCTGGTAAGCGGCGGGATAGTCTTTGTACATTGGGCAAATCCTCGATCAGGGGTGGGCAAACAGGGCCAGCGACAGACGTTTCGAATCATCCAGGTACAGGCTCATCGCCTCCCCCGCTGCCAGTTTGTTGCCTCGGACCAATAACGCGTAAATCTCTCGATCTCGCTCAAGCCAGGGCGACTGGAAACGTTGCTCATCGGGCGCAGCGCAAAACACCAGGCGCAGTTGGGCAATCACCTGGGCAAAGAACTCATCGAACAACGGGCTGCACAACAGGCCAACAATCTGCTGGTGGAAAGTCAGACTGTGGGTCGCCACCGCGCGCCAGTCTTCCCGCTCACGGGCCAGGGTGGTGGCATCGAGGGCGTTGTCCAAGCGCTCGGACTGATCGACACTCAAGGGCTTGCTGCTGGCAATGGCCTGCAACTCCAGAGTGCGACGGACTACAAACAGATCACGCACTTCCCCCATGTCCAATCGCCGGACCATCACCCCTTTGTTTCGCACGTAACGGGTCAGCCCTTCCTGCCCCAGGCGATGCAACGCCTCGCGAATGGTGTTGCGCGACGCGTTGTAAGCCTTGACCAGATCGTTCTCAACCAGCGCCATGCCCGGCAACAGCCGACCGCCAATAATGTCCGCGCGCAACTCCCGCGCAATCTGATCCGCCAAGGACAATGTGGTATTCATCGCCACCTCATGATTGTTCAACAATCGTTGTTGTAATCGTAATCACTATTCATGCCAAGCTCGCCGCCGATCACTAATGAGTTGCGCAGTTTTGTAAAGACCCGAGAAGCCGCCGTAAAGCTTGGTTAATATGGGCCACGTTTCGGAGGCCGCTCTAATGCGCTATTCACTCGATCACAAAGCTCAAACCCACCAGCGCATCATTAAAGAGGCCTCGGTACGGTTTCGCCGCGACGGCATCGGCGCCACCGGGCTACAACCCCTGATGAAATCGCTGAACCTGACCCACGGCGGGTTCTATGCGCACTTCAAGTCCAAGGACGAACTGGTAGAAAAGGCCTTGCAAGCGGCAGGCGAAGAACTGGACGCCCATTGCGAAATGTTGTTCAACCAGGAACAACCACTGGAAGCGTTCATCGACAGCTACCTTTCCGAATGGCACCAGACGTCGCCAGATAAAGGTTGCCCATTACCCACCATGTCTTCAGAACTGGGGCAACGCGGGCAAAACAGCGCCACCACCGATGCAGTGCTTGGCGCGAGACTCAAGCAGATTGAAGCTGCGTTGGGCAGCCCGAATGCTGATGAGCAAGGCTTGATGATGATGTCGACACTGGTGGGGGCGCTGGTGTTGGCGCGTAGCGTCGAGAGTGAGGCGTTGGCGGCGCGGATTCTGGAGGTAGTGCGCAGGAATCTGAAAGTGCAGGCGAATGCAGAAATCACAGGCAGAAAGAAGGCCGGTCAATGACCGCAATGCTGTTCACTTAAGCCCGGTGCTTCAGGTACATCCGCATTTGTGGCGAGGGGGCTTGCCCCGTTGGACTGCGCAGCAGTCCCATTTTGGGGCCGTTTCGCGGCCCAACGGGGGTAAACCCCCTCGCCACAGGTTTCTTGCTCACCTCAAAATTTTCTTAAGTGAACAGCATTACGGTCAATGACCGGCCTCTTGGCTTGGCTGCTACGCGTTATTTGATTTCCAGCCTGTCGCGATTCTTCTCCAGAAGCGATTTGCCGATCCCTTTCACTTCCAGCAACTCGTCCACCGCCGTGAACGGGCCACTGGTTTCACGATAGGCGACAATCGCCTTGGCCTTCGCTGAGCCAATACCGAACAGGTCACGCCTCAGAGTTTCCGCATCCGCAGTGTTGAGATTGACCTTGGCAGTGGTTTGCTCGGCCTTGGACATTTGGGAGGCGATGGGGGTGAGAGTCTCGGGTTTGGCTGACGGGGCTGCGCTGACAGCCAGTGAAATGCTGGTGAGGACAGCAAAAACCAGAGATGAAAAACAGGCTTTACGCATATTAGAGACGCTCCATGACATCAGTGAGAAAAGCAGCTTTTCCGAAGCTGCTTTTCAAACTTAGGTGATGTTTGGGGATAGTCAAAAATGGGGGTGTTACAGGGTGTGAATCAATCTCAGAGCAGAGCCTAATCCAAAACGTCACGCAGCCACCGAAAATTGTTTATCCGCGTGGGCAGGACAATAATTGCCCAGGAGTGATGTATTCGTGACTGATCCATGAACCCCACCTAGCGCAAATTGGATATCAAGGTCGCGGTGTTCGATCCCGTGCTTTTCGTTTTCCTGAATCGCCATCGTAATCGAGTGAAAATCCTCTATTGGGAGCGCAACGGCTTTTGCCTTTGGCTCAAGCGCCTGGAGTCCGAGCGCTTCAAAATATCGCCTGATCTCACCGGCTAAGCCACTGTGCTAACGGTTCAAGAATTGAATTGGCTGCTGGATGGTTTTAACCTATGGAGGAACCGTCCGCATCAAGTTCTAAGCCCTCGATTCGTCGCCTGATCGGATATAATCTGAGCATGAATTTGATGCCCGACGAGCTCCCTGATGATCCGGTTCTGCTCAAGCAAATGCTTGTGCAGATGCTCAGTGAGCGTCAGGTGGACAAGGGCCAGATCATTGACCTGAAAGAGCAGATCACGCTATTGCGTCAGCGTTTGTTCGGGCGTAAATCAGAACAAACAGTTGATCCGCAGACACCGCAGCTCGCACTCTTTAATGAGCCTGAAAGCCTCGTGGTTCCCACCGATGAGTCTGACGAAGAAGTTGTTGCCCCGACCCAGCGCCGTGGCAAACGCAAGCCGCTGTCCGCCGATCTACCGCGGAGCCCTATACATGGCTGCGCCACGTACTTGAGCGCCTACCGCAAGCTACTTCGGTAGAAGACTTCGAGGCCTTGCTGCCGTGGAACTGCTCGCCAGAGATGCCACGGTAACCATAAAGCCCATCGTTTGGTATGTGGGGTTCATGAAGAGCTTACGAATCATGGTGATGGGCTCCTGATGGAAATCGGGAGCATCGCATCAGCCGTCAGCTATCCGCTTGGAATGTGGAGCTGATGGAGCGGATACATATATTCAACCTAACAACGATTGAAAAAGTACCCGATCTGCCTGTTCGACAAACTGTGAGTTATGCCACAACAGCGTAAAACAGCCCCCAACCGCCTTACAACTATTCTTCAACTCAATAAACTTAGCGAATGCATCTTCCCCTTTTCCGAGCCCCATGTAACAGGCGTCAATTACAGTACACTCCATCGCAATCAGCGGTCTGATACGCAATTGTAAAGCTTGAGCCGTCACAGAATTAAATGCGGGATATTCAAAACATGTACCGCACCGAAAACCGGCACGATCAGCGTAGCCCAAGGTGCTGTCATAACTCATACCAGCATCCTCCCAAGCTTGCAGTGTTATCTCGGGGTCCCAACGCAAATAGTGCATTCGTCCGCCCCACTGCTCTTGGTGAACGCCCTCTTCGTTACATACTCGTCGTAAACGCTGAGCCTCTGCCAGGATAGCCGAAGGTCGCTGATAACTTTTATAACTCGGATGAAGCCCAATCTCATGACCACGCGTCCGAATGCGGCGGATAAGTTCTCTGATAGCAGGATGCTCAACTTCGTAATCAGCATCTCTGACCTTATCAGTTCGACCACATATAAAGTAGAATGCACTTATCAGCCCATGATTATCGGATTGGTCCATGATCCATTCAAAGGTATTAAATACATCGTAACGACTCAGCCGATGTTTAGTATCGAGACGGATCAAGGGGGCCAGGAATACACTTTTATAGTCATGGTTCTTGAGTAGATCCCTACCTATCGATCGAATAAAGCCCTTCACACCCAGAAAGCCATAGTTACTCGGCACATCAACATCATGGGAAACTTTCATGCTAAAAAAATTCTGTTTTAGTTCGAGATACGGCCATTGGCGTTGAACAACCATACCAAGAACTTTCAGCCACTCATCCACGATGGGCCGATCTAAGTAACCATGCTGAAAGCCATGAGATGATGTTGATGGAAAACGTCCATGCCCATCAAGATCGGTTCGGCCTACCTCCTCCCTTCTCGAAAGCATCCAGTAGCACAAACCAAGAATGTCATAGTTGACCCTGTGCCCGGTCCCGATGCGCTCGATCAATGGATGAGGAAGCCTCGACGCTCCTGGAGCAGGAATAGGTTTTTCCAGGGAGGAGCACCAACCTTCAGCAAATGCGTCCCACATTGCGCAGTCTATATCCGAGTCGGCACGGGCGAAGGTAGCGCCGTCCAGTGCGATATGAATATAAGAAGAATCGCCCGTCAGGCCTAATCGAATACTATCGGCACATAAATCCAACAAGAACACATGACCAAAACGCTCGGACAAAACCTGTTGCAGCCAAGCTAGGACGGATGATGCAGGCCAAAACCCCTGAATACTCATAAACACCCCATTGTGACATTTCAAAAAAATCAGAAAAATCTATTTTTTATTTTCCGAAAAGCCAGTCTAAATATATAGATGGGTGCTCGATGAATTCTGTCCCAACGGCCGGCATTACAAGTGAAGCAATCGGGAGATCCACAGATGTTTAATTTCTTGTCTTTTTTCAGCGCTGCGTAATCAATCTCATAACAACCCTTTGCTGGAGCAATAATGGAGTAGGCATTACCGACTGTACCAGTCGTAAGAATTCCACCTTGCACATACAACGCATAAAATTTATAAAATGAACTTGAGCACAAGCCTGGATCCGGGCGCCGAAAGAGCTTTATTTCATCATTAGCCGTCTTGAAATAAGTCGAAGTGAGTTTTGGGAAAACAGCCAGAGACAAAAGCCCAAGATCAGATTCCGCCAAGTGTGTCGTAGTGAAGCCCGGACTACTACCCACACATCCAACCAACATACACTTCCCTTCACAGTCAACAATTTTTCGAATCGGTTCATATGCTGATGATGCTTCATCATGCCCCTTCGTTATCTCTTCCGCCAGCCTGCCAATTGCCACATAGGAACACATCGGATGGCCACTACGGAAAGAGTCGGGGTGTTTGACCATCGCATTTGGCAATGCTCCAGCGTAACTTTTTTTCTGCTTGTCAAAAGCGCTTTCAATTTTTGGTTTGCAAATGAAGGCTCCGTCGGTGAAAGCTAATGAAACAATAGTACCTTCAGAACCAACTGCTTTTAAGAGAGTGTTGATAAATACGTCAGCACCACCGCGCACTCGACCGACAGACCCCAGGCTTGCTCTAAGAAGAATAGTATCGCCAAAGGATATACCCATTTTTGAAAAATCCTCCAACAGCGAATCTTCAGATATATTACTCATAAATTTTACCTGAGCCTTTAGCAGCATAATATTGAAGAATTGAGTGCATTACATATAAAACCGAGAACGACACCACATGAAATATAATAGCCAACTTATAATCTTCAAAAACCATATAGCCTAAAAAGAAAGAACCTACGGAAAAAAGGAGCCGTGCGATCTGCCAAGCTAGATCAACAGCCTGCATTCCAGCCAACAAAACTGTTTGACTGAGCGGGGAAGATATGGCCTGAAAAAAAACCATTATAGAAATAATAGAGGCAATTTCACCCGATGCTCGCCATTGGCCGCCAAAGACAAAAGAAAATAGCCACGGACCAAAAAAATAAACAGGAAGCACTGGTATTGTAGCAAACAAGGTCAACTTAACCACAGTATTTAAAAATAAATCCCGACAATTGCCGTTCTTCTTATAACTCAATGCTGCTTCACTTCGAAAGACATCGCCTATCGCGCCACCAACGAGTGTCATAGGAGCAAGTAGTGTCTTTTCTGATAGAGAGTAAAATCCCGCAACTGCAGGACCAAAAAATACACTTAACAATAGCAGAGGCATTTGACTGGAGGCCACATTTGCGAGTTGCCCTAAAACCAAATACTTGGGAAAACTCGAATATTTTTTACTTAAGGAAAAAACCTCCTGACGACTTACTTTATTTAGGTGACGTTTATCTTCACGATAAATAGAGCGCCCCAATAAAGTCGTCGAAACCACCTGCCCCAACAACTGGCCCAATACCATACCGGCGCTTGCCATACCCAAATAGCCGGCCCCAAGCTGCCCTGAAACGGCCGAACCACTTTGCGCCATGCGGCTGAGCGCCATACGTCGGTAGTGTCCCTTTCGGTTACTCCAGTAGTTCAGACTCTGGTATATCCCCATGAACAGGGTAGATAGAGGGATAAAATAAAGCCACTCCGATGCACTTGGCGGCTTTAACCATATGGTGATCTGGCTATTGAAAATCACCACAACCAAAAGTATGATTGCACTTAATATGCAACTCAACGCAATTGACAACGCAACTATATTAATGGCGTCGCTGTCTTTTTCGGGAAGGATGATAGCCAATTCATACCGGCCGGTTACCAAAACAGAAAAAATTGCAGCAACGGCCATATAAAAAGCAAAAATACCGAAGTCTTCTGGCGTATAAAGCCGGGATAAGATTGGTGTTATTGCTATCGGGATTGCTTGGGCAATGCTCGTACCAGTCATCAAGGTAATAACATTTTTGGCAAAAGCACTTTTAGGTAAAAACCGCTGGAGCATCTTTAATTCCTTATGGTGCAATCACTGCAGGCTGCACCGGGCACTAGCCAAATCGGGGATAAAGTCGCTTTTTAGCCTACGTTTTATTACTTGTATCAGTATCCTGTCAACAGCTTCTGATCGCTAACACAAGGTATGCGCAAATAGACAGAACCGCCTGTAACTTATCGAAAAAATGGCACCATTATTGACGTCGGCGTGGCAAAAGTCACAGGTTAACTAGCGGAAAATCAAGGTTCTAAGCGACGCTGCTGGTAAATCCAGTCAACAATTTCACCGTCTGGCGCATAACCACTGACGGTCTCGCGCATCAATTGACGGACGAGAGCATAGTCATCAGCATCCACGGCGGCAAGCAGCCCAGTCAACTTGGTCTTCAACACATCCCAGACCAGATAATCCTCATTTGCGCTCATAATCATCGGGTGTTGAGTTGCTACAACGTTGTCGCCAATCAGTAACTCCTCGTAAAGCTTTTCACCTGGACGCAAACCGGAGAACTCGATAGCAATGTCCCCATGGGGATTATTGTCGGAACGAATACTTAAGCCGGACAGGTGAACCATCTTCTCCGCCAAATCGACAATTTTTACCGGTTCGCCCATATCCAGCACAAAAACATCCCCACCTTGGCCCATTGAACCAGCCTGAATCACCAGTTGAGCCGCTTCGGGAATAGTCATGAAATAGCGAGTGATCTTCGGATGTGTGACCGTCAAAGGCCCACCCGACTTGATCTGCTTGTGGAATAGAGGAATCACAGAACCTGAAGAACCCAGCACATTACCGAAGCGCACCATAGTGAATCGGGTTTTATTCAAACGCGAAATATTGAAGTTATCACCAAACAACACCGGCGCCAACTCACGGCTGAGCGCCTGTAATGTCATCTCAGCCAAACGCTTGGTACTGCCCATGACATTGGTCGGGCGGACTGCCTTATCGGTTGAAATCAGAACGAAATTGCTAACACCAGCCTCGAGAGCAGACTGCGCAGTGTTCAACGTCCCGATTACGTTATTCAATACGCCTTCAGCAATGTTGTGTTCGACCATGGGTACATGCTTATAAGCAGCTGCATGATAAACCGTGTCGACGTGCCAGGTTTTCATCACGTCCAACAGTTTGGATTGATTGCGTACAGAGCCAAGGATCGGTAAAATCTTAACAGGCAATGACTCCCGCGTTATGCGCTGTTCCAGTTCCGACAGGATATTGTAAAGATTGAATTCACTATGCTCGAACAACAACAACGTCGTTGGACACAAGGACAGTATCTGCCGACAGAGTTCAGAACCGATGGACCCTCCAGCGCCTGTAACTAAGACGCTTTGCCCCTTGATGCAATGCTCTAGTAGTTCGCCTTGTGCCGGAACAGTATCGCGACCCAGCAGGTCCGCGATATCGACTTCTTGGATATCATCGACTTTCACACGACCACTAGCCAAATCCATGAAGCCAGGCACGCTACGGACGTGTAGCGGGAAGCCTTCGAGAAAACCGAGGATTTCACGACGCCGACCTCGATTGGAAGACGGAATAGCCAAGAGAATTTCCTGGGCTCCAGTGACATCGATCATGCGCTGTATATGTTTGGGTTTATAAACCTGCAAACCAGAGATCACACGATCGGAAATACTTGTGTCGTCGTCGATAAACGCGACCGGGCGCATCACGCGTCCCATTCGCAGAGCCGCAACGAGTTGATTACCTGCTGCTCCAGCTCCGTAGATTGCGACACGGGGCAAACCGTTCTCGCGACTGGCGAACGGCACGTGTTGTGAAGCAGAAAACCAGTCGCCGAGAAAGTACTGACGCATAGTCAAGCGAAGGCCACCTACCATAATCAGGCTCAGCCACCAGTAGTTAAAGATAATTGAGCGAGGAACTACGCTCTGATGGTTGCTATACCAGTAAACGACAACACCGAGGATCAAGGACGACAAGCTGACAGCTTTGATGATTGCGATAAGTGCGTCGTTACCGAAATAACGCATCACCGCACGGTACATACCGAACCGTATAAACAAAGGTATCGCCACCACAGGCGCAGCCAGAAATAACCATAAATGGTCAAGGAAGGGGTTGAGCACTTCATCGATACCCAAACGCACGACAAATGCGAGCCACAAAGCACCCCAAACAACTGCAATGTCAGTAGCTACCTGAATCAGTCGTTTCTGCCGACGTGGCAACGCCACCAAGAATGCCCGTAACCTATCCATAACCCCTTCGTCCATCTCTGACCCCTCCCATAATTTATTACTGCGCACTCATTCTACGTTTCTCGACACACTCTGGCTTACAAAATTATCAAGTCCTGTCAATACTAGCCGCCGCGTCGCGTTCCAGCTCACCGGCATGGAACTTGAGCGCCAGGGCTATCAACGGTAGATAAGCGACCACAAGCGCAGATGCACCGTCCAGACCAAACAAGACAACGCACAACGCAACCGGAAGCAGCCAGAACAAGTTGATCGCACCTACAGCCAGGGTCACGACGAGATGTTTGCCGAACAGGCGGGCGGCGAATTGATAGCCGTGACTGCGGTGCGCCTCATACACCTTGTCGCCTCGAACCAATCTGCGGACCAGGGTGAAAGTCGCATCAACAATAAAGACACCCAGTAGAATCAACCACGCCCAGAAAAGCTGTGAAGAAACCCAAGCCGCTTGAATGGAGATGACACCAAGAACAATTCCTAGGAAACCACTGCCAGCATCACCCATGAAAATGCGCGCAGGTGGGAAATTCCAGAAGAGAAAGCCGGTCACAGCCGCAACTAGCGACAGCGGGAGCCAGACCAGCTCTTCAAAACCACTCAACCAGTAGAGCAGACAAGCGCCAAGGCATGCGCCGATGGCTTCAACACTGGCAATACCATCGATGCCGTCCATAAAATTATAAAGATTAAGCATCCAGACTAGATAAAAAGCGGCAAGGATTTTCCCTCCAAAACCGAGATCGACAAGAGTGCCAAACAGACTTATCTCCGGCAGTCCTCCCAACCAGAACAACGCCCAACTGGCTGCTGCAAAGTGTCCTAGCAGACGCCAGCGCGCGGCAATATGACCATGGTCATCCATAAAGCCAATGACCGCTATCAAGGCACCGGCGCCCCCTGAAGCAATCAACACCTCGAAGGGCACGAACTGGGCCCATCCCAACATTGGCAACGCCAGAAGAAAGGCGATAACGATTGCAACGCCCCCGCCGCGCGGGGTTGGCACCGAATGAGAGCTGCGAGAATTGGGAATATCAATAATACTACGCGCAAGTGCATAACGTCGCAGAGTTGCAGTAAGTACAAAAGACAAAAAAGCAACGATGAGAATCAGCCAGCAGTAAATCATTGTATTTTATGTTCCATATATCGCAACGCTACGATTTCAATACCTCGCTCCCTTGCGCCGGCATATCTATCGGCTCACTGGTAAGCGCAGATGACGCTATTACTAACGCTTATTCCGTAACGTAGCTTCGTGAAAATGAATCTCGAGACGAGCCAACAATTTAGATTTTGAATAGTTTTTCAAATAATATTCACGTCCTGATTCGCCCATTCTCAGCCGCTGATCAGCATCCAGCAACGCCAGTTGAAGGGTGATTCCAGCAAGTCCCTCAGCATCGCCTGAGGGGCATGATAACCCCGCACCTGATTCGTTGATCACGTGCGCCGCCTCTCCATCGATCATACCCAGAATAGGCTTACCCGAGGCAAGATACGCCTGCACCTTACCCGGAATGGTTTTCTCGAACACATCGTTTGTCTTCAACGACACGAGCAAAGCATCAGCGCATGCAAACACCCCAGGCATTTCCTCCAGCGGATGACGCCCCAGCAGCAAAATATTGTCGAGCTTGCAGGTACGTACCTCATCAGTTAGCCAATCACTCATACGACCAGTCCCGACAATCACCCAGCGTACGGCAGTTTTACTGATCAATGCTTGGGCTGCCTCGATGACCGCAGGAAAATCCTGCGCATCTCCCACATTACCTGCAAAAACAACCGTGAAGACCGAGTCGTCCCGCTCAAGCAATGTTGAAGCTGGCACTATAGAACTGGAAAAATCATCCTCTGCCCAGCTTGGAAAATAAACCAGCCGCTCGGACTCAATCTCCCTCGTACAGTACATTTTAACGCTTTCAAAGAAACTGTGAGTTTGAAGTAATAAATAGTCTGCACGATTGTAAATTGAAGATACCACCCGTCCAACAATATTAAGCAGTGCAGGGTTACGTACAACCCCTACGGCTCTAAGGGATTCAGGCCACAAATCGAGGATCCAGATAGAAACAGGTGCTTTTTTAAGCCAACCCAATATCAACCCAGGTATCGCCGACATAATTGGCGAAACACCATAGACGAAAACAGAATCAAACTTTTCGCCACGTAACTTCCACGGCCCAACGATAGAAGCCACGGTAAAAAAAGAAAGATAATTAAGCATCAAGCTAATACTATGCTTACCACGAGGTATCAACTGCACCCTGACAATTCGTGCCCCTGCATACTCTCCAAAACTACCAGGGTCAGCGCGATAACTATCGTAGACACTGCCCTCCGGATAGTTAGGTAACCCAGTCAAGACCGTAACCCTGTGTCCTTTCTCAGACAAATTACGGACGAGATCGTTGATACGCATGTTTTCGGGCCAGAAATATTGCGTAACCACCAGAATATTTAACTTAGCAACAGGCATTTTGAAACTCACTCAGTAGCGCTTCCAGACGATGCGATTTACATAATCGGTATAGCTATGAATAATTCTGGCAATTTTCTCCGACACATTAGGCATACTGTAATCAGCGACCAAACGTAATGTACGAATATCTGCCCGCCCTTGGCTCTCAAGCACATTCAGTCCCTGAATTACTCGATTTACCTCAAGTCCGACCATCATCACCGCAGCTTCCTCCATCCCCTCTGGCCGTTCATGAGCTTCACGGATGTTGAGTGCAGGAAAATTCAAGATTGACGACTCTTCGTTGATAGTACCGCTATCGGACAGTACGACCTTTGCAGTCAACTGAAGCTTATTGTAATCCTTGAAACCCAATGGTTTCAGAAGCTGCACGTTTTTGTGGAAAATCACTCCCATTGCATCGACACGCTTTTGCGTACGCGGGTGTGTCGATACGATAACAGGAAGTTCGTAGTGAGCAGCTACAGTATTGAGAACGTCCATCAATTTCAGGAAATTCTTATCCGAGTCAATATTTTCCTCGCGGTGAGCGCTGACGACGAAAAACTTTCCTTGCTCCAGGCTAAGACGCTCAAGAACGTCCGAGGACTCGATACCCGGACGATAGTGATTGAGTACTTCGTACATCGGGCTGCCGGTTTTAATTACCATGTCTGGGGACAGCCCCTCACGTAACAAATAGTCGCGAGCAATCGTACTGTATGTAAGATTGATATCAGCGGTGTGATCAACGATACGACGATTGATTTCTTCCGGCACACGCATATCGAAACATCGATTACCTGCTTCCATATGGAACGTCGGAATCTTACGACGCTTTGCAGGGATAACCGCCATGCAGCTATTGGTGTCCCCCAACACCAGCAGCGCCTCTGGCTGTACTTCGGCCAGGACACGATCTACGGAAATAATTACGTTACCAATAGTCTCCGCACCACTCGTGCCTGCTGTATTTAGAAAATAGTCAGGCTTGCGAATGCCCAAGTCTTGGAAAAAAATCTCATTGAGTTCATAGTCATAGTTCTGCCCCGTATGAACCAATACGTGATCACAATGACGGTCGAGCGAATCAATGACTCGCGACAGGCGAATGATCTCAGGACGAGTACCCACTACCGTAACAACTTTCAATTTTTTCATAACTATCTCTGCTGGACAATACATTTAGGCTTCAGTACCTACTGGCATTGTGTAGGTATCCGGACGTTTACGATCAAAAACCTCGTTAGCCCAAAGCATGACAATCATTTCATCATCACCGACGTTAGTGACATCGTGCGTCCAGCCAGGAACCGTTTCCACAATCTCGGGTTTTCCCCCTGCGGTGAAGAGTTCATAAAACTCACCCGATATGATATGGCGAAAGCGAAAACAGGCACGGCCCCTAATCACCAGAAATTTTTCGGTTTTAGAGTGATGATAGTGTCCACCGCGAGTAATACCTGGGTGAGCAGTAAAATAAGAAAACTGCCCGGCATTTGGAGTCTTGAGCATCTCGACAAATACGCCACGAGGGTCGCCGTACTTAGGGACCTCGTAGGTAAATCGCTCGGGAGGTATGTAACTGATATAAGTAGAATAGAGAGCTCTCGTCAGACCCGTGCCAACCGTCTCGCTCACTAGGTTTGCACGACTGTCGCGAAAGGCGGTCAATTGCTTCGCCAACTCTCCAACAGTGACTGCATAGGAAGGTTCAACTACTACAAACGGGTCACCAGAAAGCTTGTTATCCATCACTGCGATAAAGTCAGCAATAACGTCATCGACATACACCAAGGTAATAGTAGCGTCAAGATTGTTGATCTGGATCGGCAGGTCACGAGCGATATTATAGCAGAAAGTAGCTACCACAGAGTTGTAATTAGGGCGAGCCCACTTTCCAAATACATTGGGTAACCGAAAGATATTCACGGGTACATTGTGCAAAGAGGCTAGGTCAGAAAGTGCCTGCTCTGCCCCACGCTTGCTCACCCCGTATGGATTATCCAACTCAGCCTGGCTGGACGATGTGTAAACTACCGGTAGTTTTTTACCGGTGGCGATAATACCGTCACAGACTGCCTGAGTAAGATGCGTATTGCCGGTTTTGAAATCTTCAGGGTTCCGAGGCCGATTCTCGCCTGCAAGGTGAAACACAAAATCGGCTTGCAAAAGCAGTTCCTCCAACGAGGAAATACTGTCCCCCCGAGAGAACCGTAAAACCTCTACGTCCTGACGCTCACGCAAGTGCGCAGAAAGGTTTTTGCCCAAAAAACCATTAGCGCCTGTGATCAGTACCTTCATCATTTACTCCTCAGGCGTCACTGGTTCGCCACGTTGGATTGCCCGCATGAATTCCAGCTTCAGGAGCAACTCTTGCATGCCGTCAATATCCAGGCGCTCTGTGTTATGAGAATTATAGTCCTCAGTGGACGTGATCTTCTCTTCACCCAACTCGACGAACTTACTGTAATTCAGATCGCGCAAATCAGGCGGTACGCGAAAGTAGGCACCACGGTCCTCCGCGCATGCCATCTCTTCACGGCTCAGAAGCGCCTCGTACAGCTTCTCCCCATGGCGGGTTCCGATAATCTGAATTGGGTGTTTCGGTAACCCCATCATTGTAGTAAGCGCACGAGCCAACGTCTCAACAGTGGCCGCCGGGGCTTTTTGGACAAACAAGTCACCGTTGTTACCATTCTCGAAGGCATAGAGAACTAGATCAACAGCGTCGGCCAAGGTCATCATGAAACGCGTCATGTTGGGGTCAGTAATCGAGAGCGCCTTCCCCGCCCGAATTTGATCGATAAAAAGCGGGATGACCGACCCCCTCGACGCCATAACATTTCCGTAACGCGTACCGCAAATAACGGTCTTGGTTTCATCGATATTCCGAGACTTGGCGACCATGACTTTTTCCATCATGGCCTTGGAAATCCCCATCGCATTAATAGGGTAAACGGCTTTGTCTGTACTCAAACAGACAACACGTTTGACCTCATTCTGAATGGCAGCTTCGAGTACATTGTCCGTACCAATGACATTTGTCTTGACGGCTTCCATCGGATGAAATTCGCAAGAAGGGACTTGCTTGAGTGCGGCGGCGTGAAAAATATAGTCAACACCACGTGTCGCATTCAGCACGCTTTGATAGTCGCGAACGTCGCCAATATAAAACTTCAACTTGACGTTATTATAGTATTTGCGCATATCGTCTTGTTTCTTTTCATCACGACTAAATATGCGAATTTCGGCGATATTCGTATCCAGAAAACGCTTTAAAACCGCGTTTCCGAAAGAGCCCGTACCGCCTGATATGAGAAGCTTCTTACCATTAAACATAAATTATCCCGAAAGCATTAGAAACAAAGCTTGGACTGCCTAGTCAATACGCAATGCTGAATAGACCAGTTCGTCTTTATGCTGGGCGCTCGGATAGCTAATAAGTACTGCTCTATACGCCCCCTTGAAGACAAAAAAGCTACCTGCCGCGACCCCAACTACACCACAGGCCTGTACCACACTATGCATGTCCTTCAGTGAGCCTGCCCCACCCAAAATCGTGATGGGCAAGCCTACGACATCACGTAGTTTACGAGCGAGTTCGATATCATAGCCCTTCATCCGGCCATCGTTTTCGATCGAATTCAACACGATCTCCCCCGCCCCCAGTGCCTCTACTTCAAGTGCGACATCCAAGACGTTTCGCTTGGTGTTTCGGGTGCCGTTATGGGTCCAGACCTCGTTAGTCTTGCTCAGTAAACGTTGCTTGTGATCAAGAACGACAACGACACTTTGGCTACCGATCTCTTCTGCAATCTGAGTAATCAGCTCGGGGGTTTCAAGCGCTGCAGAGCTAATCGCGACCTTCTCAACACCGAGCGCAATAATACGCTTCGCCTGCTCGGCTGTACGGATACCCCCGCCATAGCACAAAGGCATACGGCACTCTGCTGCTAAATTCGCGATCTGCTTGTAATTAGGCTCCGCCCCATTCGCAGTAGCATCAATATCAATGACGATAAGCTCATCAGCCTCTTTTTCATTAAATATTTTTACAGCGTTGATGGGATCACCAACGTATTTGGGATCCATAAATTTTACGGTCTTAACAAGTCCGCCATCGTGTATAAGCAAGCAGGGAATGATTCTAGGCCTCAACATATCATAACTCCGAGAAGTTCTTCAGTAGCCCTACACCAAAATGATGGCTCTTTTCCGGATGAAACTGCACACCGTAGACGTTATCGTTTTGAACCGCACAGCAAAACTTCAGACCATACTCTGAGGTAGCACCCATACTTTCGGAATCCGAACATTCGAAAAGAAACGAATGAAGGAAGTAAAATCGTGAATCCTCTTCAAATCCTTTGAATAAGGCAGAGCCTGGCGTCGGCTCTACATCGTTCCACCCCATATGAGGCAGTGGAAGATTGTTTAGTCCCGAGAACGACTTGAACGACCTAACTATACCGTCAACCCAACCCAGACCGGGGAGCACACCTTCTTCACTTGATTTGGCGAGGATCTGCATTCCGACACAAATTCCCAAGACAGGAATTTTTTCTTCCTGCACCAAAGAATCCAATGCTGGGCGCATACCCGACGCGTTCAAACGCTCCATTGCATGATCAAAAGCACCAACGCCAGGGAGGATAAGCTTGCTAGCGCCTTGTAAGTCATCAGGATGACTGGCTACCTCAATAGGAATGTGCAAGCGTTTATATACATTTATAAATGCCTGAATATTGCCCAGTCCGTAATCAATAATCTTGATCATCTGAAAAGTCTTCTCTCAATACCTAGAGCACTTAGAACTCGAGATCCAATTCCAATCAAAAACCGTTTATTCCTATAATCGTGGAACGTTTTATTTTTACCTTCAAAAATTTCTTGAAGTTGCTCTACGGTCAAATCCAGTTTATGCGCAACATACTCGAACTCAGACTTAAGAAACTGCTCGTCAAGCTCTGGTCTTGAAATCCTTTCCAACGCCTGCTCACGGCTCATTTGCCCGGTCATGACCAAGCTAGAAAAGTGCGCACGGCGCTTTTCATAACCAAACTTTCGAGGCATCCAGTAGTCTTCGTAAAAACGGGTAAACCGGGATTCATGATGCTTGTGCTGAAATTTTTTCCAACCGAACAACCGCTCCAGTGTCGCCTCAGCCTCATGCTTGATATACGGTATGTGATTCAGAGGACGGACAACTTGCATTCCAAATACATAGCGATAATAAATTTTGTATGTAAGAATATCGACAATCGGAAAACTTTTAAGAACTTTTGAACCGAACTTTTTATGGATATCACCAATTAACGTCTTGTCGATACCGGGATATGCCCCCCACTCCTCTGGTTCACGACAGCATTCAGTAGAGTAATTACCACCAGTGACAACATATTTAATTTTATGTGCTTTGGCAAACTTGTAAAGACCGGAAAAAAACGCCGTATCCTGTGGAATATCCTGATCAGGAACCTGGGCTTTCAAGAACGCAACTTGCAAGCTTTTCATTTCCTCCCAATTGATGACCTCGGTATAAAGATCGAGACCAAGGCCATCTACCAGCTTTTCGATGTTCCCGACAGCTTGGTCGGTATTCCATCCAGCATCAACGTGAAATAGCAGTGGGCGTAAACCCATTTTTTCTTTCGCAATATATGCAAGGTAAGAACTATCCAAGCCACCGCTCAAGCCAATAATGCAATCAAAGTCGCGACCCCGGCCCTCTTTCTTTATTTTTTCAGCTATTACGGCCAACTCTGACTCCCCACGAGAGTCAGTGTGCCAGTTCGGCTTAATATTGTGCTCAAAGTTCTGGCAGTAGTCACACTTGCCACCGAAATCAAACTGAATGCCAGGATCGGAAGTATCCATAATGCAGTTAGCACACATTTGATATTCACGCACAGAAACACTCATACCTTGTCAACCTTTGTTAAATTCTTAATTAGCGCGGCATATTGAAATGCTTGTGATTGTCGAGAAAGACTATAAGCAAACTCGGAGATCACATCTACTTTACGTTGGTAAAATTCGTCGCTGCAGAAAGTATTGAAAAAAGAATGCTCTGAGTCATCTACAATATTGACAGCGTTAGCTCGTTGTAAAAAAGAGCCTGCAAGTGTATCTGAAGAAATATCCGCTAAGACCGGACGGCCTGAGCCAATATACTCAAAAAGCTTTGTAGTAAGAATACCCTGCGCACTTAACGTTTTTTTCGACGATGTCTCTGCAAACAGCATATAATCGGACTCCACTATCAGCCTCAGCGAGGTTAAATACGGAACAGCGTCAAAATAAGAAAAAGCATCTCCAATAGATGGGTAGCTTTCCCTGATCGCAACTCCGATTAGATTCGAGCTGCCATAAAATTCAAAACGAAAACGACTAAATTTCAGTGGATCAGTAGTCTTTAATTTTACGAGCGCCTTGAAAATATTGTGAGGGATACGCCCAGGCGAAACGATACCCATATAACGAATCACGACAACTTCGCTATCCTTTATAACCGCAGTTGTTCTGGCCAAATTCAAAACTTCATGGTCGTAGCCATTCATAATGGTAGTCACATCAGTCGTCATTGTTTTGTAATAAGAGCTCATAGGGTCAGAAATAGTCACTATATGATCCGCCTTACTTACCAACCATCGATCAATATGTTTCTCCAGCCACTTGGCAAAAGGGCCGCCAGGCATCTCATGACACTCGCTAAACTGATCCCGATAATCCAATACACATGGAACATTATAACGCTTTTTGCAAAGCACTGCAGCCAACAACATTGGCCAAGGTGGAGCAGAGCCTACGACTACGTCGGCGCTACTCAATGCTCGTACAGCACGCTTGGACAAAAAAGGACTCGCAAAAGATAGCGCAAAGGACAAACGCGGATCCGGAATTTGGCCAAGAACCCTCAAAACAAAATCCTTGACCCGACGACGCCAGGAAGGCTTACCGGTGTACATGGGCTCAAATGTCCCATCGAGTTCGGCAGAATTCGCATCTCGCCCAAGAAAACTCAACTCGATGACATTAACTCCAACGGGTAATACCTCCGTAAAAGCACCATCTGACGACGTCTTTTTCGTAGTTATCACCGTTATGGAATGACCTTCAGTTGCTAGATACTTAGAAATAGCCTCGATACGCTTAGCCCCCGAACTATTCACAGGAGGAAAGTAATGGACGATAAAAACCATGTTCATTTATTAGAACCATTTTCTATAAGTGTGAAATCACCAACCTCTGCGAAAACTCTATCTTAACAAGCAAACATTTTCGTAAGGCGCTAGTTAAAGCGTCTAAATCTTAGAACACTTGCCCGCTTCGCTAAGATCGAACATACTTCACCCTGACCATCAAGCCATGTAGCAAAATAATAGCGAAGCCGTTGCTTATTAGCATACCAATCAGTGAAGCCGAGTATAAAGTTAGGGCAAAAACCGGCCACAATGATTTGAATGCAATATCCTTGGACATGTTAAACCAACGGAAAACCTGACCAATAAACAATGAAAACAATATAACCCCTGCCCAACCGAAATTCACATAGGCATCTGTTACAAAAACAGCATTTGCATTGGCTATATCATTCCAACCGCCAAATTGGTGCTGAAAAACATATCGTTCGATATTAATCCGCTCCATACCAAATATTGCCGAAATCAATGTGCTGGTTGCGCCCATAAGATAATCGCCAAACTGCTGAGTATGAACCAGAAGAGTATCACTTGCAGTAAAAATAGGTACGGCGATTACCCGCCATAAGAAATAGTCCCCAGAGTCGGAAGGCACATACTCAGATGAAAAGTACACCGTAATATCTAAAACCCGCCTAACCGCTGTTGATTCATCTACAGTGAGATAAACCGCAAATACGAGAAGACAAATCATACCTAAAACACAAAAAACCAAAGATTTTATTGAAAGCTTATTTGTAATCGCCAAGCATACAAGTAACGGCAACAGGACATTCAAAAACAACGATTTCTGTAGAAAACTAATACAGAAAAAAAACGCACACATAATAAACAAATGTCGAAATGGCGATTTTTTCATATACGCAAGGACGATGCTATAGGGTATTAGGACTGTAGTAAATATTGTACTCAAGTAAAGCAACGCCGTTTCCGCACCACTCCGCCCTTTGAAAAAATCGCCTCGCTCCTGGCTCAACGTATCAGCGCTGGCACCTTGCAGCGCACTGAATAATGGAATCGATGTAGCTGTCCAAAAAGTATATGTCGCGAATATTAGAAAAAACGACCACACACAAAAGTTTAATGTAAAGCTACCAACCCCAATCCTGAGTGCTCCATCGCGAAACCGACCATCAATTATTGGCATTTTGAAACCAATTATCATGAAAGTGACCGCGCAAATGGTTAATATCGAGAGCTGAAGAAAGTATTCATTCCCGGAATAATATAAATTTACGAAAAAAGGTATAAAACAATAAGATACCAATATTACTAATGAGAAGGCATAGAATCCAAACTTCGGAGAAAATAATTTTGCAGGTAAGTCACGTAACACTGTAGACACCTTCAACGGCATTTTCTAAAATACTAGAAAAGATAGGGAAGTCAATCTAATACCCTCCCAACTATTGAAACCTTAATTATAGCGCCCTGACACCAAAATATTAACCATTTTGGCAGCACTTTCTCCATCACCATATAGCGGACTATCAAAACTCAATATTGTATTCGTCTTCAGCGCCTCCTCTATCATTAAAGGATCATCCCCTACAATAGTATTAAAACCTCCGTCCACCAACTCTACCCATTCGGTTTCATCTCGAAGCGTTACGCAGCGCTTGCCGTGAAAATACGCTTCCTTTTGAACTCCACCCGAGTCTGTACATATCAAATCACAGTTAGACTCGAGCCAGACCATTTCTAGATAGCCAACTGGTTCAACTACAAAAACATTCCTTGGAAAGGTGAGTTTCATGTCCTCCATCTTCTTCTTCGTTCGAGGATGTAGAGGGAGAATCACATTACACTCGGATGCTTCCAACCCTCTAAAAATATTGGCTAGCTTCTCAGGGTTGTCTGTATTTTCCGCTCGATGGATCGTACAAAGAACAAACTGGCCCTCGGAAAACCCAAGATTTGCGAACCAAGAGGGAATCTTCGCGCGTGCACCATAGTATTTAGCAGCGTCGCACATGACATCACCGACAACTCGGACCTTAGCATCAGAAAATCCCTCGTCTTTCAGGTTTCTCAATGCAGTGGATGTTGGTGCGAAAAGAAGTGTAGATACATGATCAGTTACAATCCGATTAATTTCTTCCGGCATGCGCCTGTTAAAGGAGCGCAGACCCGCCTCGACGTGAGCAACAGGAATATGTAGTTTTGCTGCTGCCAGAGCTCCAGCCAAGGTGCTATCAGTATCACCATACACCAATACCCAGTCAGGCTTTTCCTTTGACATCAACTCTTCAAGTTTTTCCAACATCCGGCCAGTATTTTGCCCATGCGTGCCGCCGCCTATACCGAGATTGTAGTCCGGGTGAGGAATATTTAGCTCATCAAAGAAGACATCAGACATATTTGCATCATAGTGCTGCCCTGTATGGACTAAGATTTCATGTATGTTTGATGTATGCTCAGCGAATGCACGGGACACCACTGCAGCCTTGATAAATTGGGGACGCGCTCCAACAACTGTAAAAACCTTCATGATTTCGCCTTAATAAAACTTCAAATAACGCGCTATTAATGGTGTAAAAATTAGATAACGTATATTAAAAGTAATAATTTTCAGAGCCCAACTCACTCATCCGAGTTACTATTTTTCAAGTGCATGTGCAATAGTATTGATTTGGGAAATTGTTAAATATGGATGCATGGGAAGACTTAAAACTTGTTCTGACAGACGATCACCAACAGGCAAGTTCGCACTGGCATCAGCAACAGCCGGTTGCTTGTTCAGCGGTATCGGATAATGAACAGCACTAGGAATACCAAAGCTTTTTAGCTTTTCCTGATCGGCTACACGATTGTCACTTCTAATAGTGTATTGAGCGTACACGCTTGTATTATGAGCGTGAATAAACGGAATAGAAGAAATCCCGACCGCTGCCAAGGAACTCCGATAAAAACCAGCCACTTCTTGACGCAAAACGATTTCTTGTTCGAATATATCTAGCTTGGGTAAAATTATTGCAGCCTGAATCGTATCAAGGCGGCTATTAACGCCCACCCGTACATGATGATAACGACGGTCCTGCCCGTGTCTGGCAATCTGCCGCATTATCGTTGCCAACGTTTCGTCATTTGTAAAAATCGCGCCGCCATCGCCGTAGCAGCCCAACGGTTTACTTGGAAAAAAACTGGTGCAGGCAATAGTTGTAAGATTACAAGAGCGATTACCTTTATAAGTGGCGCCAAAACTCTGCGCGGCATCCTCGATAACAGGAATACCATGCCGTGCAGCAATTACGTTGATCGCATCAAAATCAGCGCATTGGCCATAAACAGATACGGGGATTATCGCTTTGGTGCGAGGTGTAATAGCTGCTTCCAGCAATGAAACGTCAAGATTATAGGTGAGTGGATCTACATCAACATATATCGGTTTTGCGCCGAGCAAGGCGATGGTTTCCGCGGTCGCGATATAAGTAAAACCGGGAGTGATGACTTCGTCGCCAGGGCCGATCCCTAGCGCCATCTGTGCAATTTGAAGGGCATCTGTGCCATTCGCACAGGTAATGCAATATTTAACTCCAACAAACTCCGAGAGGCGAGTTTCCAACTCGTTCACCTCCGGGCCTAAAATATATTGACCGTGTGCTAAAACCCGTTGAATCGCTGAATCTATTTCAACTTTAAGTTTTTCTTGTTGTATTTTCAGATCAATAAATTCAATCATATTAAGCATCCTCTTTTTTGACAGTGTTACCTGTCAATACATAGGTTACACCGCTATGAAGACACACAACATTGCCGTTTCCGGTCAACGGTAGTTCCAACTGTTCGCCAAACTCACTCATCCAACCAATTTGGCGGGCGGGCACACCGACCATAAGTGCGTACGCTGGTACATCACGGTTAACCACGGCGCCCGCCCCTACAAAAGCGAAGGCTCCGATAGTAACACCACACACCACTGTGCAGTTCGCTCCTAAAGTAGCGCCTTTCTTTACTAAGGTACTGCGATATTGATCCTTTCGCTCAATGAGCGAGCGAGGATTATATACATTGGTAAACACCATGCTAGGCCCACAAAAAACGCCGTCTTCAAGAATTACATCATCGTAGACGGAGACGTTATTTTGTATTTTACAGTGATCGCCTATTAGAGCCTTACTTCCAACAAATACATTCTGCCCAAGCGACACCCCTTCGCCAATCTGAGCACCTGCACAGACATGAACAAAGTGCCATACCCTTGACCCAGAACCAATCACAGCGCCCTCATCCACTATAGCGCTAGGGTGAGCAAAGTAGTCCATATGAATAATCTCGTGATTCTAAAGCTAGTCATCGATATTTGAAGATCTACAATCTACAGATCTTTAAACGCTGGGGAAGCAGCCTCACCATACAGTCGTGAGCCTATTTCATTAAGGTGATGGCTGTCTGAATACATGAGCACACCATTATAAAAAGGGGCGTCAGTGAAGAAAGTATAATCTGAAAAATTCAGGTACTTTACGTGAGGAAAGATGCTCACTAACTCTTCAATCTTTTTGTTTGCTTTTTTCCAGTCATCCGTCTGCTCGAGGCTTCCAGAAAAACCTAAGTTCTGAAATCTATTAACTCGCACAAAATCACTTGAAAACATGGGTATTTGCGCTATGACAAATACTTTTTTAGTGCGCAACCTATCCTCATTTAAAAAGCGGGTGAGTGCCTCAATAAACTTCGGACTTTGTGTTTGGTACTGCCACATCCCAGCAATTATTAAGACATCTGACGATTCTATATACTTTTCTGCCGACTCGATTTGAGCTTTGCACTCTACTTGAGCCCAGTCCGGTAACTTTTCAAGGTCGAAGCCAGGGATTGTCACACAGCTACTGCCGGTAATTACCCGTACGGCTAGCCCGTCAGCATTTCCAACGACATCGAAAAAGTAGTTTAACTGTGCCCCGTGGCTATCCCCCAAAAGCAGGAGAGGTTTTTTTTCACTGCGCTTACCCCTGATACAATCGCCTACTATGTGTCCGTGACAGATATTCGCGTTAGACGCGTATTGAGTAAACTCAGAGGGTAACCGCTTAACAAGCTTTCCGTTTATGGAGACTAAAGATAATGCTAACGATAGCATCACTGTAAGTAAGACTACAGTCAGTGCAGAAAAAATCTTCGGACGCGTGAACTGCTTAACTCTAAAAGGAAGCTCTACAAAACGGAAAGAAATATAAGCGAGAACAATCAAAAGAAAAAGAAAAGTTAACGAACCACTCTGATTTAGCACATAGCTCTGCGTATAGTAGCGAATAAAAGCGAGTAGCGGCCAATGCCACAAATATAAAGAGTACGATAGCCCTCCAATCCAGACCAATAGATTTGAGGACAGAAGCTTATTTAACAAGCTTGACTTGGAATATATAATAATCGCCACTGCAATACAGGGTATAAGAGCCACGCTTCCCGGCAGCCTTGTCTCACCATCGATGAGAAAAAAACATATCAATAGAACAGCCAAACCAAACCCAGCCAGATAATTCGCCACTCGCACTGACAATGTTGTTGTAAAAGTGACAAGTCCCACGCCAATAAAGAACTCCGGAATTCTCGCAAGCAATGAAAAATATACCTCTTGCTTAACACCAAGAACTCTTAATTTATATTCCGTATATACTGTCAAAGAAGCCAAAATGAGCAAAGACAAGATTCTTAAGTGGCGAAACCTCAAAACCATTAACACTAGTGGGAATATAAGATAAAACTGCATTTCAACAGCTAGCGACCACGTGTGCAGGAGAGGAAGCTCATACACACTAGGAGAAAAATAGTCACCAAACTTTGAAAAGTATTCATTACTGAAAAAAAACAATGCCGAAGTTAAGCTATTGCTAAAAAACGCGTAATCTTTTGGGACAAACAGAATAGATGCAGCTATACCGACTAGAGACAACATTACAATATAGGCAGGAACTATTCGCTTGATCCTTGCGATGAAGAACTGCAATAGACTAAAAGTGCCTCTGGATTGCACCTGTAAAATACTCTTGGTTATAATATATCCGGATATAACCAAAAAAATATCGACACCTAAAAAACCACCAGGCAAAAACTTATTGTTGAAGTGGTACAGAATAACTGCTATTACAGCAAGTGCCCTTAACCCTTCAATATCATTACGCTTCTCGACAAGAGTAGCGATATTCGTATTTTCATCAACTACACCAGGCTTAAAATATTGGTTCATACTTTTATACAAATCGCTCACAAGACTGGAAAGCCTTACCAGGGTGGCTACTGATTAAGCCAGCAGCCACTTTGCCATTTTCAATTAAGGGCATTCAGAAAGGCGTGACCTTCGCCAGCGTCAGGAGGCGTAATAGAAAGTGACCGGATAGTATTGACTGTTTCTACACAGTGACGAGCATCTTCAATGCCATAACCTTTACCATTCAAGATTTCCTGATAGCTTACGGTGTGTAAGTCAGTAAAACCTTCAGAGAACTCTATCTCATCACCATTAACTGTTATGGATCTAAAAGTAGGTTTTGTACCTTTGACCGTTGCGGGAAGGTCATTGCCGTCAATAGAAAGAAACCAGCGCACCCGCGCTTTTTCGTACTCCAGATATCCTGCGGCCTTATGCTCTGATGTGTAATGGACGACGTTTTTCTGGAGTTTTCCAAAGATGAAATGCAGCATATCAAAGAAGTGCACGCCAATATTGGTCGCCAACCCAAATGATTTACGGGGGTCACCTTTCCAACTTTCCATATACCAATTACCGCGAGAGGTAATATAGGTCAGATCGACTTCGTATTTTTCAGTAGTTTTCTCTCTAGCAACTTTATCCTTAAGATTCAATATGGCCTGGTGGTGACGCAACTGCAGAATATTGTATATTCGCTTGCCGGTCTCTTTTTCAACGAGTGCCAACTCGTCTAAAATCTCTGGAGTAGGCACCAACGGCTTTTCACATATAACGTCACAGCCCAGACGTAAAGCAGATACGATGTGAGAGTGATGCAAGTAGTTCGGTGAGCATACGGCTACATAGTCTATCGCCGTCTCAGGATTTCTTTTAATACGGTTTGCGTACTCGGAGAAACGCTCAAATTCAGTAACAAACATGCTGTCCGGGGAAATACTATCAATGATGCCGACCGAGTCATTTATGTCATAGGCCAAGACTAAGATATTTCCCGTATCCTTGATGGCACGCATGTGGCGCGGGGCAATATAGCCAGCCGCACCTATAAGAGCGAATTTTTTCATGAAGCCCTCTTTCTTTATTTTTCTTCAGTGCTAATTTTCGGCTGAAGACGAAGATACAAATTCAGTATATTAAGCCTTGATTATATGCTTTTCAGGAGCCCGGAACTTTCCACGACTATCTACGATCAAGTGAGCATTCTCGCGAATCAATTCGTAATCGAACTTATCGTGATCTGTGGCCAGAATAACAGCATCAAAAGAGGCCAGGGATGCGGCGGATAACAACTCGCTGCTCAAATCAAAATTGTGTTCCCGCATCTTCGGAAACACCGGCACGTGTGGATCACTATAGGAAACTCTTCCGCCCTTGGCTTCAATGAGTTCCATTATTTCGACTGATGGCGATTCACGCATATCGTCCACGTTTTTCTTATATGCAATCCCTAATATAAGAATTTTGCTGCCTTTCACTGATTTTCCGGCCTCATTCAGACCGTCTATCAATTTGCTTAGGACATATTCTGGCATCGCCTGATTTACTTCACCGGACAACTCGATAAAGCGAGTGTGAAGGCCATACTCTCGAGCTTTCCAAGTCAGATAAAACGGGTCGATCGGGATGCAGTGCCCCCCCAGACCAGGCCCGGGATAATATGCGGTAAAACCAAAAGGCTTGGTTGCAGCCGCATCGACCACCTCAAAGATATCAATCCCCATACGATCAGCTACGATTTTCATCTCGTTCACCAAGCCGATATTGACTGCTCTATGGATATTTTCAAGCAACTTGGTCATCTCTGCTGCTTTGGTAGAACTTACTGGTACAACCTGATCAATTGCCTGCTCGTAGAGCGAAATACCGACTTCCAAGCATGCGGCTGTATCGCCACCAATAATTTTTGGAATAGTCCGGGTTTCAAAATTTTGATTGCCTGGGTCTTCACGCTCAGGTGAGTAAACCAGGAAAATATTTTTTCCTACGACCAAACCACCTTCCTGGACACGGGGTAGAAGCTCCTCCTCCGTAGTGCCTGGATAAGTGGTACTTTCCAGAGAAATCACTTGTCCAGCACGAAAAAATGGCTTGATTGCATTAGTTGTATCAATCACGAAACTCATATCAGGTTCGCGGTATTTATTCAGCGGAGTCGGCACGCACAGAATCAACGCATCGCATTCTGCAGCGCGGCTGAACTCCACCGTTGCCTCGAATCCACTTTTGCGTGCATGCATGATTTTTTCAGCTGGAATATGTTCTATATAGCTCTCGCCAGCGTTCAACTTGGAAACTTTAGATTGGTCAATATCAATACCTAGAACACGAAAGCCGATAGAGTTGTAACGTAGCATCAGTGGAAGACCGACGTATCCTAGCCCAACGATACCGATCAACGCTTCCCTGCTTTTAAACTTCTCTATGCTGGCTTCTTTTTGCTGAGACATCTATGAAACTCCGACTAAATATGGAAAATCCTATAATTCAGACCCGATGATCCTTTCGTTCCGTTTGGACGATCCGGCCGCTAAAATCATACTTTAAACATGCTACCGCCCCAGGATTTACCGTCGGCTTCCTGAAAACGCAGAATTAATTTTCTCCACTGTCCTGATCGCTACATTAGGATCAGAAGCGAGGGCAAGCAACAATGTCGCTCAATGGGATAGTCACTTGCTGCTTACGACTGAGAAGGTCGAGCATCAATATTACTCGCTCATCACCATCCTTCGTCATAAAAATGGCATCAAACTCGGAGAATTCACCTCGGGAGATCCTGACTTGGTCGCCCGCGACCAACTCGGTAGCCAATTCACTCCGAGCCTGCAGATGCATAACCAAATCCTGACTTACTGCTACTGGTTTTCCGCCGAAACTGACTACACGATTTACACCACGAGTCGAGCGCAATGGTGCCCAGTTGGAGTCATCCGGCAAATGGATAAACAAATAGCCCGGAAACAAAGACATTTCAAAGCTCCGATTGCGCCCTCGTACCAAGCGCTCTCTAATGTATGTCGGTCGCGAGCAGTTATAACCCTGACGCTGTAGATGCTCTTGCGCACGCTCGTCCTGCCGAGGTTTGCACTGAATGAGATACCAGCAATTTTTTACAGGGCTGCCGGAAAACTCAGCGTCACTATTCCTGCTCACTTGTGTAGCCCTTCCACAAACGCCGTATCCTTGATTCATCCGTAGCACCTGATACTGCTAATCAGACAACCTTCATTTTTACGCTAAGCCACCGCAAGAGAAAAACTCATAGCAGCACGATTAACGGATTACATAAACCCGCCAATTACTTCGTACGTACGCTCCCCCAACCAGCAGGGGCAAACAGATAATGCCATAAAATCCGGCAAGCAGTGAACGTCTGCACAATGATCACTTACTGTGCGCTGTCAGTCGAGAGCTTTGTTTTCGGGTAAGGATAGAGAACACGCCACTTAGAGCGGGTTCGATTGATTACCAAAGCTAGAACAATGGACAGCAGGGCACCGATTATCAACCCCACAATAATAATCACCAGCCTTTTGGGTTTTATCGGGCTCAGAGGCTCTAATGCCTGCTTATCAATTGCGACGAGCGTCAAGCGGCTCATATCGAGATTCAAATTACGTAACCGCGCTACTTCCGCCCTTAGTGGCTGAACGCCACTAAGAAAAATTTCCTCATTTTCGCGACGATTCAGCACTTCAATCTCCCTATTAGAGAGGAGCAACTGAAGCTCCTTTGCAATTTGTGCGATTCTTCCTTCGGTAAAATCGTCAGACGTACGTTGAACCAACGCTGTCTTTTCAGCGTCTAGAGCATCAATACCCATAAAATACAACGGGATATGTTGGTTGTTTATCTCTGTACGCATCACGCTTTTGGAGCCCGACTGTTGCGCCTCGCCTAGCGAGGAAGGCGTAGCTGGTTTTTTGATGCCCAATGTTCGGGCAATTCCAATTGCCTCGTTCAATTGAGCCATGCGGTCAGCACGAAGATTCTTTAGCTGGGAACGAAGCGCCTTCAGCTCATCCCGCAACTGAGCGCGCCGCAAATTATCAGACTCACGCAAGGAAGCAATTCTTGCCTCCTTGTCGGAGTCGTAACTGGCACGGGCTGCATCGAGTTTTCCTGAAAGCTCATTTAGACGGTTTTTGACGATAATGTCCATATCCGCGGCAATTTTCTGTCGCTCACTTGCAATCGCGTAAGTGACGAAACCGTTAAGAATTGCTACGCCATCCACCCCTTTAGGATAATTCATTTCCAGCTTGATATAAGAACTCAAGGAATCGGCATTTTTGGCAGACGGGAGAATCAGATTGATAGAATCATGATTGAACGCTTCAAAACTCTGCTCTAGAGTCCTTCCGGGCCGCACAAACTCCTGGAAAAGCTTCTGATTCGCTCGGAAGAAGCCCAACCGTGTGTTGTAGGACTCCAAGGCAGCGCCAACTTTTTTAAGAGCCTCGCCTGGAGGAAGCTGGTAGATCTCGGAGCGATTCAATGCATCAAGTTCGTTGATTGCGGCTGGGCGCAACACGCTGCTGACCTGATATTCCGGCGTGACCAGAAAAGCAAACGCGACTGATATAAGGCCAAACACACCAGTACAAAAAGCTATTAATCGCTTCTGTTGCCAAACAGCCTGAAAAAGCGCAACCAGATCGATTTCGTCGGACGGGGGCACCGGGGGCGCATGGAAGTTACTACTCACAACAAAAACCTGCCTTCAAAGAGAAACTGCGGGCTCGTTATGCAGACCATCTTGTGGGTTTCTTGTATTTATAAAATCAGCCTGCAAAACCAAGCGTCGCTGCTGGGCTTTGGGCGCACAAAATGACTGTTATCGAGAACAGGTTGCATTTTGCCATCTCTCCGTCACATTGCAAGCCTTGACAGGCCTGCAAGGCAATTCCTATTTAAATAGGAGTTATCCCTAAGTAAGGGTGCGATGAAGCTGTGATTCGAAAAGAATCCGGTAAAGCAGAAGTAGCGCCATGCTGCCTCAGTCAGATTTTCGGGGAGGGCGTCACATATCAGAGCACGTTATACGCCCTCCCCAGGCGCGACAAACGGTCATCCGTCACGGACACCACCATCAACGCTCCTGCGATACCTGCCTGCGACGACCGCTACGCTTAACCAGCAAACCTAGGACAGGCCCTAAAAGCATCCCAACAATCAAAGCCAACGTAACAAACACCGACACAGGCATCTGCGGCGTACTCCACCCCAAAAACGCCAAAGCAACATCCTGCTGATTTTCCAGCACAAACGCCAGGATCACCAAGGCGACGATCAAGACAGTCAGTACCATGGCAACGCGCTTAACACCGCGCATAAACTTCTCCTATCCCAAAAAAACTCAGACGTCGTCTTCTTCGTCTTCGTTCACTCGATCGCGCAATTCCTTGCCCGGCTTGAAGTGGGGCACGAATTTGCCGTCGAGGCTGACGGACTGGCCGGTTTTTGGGTTGCGACCCACGCGAGGAGCGCGGTAGTGCAACGAGAAGCTGCCAAAGCCGCGGATCTCTATTCGATCGCCAGTGGCGAGGCACTGGGACATTTGCTCAAGCATGGTCTTGATGGCCAGCTCGACATCCTTGGATGAGAGCAGCCCTTGATGGGTGACAATTCGTTCGATCAACTCCGACTTCGTCATATTTTTCCCTTCTTTTTCAAGCAGCTAGGAAAAGCGCTCCGAAGGTTTTAGCATGACCGGAGGAATTTGAACAGCCTGTGCCTTGACTTATCTTGCACAGGCGATGTTGGGAAGTGAGGAACCAGGAACGGACACACCGCAGGCCTTAGCATTCACCGAAAGCCGCTGGCGCTTTTTGCACCAAGACCACAACAGAACAGGAGATCGTAACCTGTAGCGACTCTCAGCGAGCCGAGCATGCCTTACGGCTGCATGACCGCCAGGCAGCTCAAATTTCAGGCACAAAAAAGGGCGACCGAAGTCGCCCTTTTTCTATGGTCGGACAGAACTTAGTTCTGTTTTTCCATTTGTGCACGCAACAGGTCGCCCAGAGTGGTAGGACCAGCAGCAGGCTCAGAGGTAGCTGGCTTATCGCGCAGGCTCTGGATTGCTTCTTTCTCTTCAGCATCGTCTTTCGACTTGATGGAGAGCTGGATTACGCGGCTCTTGCGGTCAACGCTGATGATCTTGGCTTCTACTTCTTCGCCAACTTTCAGAACGTTACGTGCATCTTCGATGCGGTCACGGCTGATTTCGGAGGCTTTCAGAGTCGCTTCGATATCGTCGGCCAGAGTGATGATGGCGCCTTTAGCGTCAACTTCTTTCACGATGCCTTTAACGATTGCGCCTTTATCGTTCTCTTGAACGTACTCGGAGAACGGATCGCTTTCCAGTTGCTTGATACCCAGGGAGATGCGCTCGCGCTCTGGGTCAACCGACAGGATAACGGTGTCCAGCTCGTCGCCCTTCTTGAAGCGACGAACAGCTTCTTCGCCCACTTCGTTCCAGGAGATGTCGGACAGGTGAACCAGGCCGTCGATGCCGCCGTCCAGACCAATGAAGATACCGAAATCGGTGATCGACTTGATGGTGCCGGAGATTTTATCGCCCTTGTTGAACTGGCCAGAGAAATCTTCCCATGGGTTAGATTTGCACTGTTTGATGCCCAGGGAGATACGACGACGCTCTTCGTCGATGTCCAGAACCATAACTTCCACTTCGTCGCCGACTTGTACGACTTTCGAAGGATGGATGTTCTTGTTGGTCCAGTCCATTTCGGAAACGTGTACCAGGCCTTCCACGCCTTCTTCCAGCTCAGCGAAGCAGCCGTAGTCGGTCAGGTTGGTAACACGCGCGGTAACGCGAGTGCTTTCTGGGTAACGAGCCTTGATAGCGACCCATGGATCTTCGCCCAGCTGCTTCAAGCCCAGGGAGACACGGTTGCGCTCACGATCGTACTTCAGAACCTTTACATCGATCTCGTCGCCAACGTTGACGATTTCGGAAGGATGCTTGATACGCTTCCAAGCCATGTCGGTAATGTGCAGCAGGCCATCGACGCCACCCAGATCGACGAATGCGCCGTAATCGGTGAGGTTTTTGACGATACCTTTGACTTGCTGGCCTTCCTGCAGGGATTCGAGCAGAGCTTCACGCTCAGCCGAGTTCTCTGCTTCGAGGACGCTGCGACGGGAAACGACAACGTTGTTGCGTTTCTGGTCGAGCTTGATGACCTTGAACTCGAGCTCTTTGCCTTCCAAGTGCGTGGTGTCGCGCACAGGACGAACGTCAACCAAAGAACCTGGCAGGAACGCACGGATGCCGTTAACGTCGACAGTGAAGCCGCCTTTAACCTTACCGTTGATAACGCCCTTGACCACTTCTTCAGCTGCGAAGGCTGCTTCCAGAACAATCCAGCATTCAGCGCGCTTGGCTTTTTCACGGGACAGCTTGGTTTCACCGAAGCCGTCTTCAACCGAGTCCAGCGCAACGTGAACTTCGTCACCGACATTGATAGTCAGATCGCCAGCGTCGTTGTAGAACTGCTCAAGCGGGATGAGTGCTTCAGACTTCAGACCAGCGTGAACGGTTACCCAGCGAGCTTGGTAATCGATATCAACGATAACACCGGTGATGATGGAGCCAGCCTGAAGGTTCAGGGTTTTTAGGCTTTCTTCAAAGAGTTCCGCAAAGCTTTCGCTCATTTTAATTCCTGTTGATAAGGGCGAAGAAGACGCCCATCTGCCACACCCCAGACGGTGTGGGTTACGTTCATATAAGAGAAGAATGGCAGGACTAAGACTGGTCCCCTGCGCTCCTTCTAAGTCACCCGGTGATATCGCGAATAGCGATTTCACTCAAGATGCGTTCCAGTACCTGCTCGATGGACAACTCCGTGGAATCCAGCTGTATAGCGTCAGCCGCCGGCTTAAGCGGGGCTACCGCGCGCTGGGTATCACGCTCATCGCGTGCACGAATCTCATCTAGCAGACTCGACAGACTAACACCATCGACTTTGCCCTTCAACTGCAAGTAACGACGACGAGCTCGTTCCTCGGCGCTGGCGGTCAGAAAAATCTTCAGCGGCGCCTCGGGAAACACCACTGTGCCCATGTCGCGACCATCGGCCACCAGGCCCGGCGGCTCCTGAAATGCCCGCTGGCGCTGCAGCAACGCGTCGCGTACCGCCGGCAACACGGCTACCTGGGAAGCCCAGGCGCCGACCTGTTCGTTACGCAGATCATCGGTCACATCATCCCCTTCCAGGATAATGCGTTGCGGATGACCTTCCGTCGCCCCGAGGAACTGCACGTCGAGGTGAGCCGCCAGCAGCTTGAGGGATTCTTCGTTGGTCAGGTCGACACCATGGTTGCGCGCTGCAAATGCCAGCAGGCGATACAACGCCCCGGAATCCAGCAGGCACCAGCCCAGGCGCTTGGCCAGGATGCCGGCGATAGTGCCTTTGCCCGAGCCACTTGGCCCGTCGATGGTAATCACCGGTGCTTTGATATTCACAATTGAGCCTCTTGGGCAACACGAATGCCGACTTGGGCACACAGTGTAAGAAAATTCGGAAAAGATGTAGCTACATTGGCGCAGTCATGGATACGGATCGGCGCCGCCGCTCGAAGGGAGGCCACGCTGAATGCCATGGCGATCCGATGATCGCCATGAGCGTGCACTTCACCACCACCTATCTGGCCGCCATCAATGATAATCCCATCAGGTGTCGGTTCACACTTCACGCCCAGCGCCAGCAGACCGTCGGCCATGGCCTGAATACGATCTGACTCCTTGACCCGCAACTCTGCCGCACCGCGCAGGACAGTTCGACCTTCGGCACACGCAGCGGCAACAAGCAGCACAGGGAATTCGTCGATAGCCAGCGGAACCAGCGCCTCGGGAATCTCGATCCCTCTCAGCGAAGCCGCTCGAACATGCAAGTCAGCTACCGGCTCGCCACCCACTTCCCGCTGGTTTTCCAGGGTGATATCGGCGCCCATCAGACGCAGGATGTCGATTACTCCGGTACGGGTCGGATTGACGCCCACATGCTCAAGCACCAACTCGGAGCCTGTCGCGATCGAAGCTGCCACCAGGAAAAACGCTGAAGACGAGATATCGCCCGGCACTTCGATATGAGCAGCGGTCAGTACATGCCCTGATTCAACCGAAGCCGTAGCCCCCTCGACATTCACCGGATAGCCGAAGCCACGCAACATCCGCTCGGTATGGTCACGGGTCGGAGCAGGCTCAGTGATTGAAGTTTTACCTTGGGCATACAACCCGGCCAGCAACAGGCAGGATTTAACCTGGGCACTGGCCATTGGCAGCGTATAGGTAAGCCCCTTGAGTGCCTGACCACCGCGAATGGTCAACGGCGGCCGTCCATCAGCAGACGTCTCAATGACTGCACCCATTT
This sequence comes from Pseudomonas sp. HY7a-MNA-CIBAN-0227, assembly GCF_040310325.1. Classification (NCBI taxonomy): domain Bacteria; kingdom Pseudomonadati; phylum Pseudomonadota; class Gammaproteobacteria; order Pseudomonadales; family Pseudomonadaceae; genus Pseudomonas; species Pseudomonas sp. HY7a-MNA-CIBAN-0227. The sequence continues at coordinate 323,648 of NZ_JBEOPT010000002.1, read as the reverse complement.
CCCGCAAAGGCTTGGCCACACGACTCATCGGCCGCTTGGACAGCGACGCATCACCGGTCAAGACGCTGTCAAAACTCTGCGCCGCCAGCAAACCGGACAACAAGCGCATGGAAGTGCCTGAGTTACCCAGATAGATAGGGCCTGGCGCCGGCTTCAGGCCGTGCAAACCAACACCATGAATAGTCACGCGCCCATGGTGCGGACCTTCGATCACTACCCCCATGTCGCGAAAAGCCTGCAAGGTCGCCAGGGCATCTTCGCCCTCCAGAAAACCCTCGACCTCGGTAATACCCTCCGCCAGCGAGCCCAACATGATCGAGCGATGGGAGATCGATTTATCACCCGGCACACGGACCCGCCCGCTCAGCCGACCACCAGGGCTGGCGATGAAAACCATGTCATCGGCATTTACAGCGGCGTCCATATAAGCCCGGCGAGCCAGAATCTTGCTGAAATGCTCCCGCGCCACCCGCGCACGGGTGAACACGCCCAACAACTGATGCCCATCTCCGGCATCGACCGCGTCGCGCAAGGCATCGAGATCGCTACGGAAGGTATCCAGGGTGCGCAAAACCGCATCGCGATTGGCGAGGAAGATGTCGTGCCACATCACCGGATCACTGCCGGCGATCCGGGTAAAGTCGCGGAAGCCTCCGGCTGCGTAACGGAAAATCTCAAGGTTTTCGTTGCGTTTGGCCAGCGAATCCACCAGGCCAAACGCCAGCAAGTGCGGTAAATGGCTGGTCGCCGCCAACACTTCATCGTGGCGCTCGACCTGCATATGCTCGACATCCGCCCCCAGCTCACGCCAAAGCCGGTCGACCACCGCCAATGCCGTCGGATCGGTTTCATCCAGCGGCGTCAGAATCACTTTATGTCGACGAAACAGCTGCGCATTGGACGCCTCTACCCCGCTCTGCTCGGAGCCGGCAATCGGATGCCCGGGAACAAACCGCGCCGGCATACCACCAAAGGCCAGCCGCGCCGCACGCACCACATTGCCCTTGGCGCTGCCGACGTCGGTCAGAATCGCCTGCCCCAGGTCCATGCCAGCCAACAACGCCAACATCTTCTCCATGGCCAGTATCGGCACTGCCAACTGAATGACATCAGCGCCCTGACAGGCCACCGCCAGATCCTCCTCGCAGCGATCCACCACACCCAACTCAACCGCTAACTTGCGCGATTGCGGGTCCAGGTCCACACCGACCACTTCGCCGCACAGGCCGCTTTCACGCAGCCCCTTGGCGAAGGAGCCGCCGATCAATCCCAGACCGACCACCACCAGGCGACCGACCATAGGCACAGCAGGTTGCAATGCAGTGACATCAACCACGAGCCAGAACCTTGGCCAACGCCTCAAGGAAGCGGCTGTTTTCAGCCGGCAAACCAATAGTGATGCGCAGGTGGTTCGGCATGCCGTAGTTGGCCACCGGACGCACGATCACGCCCTCGCGCAACAAGCCCTGGAACACCGGCGCAGCCACTTGGCCGAGATCGACGCAAATGAAGTTGCCCTTGGAAGGAATCCAACCCAGGCCCAACTCGCGAAAGCCTTCTTGCAACTGACGCATGCCGCTTTCGTTGATGAGGCGACCTTCAGCCAGGTAATCAGCGTCCTGCAGCGCCGCACATGCCGCCGCCAAGGCGAGGCTGTTGACGTTGAATGGCTGGCGCACACGGTTCAGTACATCGGCGACAACGGCGGTGGATAACCCATAACCGACCCGCAACGACGCCAGGCCGTAAGCCTTGGAGAAGGTCCGCGAGACCAGCAGGTTCGGATAAACCGCGAGGAAGTCCAGGCCGTCCGGCAGGTCACTGCCTTCGGCGTACTCGATATAGGCTTCGTCCAGGACGACCAGCACGTGCTCCGGTACGTCTTGCAGGAAATCGTCCAGCGCCTCGGCGCCGAACCAGGTGCCGGTCGGGTTATTCGGGTTGGCGATAAACACCACACGGGTCTGGCCATCGATAGCCGCCAACATGGCCGACAAGTCATGCCCCCAGTCCTTGGCCGGAATCACCCGCGCCTCGGCACCTACGGCCTGGGTAACGATCGGATACACGGCGAAGGCGTGCTCACTGAACACCGCATTCAAGCCAGGCGCCAGATAAGCGCGCGCTACCAGCTCAAGAATGTCGTTGGAACCATTGCCTAGAGTGACTTGATTGAGCTCCACCCGGCAGCTTTCAGCCAGCAGGGACTTGAGGGCAAAACCATTACCGTCAGGGTAACGGGTCAACTCCGCCAGCTCTTCACGAATCGCCGCCAATACCTTGGGACTTGGACCCAGCGGGTTTTCGTTACTGGCCAGCTTGACGATGTTCGCCGGGTCCAGATTCAACTCACGCGCCAACTCGTCCACAGGCTTGCCCGGAACATAAGGCGACAGTTGTTGCACGCCCGGCTGTGCCAGGGCGAGGAAGTTGCCACTCATGTTAAAGCCTCACAAAATCGCTTTCGGGTAAGAGCCCAGCACCTTGAGTGCTACGGCCTCTTGACTGATTTTCTCCAGCACACTCTTGACCAGTGGGTCGCGGTGGTGGCCGACGAAGTCGATAAAGAACACATACGTCCATTTACCGCTGCGCGAAGGACGAGTCTCGATTCGCGTCAGGTCAATCCCGTTGTCGTGGAACGGCACCAGCAGCTCATGGAGCGCGCCGGGCTTGTTGCTCATGGAGACGATGATCGAAGTCTTGTCGTCGCCGGTAGGCGGCACTTCCTGGCTGCCGATCATCAAAAAGCGCGTGGAGTTATCCGGGCGATCCTCGATTTTCTCGGCCAGGCGCGTTAACCCGTAGAGGCCGGCCGCCATATCGCCGGCAATCGCCGCCGAATTCCACTCACCCTTGACCCGCTTCGCCGCTTCGGCGTTGCTGGACACCGCCACGCGCTCGACATTCGGGTAATGGGCGTCCAGCCACTTGCGGCACTGGGCCAGGGACTGGGCGTGGGAGTAGATGCGACTGATGCTGTCGGTCTTGGTATTTTCACCCACCAGCAGGTGATGGTGGATGCGCAACTCGACTTCGCCGCAGATCACCATGTCGTGCTCAAGGAAGCTGTCGAGGGTGTGATTGACCGCGCCTTCGGTGGAGTTTTCCACCGGCACCACGCCAAAGTTCACCGCCCCGGCTGCCACTTCACGGAACACTTCGTCGATCGCCGCCATCGGCTTGCTGATCACTGCATGGCCGAAATGCTTCATGGCTGCTGCCTGGGTGAAGGTGCCTTCGGGGCCAAGGTAAGCCACCTTCAGCGGCTGCTCAAGGGCCAGGCACGAGGACATGATTTCACGGAACAGCCGCGCCATCTCTTCGTTGCCCAACGGCCCCTGGTTACGCTCCATCACGCGCTTGAGCACCTGGGCTTCACGCTCAGGACGGTAAAAAACCGGTACTTCGCCTTCAGCCAGGGAGGCCATTTTCACCCGTGCAACTTCCTGGGCGCACCGCGCGCGCTCACTGATCAGCTCCAGGACTTTCTCGTCCAGGCTGTCAATGCGCACGCGCAGGGCCTTGAGTTCTTGCTCAGACATTAGCCGTGTTCCTTTTCGAACTCTGCCATGTAGGCCACCAGCGCGTTGACGGCGTTGATGTCGACAGCGTTATAGATGGAGGCGCGCATGCCACCCACCGAGCGATGGCCCTTGAGATTCAGCAGGCCACGCGCCTCGGCACCGACCAGGAACGGCTTGTCCAGGCGATCATCAGCCAGGCGGAACGGCACGTTCATCCACGAGCGGTCTGGGATGTTGATCGGGTTGCTGTACAGGCCGCTGGCGTCAATAAAGTCGTACAGCGTGCGCTTCTTCTCTTCGTTGAGCTTGCCCATGGCGGCGACACCGCCCTGCTCTTTCAGCCATTCAAATACCAGGCCGGAGAGGTACCACGCCAGAGTCGGCGGGGTGTTGTACATCGAGCCGTTGTCGGCCGCGACCTTGTAGTTGAGCATGGTCGGGCACAGCGAACGGGCATGACCCAGCAGGTCTTCACGGACGATGTTGACCAGGATACCGCTCGGGCCGATGTTCTTCTGGGCGCCGGCGTAGATCATGCCGAAGCGGGAGATATCCATAGGGCGCGAGAGAATGTCCGACGACATGTCGCACACCAGCGGAACATCACCGACCTCTGGAACCCAATCGAATTCCAGGCCGCCAATGGTCTCGTTCTGCACGTAGTGCACGTAGGCCGCGTCCTTGGTGAGCTTCCACTCGTTCTGACCAGGAATGGCGAAGTAATCGTAAGGCTTGGCGGTACCCGCCACGTTGATGTTGCCGTAGCGCGACGCTTCTTCAATGGCTTTCTGCGACCAGATACCGGTGTCGATATAGTCCGCGGTGCCGTCTTCCGGCAGCAGGTTCAGTGGCAATTGGGCAAATTGCTGACTGGCGCCGCCCTGGAGAAACAGCACTTTGTAGTTTGAAGGGATGTCCAGCAGGTCGCGCAGATCCTGCTCGGCCTTGGTGGCAATGGACACGAACTCATCGCTGCGATGGCTCATTTCCATCACAGAGAGGCCTTTACCATGCCAGTCGAGGAGTTCACCCTGCGCGCGCTGCAGGACTGCTTCAGGAAGCGCCGCGGGACCGGCACAGAAGTTATAGGCTCTCTTGCTCACATCCAATCTCGCTCTGATCTGGTGGGACTGAAATCAAATACTGTAGGCGCGAGCTTGCTCGCGAAAAACCCGAGAGCGCAAGGGGCGCCAGGCATCCCGCGTTATCGTTGACGATCTTCGCGAGCAAGTTCGCTCCTACAGGGGGGAGGCGTTCTGTTTCATAAAGGACAAACAACAAGGGGGCGAATCTTCATCCGCCCCCTGCTTGTCCGCTTATTGCTGCGGTTCTTCTTCGTCTGCGCCAGCGTCGAGTGGTTGCTCGTCGACGCTGTCATCAGCGCCTGCGATCACCTCGTCCGGCAACTCAACCCCTTCTTCACCTTCCAGCTCTTCGCCTTCAACTTCAGATGGCTCCTGGACACGCTCCAGGCCAACCAGGGTTTCGTCGCTGGCCAGCTTGATCAAGGTCACGCCCTGGGTGTTACGACCCAGGCTCGACACTTCACCAACACGGGTACGCACCAAGGTGCCCTGGTCAGAAATCAGCATGATTTCCTCGCCGTCGAGCACCTGGACTGCACCGACCAGACGGCCGTTGCGATCGTTGCTGACCATGGCGATAACGCCCTGACCGCCACGCTTGTACTCAGGGAACTCGCTGATGGCGGTACGCTTGCCGTAACCACGGGCCGATGCAGTAAGAATCTGGCTGCCTTCTTCCGGGATCAGCATGGAAATCAGCTTCTGCCCTTCTGGCAGGCGCATGCCGCGCACACCGCGGGCGGTACGGCCCATGGCGCGAACGTCGGATTCCTTGAAGCGGGTAACCTTGCCGCCGTCGGAGAACAGCATGACTTCACGCTCGCCGTCGGTGATGGCCGCAGAAATCAGCACGTCGCCTTCGTCCAGCTCCAGGGCGATCAGGCCCACGCTGCGTTGACGACTGAAGGATTCCAGCGGGGTCTTCTTCACGGTACCGCCAGCGGTGGCCATGAAGATGTAGTGACCTTCGGTGTACTCGTCGACCGGCAGCATGGTGGTGATGTATTCACCGTCACCCAGCGGCAACAGGTTGACCAGCGGACGTCCACGGGCAGCGCGGGACGCTTCCGGGATTTCGTAGGTTTTCAGCCAGTACACCTTGCCCTTGCTGGAGAACAGCAACAGCGTGGTGTGGCTGTTGGCGACCAGCAGGTGAGCGATGTAGTCCTCATCCTTGACGCCGGTAGCCGATTTGCCTTTACCACCACGACGCTGGGCCTGGTACGCAGCCAGCGGCTGGGTCTTGGCGTAGCCACCGTGGGAAATGGTCACGACGCGCTCTTCTTCCGGGATCATGTCACCCAGGGTCAGGTCGAGACGGGCATCGAGGATTTCGGTGCGACGCACATCGCCGTATTCGGCGCGGATCACTTCCAGCTCTTCGCGGATCACTTCCATCAGGCGCTCGGCGCTGTTGAGGATGCGGATCAGCTCGCCGATCTGGTTGAGAATCTCCTGGTACTCGGCCAGCAGCTTTTCGTGTTCCAGACCGGTCAGGCGGTGCAGGCGCAGGTCCAGAATGGCCTGGGCCTGTTCCGGGGACAGGTAGTACTTGCCTTCGCGAAGGCCGTATTGCGGGTCCAGGGTCTGCGGACGGCAGGAGTCGGCGCCGGCACGCTCAACCATCGCCACAACGGCGCTGGATGCCCACGGCATCTTGATCAGCGCTTCCTTGGCTTCCGAGGGGGTCGGCGAAGCCTTGATCAGGGCGATGACCGGATCGATGTTCGACAGGGCAACCGCCTGGCCTTCAAGGATGTGCCCACGTTCACGGGCCTTGCGCAGTTCGAATACGGTACGACGGGTTACGACTTCACGACGGTGACGCACGAAGGCTTCCAGCAGATCCTTGAGGTTAAGGATCCGTGGGCGGCCATCGATCAGCGCAACGACGTTGATACCAAACACACTTTGCAGCTGGGTCTGGGCGTAGAGGTTGTTGAGGATCACCTCTGGCACTTCGCCACGACGCAGCTCGATCACGACGCGCATACCGTCCTTGTCGGACTCGTCGCGCAGCTCGGTGATACCTTCAAGCTTCTTCTCTTTAACCAGCTCGGCGATCTTCTCGATCAGACGCGCCTTGTTCAACTGGTAAGGGAGTTCGGTGATGACGATCTGCTGACGGCCACCGACCTTGTCGATGTCTTCGATCATCGAGCGGGCCCGCATGTAAATGCGACCGCGACCGGTTCGGTAGGCTTCGACGATGCCGGCGCGACCGTTGATGATCGCTGCCGTCGGGAAGTCAGGGCCCGGGATATATTGCATCAACTCATCGATGGTCAACTCAGGGTTGTCGATGAGGGCCAGGCAACCGTCGATGACTTCACCGAGGTTGTGTGGCGGAATGTTGGTGGCCATGCCCACGGCGATACCGCTGGAGCCGTTGACCAACAGGTTGGGAATACGGGTCGGCATGACCGCGGGGATCATTTCGGTGCCGTCGTAGTTCGGCACCCAGTCCACGGTTTCTTTGTGCAGGTCAGCCAGCAGTTCGTGCGCCAGCTTGGTCATGCGCACTTCGGTGTATCGCATGGCTGCGGCGTTGTCGCCGTCGACCGAACCGAAGTTACCCTGGCCGTCTACCAGCAGGTAGCGCAGGGAAAATGGCTGGGCCATCCGAACGATGGTGTCGTACACCGCAGTGTCGCCGTGAGGGTGATACTTACCGATCACGTCACCGACAACACGGGCAGATTTCTTGTACGGCTTGTTCCAGTCGTTACCCAGCTCGCTCATCGCGAACAGCACACGCCGGTGCACGGGCTTCAAGCCATCGCGCGCATCAGGCAGTGCCCGACCGACAATTACGCTCATCGCGTAGTCGAGGTAGGACTGTTTCAGCTCGTCTTCGATATTGACCGGGAGGATTTCTTTGGCCAGTTCGCCCATGAGAAGCCTGATTCCTTTTTCGGGTGAAACCTCGTCACATCCATATAGGACGAACGAAGCTCGCCGCCGCCGGCATGGTGCCTGACAACGACTTACGACAAATCAACGAGTTATGACACGGATCTGCGCAGTAAAGACCACCCCTTGGGGTGACCCTGGAAACCGCCGAATGTTATCACAATCGCCGCCACGCACCTATCCCCCTGATGCGCATGGAGCATAGTAAGTTGATGGATGACAGGCTTGAGGGCGACGAGAGGGGCTCAGAGGTAGATTCAGGCGAAATTTGAAGGCAGATAGACTCAATGCAGCCGCTTGCGACACATCAACAGGGCCATCTTCGCCGTATCCGGCCGCTCGACGATGCCCTTTTCCGTGACGATGACATCGATCAGGTCAGCCGGCGTCACATCAAATACCGGATTGAATACATCCACATCAGCGCCGAGCCGCTGCCCACCCACTTCCAGCAATTCATGGCCATCTCGCTCTTCAATCGGGATGTCTTCACCACTGGCCAGGCTCATATCAATGGTGGAGCTGGGCGCCACCACCATAAAACGCACACCATGGTGCATGGCACACAAGGCCAACTGATAAGTGCCGATCTTGCTCGCCACATCGCCATTGGCGGTAATGCGATCAGCGCCGACAATCACCCAGGTCACGCCCTTGGTCTTGAGGATGTGCGCGGCGGCAGAATCGGCATTCAGCGTGACAGGAATACCCTCAATGGCCAATTCCCAAGCGGTCAGCCGCGAACCCTGCAGCCATGGCCGGGTTTCGTCGGCGTAGACCCGCTCGACCATGCCTTCCAGAAATGCCCCACGAATCACCCCAAGGGCGGTGCCAAAACCGCCAGTCGCCAATGCCCCGGCGTTGCAGTGAGTGAGAAACGCCTGGGCATTGCCCTGGTGCTTGCGGATCAGGTCGACCCCCAATTGCGCCATGGTCAGGTTGGCTTCGCGATCGCTCTCATGAATGGCGATGGCTTCAGCCTCCAGCGCCAATAGCGGGTCGGCATGTTCCTTGAGGCGATCCAGGCGGTCGCGCATGCGACTCAAGGCCCAGAACAGATTCACTGCCGTGGGACGGGAATCGGCCAGCAGAGCGAAATCTTCTTCCCACGCTGCCTGCCAGTCACCGCCCTCGGCGATGCGGGCCCGGGCTGCCAGCACCATGCCATAGGCAGCGCTGATACCGATGGCCGGTGCGCCACGCACCACCATAGAGCGAATCGCCTCGGCCACACCGGTCGCGCTGGTGTAGGCAATCCAGGTTTCCTCGAACGGCAAAATGCGTTGATCGAGCAGATACAGTGTGCCATCACGCCAGTCGATGGCCTTCACCTTCTCCGCAGCCAACAGTCGATCGCGCATCCCTCACCCCGCACTCATGAACAAAAGCCGCCGATTATAGCGATCCGCCAGCCAAGACGCTCGGGTATACTTCGCCCCTCTTTATAACAGCCTTGCCTATCACAACTCGGGAAGACGCCATCGATGACGCCAACTGCTGCCCCGCTCGACTTGTTGCTGCTGCCAACCTGGCTGGTACCTGTCGAACCCGCAGGCGTGGTACTCAAGGAGCACGGCCTGGGCATCCGCGACGGACGTATTGCGTTTGTCGGCCCACGGTCGATGGCACTGAAACTGGCCGCCACTGAAGTCCGTGAACTGCCGGGCATGCTACTCAGTCCAGGCCTGGTCAACGCTCACGGCCACGCGGCGATGAGCCTGTTTCGCGGCCTGGCAGACGACTTGCCGCTGATGACCTGGCTGGAAAAGCACATCTGGCCCGCCGAAGCCAAATGGGTCGACGAGGCCTTCGTGCGCGACGGCACCGATCTGGCTATCGCCGAGCAAATCAAGGGCGGTATCAGTTGCTTCTCAGACATGTATTTTTTCCCGAAAGTCGCCAGCGAGCGGGTCCACAACAGCGGCATCCGCGCGCAGATTGCCGTCCCGATCCTCGACTTCCCGATTCCCGGCGCCAGCGATGCCGACGAGGCCATTCGCCAGGCTGTCGAACTGTTCGGCGACCTTAAGCATCACCCGCGGATCAAGATCACCTTCGGGCCTCATGCGCCGTACACCGTCAGCGATGAAAACCTGGAAAAAATCCGGATAATTGCCGAGGAGCTGGACGCCGCAATCCATATGCATGTGCATGAAACCGCCTTTGAAGTGCAGCAGTCGATGGAGCACCTCGGTGAGCGCCCACTGGCCCGCCTTGCCCGCCTGGGGTTGCTTGGGCCGCGCTTCCAGGCTGTTCACATGACCCAAATCAGCGATGACGACCTGGCTTTGCTGGTAGAAAGTAACAGCAGCGTCATCCACTGCCCGGAATCGAACCTGAAACTGGCCAGTGGCTTCTGCCCGGTGGAGCGTTTGTGGCAGGCTGGTGTCAATGTAGCAATCGGCACCGACGGCGCCGCCAGCAATAATGACCTGGACCTGCTGGGCGAAACCCGTACCGCCGCCCTGCTGGCCAAAGCTGTTGCCGGCTCGGCCACCGCCCTGGATGCCCATCGCGCCTTGCGCATGGCTACTCTAAACGGCGCCCGGGCGATGGGCCTGGAAAGCGAAGTCGGCTCACTGGAGGTCGGCAAGGCCGCGGACATCGTGGCGTTCGACCTCTCGGGCCTGGCACAACAACCGATCTACGACCCCGTCTCGCAGCTTATATATGCCACTGGACGCGATTGCGTGAAACACCTTTGGGTCGCCGGCAAGCAATTGCTAGACGACCGGCAACTGACCCGCATGGATGAACAACAGCTGTGCGCCACGGCCATTGCCTGGGGCCAACGCATCAGCGGACACACCGAATAACGCCGGCCCTGAGCCTGTTCAGGGCCGGCAACTGTTTTGTCAGATTTTAGAGGATGCCCCATGAGTAACGTCGACCACGCTGAAATCGCCAAATTCGAGGCCCTGGCCCATCGCTGGTGGGACCGCGAAAGCGAGTTCAAGCCCCTGCACGATATCAACCCGCTGCGGGTCAACTGGATCGACGAACGCGTCAACCTGGCTGGCAAGAAAATCCTGGATGTCGGTTGCGGCGGCGGAATTCTCAGCGAAGCCATGGCACTGCGCGGCGCCACTGTAATGGGCATAGACATGGGCGAAGCACCGCTGGCCGTGGCCCAACTGCACCAACTGGAGTCCGGCGTCAGCGTAGAGTACCGGCAGATCACCGCCGAAGATCTGGCCGAGGAAATGCCTGAGCAGTTCGACGTGGTCACCTGCCTGGAAATGCTGGAGCACGTTCCTGATCCTTCGTCGGTGATCCGCGCCTGCTTTCGCATGGTCAAGCCGGGTGGCCAGGTGTTTTTCTCCACCATCAACCGCAATCCCAAGGCCTACCTGTTCGCGATCATCGGCGCCGAATACATCATGAAGCTGCTGCCTCGCGGCACCCACGACTTCAAGAAATTCATCCGTCCTTCAGAGCTGGGAGCCTGGAGCCGCCAGGCCGGGCTGACCGTCAAGGACATCATCGGCCTGACCTACAACCCACTGACCAAGCACTACAAGCTGGCCAGCGACGTTGACGTCAACTACATGATCCAGACCCTGCGAGAGGAATAAGCCGATGAAGTTGCGAGCGGTTCTTTTCGACATGGACGGTACCCTGCTGGACACCGCGCCGGACTTTATCGCCATCTGCCAGGCCATGCGCGCCGACCGCGGGCTGGCGCCGATTGCCGACCAGCATATTCGTGATGAAATTTCCGGCGGCGCCCGGGCCATGGTCGCCGTGACCTTTTCCATGGACCCGCAATCCCCAGGTTTTGAAGAACTGCGTCTGGAGTTCCTGGAGCGCTACCTCAAAGGTTGCGCGATCCACAGCAAACTGTTCGACGGCATGGCTGAACTGCTGGCGGAGATTGAAAAATCCAAGCTGATCTGGGGCGTGGTCACCAACAAGCCACTGCGCTTCGCCGAGCCGATCATGGAGCAGTTGGGGCTGGCTCAGCGCTCAGCGCTACTGATCTGCCCGGACCATGTGACGAACAGCAAACCGGACCCTGAGCCGCTGATCCTGGCCTGCAAGATGCTCGACCTGGACCCGGCCAGCGTGTTGTTCGTCGGTGATGACTTGCGGGATATCGAGTCGGGGCGCGACGCCGGCACCCGAACCGCGGCCGTGACCTACGGCTATATTCATCCCGATGACAATCCACGCCACTGGGGCGCCGATGTGGTGGTGGATCATCCGCTGGAGCTGCGCAAGGTGCTGGATAACGCGCTTTGCAGCTGCTGATTACGCTCCTACAAGAATTCTGTTGAGGTTGTTTATGTTTGATTACTGCGCACGCCCAGAACTGCTCAAAGACCGCGTCATCCTGATAACCGGTGCCGGTCGCGGGATTGGCGCGGCGGCGGCGAAAACCTACGCTGCTCACGGCGCTACCGTGCTGTTGCTGGGCAAGACCGAAGCCAACCTGACCCAGGTCTACGATGAAATCGAAGCCGCCGGCCACCCACAGCCAGTGGTGATTCCGTTCAACCTGGAAACCGCCCTGCCCCATCAATACGATGAGTTGGCGGCGATGATCGAAAACGAATTCGGCCACCTCGACGGCCTGCTGCACAACGCCTCGATCATCGGCCCGCGCACGCCAATCGAACAGCTGTCGGGCGAAAACTTCATGCGGGTGATGCACGTCAACGTCAATGCGATGTTCATGCTCACCGCCACCCTGCTACCACTGCTCAAGCTGTCCCTGGACGCGTCGGTGGTGTTCACCTCCAGCAGCGTTGGCCGCAAGGGCCGTGCTTATTGGGGCGCTTATGGGGTGTCGAAATTCGCCACCGAAGGCCTGATGCAAACCCTGGCCGACGAGGTCGACACTGTGGCCCCCGTGCGCGCCAACAGCATCAACCCCGGCGCCACTCGCACCAGCATGCGCGCCCAGGCCTACCCTGGAGAAAACCCGAGCAACAACCCGACGCCTGAAGACATCATGCCGGTGTACCTGTACCTGATGGGTCCGGACAGTACTGGCATCAATGGACAGGCGTTCGACGCACAATAAGCCTCATCCCCACGGGTGCAGGAGACGGTTCGCTGGCGCCTGCAACCCTTTCGTCAATAAACCGTCTTTTGCTTGTTGCCTGCTCCTGCTACCAACCGCTTGAATCAAAACGATTTTTTATAAGCTGAACGAAATGGCACGAATTTCGCTCCAATCTGTTTCAAACAGGTTGTGCCCCGACAAGATGTACGGCATGGGAGCAGGGGTTATAACCCCCGGCAAAGCGGACTAGACTGTTACTCATGTTTTACGCAACTGAGGGAACAGTCAGTCGCTGGGCAATCACTGCTCTCATCCAGCCTGTAAGACAGCGTTATGTGCTTAGAGGCCATCAGCTTATGAAAACACCGACCCAGACCAACGCAATTGACTTCGACAGTGAAAAATTGCAACGCCTGGGCTTTGGTCAGCCTTCCCTCCTAGCCCAACGCCCCACCACCATTGCTCAGCTTCGCCAGCAACTGAACCTGCAATTGCAGACCAGCCTGGAACCAGAGCGCATTCTTGGCCTGTTCTTTCGGGAAATTCAGAGGCTGGTGCCACTGGATGCCCTGCAATATCGTCACGAAACCAGCGACCTGCGCCTGGAGTACGGCCAGCGCGGCCATCACTCGGTGAGCTACACCCTGAGCCATCAGGGCGAGCATCTCGGGGAACTGGTATTTCGACGCAACCAGCGTTTCACGGAAGAGGAGCTGGGCAACCTGGAGTCGCTGCTGGCAACGCTGCTCTTCCCCATGCGTAACGCCCTGCTGTATCGCGCTGCAACCCGCAGCGCCCTGCGTGATCCGCTGACCGAAACCGGTAACCGCATCGCCATGGACCAGACCCTGCAGCGGGAAATCGATATGGCCCGCAGGCACTTGCATCCGCTGTCATTGCTGATGCTGGACATCGATCACTTCAAGCTTATCAATGACAGCCACGGCCACGCCGCTGGCGACAAGGTACTCAAGGCTGTTGCGGCCTCGATCAAGAGTCAGTTGCGCAATGTCGACATGGTGTTTCGTTTTGGCGGGGAAGAGTTTCTGATCCTGCTGTCCAATACCGGCCGGGATGCTGCGGCCATGGTCGGCGAGCGACTGCGTCAGGCGGCGCAGGCCCAGGATTACTGGGCGCAAACAACGCGTATCGAATTGACAGTAAGCCTGGGTTGCTCGACCTTGTTGGCGGGAGAGTCCGCCGAGAGCCTGTTGCGCCGGGCGGACAATGCCTTGTATGTGGCCAAGCGCGAAGGCCGCAACCGCCTGGCAATGGCGGGGTAAGCGCTACCCCGCCATTGCGTGTCAGGCTTCGCTGGTGGCCAGCGCCTGACGCTCGCGGGCAATGGGTGCTTTCTCCAGCTGCATGCAACGCTCCAGGAACAGGTGCATATAGTCGTAGCTCTTGCACACGGCCTGGCGCAACTCAACCTGCAAGGCCTTGCTCGGGCTCATCCCGGCCAGGGTGCAGATGATTTCCAGCGCCTCCCAAGGGTGAGCGTCATCGTACTGGGCATGCATCTTCAGCCATTTCATTGCACGTTTACGATCCTCCTCGGGGAAGGCCGTCGCGTAGACACCTGTCGAGCACACCAGCGCAGACCACTCCCCAGTGGCACCTTCGATGGCATAGTTGGTGGCAGCAATGGCAACAATAAGCGAATCGGCCGAACTGGTGTGCCAGCACCAATGACTCAGTGCGTGCAGCTCAGGCGGCACGTTCTGCGCTTGCAACTCTTCCAGGCTGACACCATGGGCACGCGCCCAGTGCACCCAATAATCGGCGTGATTCAGTTCCACGCGAATATTGCGCATCAGCCAGCGCCGCGCCATATCTTCACCAGGATGACGGGCAAATTTGGTCTTGGTGAGGTTTTGTGCCATGTACAACGCAAACTGTTCAACCACCGGCCACCCACCAATCAGGTAGTGACGCATGGTCTTGGCACTGAGCTTGTTATCACGCATACGCTGGTACAGTTCGTGTTCGACAACCCGGCGCTTGCTCTCGCTACAGTCTTGGATCAATTGCTGAGCCCAGGCTGGGTAACTTGAGGCTTCCATAAGCGGGCCGGTTCTGTTGAATGTATCGATCACTGTCGGGCTCCTTTTGATTTGTGATGTATACAGACCAGCGAATGTTTCAGCGGAACGTGCCGGGCGCCTTGAATAACAGAGGCTGCGGTCGCACAGGTCGACACTGCAAACTGTCAAAGGTAAACAATTGCGGACGCTCAATCAGGTAGCCCTGAGCGTAGTCCACACCAATCTCAAGCAAGGCTTGTTCGATTTGCGGTGTCTCGACAAATTCGGCAATTGTGCATTTACCCATGACATGACCGATGTGATTGATCACTTCGACCATAGCGCGGTTAATCGGGTCGTCCAGCATATCCTTTACGAAACTTCCATCGATCTTCAGGAAGTCTACAGGCAAATGTTTAAGATAAGCGAATGAGGACATTCCGGCGCAGAAGTCATCCAGGGAAAAGTGACAACCTAACTCTTTGAGTTCATTAATAAAACGAATTGCACTTCCGAGATTTGAAATAGCACTGGTCTCAGTAATTTCAAAACAAATCATTTGTGGAGGAATGCTGTAAGCCTTGAACTTCTCACGTAAAAAGCCCAAAAAGTCTTCATCACCAATGGTTATGCCTGACAGATTGATCGCACACATGGCCATGGGCCGGCCTGGGCGCTCGATCATGCACTTGGCAATGACCCTGAACACATTCTCCACCACCCAACGGTCCAGCGAAGTCATCAGGCCATAGCGTTCGGCGGCAGGAATAAAGCTGTTGGGCAAGATGATCCGACCGGCCTCATCATGCAGGCGCAGCAGGATCTCAATATGGCCATCGCCAGGATCGGTACGACCGAGCGGCGCGATCTCCTGGGCATACAGGCAAAAACGGTCTTCCTCAAGCGCCATGTGCAAGCGCTGCACCCACGCCATCTCGCCAAAACGCAGGGACAACTCCGAGTCATCGGCATGATAGACCTGCACCCGGTTACGGCCCTTCTCCTTGGCCATGTAGCAGGCCATATCCGCAGCCCGCAGTGACGTCTCAAGGGTGGTAGGGGTTTGCGAGATGTGCACCAGGCCGATGCTGATAGTGGTGACAAAAGGTCGCCCCTTCCAGACAAAGTGCAGGTTTTGCACGGTATGGCGCAGGCTTTCGGCGATCTTCTCGGCCACTGCTGCCGGGCAGTTCTCCAGCAAAATGCCAAACTCATCGCCACCCAGGCGAGCCAGCGTGTCGCCCTCGCGCAGGTCGGATTGCAACAACGCACAGATATGCCGCAACAACTCATCCCCTGCGGCGTGACCACAGGTGTCGTTGACCAGCTTGAACTGATCCAGATCGAGAAACATCAAGGCATGCCGCCCCGTTTGCTGGCGTCCCACACTGTGCAGCACCTGCTCCAGGCGGTATTCGAACTCACGGCGGTTGGCCAGCCCGGTCAAGGCGTCATGAGTCGCCTGCCAGGACAGATTGGCAATGTATTGGCGCTCCTGAGTCATGTCGTGCAGCACCAGCACCGCGCCGCTGACCTTGCCGGCGCTGCGGATAGGCGCGCCCACCAGGGTCACGGAAACCGTGCTGCCGTCCAGGCGCTGGATCAGTTTTGAATGTTCGCTGCCGCCACTGAGTTGGCCACCAAGAATGTGTTCGATCGGGGTAAAGCCATCGGACTGGGCATTTTCATCCAGCAGGTTGAACAACGCTCCCAAGGGCAAACCCTGAGCCTGGGCGGCCCTCCAGTGCGTCAGCGACTCCGCTGCCGGGTTCATGTAGGCGATGGCACCGTCGACATCGGTGGTGATAACGGCGTCACCGATGGATTCAAGGGTGACCTGGGCCCGCTCCTTCTCGGCCTCCAAAGCGTCGGCAAACGCATGGCGCTGGGCCAGCAGCTTACGGGTGCGCAACAGCGCCAGGGCGATGAGCCCCAATGTCGTGGCCAGGTTGGTGACCAACAGCAAGCGCAGAATTGCCCGCGAGCCTTCACCCAAGGCATCGCTGAAAGCCTTGGCGGCCGGCGTCACCCCTTCGTTGATGGCAATGATGCGTTCTTTCCAGCCCCGGATATCATCACTGCTCGCCTGATTGGCAATGATTGCCCGGTGCATCTCCTGCGCAAGGTCATCCAGTTGCACCAGGTAACCATCGCCTATGGTCCACAGTTCGATGGCTTTTTCCAGGTAACTGAAATGGCGGAAGTTGAGGTACAGCCAGATCAGGCTCGACACGTCGTCGGGATGGTTTCCACCCTTGAGAATGCCCTGGCGTGCCCCGGTCAGGTCCGGGCTGGAGCGGTCAAGGGCGACCCGCAGCTCATGGCCTCCCTGAGGCACGGCAATGGCGTTCTGGTATTTGAGGAAGGTGGCTTGATCGCGGTTGTCGGCGTACAGGGTCAGGTAATAGATGGCGTCTTTCTGGCCCTTGGACCACAGGCTTTCGCCAGCCACATAGCCCCGCACTGCCGAAAGCATGTAGAGACTGACACAACCTAACAATGTCTGGAGCAGCACAACCGCGATAAAGGGCCAGACGATGCCCAGCAACCGTGGCGTTCCGAGAGTCACTCCGAGAGTCCGCTTTTGCTTCATGAGGTCCCTTGCACCAGCACAGGCGAGTGAAAACCGCTCCTAACAGCACAGCCTAGGCTAAATTCGATGACTTCGAATGAATGTCCGGAAACGATTTAGCGCACTTGTTGCAAGTGTCCATACAGTTTGGCGTAAAGACCACCGTCGGCAATCAGTTGTTGGTGGTCGCCGTCTTCGGCGATATGCCCGCCGTCGAATACCAGCACCCTATCAGCCTGTTTCACCGCCGACAAACGGTGAGCAATGATCAGTGTAGTACGGCCACTGAGAAACCGCGCCAGCGCCTGATGCAGGTTGTACTCGGTCGCCGCATCCAGGGCAGACGTGGCTTCGTCGAGGATCACCACTTTCGGTTCCGCCAGGACCATCCGCGCAATGGCCAGCCGCTGACGCTGGCCACCAGAGAATCGCACCCCGGAACGCCCCACCACACTGTCCAGGCCCAGGGGCAATGCCTTGACCGTCGCATCCAGCTGGGCAATTTCAAGGGCCTGCCAGCACGCTTGATCGCTGCGCTCACGGCCCATGGTCAGGTTGGCACGCACAGTGTCATTGAACAGCGCCGGGTGCTGCAGCACTACGGCGACATTCTCCCGAATGGTCGCAAGGCCTATCTCCTGCTGGGTCGAGCCACCAAAACGAATACTGCCCGACTGCGGCGTATAGAGCCCCAGTAACAGTTGCACCAGGGTACTTTTACCGCCGCCACTGGCACCAACAATGGCCACTTTTTCACCCGGCGCGATCACCAGATTCAGCTGATCCAGCACCAAGTCCTCGCCATAGCCGAAGTTCAGGCCGCGCACCTCGATGCCCACGGTTTCACGCCCCACAAACGGGTCATCGCCGCCGGCATATTGCGGCTCGTCGGCGCGAGCCAGCAGTTCGTTGATGCGTGTCAGCGCCCCACCCGCCGCGTAGTAAGCGTATTGCAGGTTCAGCAGTTGTTCCACCGGGCCGATCATGAACCACAGATAGCTGAACACCGCGAGCATCTGGCCGATGGACAGGTCGGAAAACAGCACGGTAAGCATCGCCGCCGCACGGAAGATGTCGATGCCGAACTGAAACAGCAACCCACTGGCGCGGCTGGACGCATCGCTTTTCCACTGGGAGTTGACCGCAAAATCCCGCACTTCCTGGGCACGCTGACCCAGGCGCCCGAGGAAAAACCCCTGGCGGTTGCCGGCGCGCACTTCCTGAATGGCATCGAGGGTTTCGGTAAGGGCCTGGGTAAACCGCGAGGTGCTGTCGTTTTCCAGCTTTTTCAGGTACTTGACCCGCTTGCCCAACTGCACCGTGGCGTAGATCACCAACGGGTTGAACAACAGGATCAACAGCGCCAGCTTCCAATGCATCCACATCAGTATCCCGGAAGTGCCCACCAGGGTCAGCATGGCCACCAGGAACCGGCTCAGGGTCTCGCCGACAAACTTGTCCACCGTATCAAGGTCGGTGACCAGGTGGGTGGTGACGGTGCCGCTGCCCAGGCTTTCGTACTCGCTGAGGGAAATGCGTTTGAGCCGTTCGATCAGCCGTACGCGAATTCGGTAAACGATGTCCTTGGCCAACCGCGCAAACAAACGCGCCTGCACTACGTTGAACACCAGGGCGCCGCAGCGCAGCAACAGTGTCACCAGCAGCATCAGGCCGATATAACCGGCAGCTTGCTGCCAGCCCGATGGCAGCGCATGGTTCATCACCTTCAACGCTGCGTCGCCATGGCCCAGCAAGACTTCGTCCACCAACAGCGGCAACAATAAGGGAATCGGCACGCTGCACAGGGTTGCCAAGACGGCAACGCCGTTGGCGGTCCACAAGGATTTCTTGTGATGCAGGGCCAAGCGACGGACTTGCGCCCAGGTCAGCCGATCCACTCGTTCGGATTGCTCAGTATCGTCGGGCTGATCATGCACAGGCGGCGCGCTCCAGCCAGCGACCGAGCAATGGCGACAGATCGGACAGCGGCTGGTAGCCATTGGTGAGCAAGGCCAACTGGCCGTTTCGTTCAGCCAGCAAGGTGGGAAAACCGGAGATGCCCAGGTCCAGGACCCAGGTAAAATCGGCAGCCGTGGCAGCATGCTGTTCGGCACGATCAAAGGCTTCGGCAAATTCGATACGCGGCACACCAGCGGTCTCGGCCAGCTCCACCAGCACGTTGGCGCGGGTGACGTCGCGGCCTTCGACATAAAATGCCTGCTGGATCAGCCCCAGCAAGGTCCAGGCGCAATCCGGCGCCAGGCTGCGAGCCGTGACCAGGGCGCGACAGGCCGGCTCGGTATCGTAGACAAAACCGTCGGGCAAGGCACCGTCCAGCATGAACGGCTGGCCGGTGGCTTCAGCTACTGCCTGCCAATGCTCCAGGATATAGCGCCGAGTGGTTGGCTCCAGCGACGCGCCACTGCCGGTGCGCAAACCGCCCACCACCAGGTGCAACTCCACGCCGGCGGCATGGGCCTGCTCAACCAGTGCCTTGGCCACCGGGGCAAAGCCCCAGCACCAGGAGCACATCGGATCCATTACATAGAGCAGGCGCGCGGACATGGCTCAGGCCTCGGTGGATGATTGCTTGTAGTTGTAGCCAATCGGGTGCGGCATATTGCGGGCCTTGGCCAGTTCAATCTGCTTTTGTCGGTCGGTCGCACTGCGACGGGTCTTCTCGGAGAGCTTATCCCAGCAATGGGGGCAACTGATGCCGGCCACGTAATGCTCGGATAGGCGATCCTCTACACTAACCGGTGTGCGGCAGGCGTGACATTGATCGTAGTCACCTTCGCTCAAATCATGGCGCACGGTCACCCTATTATCGAAAACAAAGCAGTCACCCTGCCATTTGGTTTCTTCCAAAGGCACCTCTTCGAGGTATTTGAGGATGCCGCCCTTGAGGTGATAGACCTCGTCAAAGCCCTCGCTGAGCATATAGCTCGACGCCTTTTCACAACGAATGCCGCCGGTGCAAAACATGGCGACTTTCTTGTGTTTGGCCGGGTCGAAGTTGGCTTTGATGTAGTCGGGAAACTCGCGAAAGCTGGTGGTCTTCGGGTCGATCGCACCTTCAAAGGTGCCGATGGACACTTCGTAGTCGTTACGGGTGTCGATCAGCAACACTTCTGGGTCGCTGATCAAGGCATTCCAGTCTTGCGGGTTGACGTAGGTGCCGACTTTTTTGTTGGGGTCGACGCCTTCGACGCCCAGGGTCACGATCTCTTTCTTGAGCTTGACCTTGGTGCGGTAGAACGGCTGATCGTCGCAGTACGACTCTTTGTGGTCGATGTCGTCCATGCGTGGGTCGTTCTTGAGCCAGGCCATCAGCCCGTCGATGCCTTTGCGGCTACCGGAAACAGTGCCGTTGATGCCTTCTTCGGCGATCAGCAAAGTGCCTTTGACGCCGTTGTCGACCATCGCCTGCAACAGCGGCTCGCGCAGGGCGACGTAATCTTCGAGGGTGACGAACTTATACAGTGCCGCCACGACGATTGGGTGAGTCATGGGTGTTCTCTCCAGGTGGCTACCCTCGTAAAGGGTGAACCGGATGCAAAAAAAACGCGCCGTCTAAGCGGCGCGTTGCGGATTCTAGCAAATGCTCGGTGTCAGAAACACCGGCTCATCGGTTAGTGCCCGCCAGCGCAGGTCGGCGAGGCCGGGGCTACGTCGATTTTCGCCCATTCTTCAGGCGTATAGGTATGCAGCGCCAACGCATGAAACTCACCCATCAGGTCTCCCAGGGTGGCGTAGACCTTCTGGTGGCGCTTGACGCGGTTGAGCCCGTCGAACTGCTGGCTGACCAGCACAGCCTTGAAGTGAGTCTGCAACCCACGGCTGTGCATGTGGCTTTCATCCTGCACGCTCAGGTATTGCGGGCTCAGGGCGACGAGTGCCGATTCGATACGCTGTTGCATGGTCATTCCTGGCTCCGCTTACTTCTTCTTGGCTGGTGCTGCTGCTTTTGGCGTCAGTTCGTTGGTCATGTCTTCCAACAACTTGTTCACCACCGGTACCGCGCTTTCCAGTTTAGCCTGGGTCAACTGGGCCGATTGCTGGGTCAGCTGTGGCATTTTCTCCAGGACTTTCTTGCCCAGTGGCGACTTGTAGAAGTCGACCAGGTCCTTGAGTTCGGATTCGCTGAAGTTGCTGGTGTAGAGCTTGATCATGTCCGGCTTGAGCTTGTTCCAGCCGATGGCCTGGTCCAGGGCGGTGTTGGCCTTGGCCTGGTAGGTGTCCAGGACGGTTTGCTTGGCGGCCGGAGCCTTGGTCTGTTCGAAACGCTGGGCGAACATTTGCTGCACTTGCATGTACACCGGGGTACCCAGCTTGTCGGCATGGGCCAGAGTAAGGAAAGCTTCGGCACTGGCGTTGTGGCTGGCGGTATCGGCAAAAACCTGGCCGCTGGCACATACCAGGGCAACCGCGGTACAGATGGCACGAAGACGAGTCATCGAGTTTCCTTTTCTAGCAGGCGAGGTAAGACCCCAGGGGCGACCATTCTGCACCTAAAAAACGCCGCGGCTCAACCCCACGCCTTACAGGGCCTGGTTTTGCGGGCTTGAATCCGATGAAAAGTCTTTTAGGGAACCCCTCAGCCCCATCACGGCCTAAACTGCGCAAACCGACCCGAAGGAGTGTGCCCGATGAGCCGTATCGAAACCGACAGCCTGGGAGAAGTGCAAGTCCCGGATGACGCTTACTGGGGCGCGCAGACCCAACGCTCGCTGGTCAATTTCGCCATTGGTGAGCAGCGCATGCCACTGGCCGTATTGCACGCCCTGGCCCTGATCAAGAAAGCCGCGGCACGGGTCAACGACCGCAATGGTGACCTGCCCGCCGACATCGCCCGGCTGATCGAACAAGCCGCCGACGAAGTGCTCGACGGCCAGCATGACGACCAGTTCCCCCTGGTGGTCTGGCAGACCGGCAGCGGCACCCAGAGCAACATGAACGCCAACGAAGTGATCGCCGGCCGCGCCAACGAGCTGTCGGGCAAGCCCCGTGGCGGCAAGAGCCCGGTGCACCCCAACGATCACGTCAACCGTTCCCAGAGTTCCAACGACTGCTTCCCCACCGCCATGAGCATTGCCACGGTGCAGGCGGTGCATCAGCGGCTGTTGCCGGCGATCCGCGAGTTGTCCGGCGGACTGGCCGAATTGTCAGCGCGCCATATGAAGCTGGTGAAGACCGGTCGCACCCACATGATGGACGCAACACCGATTACTTTTGGCCAGGAAGTCTCGGCCTTCATCGCGCAACTCGATTACGCCGAACGGGCCATTCGCAGCGCCCTGCCTGCTGTCTGCGAACTGGCCCAGGGCGGTACCGCCGTCGGTACCGGGCTCAATTCGCCACACGGTTTTGGTGAAGCGATTGCCTCTGAGTTGGCGGCGCTGTCGGGCCTGCCGTTTGTCACTGCGCCGAACAAGTTCGCCGCGCTGGCGGGTCATGAGCCGCTGACTACCTTGTCCGGCGCCCTGAAAACCCTGGCGGTGGCGCTGATGAAAATCGCCAACGACCTGCGCCTGTTGGGTTCCGGCCCACGTGCGGGGTTGGCGGAAGTCAAGTTACCGGCCAATGAGCCGGGCAGTTCGATCATGCCCGGCAAGGTCAACCCGACTCAGTGTGAAGCCTTGTCGATGCTGGCCTGCCAGGTGATGGGCAATGACGTAACCATCGGTTTTGCCGCAAGCCAAGGTCATTTGCAGTTGAACGTGTACAAACCGGTGATCATTCACAACCTGCTGGAGTCGATCCGCTTGCTGGCCGACGGTTGCAGCAACTTCCAGGAGCATTGCATCGCCGGTCTTGAGCCCGATGCCGAGCAAATGGCCGAACACCTGGAACGGGGCTTGATGCTGGTCACCGCGCTGAACCCACATATCGGCTACGACAAATCAGCGCAGATTGCCAAGAAGGCCTATACCGAAGGCCTGACGCTGCGGGAAGCGGCGCTGGCGCTGGGGTATCTCACCGATGAAGAGTTTGATCAGTGGGTGCGCCCGGAAAACATGTTGTAGAAAGGGGGACGCCTAGTTCTTGCTCGCGAAAAGCCTGAGAGCGCTGTTGGGTGTCAAGTTTTCTACGTCATCGTTAACGACCTTCGCGAGCAAGCTCGCTCCTACATCAAGCGTGCTCGCCGGGCCTTGAGCCCGGCGAACAACGAAGGCGCCAACGCTACCGTCGCCGACCCCAGCACCACCAGCAACGCCCCGCCATAACCCAAGGCGTTGATCTGCTCGGCATGCACATAGTCAGGCCATAGCCACGCCGCCAAAGCCACCGCGACAAAGGTCACCAAAGGCGTCATCGCCAGGGTCGCGCTGACCCGCGATGCTTCCCAATGGGCCAAGGCCTCGGCAAATGCACCGTAGGCAATCAGCGTATTGAAACAGCACGCGAGCAGCAGCCAGCCTTGCAACGGGCTCAGTTGCAGTGCTTGCATGGGCTGCGCCCACGGTGTGATTAGCAAGGCGCAACACAGGTAGATCACCATCATCACCTGCAATGAATTCCATACCGTCAGCAATTGCTTCTGGCCCAAGGCATAGAAGGTCCAGATCGTGGTTGCCAGGAGAATAGTCAGTACCCCGGCAGTGTAGGTTCCCAGGGACGTCAACAGCTCCGTCAGGCGTTGATTGAAGAACAACGCAAAACCGATGATCAGCACCAGCAGGCCCATGCCCTGCCCCAGGCTAAAGCGCTCCTTGAAGATGAAGACACTGGCGATCATCAGAAAAATCGGCCCCACCTGCACCACCAGTTGTGCGGTGCCGGGGCTCAGCATTTTTAGCCCTACCAGATACAGCACGTAGTTGCCGACCAGCCCGCACACGGCCATTGCCACCAGCCAGCCACCGCGCGGGCCGAGGGACCGCCAGCTGGGCAGACGCCGGACAGCGGCGAGATAGACAAACAGACAAACACCGGAAACCGTCAGGCGAAACCAGGTCACGGTGATCGGGTCCATCACCTGCAACACTTGTTTGAGCTTGATCGGCAGAATGCCCCAGAGCAGCGCGGTCAACAGGGCCAGGGATAAACCGTAGACCCAGCGGCCGGAAGATATGTGCATGAGTGCCCCGGATATCAGAGAAATAAAGGCTGCATTCTAGGGGATGTGCGGATCGGGGATAGGTATTTGTGATTGAGTACATATCCGTTGCTGCGGTCATGGCGGCTTAGCACCATCCGCCTTTCTGGAGCGAGCTTGCTCGCGAAGAACCTGAGGGCGCCACGGTGATTCAGGATGTCCGCGTCATCGTTAACGACCATCGCGAGCAAGAACTAGGCGTCCCCCTCGCTCCTACAGGTGGCATGGGGTCCGCTCTTGCTTCTCACCACTCAGGTCGGCTACCAGGCCGCCGTGCTTTTGATCTTGATCTTAGGCGCCCCGTTAAACCACGATGGCTGAACGCAGGCATTGATCCGTGGGTAAACCGGCAGGACGCCGGTTTAGCCGCGCTGGGCCAAGGATGGCCCATCGCGGCGGCCCACGGAGCAATGCCGGAGTGAAGGCATGCCGAGCCACAGCGAGGCACCAAGTGGTGGGGCAAGAGCCTTTGGTTACTTTGGGCTTTTCAAAGTGACACGCCGTAAGGGCGTAACCCTAAGCCGCCATGACCGCAGCAACGGATATACACCCAACCCAACCCAACCGAGGCCCCCGACTAACGCACCGCTTCGAACAACCCCGTCGCCCCCATCCCGCCGCCCACGCACATGGTGACGATCCCATACCGAAGATTGCGCCGTTGCAACTCACGCACCAAGTGCCCGACCTGCCGCGACCCGGTCATGCCAAAAGGGTGACCAATCGAAATCGAGCCGCCGTTGACGTTGTACCTGGCGTTATCAATCTCCAGCCGGTTGCGTGCATACAGGCACTGCGAAGCAAAGGCCTCGTTGAGCTCCCACAGGTCGATATCCGCCACCGAAAGCCCCCGCGCCTTGAGCAACTTGGGCACCGAGAACACCGGACCAATGCCCATCTCATCCGGCTCGCAACCGGCGACGGTAAAACCACGGAAAAACGCCTTCGGCTTAAGCCCCAGTTCCAGTGCCTTTTCCAGGCTCATCACCAACGTCATCGAGGCCCCGTCAGACAACTGCGACGAGTTGCCCGCCGTCACCGATCCGTCTTCGGAAAATACTGGCTTCAAACCGGTCAGGCTGGCCAGGGTGGTATCCGGGCGATTGCAGTCGTCGCGGTCCACCACGCCATCAAGAATTTGCACCTCACCGGTATTCTTGTCTTCCACCTTGTACTTGACCGTCATCGGCACGATTTCATCGTCGAACAAACCATCGACCTGGGCCTGCGCCGTACGCTGCTGGCTTTGCAGGGCGTACAGGTCCTGCTCTTCGCGGCTGACGTTATAGCGGCGGGCGACGATTTCGGCGGTCTGACCCATGGGGAAGTAGATGCCCGGCACCTGCTCCTTGAGCAACGGGTTGATCAGGTTGTCGGTGTTCACGCTTTTCATGGTCAGGCTGATGGACTCGACACCGCCGGCGACGATGATCTCACTGCAGCCAGAAGCAATCTGGTTGGCGGCGATGGCAATGGCCTGCAAGCCCGACGAACAGAAACGGTTGAGGGTCATGCCAGCGGTGCCAGTGCCCAGACGGGACAGCACCGCCACATTGCGACCAATGTTGTAGCCCTGGGCGCCTTCGTTGGAGCCGGCGCCGACGATGCAATCCTCGACGCTGGCCGGGTCAATACCGTTGCGAGTCAGCAGGGCATTGACGCAATGGGCGGCCATGTCATCGGGGCGAGTCTGGTTGAACTTGCCGCGAAAGGACTTGGCCAGGCCGGTTCGCACGCTGTCGACGATCACTACTTCACGCATGGGCTACCTCATTATTGTGGTTATTGAGAGATGGACCGAGCATAGATCCAGCCCTCACGAACCGCGACAATCATTCACCCCGCGTATGTCACGAGTACGGACAACTATTTTGATGGTGAACCCATACCCTGTGGCGAGCGTCGGCCCGACTACTTCTTTTTGCCTTTCTTCTTGTCGTGCTTGTCAGACCGCTCGAACGCCGCCTCCAGCGCCAGGTTGATGGTGCGCAGCACCTTGACCCGCGCCCAGCGTTTGTCATTGGCCTCCACCAGCGTCCAGGGTGAAATCTCAGTGCTGGTGCGATCAACCATATCGCCCACCGCCGCCCGGTAGTCATCCCATTTGTCGCGGTTGCGCCAGTCGTCTTCAGTGATTTTGAAGCGTTTGAAGGGAATTTCTTCCCGAGCTTGAAAGCGTTCCAGCTGGGTCTGTTTGTCGATGGCCAGCCAGAACTTGACGACGATGACGCCGGCGTCGCTCAACTGTTCTTCAAAGTCGTTGATCTCGGCATAAGCGCGCATCCAGTCAGCCGGTGTGCAGAACCCTTCGATCCGCTCCACCAGCACTCGGCCATACCAGGAGCGGTCGAACACGGTGAACATGCCCCGCGCCGGAATTTGCCGCCAGAAGCGCCAAAGGTAAGGCTGTGCACGCTCGTCCTCGGTGGGCGCGGCAATCGGCACGATGTGGTACTGACGTGGATCAAGGGCGGCGGCGACACGACGAATCGCCCCGCCCTTACCCGCCGCATCGTTACCCTCGAATACCGTCACCAACGCGTGCTTGCGCATGCGTTTGTCGCGCATCAATCCGGAAAGCCGCGCCTGCTCGGTAATCAGTTGCTCTTCGTAGTCGTCCTTTTCCAGACGCAAGGTCATGTCCAGGCTGCCCACCAGGCTCAACTGGTCGACAGAGGACGGCAGCGGCGCAGGGTTAATGCCACTGGCCTTGGTCTTGCGTGCCTTCAGGGCGTTTTGCAAACCTTCCAGCAGAATCTTGCCGACAGTCAGCCCCCGATAATGCGCATCGACCCCTTCAATCACATGCCAAGGCGCGTAGTCGCGGCTGGTGCGGCGCAATACCCGCTCACCGAAATGCACGAACTTGCCGTAGGTCTCGGACTGCTGCCAGTCCAGCGGGCTGATGCGCCAGCTGTGCAACGGGTCATCCTGCAGGGCCTTGAGCCGGGCCTTCATTTGCTTCTTGGACAGGTGAAACCAGAACTTGAAGATCAGTGCGCCTTCATCACAGAGCATTTGCTCCAGGCGCTCGGCGCCGGCAATGGCCTGGTCCAGCCGCGCATCCTTGATCTGCCCATGAACCCGGCCCTGGAGCATCTGGCTGTACCAGTTGCCGAAAAAAATCCCCATGCGCCCCTTGGCCGGCAACTGTCGCCAGTAGCGCCAGGCCGGTGGGCGGGCCAGCTCTTCGTCGGTCTGCTGGTCGAAGGTGCGCACCTCAATCAGTCGCGGGTCCATCCACTCATTGAGCAGCTTGACCGTTTCGCCCTTGCCGGCGCCTTCAATGCCGTTGATCAACACGATCACTGGGAACCGACCTTGCTGTTGCAGCTCGTACTGAGCTTCCAGCAAGGCTTCGCGCAGGGCCGGCACTTCGGCGTCGTAAGTCTCTTTGTCGATGGCGTGACCAATTTCGGCAGATTCAAACATGGGCGACTCCCTTCCAAGATGGCTCAAGACTAGCGGATTGGGCACCACGGCGGGTGGGCAATTGCCTGGCACTTGCCGTGGATCAATTGCCTGGCGTGGGATCGGCTAGAATGGCCGCCTTGCCTTTGCCGAGTTGCCCATGAACCCAGTACTGCCCAATGCCCAGCTCGACTGGGATGACCAGGGACGCCCGCGCTCGCGGGTCTTCGATGACGTGTACTTTTCCGACCAATCGGGCCTGGAAGAAACGCGCTATGTATTCATCGAGCAGAACCGCCTGCAAGAGCGCTTCGCCGCCTTGCCCGTAGGCGGCAGGCTGGTGATTGGCGAAACCGGTTTCGGCACCGGGCTGAACTTTCTCTGCGCCTGGCAGCTGTTTGAACAACACGCGGTGCAAGGCGCCCGCCTGCATTTTGTCAGCGTGGAAAAGTACCCGCTCAGCCACGCCGACCTGCAGCGTGCCCTGGCCCTTTGGCCGCAGCTCAAGCCTTTTGCCGACCAGTTGCTGGCGCAGTACATCGCCATTCACCCAGGCTTCCAGCGCCTGGTGCTGGATAACGGTCGCGTGACCCTGACGTTGCTGATCGGCGATGCCCTGGAGCAATTGCCGCAACTGGACGCACAGGTCGACGCCTGGTTTCTCGACGGTTTTGCCCCGGCGAAAAACCCGGACATGTGGACCGCCGAGCTGTTTGCCGAACTGGCGCGGCTGGCGGCGCCGGGCTCGACCATCAGCACCTTCACCAGTACCGGATGGGTGCGGCGCCTGCTCAATGGTGCGGGGTTCAAGATGAAGCGCACACCGGGCATCGGCCATAAGTGGGAAATTCTGCGGGGTGAATTTCTCGGCTGGCCGGCCGAGACGCCTGCGCCTGCCGCGATCAAGCCCTGGTTCGCCCGCCCGCCAGCGATCAACGGCGAGCGACGCGCCCTGGTGATCGGCGGCGGCATGGCCGGTTGCGCCAGTGCCGCCAGTCTCGCGGCACGGGGTTGGCAGGTCAGTCTGCTGGAGCGCCATGACGGCCTGGCCCAGGAAGCCTCAGGCAACCCGCAAGGGGTGCTCTATCTCAAACTGTCCGCCCATGGCACAGCGCTGTCGCAAATGATTGTCAGCGGATTCGGTCATACCCGGCGCCTGCTGGAACACCTGCAACGCGGCGTGGACTGGGACGGCTGTGGCGTGCTGCAGCTGGCCTTCAATGCCAAGGAGGCCGAGCGTCAGGCGCAACTGGCCGAGGCCTTTACGGCCGACTTGCTGCAT
The DNA here is from genome assembly GCF_040310325.1 of Pseudomonas sp. HY7a-MNA-CIBAN-0227. NCBI lineage: Bacteria > Pseudomonadati > Pseudomonadota > Gammaproteobacteria > Pseudomonadales > Pseudomonadaceae > Pseudomonas > Pseudomonas sp. HY7a-MNA-CIBAN-0227. Next base: position 294,727 of record NZ_JBEOPT010000002.1, on the reverse strand, counting down.
CTGCTGGACAGAGACCAGGCCCAGGCTCGTGCCGGTATTGCCCTGGAACACGGCGGGATGTTTTTCCCCGAAGGCGGTTGGGTTCACCCTCCAGCGCTCTGCCAATGGCAGGCAGGGCAACAGGGCATCGATGTTCTGGTCCATCACGAGGTGCTTGAGCTACGCAAGGTCGACGACCAGTGGCAGGCCTGGGACGGTGAGCAGTTACTGGCCAGCGCGCCGGTGGTGGTGTTAGCGGGTGCCGCCGAGGTCAAGCGCTTTGCCGCCAGCGCCGAGCTGCCCCTCAAGCGCATTCGCGGGCAAATCACCCGGCTGCCACAGACGGTAGCGAGTCAGCAACTGGCGACCGTGGTGTGTGCCGAAGGTTATGTCGCACCGCCGCGCCTGGGTGAGCACACCCTGGGGGCCAGTTTCGACTTCAAGAGCGATGACCTGACGCCCAGCACCGCCGAACACGCCGGTAACCTGGCGCTGCTGCGGGAGATCTCCCCGGATCTGGCGCAGCGCCTGCAGGCCGACACCCTAGCCCCCGAAACCCTCGAAGGGCGCGCCGCCTTTCGCTGCACCAGCCCGGACTATTTGCCCATCGTCGGGCCACTGGCCGACCCTCCGGCGTTTGCCCAAACCTATGACGCCCTGCGCAAGGATGCCCGCCACACACCAGACGTTGCCTGCCCATGGCTGGACGGCCTGTACGTCAACAGCGGCCATGGCTCGCGCGGCCTGATCACCGCGCCGTTGTCCGGCGAACTGCTGGCGGCATGGCTGGACAATGAACCGCTGCCCTTGCCCAGAAACGTGGCCGAGGCCTGTCATCCGAATCGATTCGCCATACGGGCGCTGATTCGCAGCAATGTCGCAAAAGCGCAAAAGTAATCTGTCGCACACCGCCCCCCAAGCACAGGCGCCACAGCCCGCCGAGCAGGCTCCGCGAGGCTGCGGCCATTTGCCTTATAACGGATTGTTCTAAAACTCCCTGAATGCACTCGGGTCAGTCTCTGGGTGCCCGCCATTTTGTCGTGATGCACTTTTACCCCTCCCCAACGGAAAAACCGGTAAGGAATTTATGTGCGGATTAGCTGGAGAATTACGTTTCGATCACCAACCTGCCGACCTGGCAGCGGTGGAACGAATCACCCATCACTTGGCCCCTCGCGGACCTGACGCGTGGGGTTTCCATGCCCAAGGGCCTATTGCCCTGGGCCATAGACGCCTGAAAATCATGGACCTGTCGGACGGCTCCGCCCAACCGATGGTCGACGCCCAACTGGGCCTGTCCCTGGCGTTCAACGGTGCCATCTATAACTTCCCGGAGCTGCGCAACGAACTCGAAGCACTGGGCTATGCGTTCTATTCCGCGGGTGACACAGAAGTGTTGCTCAAGGGCTATCACGCCTGGGGTGAAGCGCTGCTGCCCAAGCTCAATGGCATGTTCGCCTTCGCCATCTGGGAGCGTGATGCCCAGCGCCTGTTCATCGCCCGCGACCGCCTCGGGGTGAAGCCGCTGTACCTGTCGCGCACCGGCCAGCGCCTGCGCTTTGCCTCGGCCTTGCCCGCGTTGCTCAAGGGTGGCGATATCAACCCGATCCTTGATCCGGTTGCACTCAACCACTACCTGAACTTCCACGCCGTGGTGCCGGCACCGCGCACCCTGCTGGCGGGCATTGAAAAATTGCCGCCGGCCAGTTGGATGCGCATTGACGCAGGTGGCAAGACCGAACAGAAAACCTGGTGGACCCTGCCCTACGGCCCCCACGCCGACGAAGCCAACCTCACTCTGGAAGACTGGACCGACCGTGTCCTCGACAGTACCCGCGAAGCCGTGGCCATTCGTCAACGGGCGGCAGTGGATGTCGGTGTGCTGCTCTCGGGCGGTGTCGATTCCAGCATGCTGGTAGGCCTGTTGCGAGAAGTCGGTGTGCAGGACTTGTCGACCTTCTCCATCGGCTTCGAAGACGCCGGTGGCGAGCGTGGCGACGAGTTCCAGTATTCGGACTTGATCGCCAAGCATTACGGCACCCGTCACCACCAATTGCGCATCGCCGAAAGCGAGATCATCGAGCAATTGCCGGCAGCCTTCCGCGCCATGAGCGAGCCGATGGTCAGCCATGACTGCATCGCCTTCTACCTCTTGTCTCGGGAAGTGGCCAAGCATTGCAAGGTGGTACAGAGCGGCCAAGGCGCCGATGAACTGTTCGCCGGTTACCACTGGTACCCGCAGGTGGATGGCGCCAGCGACCCGTATGGCGCCTATCGCGATGCGTTTTTCGACCGTAGCTACGATGACTACGCTGCCACCGTCACGCCGAAATGGCTGACGGCCAATGACGCCGCTGGCGACTTCGTGCGCGAACATTTCGCCCAGCCCGGCGCCGACGCAGCTGTGGATAAAGCCCTACGCCTGGACAGTACGGTGATGCTGGTGGATGACCCGGTCAAGCGCGTGGACAACATGACCATGGCCTGGGGTCTGGAGGCGCGCACGCCGTTTCTCGACTATCGCCTGGTGGAATTGTCGGCCCGTGTGCCGGGTAAATTCAAACTGCCGGACGGCGGCAAGCAAGTGCTCAAGGAAGCCGCGCGACGGGTGATTCCCAGCGAAGTCATCGACCGCAAGAAAGGCTACTTTCCGGTGCCCGGCCTCAAGCACTTGCAGGGCGATACCTTGAACTGGGTGCGCGATCTGCTGCTGGACCCGAGCCAGGATCGCGGCCTGTTCAACCCCGCAATGCTTGACCGCTTGCTCACCGACCCCCAAGGCCAATTGACCCCGTTGCGCGGCTCCAAGCTGTGGCAACTGGCGGCACTGAACCTGTGGCTCAGCGAACAAGGAATCTGATTCATGAAACCTCATGCCACGGCTTACAGCCAACGCTTGCTGCGGGGCCAGGCGCCCTCCTATGAGCGCCTGCAAGCCCGCTTCGCCGAAGATGGCAGCGAACTGGGCCCCGAGCCTGTCGCCGTGCACTGCGGCTGGGGCCGGCTGTTGATCGGCCACACCTTTCCCGACCCGGCGAGCCTGGCCCTGGAGTTGCTCAACGAGCAGCCTGGGGAACGGGATATAGCCCTGTATGTGGCGGCGCCCCAGCAAATTCTGGGGATTGATCCCCAGCAGTTGTTTCTTGATCCCTCCGACACCCTGCGCCTGTGGTTTAGCGACTACCGCCCGGCGACCAGGGTATTTCGCGGTTTTCGCATTCGCCGCGTGCAGAGCGAGACGGATTGGCAGGCGGTCAATCAGCTGTACCAGGGCCGCGGCATGTTGCCGGTGGCCCCGGCGTTGCTGACCCCACGCCATCAAGGCGGGCCGGTGTACTGGCTGGCCGAGGATGAAGACAGCGGCGCAGTAATCGGTAGCGTCATGGGCCTCAATCACCAGAAAGCCTTTCACGATCCGGAAAACGGCTGCAGCCTCTGGTGCCTGGCGGTGGACCCGCAATGTACCCGGCCAGGGGTCGGCGAAGTGCTGGTGCGCCATCTCATCGAACACTTCATGAGCCGTGGGCTGAGTTACCTTGACCTGTCGGTATTGCACGATAACCGTCAGGCGAAAAGTCTCTACGCCAAGCTCGGCTTTCGGCCGCTGACCACCTTCGCCATCAAACGCAAGAACGGCATCAACCAGCCGCTGTTCCTCGGACCGGGGCCACAAGCGGGGTTCAATCCCTATGCGCGGATCATCGTCGAGGAGGCCCATCGGCGCGGAATTGATGTGCAAGTAGATGATGCCGATGCGGGCCTGTTCACCCTGAGCCATGGCGGGCGCCGGGTGCGCTGCCGGGAGTCTTTGAGCGACCTGACCAGCGCCGTCAGCATGACCTTGTGCCAGGACAAGAGCCTGACCCACAAGGTACTCAAGGCCGCGGGGCTTAACCTGCCGGCGCAACAGTTGGCGGGGAGTGTCGACGAGAATCTGGAGTTTCTCGACGAACACCGGCGCATCGTGGTCAAGCCGCTGGATGGCGAACAGGGCCAAGGCGTGGCGGTGGATTTGCAGACTATCGAAGAGGTGCAGAAAGCCATTGAAGCGGCGCGCCAGTTCGATGGTCGGGTGTTGCTGGAAAGCTTCCACGAAGGCCTGGACCTGCGCATTGTAGTGATCGGTTTTGACGTGGTGGCTGCCGCGATTCGCCGCCCGGCAGAAGTGATCGGCGACGGCCAACACACCATCGGCGCCTTGATCGAAGCCCAGAGCCGGCGACGCCAGGCCGCCACCGACGGCGAAAGCAAAATCCCGGTGGATGACGAAACCCAACGCACGCTTCATGCCGCAGGCTACGACTACAGCAGCATCCTGCCGCCCGGCCAACACCTGTCGGTGCGCCGTACCGCCAACCTGCACACCGGCGGTTGCCTGGAAGATGTGACCGCTATTTTGCATCCCACCCTGGTGGACGCCGCCGTGCGCGCTGCACGAGCCCTGGACATTCCCGTGGTCGGGCTCGACCTGATGGTGCTAGCAGCTGACCAGCCGGAATACGTATTTATCGAAGCTAACGAACGCGCGGGCCTGGCAAATCATGAGCCGCAGCCGACGGCTGAGAAGTTTGTGGATTTGTTGTTCCCCCATAGTCAGCCTTCAAGCTGAGCTGATCCGAACCCAAGGAGTCTTTATGACCCGAACCATCCCCGAACCGGATCTCAACTACCTGCAAAAAGTGCTGTTGGAAATGCTCGCCATTCCCAGCCCTACCGGATTTACCGACACCATCGTGCGCTACGTCGCCGAGCGTCTTGAGGAACTGGGCATCCCTTTTGAAATGACTCGCCGCGGGACCATTCGCGCCACCCTCAAGGGCCAGAAAAACAGCCCCGACCGCGCCGTGTCCGCGCACCTGGACACCATCGGCGCCGCCGTGCGGGCGATCAAGGACAATGGCCGCCTGACGCTGGCACCGGTAGGCTGCTGGTCCAGCCGTTTTGCCGAAGGCAGCCGCGTCAGCCTGTTTACCGACAACGGTGTGATACGCGGCAGCGTGTTGCCGCTAATGGCTTCCGGGCATGCGTTCAACACCGCCGTGGATGAAATGCCCATCAGTTGGGACCACATCGAATTGCGCCTGGACGCCTACTGCGCCACCCGGGCCGATTGCGACTCGCTGGGGGTCAGCATCGGCGATTTCGTCGCCTTCGATCCATTGCCGGAATTTACCGAGAGCGGTCACATCAGCGCCCGCCACCTGGACGACAAGGCTGGTGTCGCAGCACTGCTGGCCGCCCTCAAGGCCATCGTCGACAGTGGCGAGCCGTTGCTGATCGACTGCCATCCATTGTTCACCATCACCGAGGAAACCGGCAGTGGTGCGGCGGCGGCATTACCTTGGGATGTCAGCGAATTCGTCGGTATCGACATCGCCCCGGTCGCGCCAGGGCAACACTCCAGCGAACATGCGGTGAGCGTGGCCATGCAGGATTCCGGCGGGCCGTATGACTATCACCTGTCCCGGCATTTGCTGCGCCTGGCGTCGGACAACGAACTGCCGGTGCGTCGCGACCTGTTCCGCTACTACTTCAGCGATGCCCATTCGGCGGTGACTGCCGGCCACGATATCCGCACCGCCCTATTGGCATTCGGCTGCGACGCCACTCATGGTTATGAGCGCACCCATATCGACAGCCTGGCGGCGTTGAGTCGCCTGCTGGGCGCCTACATTCTCAGCCCGCCGGTATTTGCCAGCGACGCGCAACCGGCCCAAGGGTCACTGGACCGCTTCAGCCATCAACTGGAACACGAGACGCAGATGGAGAGCGACACCCGGGTGCCGTCGGTGGATAGTTTGGTCGGTCAAAAGTCCTGATACTGGCAACTATGATCCCGGCGCAGTAGCATCGCCGGGATTCCTGAACCGAGGCTTGTATGCTGATCCCCTACGACCAACTTGAAGTCGACACCCTGACACGCCTCATCGAAGACTTCGTCACCCGCGACGGCACCGACAATGGCGATGACACGCCCCTGGAAACCCGTGTATTGCGGGTGCGCCAAGCGCTGACCAAAGGCCAGGCACTGATCATCTTCGACCCCGAGAGTGAGCAATGCCAGTTGATGCTCAAGCACGATGTGCCCAAGCATTTGTTTGACTAGAGATTGGATTCCGGTAACAGACAATTAACGATTTTTTTGACATCGCGCACGAGCGAGCTTTTGTGGCGAGCGGGCTTGCCCGCGTTGGGCTGCGAAGCAGCCCCTATAAGCTCACTGCTTTTTCCAGACACAACCGGTCGGCTGGTTTGAGGCCTGCTGCGCAGCCCAACGCGGGCAAGCCCGCTCGCCACAGGGTAATGGCTTGACCTGCAATATCATCCCTTCGCCGACTGGGCCTTCGCTCGCATCTTGTCCGCCATCACCGTCATCTCGTTATAGAGCAACTGCGGGTTCTTCTGCTTCAACGCCCAGGCCATCCGCCCCTGCTCATGAGGCAGGATCATGAATTCACCCTCGGCCACCCGCTGATAGATGTAGTCGGCAATCTCGGCGGCGCTGATAGGCGAGCTTTCCAGCAGTTTGCCCACCTGGGCTTTCATCGCCGGGGTCGGACCACGGAAGGAGTCCAGCAGGTTGGTCTGGAAGAACGACGGGCATACCACGTGTACGCCAACTTCCTGTTGCTTGAGTTCCACCAGCAGGCTCTCCGACAACGCCACCACACCGGCCTTGGCCACGTTGTAGTTGCTCATGGCTGGGCCTTGCATCAGCGCTGCCATGGAAGCGATGTTGATGATGCGGCCCTTGCTCTTTTCCAGCAGCGGCAGGAACGCCTTGCAGCCCTTGACCACGCCCATCAGGTTGATTGCGATCTGCCAGTCCCAGTCTTCCAGGGATAGCTCGCTGAAGAAACCGCCAGAGGCCACACCGGCGTTGTTAACGATCACATCGATACCGCCCAGCTTCTCTTCACAAGCCTGTGCAAAAGCCGTCAGTTGGCTGTAGTCGCGCACATCGCAGCGCTGGGTAAAACCATCACCACCAACCTCACGCACCTGCTTCAGGGTTTCTTGCAGGCCCGGCTCGCTGACATCCGACAAGGCCAGCTGCCAACCCTCGCTGGCCCAACGCAGCGCGATTTCGCGTCCCAGGCCAGACCCGGCGCCAGTGATCATCATGCGATTTTGCATAGGAAGTAGCCTTGTGGTTCACAGAAGAAGTGAGCCGCAGTGTAGCGAAGGTCTTTAGTGCACCCACGCACCATCAGAGTGCTGAATGCCACGGGCAAACCGCGGGGCGGGTCGCAGGACTGGAAATTATGGAAGTTCAATATTTTTAAACGTGGCAAACACCACTACTACAACGTTAAAAGAAATAATCCACCCACCAAAAAGCTTTAAAGAAATAGGGAATTTTCTGCTGAGCGCGACAGTCGGAGTTATTAAGGCGTCCGAATTAAAGTATCGGGCTTATGACTTAACAACCAGGTCTTTTCAGAAGACTAATAAGGAAAACAAAATATGAGCCTCATTCTTATCATTATTCTGATCCTCCTGCTGGTCGGCGGTCTGCCAGTGTTCCCACACTCGCGCAACTGGGGTTATGGGCCCTCGGGTATTCTCGGTACCGTATTGGTAGTGCTGCTGATTCTGTTGTTGCTCGGAAAGATATAAAGCGGCTACACACTGAAAAAGATGTAAAAAAAAGAGGCCTTGAAGAAGGCCTCTTTTTTATTCGCCGTTATTTAGTCCGGCATACCGTCTACTACACCTGCCGTGTTATCCAGCAGGCTCTTGGTAGCGGTCTGCAGGAACGCCTCAAGTTTCTGCTTGAGCTGTGCCTCATCAGGCGACTCAGGAATCACTTTGCCGGTGGGGTTGGCGCCCAGTTCGTACTGCCACAGTTTGGGCGGCATTTCCTTGGGCAGGACCAGTACGCGATCAGCGGTGAGCAAGGCCACGGTCTGGTCGCTGCCCGAAGGCTTGATCACGCCAAAGCCCTTGTCGCCTTCCGGCAAGTTGAGCAAGTCACGGCCCCAGCACTGGTGACGGGTTTCACCGCCCAGGCGGCCCATGATAGTCGGCACGATGTCGATCTGCGTACCCACGGTGTGGTCAAGCTCGCCGAACTTTTCCTGCATGCCCGGCGCGATCATCAGCATCGGCACGTTGAAGCGACCCAGGTCCATTTCGGTGATCTGCTGCTCGTTGCCGAAGCCATGGTCGCCGACGATGACGAACAAGGTTTCCTTGAAGTACGGCTCCTTACGGGCCTTTTCAAAGAACTGGCCTAGGGCCCAGTCGGAGTAGCGCATGGCCGTCAAATGGTCGTTGAGGCTGCCACGGTCGGTGACCTTGTCGACCGGCAATGGCGTTGGCAAGGCGTACGGCGTGTGGTTGGACAGGGTTTGCAGCAACGCATAGAACGGCTTGCCGCCTTCGCGAGCCTTCAACTCTTCCAGGCCACGGTTGAACATGTCCTGGTCAGACACGCCCCAGGTCGGATCGGAAAACACCGGGTCGACATAGTCGTTGCGGCCGATAAAGTTGGTCATGCCCTGGTTGCTGAAGAAGCCCGACTGGTTGTCCCAGGCGAAGTCGCCGTTGTAGACATACACGTCTTCGAAATCACGGGCGCTGAGCAATTGCGGCAAGCCGGACAGCTTATGGCTGCCTTCCGGAGTCTGCATCAGGTATTCAAAGCCTGGCAGGTTCGGGAAGCAGGCCATGGTGGCGAACATGCCCTGGTGGGTATGGGTGCCGTTGGAGAAGAAGCGGTCGAACAACAGGCCTTCCTTGGACAGCTTGTCGAAGTACGGCGTGACATTGCCCGGACGACCGAGGGCGCCCACCGAGTGACCGGCGAAGCTTTCCATCAGGATCACGACGACGTTCTTGATTGGCAGGGTTTTCTCGGCCGGTGGCGTGAAGTCACGGCGTACTGCGGCGGTGTCGGCGTCTACCAGTTTCTCGTCTGGCATCACCAGCATGTCCCGCACAGTCTGCGTGGCCAGGGGTTGTTCCAGGGTGGCCTTCCAAACGTTGCTGCGATCCTCGGAGAATCGCGCCTTGGCTGCGGCAATCAACGACAAGGTGCCGTTGAGGCCCAACTGGTTGGCGAAGTTCGAATCGGTGGTGTAGACATCACCCCAACGCAGCGGCGGGCCCTGGCGCAGCGTGCCACGGGCGGCAACCACGGCAATCAGCAGGCAGACCACGAACACGCCGATGCGGGTGTACCACGGCGCCACTTGGCGGGTGCCGACGGTGCCACCGCTGAACGGGCCACGAGGCCGGGTGGCGCGATCGGCGCCCTTGAAGGCAATATTCAGGATCAGCGTACCCAAGGCCCAGGCCAACAGGTAACGCACCACCGGGAAACCGTACCAGAGCATGCTCATCACGGTTTTCGGGTCTTCTTTCACGTACTGGAACACCAGGCCGTTGAGGCGCTGGTGAAACTCGCGGTAGAAGTCCATCTCCATCAGGCCCAGGAACAGGGCGATGCTGGAAGCGACAGTCAGCCAGAACCGGAAGAAGCCGCGAGCGGCCATGGCTCGCACACTGAACAGCGCCAGAATCAGTGGGATGCTCAGGTACACCACCAGACGCAGGTCCAGGCGCAGGCCGTTGGCGAATGCTTCGAGGAAGGTCGAGGCTGGCGTGTCGAGGATCATCTCGCGGTTGTACACCAGCAGCGCCAGGCGCAGCAGGGAGAACATCACCATCATGACCAGAGCGCAAAGCAGCGTGTAAGCCAGATGGGATTTGACGGTCGGTTGCAGCAAGCGATTAGAAGCTCGCTGCTGACTCAGGGCGTCCGGGTTTGCCATGTCGTTTCAGGACCCATTGGAAGTTTAAGTTGCGAAATAATGCAGCGGCGTACAGCCCTCGCCCATATCAATCGAGGTCGAGCACTGACGCGGGGGGGCAAATGGTGCCCGATCAACAGCATCTACGCCATTGATTACTAACCGCGTCCTACTTTCCCACCGTTGCAGATGCCAGCTTAGAGCCTTGGCAGAGGAAATAAAGCCGGCGAATTGTCTTGGATAGAATGTGAAAATTTCGTACAGCGAATATCTCGATACACAAAAAACTGCTCAGGCTTTATCGTTGAGTCCGACCTGCCTCTGTGGATTAACCCGCATGTTTTATCGCTACCACCCAAGCCCTCTCGGCCCGCTGCTTTTGGCGGCGGACGAACAGGGGCTGCGCGTGTTGTACATGGACATCCACCAGGAGCATGTCCAGGCGCAATGGTCCCCGGCAACGAATGAGCTGGACGAGGTGTGCCGCCAGCTTGATGAGTACTTCGCCCGAAAAAGAGAAGTCTTTGAGCTACCCCTGGCACCAGTGGGCACGCCGTTCCAGCAGCAGGTCTGGCAAACACTGTTGCTGATTCCTTACGGGCGTACCTGGTCTTATGGCGAGCAGGCCCGGCACCTAGACAATCCCAGGGCCATTCGCGCCGTAGGCACTGCCAATGGCGCCAATCCGATTTCCATCATCATTCCCTGCCACAGGGTGGTGGGCAGTGATGGAACGCTGGTGGGGTACGGTGGCGGGATTGAAAACAAGTTGAAACTGCTGGAGCTGGAAGGCAGTTGGTTGATTTGAACAACACTGCGACGCTCGTACAACGAGGTTGCGTCCGGCGGACTGCCTGACACACCGCAAACGCAGCCTCGTTTCATTCGACAGTTGCTACCGGAGGGATTGCAGGGCAATCAGTCAGATCCGCACATTGCCCCGTGGCCCGGCAATCGCCCAGATGATCAAGCCCAACACTGGCAGCAGCAGGATCAACAGGATCCACAGCACTTTTGCCCCGGTACCGGCGCCGCTTTTGAACACGTTGATGATCGCCCAGATATCCAGCGCCAGGATGATCAACCCGATCAGACCATTAAAAGTGGAACCCATGGTGTTGCTCCTATAGTGAGGGCTTGCCTCTTTAGGATAGTTCGCCGTGACTAGGGTTCCGTATTATTTCAGACGTGGACCGCAACCCGCAGGGCTTCCAGGGACGGCTCGCCCTTGATGCCAACCTGGGCACACAATTCCAGCACCCGTGGTACATCGTTGCCATAGACCAGCACCATCTGAATCTCGTCATCGAGCAACTGGCTGAAATTCATCAGCACATAGCCGCCGTTTTCCGGGTTCAGGGCGCTCATCTGGATCTGGATGCGATTCAGCGCGGTGAGCGCCTCAGTTTTAGCAAGCTGCTTGGGTTTGAGGTTGAACGCCACGCCGGGGCCGAAGGAGGCGACGATCTGGGCGAACAGGTCCTGATAGGTGTCGGCCTGGAACAGCACGGTGTCCGGCAGGCTGCCGACGACAATCCATTCGCCCAAGGGGATCGGAAAAGTGTCGTCGTAGTTGATGTCCGGGTTGGCCGCCAGAAACGCCTCGGGATCAGTAAACGCCTGGGCCGCTTCGTCGGCCACTTTTACGACCTCGGTTTCGCTCATGCAGCCGGAGCTGATTTTGTTGATGAGTTCGACGAGTGCGGTTTTCATGGGGCGAATCCTGTGGCTGAGGCTGGTTTTGAGGGCGCGAAGATAACACTGGTCTATGGAGGGCAACAATTCCAGTTTTGGCCGGTATCTACACATCTGTTGAGGTTGCCGATGGCAGGGGCTTGCCGGCAATGGACTTACAGGCACCGCGCTCACTCAGAAAGCCCGCGTCATCGTTAACGACCATCGCGAGCAAGCTCGCTCCTACAGTAGTGGGCAGTAGATCCGCTCTTGCTTCTCACCACTCAGGTCGGCTACCAGGCCGCCGTGCTTTTGCTTTTGATCTTGATCTAAGGCGCCCCGTTAACCACGATGGCTGAACGCAGGCATTGATCCGTGGGTAAACCGGCAGGACGCCGGTTTAGCCGCGCTGGGCCAAGGATGGCCCATCGCGGCGGCCCACGGAGCAATGCCGGAGTGAAGGCATGCCGAGCCTAAGCGAGGCACCAAGTGGTGGGGCAAGAGCGCTTTGGTTACTTTGCCGCTTTTGCAAAGTGACACGCCGTAAGGGCGTAACCCTAAGCCGCCCTAACCAAAATAACGGATATGTACCCAACCGCCCCACCTCTAATCCACGGTGTTACTTGGACGAAATCGCCCCATCCACCAACACCTGAGCCTCTTGCACTAGACGCTTGAGGTGATCCTCGCCAATAAAGCTCTCGGCATAGATCTTGTAGATATCCTCGGTGCCCGATGGCCGCGCGGCGAACCAGCCGTTTTCGGTCATGACTTTCAGCCCGCCAATCGCCTGGTTGTTACCGGGCGCATGGCTGAGGATCTGCTGGATGCTTTCCCCGGCCAGTTGTGTGGACGTGACTTGATCCGGTGACAGTTTGCCAAGCAAGGCTTTTTGCGCCGGCGTGGCCTTGGCATCAACACGAATGGCAAACGGCTCGCCCAGTGCATCCGTCAGCCCACGGTAGATCTGACTGGGGTCCTGGCCCTTGCGCGAGGTCATTTCCGCCGCCAACAGGGCCGGGATCAGGCCGTCCTTGTCGGTGCTCCAGACGCTGCCGTCCTTGCGCAAGAACGAGGCGCCGGCACTTTCTTCGCCGCCAAAGCCCAGGGAGCCGTCAAACAGCCCGTCGGCAAACCACTTGAAACCCACTGGCACTTCATACAGGCGTCGACCCATACGCGCCGCCACCCGATCAATCAAGCCACTGCTGACCACAGTCTTGCCCACGCCAGCATCGGCGCGCCACTCGGGACGGTTCTGGAACAGGTAGTCGATGGATACCGCCAGGTAGTTGTTCGGCGCCAACAGGCCACCGGAGGGCGTGACGATGCCGTGGCGGTCGTGATCCGGATCGCAGGCGAAGGCCACGTCGAAACGATCCTTGAGACCGATCAAGCCTTGCATGGCGTAGCTCGACGAGGGGTCCATGCGAATCTGGCCATCCCAGTCGACACTCATGAAGCGGAAGGTGGCGTCGACCTCAGTGTTCACTACCTTCAGATTCAAACGGTAGTGCTCGGCAATCGCTGACCAGTAGTGCACCCCTGCTCCGCCCAGAGGATCGACACCCAGGCGCAAGTCGGCGCTGCGGATAGCATCCATATCAATGACGTTGATCAGGTCGGCGACATAGCTGTTGAGGTAGTCGTGACGGTGGGTGGTGTCAGCCTTCAGCGCCTGGGCGTGGGTGATGCGCTTGACCCCGGCGAGTTTGTTGGCCAGCAGTTCATTGGCCTTGGCTTCGATCCACTTGGTGACGTGGGTATCGGCCGGACCGCCGTTGGGTGGGTTGTATTTGTAGCCGCCACTTTGGGGTGGGTTGTGGGACGGGGTGATGACAATACCGTCCGCCAGGCCGGTGGTGCGGCCGCGGTTGTAGCAAATGATGGCGTGGGAAATCGCCGGGGTCGGCGTGTACTCATCGCCTTCGGCAAGCATCACGTGGACGCCATTGGCCGCCAGCACTTGCAGTGCGCTGGCACCAGCAGGGGTGGACAGCGCATGGGTGTCCAGGCCGACAAACAGCGGGCCGTTGATGCCCTGGGCCTCGCGATATAGGCAGATGGCCTGGCTGATGGCGAGTACATGCCATTCGTTGAAACTCAGGTCGAAGGAACTGCCCCGGTGCCCGGAAGTGCCAAAGGCCACGCGCTGAGTGGAGATCGCTGCATCAGGCTGGCCGGTGTAATAGGCCGTTACCAGTCGCGGGATGTCCACCAGCAACTGAGCTGGCGCCGGTTTGCCCGCAAAAGGACTGAGAGTCATGCAAAAACCTCTGAAAGAGAAAGATTCGGAAAAGAAATGCAGTTTACTGGGAGTTCGACCACCGCGCGACGGTATCTATCCCACATCAAATTGCGATTCAGGATTACCCAATCTATTCCTGCTTGAGGGCGTGCGCCATATAGGGCTGCCCGCTGGCTCACTGAGATTCAGGGCGGCGGCAAGAGCGGGATTTGGAGGAGTAAAACCTGAGCTTACGTGTTCAGCACAAACGTAAGCCCAGTCCTTCTAAATGGCGTATTTGCCCCATCAGAAGCGCAGGTGGAATGTCCATTTACGAACATTTCTACAGCTCAAACAGCTTCGACCTGCAACGCAACGCGCTCGCGGCATGGGCATTCATCCATGTAGCGGTGAGCTTCGACAAACTCGTTGAACGGGAACACTCGGGTCTTGAGCGGTACCAGCACACCGTCTGCGGTGAGTTGGTTGATATCACGCAGGGCCCGTTGCAACGCTACCTGGTCCTGGATGATCCCCAGCTCCGGCTTGCCAGTGAAGTTGCCGATGCAGTGCACAAAGAACTGGATGTTCTTCTGGAACGCGGCACAGGCCGGGAATGGCGTCTGGTTGCCACCTTGCAAGCCATAGAGCACCAGGCTGCCGCGCGGAGCCAGTACATCGCCAAGCAGCGACATTTGCGGGCCACCCAGGCCATCGAATACCACGTCGACGCCGCGATTGTCGGTCAGCTTGTTGATCTGCATCAGCAGGTCTTGTTCTTCGGTGACGATGACCTTTTCCGCGCCAAGGGACAGCAGGTTTTCACGTTCTTCAGCTGTCTTGGTCGCGGCGATTACCCGCACACCCAAGGCTTTGCCCAACTGAACAAACGAGGGGCCAGCGCAATGGCTGGCGTCAGTCACCAGGACAAATTGCCCAGGCTTGACCCGTGCCAGGTCCATGTAGGCAAAGTAGGCAATCAACAGCGGTGTGTAATGCACGCTGGCTTGCACCGGGCTCAGGACATCCGGGTAACGGGTCAAGGCCGAACGGGGCAAGACGATCACTTCGCCATAGACAGGGTAATCATTGGGGCTCTCGGCCGGAAAACTGGCGACTTTGTCACCCACCTCCAGGTCATCGACGCCATCGCCTACGGCCTCAACCACCCCGGCCATTTCATGGCCAAGGCCTGATGGCAGGCGAGCGTGGGAGGGCGCCAGGTTCTGGCGCCAGAGTATGTCGTACCAACTGATGCCAATCGCCTCGACACGCACCTGCACTTCGCCCGGTGCAGGCAACGTGGCTGCATGCTCTTCGCACTTGAGCACCTCGGCCGGACCAAACTTGTGAAAGCGGATCGTGCGGGACATCGCAAACCTCGTCAAAGTAACCTCTAATGCCATGGACTTTATCTGGGCTTTCGGGGCAAGGCCACCGGTCACCATTAATAGTCGACATGCCTGCCATTGATTCCGCACCTGCGGAAAACACCTCAAACTGCGTAGGGAAACTGAATTATCCGGTGCAGAGTACCAGCCTTTCCCCGTAAGATTCATGCTGGCCATTGTTCTTATGTGGCTGCCCTCGTCAAGTTTACTGACGCCGCCTGGGACACAAGATGAACCGTAACGACCTGCGTCGTGTCGACCTGAACCTGTTGATCGTATTCGAAACCTTGATGCATGAGCGCAGTGTGACCCGTGCCGCCGAGAAATTGTTCCTCGGCCAGCCGGCCATCAGCGCTGCGTTGTCACGCCTGCGCGGGCTGTTCGATGATCCATTGTTCGTGCGCACCGGGCGCAGCATGGAGCCATCGGCACGGGCGGTGGAAATTTTCGCCCTGCTCTCACCGGCACTGGACTCGATTTCCACGGCGGTCAGCCGGGCCTCCGAGTTTGATCCGGCCACCAGCACGGCGGTTTTTCGCATAGGTCTGTCAGACGATGTGGAATTTGCCTTGCTGCCCATGCTGCTCAAACGCCTGCGGGCCGAGTCACCGGGCATCGTGCTGGTGGTGCGCCGCGTCAACTATATCTTGATGCCAGGCCTGCTGGCTTCCGGGGAAATCTCCATTGGCGTCAGCTACACCACCGACCTTCCGGCCAACGCCAAGCGCAAGATCCTGCGCCGCAGCCTGCCCAAGCTGCTGCGGGCCGACAGCATGCCCGGCGCCCTGAGCCTGGATGATTTCTGCGCCCGCCCCCATGCCCTGGTGTCATTTGCCGGCGACCTGAGCGGGTTTATCGATGAAGAGCTGGAGAAGCTCGACCGCAAACGCCACGTCGTGCTGGCGGTGCCGCAATTCAACGGCCTCGGTACGCTGCTGGCAGGTACCGATATTCTGGCAACGGTGCCCGATTACGCCGCCGAAGCCCTGACCGCTGCTGGCGGCTTGCGGGCAGAGGACCCGCCGTTGCCGGTGCGCACGTTTGAGCTGCACATGGCTTGGCGGGGATCGCAGGATAACGATCCGGGGGAGCGTTGGTTGCGGTCGCGGATTCAGATGTTCTTTGGCGACCCTGAGAGTCTTTAGGCGTCGTAGGACAGGCTGTTTATCTGACGCTTCTGGCCCGTTCGGGTGCTAGTGGCATGATTGTCCCAATGCAGAACCTGCGCTTGGCCAAGACTACCGCGGAAGAAGGTGTTGAGTTATTGGCCTATTCGATGTGGCTGGCCCGACCAATCAGATTTCAGTGGCAACGCTTGCCCAAAACCTGCATCAGCAGGCAACGCTTGTTGCCAGCATGGAGTACTTCTGGGCAATCATTGTGGCTGCAAGTCTCGCGCTGGTGGTTTCCATGATGCAGAAAACCTTCAGATAGGTGCCGTTGCCAGCTCCCCGGCATTCAGCGCTTCAACGCGGGCAGCATGCCGTTGAGGATCTCGTCTTTGTCGACAAAGTGGTGCTTGAGCGCCACCAGCAAGTGCGCGCCAACGAGCGCACCGCAAAACCAAGCAGTCCATGTATGCACGAGCTTGGCCACATCATAGAGATCGGGATGGGGTGCGACCAACGGCGGCAAAACAAACAAGCCAGCGACGAGGATGGCTTTATCCGCCACTGAACTCCAATACCAGCCGGACACAGGCAGCGCCATCAAGGCCATTGCATACAGAAGCACGTGCCCCAACGCCGCCCCGCGCTTCATCAGCGGGCTCATGCTGGCAGGCAAGGCGCTGCCAGCCACTTTTCGCTAAAGAGGAATAGTCAGCTTGACCCAGTAAGCTTCGCCTTCCGGACGGTTGCGTACTTCGCTTTCCTTTTGCCATTTCGCGGTCACGAACCAGCCGGAATTGCTCGCGTATTTGACTGACGGGCCGATGGCAAATGCACGCCCGCGGTTGCCCTCAACGCGAACGCCATCTTGATGATCATCGGTGGTCTGTCGATATATATAGCCACCGACGCCCACAACCCAACCATTCGCGAAGCCCCAACCCAGTGAGTAGTCAGCGTGCAGTTCCTGCCCTGAGCGATAGTCCGTTGCGCGATTGCGCAAGTTGAAGTCATACATCAGCTTGATATCGGCATTCACTCCGGCAGGATCGACATACGAGAACGCGGCAATCGGCTCGAATGCCCAGTAATTGCGGCCAATATTCGCTAGGTCACCGCGGTCATAACGGCCGGTGGGGGCGAAGATATCCAGCGCGTAGATCGCATGGAATTTATCACTGTAGTGATAGCCGAGCGCCGGGCCGAAGATGATATCGCCCATGCCGGTTTTCTTCTGATGCTGACCGTTCACGTCAACCCGCAGGTCGACCAAGGGCACGTTGAGATGAAACGCCAGGTCGCCATCAAGGACCTTTTGCTCGGTCACCCAGATCAGCCTCGGAGCAATTACATCGGCGCTCAGGTGAAAATCATCGAGCGCCGACTTGCCCCGATTATCCAGGAGCCGATCAGCACGATAACGCTCTGCAAAAATCTGCGCGTAGAAACCAGGCGGCGGCATGGCCCCGGTCATGTAATTGTCGGCGCCCATCGGGTAGGACGATCCACCACCCTCGGTAGCCTGGGCGGCGGGCAGACAAAATGCCAGCGCGCAACCAACAGTCAAAGCAGGCATTTTGGACAGGACAGTTATAGCGACAACGGTTTTTTTATTATTCATTGTGGCAACCATGTGTGCGTTGAAAATTCGCAGGCAGCACCGGGCGCGACACCCGGAGTGCCGTGATCTATTCGAGAGTAGTAACCGCCGGCTCCGTGGAGCCGGCCTCAATGCTTTGTCGTTAGAACGGATAAGGCTGGTCGGAAGGCTCGACCGTGACCCATTTCACTTCGGTGAATTCTTCAATGACTGCACTACCGTCAAAACGGCCGTAGCCACTGTTCTTCATGCCGCCATAAGGTGCCTGTGGTTCGTTTTGCACGGTGGCCCCGTTGATATGCACACAACCGGCATCCAGGCGACTGGCGAGGTCGAGGGCGAGGCTGACGTTGCGGCTGAAGATGGCCGAGGACAGGCCGAATGCCGTGTCATTGGCGACTTCCAATGCCTGCTCGGCACCTTTCACACGGACCACCGTTGTAACGGGGCCGAAGGTTTCCTCATCGTAGATTTCCATGGCCGACGTCACACGATCGACCAACGTAGGCGCCATCTGCGCCTGCTCCGCCAGCCCACCGGCCACAATCGAGGCGCCTTTGCCAATCGCATCATCGAGCATCTGATTAATGCGTTGGACCGAGCCTTGGGCGATCATCGGGCCTACGACACTGGCAGGATTGGTCACGGGACTGCCCTGCTCCAGGCCACGAATACGCTCTGCAAACTTGGCGACAAAAATGTCGGCAACCGCTTCATCGACCACAAACCGCTCGGTCGACATGCAAATTTGCCCCTGGTACAGAAAAGCCCCGAACACCGCTGCATTGACCGCGCCATCCAGATCGGCATCTTCCAACACAATAAACGGCGCCTTGCCGCCCAGTTCCAGCAAGCAACGCTTGAGATGTTTGGCGCAAGTCTGGGCAATCATTCGGCCCACGTTGGTCGAGCCGGTAAAGTTCACCCGGCGTACCGTGTCGTGGGCAATCAGCACTTCGGTGACGGCGCCAGCATCTTCGGGGGCAGAGATGATGAAGTTCACCACGCCCGGCGGGAAACCTGCGTCATAGAAGGCTTGGGCAAGCAGTTCATGCGTGCGGGGGCTGTTCTCCGAACCTTTAAAGATCACCGTGTTACCGCAGGCCAACGGGTAAGCAATGGAGCGAGTGCCTAGGATTACCGGACCGTTCCACGGCGCGATGCTCAGCACCGTGCCGGCGGGCTGACGCAGGGTCACGGATAAAGTGCCCGGTTTATCGGTCGCCAGTGTTTCGCCTTTGATTTGTGTGGTCAGTGCAGCGGCTTCGCGCAACAGGTTGGCGGAAGCGCCCACGTTAAATTGTGACCACAAACGCGACGCACCGATTTCTTCGGCCATGACGGTGCAAAACAGCTCCATCTTGCCTTCCAGCGCATCAGCCGCGGCCAGCAGCAGCCGGCGACGCTCGGTTGGGCCGACCTTCGACCACGTCTTGAACGCTTGCTGCGAAGAAGCCGCAACTCGCCGCGCATCGTCCACGCTGCAAGCGGCCCCCGTAGTGACGACCTTGCCGCTGATCGGATCGATACGCTGATAGGTCTTACCGTTAGACGCCGTTTGCGCGACGTTGTCGATTACGAGTTGAACATTCATTAAGAGGTCCTTTGGGTGAGCCTGAGGAATCACGCCAGATCGGCCGCGGCCGGCATGCGCAGAATCGGTTTGATGGTGATGCCGCTTTCGCTGTCGGCCATGGCTTCATTGACCTGGTCAAAGGTGTAAAACCGGCACAGTTTGTCGAAGGGGAAGCGGCCTTGCAGGTGCAGGTCGACCAGCGTGGGAATAAACGCGTTGGCGACCACGTCGCCCTGGACAATGCCCATGATTCGCTTGCCGGGGATCATCACGTCATTGATGTTGAACGCCACTTCCGTACCCATTTTGGTCGCCCCTACGATTCCGCAGGTGCCCAGGGTTGTAAGCGCGTCGATGGCCTGGCGCAGTACTTCTGCACGACCGGAGCATTCAAGGCTGTAGTTCACGCCGCCGCCGGTGATTTCACGAATGCGTTGAACCGGGTCCTCTTCACGGCTGTTGATCACGTGAGTCGCGCCGACTTCAAGCGCAAGGCTCAAGCGACTGGGCGTCACATCGACGGCAATGATCGTAGTAGCGCCTGCCACCTTGGCCGCCATTACGGCCGCCAAGCCTACGGCGCCAGCGCCAAACGCAGCAAAGCTGGCGCCCGCCTCGACTTTCAGTGCCTTGAGCACCGACCCCGCCCCTGTCTGAATGCCGCACCCCAGTGGGCCCAGCAATTCCAACGGCGCCTTTTTCGACACTTTCACCACGCTACGCTCGCTGGCGATCACATAGGTTGAGAACGAAGACTGGCCAAAGAAGTGGTCATGTATCGGCGCCGCGTTGTCGCAGCTGCAGGTCGAGGTACTGCCGTCCAGCCGTCCGCCGCCGAAGTTCAGAGGGTGCATGTGGGAACAGTGCGCGGGGTGCCCGGTTTCGCAAGGCAGACACAAGCCGCACGACATGTAGGTCATGACCACGTGATCACCGGGTGCGATGGTTGTCACCGCAGCCCCTACCGACTCAACAACCCCCGAACCTTCATGGCCCAGCACGATCGGCAACGGCGTCGGAAAAAGCTGGTCACGCACGACCATGTCAGTGTGGCAAACACCGGTCGCGACAATACGCACGCGCACTTCATCAGCGCGCGGGACGCCTAGCTCTGCGCGTTCAAGCTGGAGTTTGCTCCCGGCTTCACGCAATACGGCAACTTTGATTTCAATGGGGGCAAGGGTGCTTTGGGACATCTATTTATCCTCTCTAATCGTTCAGGTTTGACTGCGTCGACTTACGCGGTTTGCAGTGCACGCAGGCGATTGCTGCGCTGCTGCGCTTCCAGGCTGGTTGCCGGGCGCAACTGAAAATCAAAAGTCATTTGTGCAAAACGCCCTGGCACATCATGGGCAGCGGCCAGCGCCTGGTCATCGATGAACTGCACCTCGCCGATCAACCCATCACGCGTGGCGTAGGCAAAGTCGTCCCAGAGGTACTTGTCGTTGGACAGGTTGATTTGGGTAGTGAGGTGCTCATAACCGGGGGCCGACAGGAAGAAGTGGATATGCGCAGGACGCTGGCCATGGCGCCCTAGGTGGTTAAGACATTCCTGTGTCGGGCCTTGAGGATTGCAGCCGTAGCCCGAAGGCACGATGCTCCTGACCCGATAACGCCCGTCAGCATCGGTCACGATGCGCCGGCGCAGGTTGAATTCGGACTGGCTTTTGTCGAAGTGCGAGTAGTTGCCTTTGCTATCCGCTTGCCACAGGTCGACAAGAGCCCCGGCGATAGGCTGGCCTTGCAGATTCAGGATTTGCCCTTCAACAAAAAACGGTGTGGCAACGCCGTCTTCCGAGCCATCGTCCATCCGCGCAAAACCCTCGCGCAGAGGCGCACCCGCGACATAGAGGGGGCCTTCAATCGTGCGCGGTGTGCCTCCGGTACGGCCTGCCTCGGCTTGCTTCGTATCGTTGAGCAGATCGAGGAAATGCTCAACGCCTAGGCCTGCCGCAAGCAACCCTGCTTCGTTACTTTTACCGAGCCGATTGATGTATTCAACCCCTGCCCAGAACTCATCATCAGTAATCTCCAGCTCTTCGATGATCCTGGCGGTCTCTTGCAGAATACGCAGCACGATGCGCTTGTTTCGTGGGTTGCCGGCGGCGTTTTTCAGCCCGGCGGCATCTCGGAAAAATTCAAGCATGCCGGGGGTATTGGAAATGCTGACGCTCATAGCTTTTTTACCTGTCTTTTTTATTGTGGGTTTAGTGGGCCAGCCAATGGCGCTGGCGCCGTCTGGACGTCAAACAGCCTCAGCCCAACCGAGCCGAGTACGGGCCTGCGCAAGGTCCGATTGCATATCGTGGTTCCATAGCCAATCGAAACGGCTGGCCAGGGTGGTCGACAACAGGGATTCCTGGTCTTCGACTTGAGGGTCACGGAATTCGTAAAGCTCACCCGCTTCCCAAGACGTTCGTTGCACACGGCAGGCGCGGGGCCGCCGAATCTCGTCATACACCTGCAAGACGTTTTGGGCATTGCTCTCAAGTACCCGCGGGTCGCCCAGCAAGCGCGCAAGTAGCCAGGCATCTTCAAGTCCTTGGCCAGCCCCGGCGCCTTGATGGGGCAGCATGGCGTGGGCCGCATCACCGATCAGCCCGACACGACCATGGGTGTAGCCTGCAAGTTCATCCAGCTCATGAAGTGCCCACAACGTCGGCGCGGGGATGCACTCGAGTAATACGCGCACGGCATCGCCCCAGTGCGCGAAAGCTTGCAGCATTTGCGCCTGGCTGGTGCTTTTGACCCAGGGAGTGTCTTGTGGCCACACAGGGTTGGGCTCGGAGCGATCGGAAACGAAGGCCACCACGTTGATCAACCGGCCTTGCTTGACCGGGAACGTGAGGATATGGGCGTCGAGACCCAGATACATTTGCGGGACATTGATCAGATGCTCATCGACACCAGCAGCGCGATACGCCTCGCGCAGTTGCTCACTGTCGATCATCCCGCGGTAGGCGCAGGTGCCGCTGAATCGAGGAGCGACCAAAGGCAGACCCAACCCCTGGAGCACATAGTCGCGCAGAGATGACTTGATACCGTCTGCAGCGAGCAGAAGGTCACATTCATAGTCCGTGCCATCGGTGAATTGAACGCAGACCCTTTCTCCCGTCTCACGGACGCTGACGGCGCGCTTGTCGAAACGGGCAACTCCGTCTGGTAATTGCTGCGCCAACGCATCAAGGAAATCGGCGCGGTGCACGGACGATTGACCCACGCCATCGGCGACGCTGGCGCCGAGGTAGCCGGCATCCACGCCGCGGCGCCATTCAAACCAGATGTCTTGCCAGGGTTGCGGGGTACGGTCAGCAATGCGCTCATAGGGTGTGCCGATCCCTAGGCCTTCGATGGCACGCACGGCGTTTGCACCGAACGATACTCCGGCACCGACTTCACCGAAGGCTGGTGCGGCTTCAAATAACGTCACTTCCAGATGCGGGTGACGGCAGAGATCAAGTGCCAAGGCTACGCCAGCGATACCACCGCCGACGATGCCCACTTGCAAGACAGAATGAGGGCTAGTCATGGGAAAGCCTTATGGTTGTTTTTGGAATAGCCCGATCATGACTATTCACAAACCATTGATAAATGCCCTGTCCTCCATACAAACTATCACCAGCGTGAATACTAAACGGTTTAACCCGCATGCCCGACCGAGAGAATCCAAGATGAATCTGCGCGAGCTGGACCTGAACCTTTTGGTGATCTTCAACCAATTGCTGGTAGACCGAAGCGTCTCAGTGGCGGCTGATAGCCTTGGCCTGACTCAACCGGCTGTCAGCAACGCGTTGAAGCGTTTACGCATCACGTTCAACGATGAGTTGTTCGTGCGCACGCCCAAGGGCATGCAGCCTACCCCTTTTGCCGCGCAACTGGCTGAGCCGGTATCCCAGGCAATCGGTTTGCTGCACGGTGCAATCAACCGCCACGATGAGTTCGATCCTGCGACCAGCAAAAAACGCTTCGTGGTAGCGATGACCGATATCGGGGAAATTTATTTCGTCCCGCGATTGGTCGACGCGCTGCTCAAACTAGCCCCCGGAATTTCGGTGAGTACGCTGCGAAGCAATACTCAGTTGTCCGAAGGACTGGTCAGTGGCGAGGTGGATCTTGCCGTCGGATTGCTGCCAGACCTGCAAGCAGGCTTCTACCAGCGGCGCCTGTTTCACCATCGCTATGTATGCTTATGCAGACAAGACCATCCGCTGACGCAACAGCCAATGACCCTCGAGCGTTTCTGTGAGTTCGGGCACGTCAGGATCGTGGCTGCCAGTACAGGCCACGGAGAAATCGACACGCATATGCAGCGTGCTGGCCTGCAACGCGAGATTCGCCTGGAAGTGCCGCACTTTGTCGCGGTCGGGCATATCCTGCAGAACACCGACCTGATCGCAACAGTCCCCGAACGTTTCGCCAACAGCTGCGCGCAGCCCTTCGGCCTCACCACCCTGCCGGTTCCGTTACCCTTGCCCGAAATCGCCATCAACTTGTTCTGGCATGGCAAGTACAACCGGGACCCCGCCAACAAATGGTTCCGACAACTGATGTTTGATCTGTTCAGCGATTAAGTGCATGCACGCCGTTTACTGCCAATGCGCGCACAATTTGACCAATTCATCGACCACATACCGAACCTTGGGTCGCAGGTGCGACACCTTCGGCCAGACCGCATGCACATCCACCGCTTCAGGTTCATAGGCTTGCAGCACCTCTACCAGCCTGCCCGCTTCTATATCGTCCTGGAACAGGCTGCGTGGCATCTGGCATAAACCGGCGCCTGCCACCGCCGCAAGAATCATGACCTCACCATCGCCAATCTGATGAGTTGAGGGTGGCGCGTAACGCACCGTCTGCCCCGCCTGTGTCACGCGCCATGCGAGCGGTTGGCCGCGTCGATGGCCGACGATGCAACGATGCTGGCCCAGCTCTTCCAGGGTTTGGGGGGTGCCGAAGCGCGCCAGGTAATCAGGGGAGGCACAGATGGCCCAGCGCTGGCGGGTCAAGCGACGTGCCACCAGGCCGCTGGTGTCCTGCAGTTCGCCAAACCGTACCAACAAATCGATCCCTTCCTCGAACGGGTCCACCAAGTGATCGGAAAACGTCAGGCTCAATTGCAGCGCAGGGTATTTTTTGGCGATCTCGAACAACAAGGGCGCGACAACCCTGCGGCCGAAAGCAACCGGCACATCAACTCGCAAACGTCCGGAAGGCTCTCCACCACCGGGGCCCAATCCGCTTTCAGCGGTGCCGATTTCCTCTAGGGCCATGGAGCATGCCACGAAATATGCCTCGCCATCAGCAGTCAGGGATATCCGTCTGGTAGTGCGATGAAACAACTGCGTGCCCAAACGTTCCTCTAGACGTGCGATGGCTTTGCCAACGGCGGATTTCGACACCTCCAGCCGTTCAGCCGCCTGGGTAAAGCTGGATGAGCGTGCAGCCACTACGAAGGTGATTACGCCCTGGAAGGAATCGATAGGTACCATGTCGACCGCTCTATTGTAGAGTTTATATCTACCTAGATTATAGTTTAAGGCCGTTTATCGTCACATAATTCAACAGTACGATGGATTCCAGTAAGGCAACGGTGCACTTCGCGCACCTCTCCCAGATCAATGTCCTAGAAGGAATACATCATGCCCGTCGTACGTGTGAGCTGGTTCGAAGGTAAAGAACACGCGCAGAAAGCTGCTGTTGCAGCCGATATCACCGAAAGCATCGTTAAACACACCGGTACCGATGCCAATTACATCTACGTGATTTTCGAAGACGTAGCCGCATCGGATTGGGCAGGCGCCGGCAAGCTGTTCGGGGAAGCACCCGAAAAGTCCTGACGCCCCCGACCTGTACCGCACGCATCGCCCTAATCCAGCGATGCTGGCGTGCAGGTTTTTGTCATCCATCTGCCGGAGACCACCACCATGCATCCCCATATTTCCTGCCTATTTTCCCTTGCGGTCAAACCCGCAGAGTTCGCTGAATTCAAGGCACTGATCGCCACCATCGTTGCCGCCACTCGCGCCGAGCCGGGCACACTGGTTTACGAATACAGCGTCAATGAAGACAACAGCACTGTGCACATCCTTGAGCGTTATAACGCCGATGCCGTGGTGAGCCACGTAGACACCACGTTCGCGCCTTTCGGCCAGCGCTTCCTGGAGCTGTGCACCATTACCAGTCTGGTGGTCTACGGCACACCTGACGCTGAAATCCGCATGCGTCTGGACCCGTTCGGCGCCGTATACATGACCCCGTTCGACGGCTTCAGCCGCTAAGTTCAAACAAGGCGCAGGCTCAAGAGAGACAACCGTGTCCTGCGCATCCATATCCCGCACAGAGATCACCATGTCCGCTATCGCTGAAGTTATTAAGTCCCGCATCTCCGCCAACAGCTACGACACTGAACGTTCATTGACGGACGCCCAGGTCGCCGAGCTGGTCAACCTGGCCACCCACGCCCCCTCCGCTTTCAACCTGCAAAACTGGAAATTCCTGGCTGTGCGCAGCCCCGAAGCCAAGGCGCGCTTGTTGCCATTGGCATTCGGCCAGCAAAAGATCATGGATGCAGCCGTGACCTTTATTGTCTGCGGTACCCTGAACCCGCACATAACCCTGCCTGCTGCATTGAAGCCGACACTGGATGCCGGAATCATTGACCAATCGATCTACGACATGTGGGTGGGTGCGGCTCAAGGCATGTACCAGCTAAACCCTCAACTGCAGCGCGACGAAGCCATCCGCTCCGGCTCACTGGCCGCGATGACCCTGATGTTGGCCGCCAAGGGCCAAGGTTTGGTTTCAACTCCAATGATTGGATTCGATCAGGCCGCAGTGGCCAAGGAATTCGGCCTGTCGGATGAAGAAGTGCCCGTGATGTTGATCACTGTTGGCCACCCTGGCTCGGCCAACTGGCCACAAAAGCCGCGTAAACCTGTGAGCGACGTGTTGCAGTTCATTTAAGCCCTGTCGCCTTGCATGCCTGGGTAATCCAGGCATGCAAGGACATCGCTCAATCGACTCACAACCATGATCTGCTACAGGCTGTGAAACACGAATACCATGACTCAATCGAATGCTTCATTACGCGCAATTTTAATTGCTGCCTGCTTGGGCTTTCTCGTCGTGCAACTCGACGTCAGCGTTGTGAACGTCGGGCTGGGTGCGCTTAAAGCTGCCTTCGATACCGACCTCACCGGCCTGCAGTGGGTCATTAACAGTTACGCCTTACCGTTCTCAGCCTTGCTGATTATGGGGAGGCATGGGGCGACAAATGGGGAGCGAAGTCCGTGTTCGCAGCGGGTTTCTCGATATTTACCCTCGCCTCCATCGGCTGCGGCCTTGCCAGTAGCATGAGTATCCTGATCACGATGCGTGTCATCCAGGGCATCGGAGCCGCGTTGCTGATACCTACCTCATTGACGCTGATCCGTGTGTCATTTCAAGACACGGACCGACGCCGATCCGCCGTCGCGCTTTGGGGGGCCTGCGGCGGAATTGCTCTGGCCGCCGGGCCAGTGATCGGTGGGCTGATGATCGAGTACTTCGGATGGAGAAGTGTCTTTCTACTGAATATTCCGATCGGTCTGCTGGCTATCACGCTAATCCTGCGACACGCGCCCGCGTCCCCTAGGGTCGACAAACACATCGATATTGCGGGGCAAACCAGTATTGCCATCTGCCTTGCATCGTTGACCTATGGGTTAACCGAGTCGAGTGCGCAAGGCTGGAGCGCTGAGACACTGACGGCCATGGCCGTTGCGCTGGCCTGTGCGGCAGCGTTTGTTGTGATCGAGCGTCGCGTCAAACATCCCATGCTACCGGCACGCCTTGCCAGTAATAAGGTGCTCGGCAGCATGGCGCTGGCCGGCGCTACGATCAATCTGACGTTTTACGGCGCAGTGTTCGTGTTCAGTATTTACTTTCAAACCTTCCTGCACTTTGATGCATTCAAAACCGGCGTGTCATTCATACCCTTGACGGCGGTGTTGACTCTATCAACCCTGCTCTCATCACGATTCGGCAAACGCTTCAGTGCCACGCGCATCATCACCACGGGCTTTAGCGTGCAGATCGTCGGGTTCCTCGTACTGTCGCAAATCACAGCGCTCGACTCCCCGTGGCTGCTTAATGGCGCGCTGATGCTGGTAGGCATTGGCAGCGCAATGTCGGTGCCATCCATTACCAATTCGATGCTGTCGTCTGTGTCCCAGCACGATGCTGGGATCGCGTCAGGGTTGATGGCTTCAGCCAGGCAGTTAGGCGGTGTGTTGGGCGTTGCGGTCTCGGGAATACTGATTGCGCATGATGACGCAGTGTCATTCTCGCAAGGGATGGCGAACGCAATGCTGTTTTCTGCGTTCGCTTTGCTGGTGTGTATCGGGGTGAACCTGTACGTGTCACGCCAGCCCTGAAGACCTATCAGACGATATCGTCTACCACGCCACCGTCGACTCTTAACGAAGCGCCGGTGGTTGCCGATGCCTGCGTGGAGCAGACATAAACAATCATGTTGGCCACTTCCTCTACGCTGGCGGCGCGCTGGATGATCGAGCTTGGGCGATGCTGCATGACAAACTCGGCAACCACCGCCTCAAGGGTTTTGCCGGTGCGTTCGACTTCGCCCTTCATCATGTCCGCGACGCCATCAGATATCCGATCTACCTGAGTGTGACTGCACTGGTCGTTGCATTGCTGGGTGAAGGCGCCTTTGCGGCTAAGCCGTCCAACAATGCTTGATTGAGCCACACGTAACAGCTGCCGGCAACCTGGGAACCCAGTGCGCCGGCAGCTGCGTTTGGGGCACGACAGGGGTTCACGTCAGGCGTGACGCCATGAAGCTGACAAACGCCTTTATCTTGGGCAGCGGCTGTCGGCTGGACGGCCACAGGATGCTGAACGTGCGGTGATCACTGATGTACCGGTCCAACACCGGCACCAGACGCCCTGCGCCGATGGCGTCCTCGATAAAAAAGTCGGGCAGGCAGGCGATACCCTGCCCCGCCTCCGCCATTGCCAGCAAGGCTTCAATCGCGTTGGACGTCGCTGACTGCCCCAGCTCCAGCGTGTCTTGCCCTTTCTTCGTCACCAGCGGCCAGGGATCAAGCTTACCGCTGGTGGGATAGCGATATCGCAGGCAAGCATGGTTCGAAAGGTCTGTCGGCCGCGAAGGGACACCTCGACGCGAAAGATAATCTGGCGATGCGACCAACCGGTGGCTGTAGCCATTGAGCTTACGCATCATCAGTCGGGAGTCGTCGACTTCACCGATGCGCATCACCGCATCGAAGCCCTCCTCGATCACATTGACCAAACGGTCACTGAACTCCAGCTCCAACTCCACTTCTGGATACGCTTGCTGAAACGCAATCAAATGAGGCATCAACCGCATGCCCAGCTGTGGCAAACCGAGACGTAATTTGCCCTGGGGGTTGCCAGCAGCCTGAGTGAGCTCGCGCTTCGCAACTTCATATTCCGCAAAAATTCGCTGGCAACGCTCCAGAAAAAGACTGCCCTCCGCCGTTAGGGTAATCGCGCGAGTGGAACGATGAAACAGCCGCACGCCCAACTCTTCCTCCAGCCGCGCAACCGCCTTGCCAACAGCCGAGGAAGACACTCCGGTCCTGCGCCCAGCCTCAGTAAAACTGCGGGTATGCGCCGCCTGAACGAATGCGCTCAGCGCGCCGAAATGATCCATGAACAGCCTCATCTATTTGAGCGTTATTTTCACAAATGATTGGAATTTCATCCTATTTTTCTTTCACATCATACCCCCTATAGTCTCCTCCATCGTGACTTTATGGCGCGCGTCTCGCCTTCAACGTCACCGCCATCCGCTACTACGAGCATATTCCGATGACCTCCCAACCTCGCGCACGCGCAATCGCCCCGGAGCTTCAGCAACACCCTGGCTATGCCCGTGTATTTAAACAAGGGCATTTGACCTTCGGTTTCATTGCCCCGCTGGAAAGCTACCCCAACAGCCCAGGCCCCACCCTGCAGGATCACGCGCAGATGGCTCAACGCGTAGACGAAGCTGGATTCTCCGCGATCTGGCTGCGCGATGTGCCGTTTTATGACCCCAACTTCGGAGACGTCGGCCAGATCCTCGATCCTCTGGTTTATGCAGGCTACCTGGCTGCAGTGACCACGCGAATTGCGATTGGCACGGCGGGGATCGTCCTGCCATTGCGCGATCCACTGATTGTTGCCAAGCAGGCTGCCAGCGTGGACCAACTGCTGGGCGGGCGATTCATTCTGGGACTGGCGACCGGCCGATCGAATACCCGGCCTTCGGGCTTGAATTTGACAATCGTGCCGAACGCTTCCGTGACGCACTGGGCATCATCCGTGCAACCACGCAAAGTCATTGGGCCAAGCATACGTCGCGTTTTTACGGCCAGTTGAACGGTGAAATTGACCTGATCCCCAAACCCGTCGGGCCGCGTTTACCCACCCTTATCGTCGGCCACGCGGGCCAGTCGCTGGAATGGATCGGTGAACACACTGACGGGATTCTTTCCTACACATCCAGCCCCGCGATGATTCCCCAGGTGATCGAGCGATGGCGTGCGGTCTGTGGCCACGACGTGCACAAACCCTACGGCTACGGCACGTTGTTTGATCTGGATCGCGACCCGGACCATCCCGTGCAGGCGGGACGCGTACTGCGCGCCGGGCGCAATGCGCTGATCGAGCACTGGAAACGCCAGCAGGATCAGGGGGTAGGTCATGTCGCCCTGCACTTCAAACCTCAACGCCGCCCTGCCCCTGAAGTCATCGATGAACTGGCTCAATACGTGTTGCCGCATTTTCCAAGCATCGCCCTCCCCGTCGAGTCTCAACCTATGCAGGCCGTCCAATGAATCGCGTCCTTCACCATATGGATTTCATCTTCCAGACCGCCATGGGCACCTATCCCCTGGCCGCACAGTGCGAAATGCTTGCCGACCTTGGTTACCAAGGCTTGACGATGTCTGCGTGGAGCCAAGACCTGAAGTCGATTCCTCAAGTCAAACCGACCTGGGGCCTGGACGTGGGCGCGGTCTACTTGATCTACCGCAAGGGCCTCGAAGCGTTCGTGACCCAGGTTTTCGAGAGCCTTGAAGACTGCACCACGATTGAACTGGCGCTGCATTCAGGTGATGAAGTCACAAATCTTGACCGTCGCATGCTTGAGCGCCTGCTGCCCATTTGTGAGCGCAGAGGCCTGCACATCAACCTTTATCCGCACGCACGCTACGGCATGCAAACAACCACGGAAGCCGTCGCACTGTGCCGGGAGTTCAACCATCCCCTGCTCAATATCGTATTCAATGGTTATCACTGGTACGCCACTGAAGAACAAGCGTTGGAACAGCGCCTTGATGCGATGTGGCCTTGGCTCCAACACGTGAACATTGCCGGCACACGTCGCTCTCCATTGGGTTGGGGCGGCCTGGCGACCATCGAACCGCTTGATGAAGGCGAGATGGATAATTTCGTCCTGCTGGGCGCCCTTGAACGCCGCAGCTTTACCGGGCGTGTCGGCGTGCTGGGATGGCAAAGCATGGGTGGCGACGTTTACGGCAACCTGCGCCGTTCAGCCACGGCATTTCGTTCCATGGAGCAACGTCTGGCCGCACACCCCGAATGGGCCCTACTGACCGAAACGCCACGCTAGGCGAGGAGACAGACCGTGGCACATCGCGTCCATGCACTCGATTCATTTTTTTACTCTTCAATGGGTGTTTACGCCTTCCAGTCGCAGTGCGAAATGCTCGCCGAACTGGGTTACGACGGCCTCACAGTTTCAGCCTGGGGTGGCACGCCGCTGACCGACCTGCGCCTGCTACCGCGCGTTGGCGAGCAGCACGGCCTGCGCGTTGAGGGTTTGTACCTGGTGCTGCACGAAGGCCGCAATGATGACCTCATAAGGCGAATCATCGAAAGCGTCGAAGGGGTGGAACTCATCGAACTGGCGGTCCAGACCTCGGTCAACGGCAGCTCGGCCATTATGCGGTTCATCGAGTCGGTGCTGCCCATCGCAGAACGTCGCGGCTTGAGAATCGCCCTGTATCCCCATCTTCATCACGTTACCCAGACCACGGCTCAAGTGGTGCAGATCTGCGAATACTTCGCTCACCCGCACCTGGGCGCATTGTTCAACGGCTATCACTGGTACGCCAGTCAGGAAGGCGAACTTCAGCAGCGCCTTGAAGCCATGCAACCCTGGTTGATGCAAGTCGTACTTTCAGGCAGCGCGCTCAGTGAGCTGGGCTGGGGCGGCGTGGCCACGATGGAGCCAGTTGACCGTGGAGAGTTGGACAACTTTTCCGTGGTCGCGGCGCTGAACAGCGTCGGATACAAAGGCAGTATTGGCGTGCTCGGCTGGGACTACGGGGGCGATATTTACCTGAAACTTCAACGCTGCCTGGCGACTCTTCGCGATATTGATCATCGCCTTGTACGTCATCCACATTGGTCGGACTTTTCATCGCTGTAACGCCCTCTCCACCTGATATGAAAAAGGAGCCTGCAATGACTGCCCTTTCTGTACTTGACCTCATGATGATTGGCGAAGGTAAAACCTTCACTGACACTCTGGATGATGCAGTCGCCTTGGCGCGACATGTCGAAGCCCATGGTTACAAACGTTACTGGGTCGCCGAGCATCACGACCTGCCGGGCATAGCCTCCTCGGCAACCACCCTGCTCGTCCAGCATCTGGCGGCGGCCACCCGCACCCTGCGGGTGGGCTCCGGCGGCATCATGCTACCCAACCATTCCCCGTTGATGGTGGCCGAGCAGTTCGGGACGTTGGACACCCTGTTTCCTGGTCGCATCGACCTGGGTATCGGTAGAGCGCCGGGCTCAGCCGGTGCGGCGATCCACGCCCTGCGCGGTGACGCATCGGAACGCGACTTCGCGCAGGATATTCAACAGTTGCAGGACTACCTGGAGGACAACGGGCGTCAGCCGGTCCGGGCAATTCCCGGAACCCACGACGTACCACTCTGGCTCCTGGGTTCGAGCATGAACAGCGCAGACCTTGCCGCAAAGCTGGGGCTGCCCTACGCATTCGCCTCGCATTTCGCGCCGCGCTTCTTAATGGATGCGATTACGCACTACCGTACTACTTTCCGCCCGTCAGAGGCGCTCAAGCAGCCCTATGTGATCGCAGGCGTCAATATCTTTGCGGCCCCTTCACGGGCCGAGGCCGATTACATCGCGAGCTCTCACCGGCAATGGGTGTGCAACTTGTACGCCGGGAAAGCAGGCCCGTTGCCACGCCCCACGGAGGGCTTTATGGACTCGCTTACAAACATTGATCGGCACACGCTCAATCAGGCGATGCTGTGCACGGCGACGGGTGACCAGGACGAGGTCAGCAGTTGGCTACGCCAGTTCATTACAACGACCCAGGTGGATGAAGTCATCATTGACGCGCGCATATATGACGCCAAGGCTCGCTGCCGATCCTATCAATTGATCGCCGAATCTCTGTCCGACATGCTGGATTGAATCGACCTAAAGCGACTGGATAAGCCATGTGCGAGAAACAACAGCAATGCTCCTCGCCTGACTTCGATGTCGCCATGCGCGCGATTGTTCATCCACTGAGACGGGAAATCCTGAAGTAGCTCAAGGCGCCGTCGGTGTATTTCCCGCAGCAAAGCTGGGAGGTAGAGTTAGGCGTCAGCGTTGGACAGATCACGCAACGTTGCGGCCTCTCCCAATCGACAGTGTCGCAGCATCTGGCGGTACTCAAGCAGGCGACCTTGGTTGAGGTCCGAAAAGCGGGCCCCTTTCATTTGTTCAAGCGCAACGAAGCAACTCTTGAGCACTCGCTTAAACAGGCGCGAAAAACTCAGAAAATCACGCTTGATGAGCTGTCTCGTCGCTCAGGTGTGAGCAAGGGAATGGTCGTAGAAATCGAAAAATGTACGGCTAATCCAAGCATTGGCATCCTTTGCAAAATAGCTGCTGCGTTGGGTCTTTCGGTTGCGGATATCGTCAATGTGACTGACGCCCCCTCTGCCCACATTATCGCTGGCGTGGACATCCCTACTCTATGGACCGGGGATCTGGGTGGGACGGCTCGACTTCTGGCAGGCACGAGAGGGCCCAATGTGATTGAGCTGTGGCGCTGGGAAATGTTTCCAGGTGAGTCTTTTTCGTCTCAAGGTCATCCTCAAGGCACACTTGAACTATTCCATGTGGAGAAAGGGACACTTAAATGTGTTGTTGGGGAAACAGAACTGCTCATTCCTGCCGGCAGTTCTGCTGTGGCGAAAACAGACGTTCCGCACTCCTACGCCAATGGCGGCAGGTCCAAGCTGGTGTTTACGATGTCTGTGACAGAAATACACCAGTAACTCATCCATTCTGGTGAGCATCCTACCGAGTCAGGACCGGCAGCTGTACGGTTCGTCACCTTTCACCACCGATGACGGATAGCCTCTGAGCAGCGTTATCAGCAACGCGCCCAATACTCAGGGTTTTCAATCACCCGGACATGCTCGGCTAACAACGAAGGCAGTTGCGCCTGCAAGAACTCCACCCAAGTCCGCACTTTGGCATCCAGAAAACGCCGGGATGGGTACACCGCGAAGATAGTGCGTTCGCGCAGCCGGTAACCGGGCAACAGACGCACCAGTGAGCCCTCGCGCAATGCCAGGTTTGCGCTAAAAAACGGCAACAGGCTGATGCCCATGCCCTCCTGCGTCGCCTTGACCATCGCGTCGGCAACGTTGGTTCTGAAGGTTTGCTCAGGTGAAACCGAAATTTCACCCTCTGGGCCCTTGAACAGCCACGCATCTTCCTGAAAGTCCTGCAGGTGCAGGCGTCGATGCTGCATCAGTTGGCCAGGATGCTCGGGCACTCCGTGCTTCTCCAGGTACCTCGGCGCAGCACAGGGCACACTGAATAGCTGCCCCACCGTCTGGCTGACCAGGGCCGAATCCGGCAACGAATGGGCGATGGAGATCACCACGTCATGGCCTTCTTCAAGGGGGTCCGGGTTGTGCTGTGAGAGGGTCAGCTCCATGGAAACGTGCGGGTAATGCTCACTGTAACGGGCGATCAACGGCGTTATCAGCACGCCCAGCCCGCTCATGCAATGCACCCGCAAACGCCCGCGCGGGTTGAGGTGAGCCCCGCTGGCCTCAACCGTGGCCTCCCGGACGTCCTCAAGAATGTCCCGACAGCGCAGCAGGAACCGCTCGCCTGATTCGGTGAGGCTCAGACGCCGGGTGGTGCGGTGCAAAAGGCGGGTCTGGAGATGTTTCTCCAGGTCGGATATCAACCGGGATACGTGCGCGCCGGACACCTCCAGGACCTCGGCAGCGGCAGCAAAACTGCCACTGTCGACAACCCGCGCAAAGACCTGCATGCCATTGAGAAGGTCCATTAGCGTTGCACCTTTATTGCTACCTGATACGTATGAGTCATTTACCTGTTCCTGCCTTTAACCCAGCGCTGCAATCACTAAAATGAACCCTACTGACAGAGGGAATCATCATGAACATCAAATTTCTCAGCCTTGTCCTACTGTTCATCGCTACCGGCGCAATGGCGGCCGGCAGCAATGAAAGCCCGGCGCCAGATATCCAGCACATCGTTTCAATCACACTCGTACCCGGCAGTTGCCAGGTGGAACCGGCGACCCTGGTTTACCTCGACAGCCAAGGCGTCAGCCATACCGTCAACTACCAGGTCATGGGCACTTGCCAGGGCGGCGTTTAAAGCAGCTTCCAGGTGTAACTGAGGATCAGCCGGTTCTCATCGATATCGCTGCGGTAGTTTGAACGGGCCATGACATTGCGTACCCGCACGCCCAGGCCGCTCAAATAGCCGCTCTGCACCACATAGCCGATATCCAGGTCGCGCTCGCGGTCCTTACCTTCGTAACTTGCGCCGGTGGTCACGTTGTTACCGGTGATATAGCGCACAGTGGTCGTCAACCCCGGAATCCCCAGCGCCACGAAGTCGTAGTCGTAACGTGCCTGCCAGGAGCGCTCGTCGGTGTAGGCGAACTCATAAGTGGGTACCTCGTTGCCCAGCGGCGAGATGTTGGCAAACACACGCGGGAAGGCGCTGTCGCCGTACATCGCTTGATAGCCGACATAGAAAATGTGGCCGCCATGCCTGGCTGACAGCAGCGAGAAAAACGCCTGGTTGTCGATCTTGCCGAGCAATTTATCGCCGTCTTCTCGCGCATCGTAATAACCCAGGTTGGCGCCAAGCACCCAATCGCCCATCGGCTGGCTGTGCTTGAGGCCGACAAAATCCTGGCTGTAGATGTCTTTCAGTTGGCCATGCCAGTAGCTGAAGCTGGTGCGGTTGGTGTTGAAGGCGTAGTCGCCACCGACGTAGTTGAATGCATCACTTTCAGCGCCGCGCTGCGGCACATGGCCGAGCATGCCGATCATCTTCTCGTCACCGGCTTCGTTGCGCAGGCTGGTGGTGGTCAAGTGTCCGGCCTGTAGCGTCAGGCCAGCGAACTCGCTGGAGCTGACATTCACCCCCTGGTAACTCGGCGGTAGCAGGCGAATATCGCTGAAGGCCAGCACCGGCAGGTTGGGTTGCAACTCACCGACCTTCAATTCGGTCTTGGAAAACCGGGCCTTGAAGGTCAGGCCCAAACGGCTGTAATCGTCGGCGGCACGGCCATCGCCCTTGACCGGGAGCAAACCGGTATTGACCCGGTCCGGGCTACTGTCGAGCTTGAGGCCCAGGGTGCCCAGTGCATCCAGGCCGAAACCTAAGGGGCCTGGGGTGTAGCCGGATTTGTAGGTCAGGATAAAACCCTGGCCCCACTCCTGCGCCTTCGACTGCTTACTGGCGCCGACGATGTCCGAGAAGTCGCGGCTGAAGTAATAGTTGCGGGCCTGCAAGGTGGCCGTAGATCCCTCGAAAAAACCGCCCTCAGCCGCCGTCGCCGCAAGGGGCATGCCCAACAGGGACAGCCAGATACGTTGTGTATTCATGTCGTTGCTCTTAGTTATTGTTATCGACGGTTTGGAAAGTTACAGCGCCCGAGCGGTGATCAAATCAGCACTGGCGCGACGCTCATTCAGGGCGTATGTGGTCATCGCCAGCGCAGCGATGGCGCCGGGAATCGCAAAGGCCATAAAGTTGAGTTGCAGGGGCAACTCGATGCCCATCAGCGCACCGCCCAGCAGCGGCCCGACGATGGCGCCGTTGCGCCCGATGCCCGACGCCCAACCCAGGCCGGTGGAGCGAATGGACAGCCCATAGAGTTGCGCGGCCCCGGCGTACAGCAGGATTTGCGTGCCAATGGTGGTAGCGCCCGCGACGAAGATCAGCAGGTACAGGACCGGCATCGGGCTGTTGATGCCCAACAAACTGATGGACACCGCGGCGCAGATGAAGAAGCCGATCATGACTTTCACCAGGTTCAGCCGATCACCCAGCCAACCGCCGAGAATTGCCCCGGCCATGCCGCCGAAATTCAGCGCCAACAGGAATGACAGGCTCGACCCCAGGCTGTAACCGGCACCGGCCATCAGCTTGGGCAACCACGAACTCAAGGCGTAGACCATCAGCAGACAGCAGAAAAACGCGACCCAGATCGACGCGGTGCGTACCGCCAGGCCATGGCGAAACAGCTCCAGCACCGAGGCGCCTTTGCCCTTCCCGGCGCTGATCTGCAACTGGTCTTCGGCCTCGATACGGGTTTCGGGTGACAGGCGCTTGAGCAGAGCCCGTGCCTGTTCCAGCCGGCCTTGACGGATCAGAAAGCCGATGGATTCAGGCAACCAGTAAACAATCATGGGCAGCAGCAAAAGCGGCACCGTGGCGACGAAGAACATCGATTCCCAGCCATAGCGCGGCAGCATGTAAATTCCAACGCCCGCCGAGAGCATGCCACCCAGTGAATAACCGCTGAACATCAATGCCACCAGGGTGCTGCGGATCTTCTTTGGTGCGTATTCGTTCATCAACGCGACCGCATTGGGCATCAGCCCGCCACAGCCCAGCCCGGCGATAAACCGGCAGATACCGAACTCGGTCGGGCTGCTGGCGAAACCGTTAACCACGGTGGCAACGCTGAACAACGTGAAGCAGATGGCGATGCCTTTTTTGCGGCCAATCCGGTCCGCCAGGCTGCCGAAAGCCAACGCACCAAACATCATGCCGAACAGCGCATAACTACCCAGCGCGCCGGCCTGCAGGGGCGACAACCCCCATTCCTTCATGATCACCGGCAGGACCACGCCGTAGATAAACAAGTCATAGCCGTCAAAGATCAACAGCAAGGCACACAAGCCCATTACCAGCCAGTGGAAGCGGCTGAAACGGGCGTTATCGATAATCGAATGGACGTCATGGGTACGCATGGCAGTGCTCTCATTATTGTTGTTGTGAGTCAGTGTCTGCAGGTACTGCGGTGGGTCAGCCGAGGTCGCCGCCTCCTACTGGCAAGGTGACGCCCGTGATGTAAGAGGCCTCATCGGAGGCGAGAAACAGAATGGCACCCGCTTGTTCGTCGATGCTGCCGTAACGCTTCATCGGGCTGCTATCGAGGGTCTGGTCGACGATCTGCTGGTACCAGACGCGCTCCTGGTCGCTTTGGGGCTGGCTGTTGCGCGGGATCCGACGCGGTGGCGCTTCGGTGCCGCCCGGTGCGGTGGCGTTGATCCGAATGCCGCTGCCGGCGGTCTCCAGGGCCAGGCAGGCAGTCAGGGCGTTGACGCCGCCCTTGGCCGCGCCGTAAGGCACGCGATTGACCCCGCGCGTGGCGACGGAGGAGACATTGACGATGGCGCCACTGCCCTGCTCCAGCATGTAGGGCAACACGCAATGGCAGCACCACAGCGTCGGGAACAGTGAGCGACGCACTTCGGCTTCGATTTCATTTTCGCCGTAGTGTTCGAAGGGCTTGGCCCAGATTGTCCCGCCAACATTGTTGACCAGAATATCGATACGCCCGAAACGCGCCTTGGCGGCGGCCATGACACGCGCACATTCGGCGTGCTGTTCAAGGTCGGCGGTGAGGATCAGCGCCCGCTCATGCTGCAATTCATGCACAAGTTCCGAGCGGTCGACCGCGATCAGCCAGGCGCCCTCCTCCAGCAAACGCTCGGCGACACGCCGGCCGATGCCCTGGGCTGCGCCGGTAACCAGCGCAACCTTGGTGTTGAAACGTGGACTCATGATGGTTTCCTCAGGCGGCATCGCCAGTGACGATGGCGTTGGGCGTGAACTTCTCGTAGTGGAAGCTGGCCGGGGTTACACCCTGGCTCTTGAAGTGCTGGCGCACAGCATCGACCATCGGTGGCGGCCCACAGAGGTAAACATCAACCTCGCCGTCGTTCAGCAGCTCTTTGGCCATGTGCTGTGTGACATAGCCCTGCTGCGGGTGAGCGGTCTGTGGATCGGCCACGCAGGTGACAAAACTGAAGCTGGGCAAGCGTTTGGCGAAGGCTTCCAGAACCTCGACCATCACCAGGTCCTGATCCCGTGTCACGCCATAGATCAGCGTTACCGGTCGGGTTTCCTTTCGCTCGGCCAGCACTTCCAGCATCGACAAGAACGGCGCCAGACCAGTACCGCCCGCCAGGAATAGCAATGGCCGGACAACTTCACGCAGATAGAAACTGCCCAGTGGCCCGGTCATCGGTACGGCGTCGCCGGGCTGGGCGCGCGCCAGCCAGCCACTCATCAACCCGCCAGGCACATGCTTGATCAGGAAGCTGGCGCGCTTGTCGCCGGGGCGGCTACTGAAGGAATAGGAGCGTGTCTGCCCGCTGCCGGGTACGCCAATATTGACGTACTGACCAGGGAGAAATACCGGCGCCTGATCCAGTTCGAAACTGACCTCCAGGGCAGCATCAGCATGGCGGGTAATGCTCGCGACCGTAGCGGCAAATTGCGCCGTACCCGTTTTGCAGGCACTGGATGACACCGGCACCGCAATCACGCAATCGGATTGCGGCACCATCTGGCAGGTCAGAACTTGGCGCTCCTCGGCTTCGTCCTTGCTCAGGGCGTCTTCTATGTAGTCGTCACCCAAGTCATAGGCGCCAGTTTCACACCGGCATTTGCAGGTGCCGCACACACCGTCCGAACAATCCATCGGCAGATTGATACGTTGGCGGAAGGCGGCGTCGAGGACCTTTTCACCCACCTTGCAGTCGATGAATCGGGTGACCCCGTCCTCGAAGTTCAGGGCAATGGAGTACGTCATGGGTGTGTCCTCAGATGTGGTAGATATCGATGACCTGATGGATGTAATCGTTTTTCAGCACGACCTTCTTACGCGTAATCAGCGGCTGTTCGGCGCTGATATCCAGGCGATAGAACGAGGTGCCGAAATACGTATCCGTGGTCTTGTAGCGATGGCTGAGGGTTTGCCAGTTGAAACGCAGCTCCACGTGCTGACCGTCGTCGGCCAGTACTTCGAGGTTGGTGATCAGGTGTGCGGTACGCGGCTCCGGTGTGCTGGCGCTGGAACGCTCGGTCTTAATGCGAAATACGCGGTCTTCCAGGCCGTCACGGTTGGGGTAGTAAATCAGCGAGATTTCGCTCTGCGGGTCTTCTACCAGGGTGTCGTGGTCGTCCCACGCAGGCATCCAGTACTCGACCTTGGGTGAGTAGCACTCCAGCCACTCGTCCCACTGGCGGTCATCCAGCAGGCGCGCTTCGCGGTACAGAAAGTCCAGCAGGCGGTCACGGGAAATGCTCATGACAGCACCTCCTTGTCGGTAGCGATCAAGCCTTGCTGCTCCAACTTGATCGCGCGCTGAAGGCTTTGTGCCCAATGCGCGTGCTGGCGTACGAACAGCCCTTCGTCTTCGGTTTTCACGCCGCTGAGTTGCGGGTGCATGCCCATGGCCTTGGCATTCTCATCCGCGCCTTCGACCCACTGTTTCGCGCCGCGGCTGAGGTCATTCCATAAGGTGGTCGCGCCCTGGTAGCCGGTCTGGCAGGCGCGGAACTCTTCAAGGTCATCGGGTGTACCCATGCCGCTGACGTTGAAGAAGTCTTCGTACTGACGGATGCGCGTGGTGCGCTCCTGGGCACTTTCGCCCTTGGGCGCCATGCAATAAATCGTCACCTCGGTCTTGTCGACCGCGATCGGCCGTACGACACGGATCTGCGTGGAGAACTGGTCCATCAAGTAAACATTGGGGTAGAGGCACAGGTTGCGGGTTTGATCGACGATAAAGTCGGCGCGTTCCTGGCCCAGGCGTTCGGCCAGCGCTTCACGGTGAGCATGCACCGGGCGTACTTCGGGGTTGAGCAGGTGCGTCCACAGCAGGATATGCCCGTGTTCGAAGGCATACACGCCGCCCAGGCTTTTCGACCAGCCATTGGCGTCGACGGTGCGCGTGCCTTCGGCTTCGTAGTTGCGCCGGCCCATGGTCGCCGAGTAATTCCAGTGTACGGAGCTGACGTGATAACCATCGGCGCCGTTCTCGATCTGCAACTTCCAGTTGCCGTCGTAGACATACGACGAACTGCCGCGCAGCACTTCCAGGCCCAACGGTGCCTGATCGACCATTTGGTCGATAATCACCCGGGTTTCACCCAGGTAATCGCTCAGCTCCGCAACCGTTTCACTCAGGCTGCCAAACAGGAAGCCCCGATAGTTTTCGAAGCGGCCAAGGCGCTTGAGATCATGGGAGCCGTCACAGTCGAAACTATCGGGATAGGCGCCGGTCTTGGCGTCCTTCACCTTGAGCAGCTTGCCGGTGTTGCTGAACGTCCAGCCGTGGAATGAGCAGGTAAATGAGCCCTTATTGCCTTGTTTGCGGCGGCACAACATCGCACCGCGGTGTGCACAGGCGTTGACTAGGCCGTGCAGCGCACCTTGTTTGTCGCGGGTGATGACCACTGGCTGGCGGCCAATCCAGGTGGTGAAGTAGTCATTGATCTCTGGCACCTGGCTTTCATGTGCCAGGTAGACCCAACCCGCTTCAAAAATGTGCTTCATCTCCAGGGCGAATAGGTCAGGGTCGGTGAAGATGTCGCGGCGGCAGCGGAAAACCCCGGTAGCGGGATCTTCCTGGACGGATTCGCGCAGTTGTCGGGCAAGTCGGTCGAGTGTGCTGATCATGGGGTAGGCCCTCCGTTGTTCTTGTATCAGGCCCCCCCACCTTATGTACTCGTCTTACCCTTCAATATCCGCTGACTGCAAATCGCTATCCGCCTGGCGCAACCGGTTTATCGTTGCCGCTTCCAGGTCTGCGAAGGCAGCTCGCCAAAGCGTTTGCGATAGGACTCGGAGAAACGTCCCAAATGCAGGAAACCGTGATCCAGCGCTACTTCCGTCACGCTGCGAGCCGTGGCCAGTTGCAACATGGCATGCACCCGCTCCAGCTTGCGTTGACGCATATAGTCACGCGGCGATAGGCCGACCTGGCGTTCGAACAAGGTATACAGCGAACGCTCGCTGACCCTGGCGATGGCCATCAGTTGTTCGACGCTGACATCCTCGGTCAGGTGCTCCTCGATAAACTGGCGCACAGCTTCGAAGCCGCCGCGTTGATCCGGCCGGGGAATCACACGCAAGACGTTACTGGCCAGTAATGCCAGCAGTTTATTCGCCACAATGCGCTCATACAGGCCCTGCACTTCGGGCTCTGCGGCATTTTCGGCCTCTTGGCAGATTAACCCCAGCAATGGCAGGAATCCGCCCATCTCGCTGAGCACGTGGCGAGCCGCCGCGAAACGGATGCCCTGTTGCGGCAGCGTCCAGTGCTGCTCAAGGCAGGCGTTTTCCAGCAGGCGCACGGGCAACTTGATGATGAATTTTTCGCAGTCGGCAGAATAGGTCAGGTCCACCGGGTCATCCGGATTGATCAGCAGGATTTCACCCGGTCCTAAAATCTGCTCTTCGCCACGGGAGGTGGAGCGGCAGTGACCGCGCAGCAGAATCTGCAGGTGGTAAATCGTTTCCAGCGCCACTGAGGTTACCCGCACCGGAGCGCCGTAGCTGATGCGGCACAAATCCAGGCTGGAAAAGGTCCGGTGGCTGATGCTCGCCTGTGGGCGCCCCCTGGGTGGCAGGAGGATACAGTGGCTGCCCACATGCTGGTTGACGTAATCCGACACAGCATAGGCATCTGCACGATCAAAAATCTGGCTGCACTCACTCAATAGCACGGTCATGGTTGCGCCTCTTTGGCCCTAGGCTGACGCCAAAACGCCCCCGCAGGCAACAAGTCCTGTTGGGGTATCAAGCCTCCAACGCCCGCACCCGTTCATGACGATTCTCGTCCTTGGCCGCAGCGGTTGGCTGCAATACAAAGTCAAAATCGATATCGGCACGCCGGCCATTGGTATCGTCGCTGAAATGAATCTCGGCGATCAACTCGTCACGAGTGGCATAGGCAAAGTCATCATGCAGATACTTGTCCCCGGCCAGGTTGATCTGGGTGGTGAGGTGACGATGGCCGAGCGCCGAGATAAAAAAGTGAATATGCGCCGGACGCTGACCATGACGACCCAGTTGATCGAGCAACTGTTGCGTCGGGCCATTCGGTGGGCAGCCATAGCCGGACGGCACGATGCTTTGGAAGCGGTAGCACCCTTCAGCATCAGTCTGGATGCGGCGACGCAGGTTGAACTCCGACTGCGAAGGATCGAAGTACGAGTAGGTGCCGCCGGTATTGGCGTGCCACACATCGACAATGGCGTTGGCCAACGGCTCGCCATCGGTGTCGCGAACCTGGCCGCGCATATACAGGACAGTGCCAGCGTCCTGACCATCATCCAGGCGGGAGTAGTGCTCGGACAACGGCGCACCGGCGACATACAGAGGCCCCTCGATGGTGCGTGGTGTGCCACCGACATGCCCGGCCTGCTCATCCTCTGCATCCATCAGCAAGTCGAGGTAATGCTCAAGCCCAAGGCCTGCGACGAGCAAGCCGGCTTCCTGGCGGCTGCCCAAGTCATTGAGATAGTTGACGGCCTTCCAGAATTCTTCAGGAGTGACTTGCAGGTCTTCGATGACCTTGAT
Organism: Pseudomonas sp. HY7a-MNA-CIBAN-0227; assembly: GCF_040310325.1. Lineage (NCBI taxonomy): Bacteria > Pseudomonadati > Pseudomonadota > Gammaproteobacteria > Pseudomonadales > Pseudomonadaceae > Pseudomonas > Pseudomonas sp. HY7a-MNA-CIBAN-0227. The sequence continues at coordinate 251,442 of NZ_JBEOPT010000002.1, read as the reverse complement.
CGCGTCGTTCAACACTCGGTGTACCACGCTCTTCATGCGCTGGCTGCCAGCGGCTTGGTCGAAGCCGGATGCCCCTTCGAAGAACTGCTGCACTTCAGCAGTTTGCGAAATACGGATAGTCATGGCTGTGGTCCTCATCATTATCTTGTTTTTGTTGATGGCAAGAGCTGCCGAAGACAGGGTGTAGGCACAGGCCCGTTTCTTTTCATCGCCTTGAGTTTACTGGCCTTACTTACCGGCATGTCAGTAGGACGCTTAACGGTCATGCCATCTGTGCGAGCGGATCGTCGGGAGGTCGACAATCTGGGTATCGAAGCGTTCGATGGTGACAGCGACCATGAGACGCTCAGCCTGCATAATAGTTGTTCTTCAGCAGAGATTGACGCTGAGGGCGCAGGCCGTCCAATATTGATTAGGTCTCACTTGATACCCTGGAGGTATCGTGAAACTTCGTCATTTACGCTACTCCCGGCGCCCTTGGCAAACACTCAAGAGTCGCCCTAAGCGTTCAGGCCAATCCAGCCATGGATGCCCACATAGAGACCGACGCCGATAATCAGCGCGCTGGACAGATAAGGGGCGCGACGAGCAACGGCGCCCATCCAGGGCCAGCGGTTGGAGGCCTGCCTGGCGCCAATAGCTGCTGCGGCGCCGACGGTTACCAGGGTGAGTGCCAGACCAATGCTGAAGCACAGGACGAGCACGCCACCCAAGGTGACTTCCTTGACCTGAAGGCAGAGCAGCAGAACGGTAATGGCCGCGGGGCAAGGAATGAGCCCACCCGTCAAGCCAAACATGATGATCTGTCCCGTCGTGACTTCACGGTTGGCGAAACGCTTGCGGATATCGGTGGCATGGGCACGCTCATGCGCATCCTGATAACCATCAATCGACAGCTCCAAGCCTTCCCGTTCGCCATGGGCGTGCCCGTGATGATGTTCCTGGCATTCTAGGTCGTCATCATGGGAGTGACCGGCATGCTCGCCGTGATGATGATCATCACCTTGCTCGAACTTGAACATCTGCTCACCGCGCCAAGTACGCCACAGCATCCAAAGCGCAATCGCGATGATCAGTGCAGAAGACGCGAGCTGGAAGTAAGGTTCAGTAGTTTGAGCATCCAGGCCTTTGCCCAGGTACATACCGCCGATGGCAACCAACCAAACCACGGCAGTGTGCGACAGCGTAGCGGCCAGGCCCAATAAAACGGCCTGCTTTACCGAGCCACGGATGGCCACGATGAAGGCCGCCATCATGGTTTTTGAATGGCCTGGTTCCAGCCCATGCAGAGCACCGAGCAGAATTGCGCTCGGAAAGTACAGCCAGGCGTGCGAGCCACCCTGCTGCAAGACTTCAGCGAAGTTAGGCATGTCAGACCTAGAGGTACTTGGTAATTTGCTTGAAGGCTTCTAACGGACCACGCTCGCCATTATTCAGGGCCGAGACGGTATCCTCCAGACAGTGATCAATGTGATCCTGGATGAGCGTTCGCTTGGCCTGGCACACCGCTTTCTCTACAGCATGCAGCTGCTGAGCAATGTCGACGCACTCACGACCGTCTTCAATCATGGTGATGATGCTGCGCAGGTGACCGTCCGCCCGTTTGAGGCGCTTGATGATCGCCTCGTGGCTCTGGTGGATGTGGCGGTGATTGTGCTCGTGCTCGCTCATGGTTTAGGCCTCAGGCCTCAATGAATTACGCCGGCATCCTATCCCCCCCAGGGGGATATGGTCAAACGTATTGCATTGATGAAAACCCGTCGACAGACCCTGCAGGTGATGCGCTGCGCTACTCATCTCCTCGTTCGCCGATTTTCTTGATGGAGCGCCCTTTTCGCTTGCCGCGTCTTTGCATTCCTCGCAACAGTCCTTTGTCATCAATACTATTGATAGCTACCTAACGAAAGCCCCATTCTAGAGGGCTTGGTTCGCGCTTATATCATTCCGAATGATAGTTACCTTTGTTTCATTCGATTCGTGAGAGAGCACATCGCCGAGCATGATCCGCCCATCTCAAATACATTGGCGGATGCCCCTCATGGAACAGTCACTCAAACATTTGCGCTATCCCCTAGCCATTATGGCCGTGATGGTGATAAGCGCATGCGGCAAGACCCCTGACCAAGCGGCCGCCATGCCAGCCAGTAAAGTCAGCGTTGCCAAGGTGCTTGAACAGCCCGTCAACGAATGGGACGAGTTCACCGGTCGCCTGGAAGCGCCGGAAACCGTGCAGATTCGTCCTCGGGTTTCCGGCCAGATTGATCAGGTCGCCTTCACCGAAGGTGCCTTGGTCAAGAAAGGCGAGTTGCTGTTCCAAATCGACCCACGTCCGTTCCAGGCCGAAGTCCGCCGCCTTGAAGCCCAGTTGCAACAAACCCGCGCTGCAGCAAGCCGCAGCGATAACGAAGCCCAGCGAGGCGAGCGCCTGCGTCAGAGCAACGCGATTTCCGCCGAACTTGCCGACTCCCGTACCTCCGCTGCCCAGGAAGCCCGCGCTGCTGTCGCTGGCATTCAGGCGCAACTGGACCTGGCCAAGCTGAACCTTAGCTTCACCCGCGTCACCTCGCCCATCAGCGGCCGTGTCAGCCGTGCCGACATCACTGCCGGTAACCTGGTGACCGCTGATGTCACTTCGCTTACCAGCGTGGTGTCTACCGACAAGGTCTACGCCTACTTCGACGCCGATGAACGCGTGTACCTCAAGTACACCGAGCTGGCCCGCCAGGGCCGCCGTGGCGCCACCACCCCGGTATACCTGGGCCTGTCCAATGAAGACGGCAACCCGCATCTGGGCCAGATGAACTTTGTCGACAACCAGGTCAACCCGGCGACCGGCACCATTCGGGGTCGAGCAGTCTTTGATAACACCGACGGGCGCTTCACCCCAGGCCTGTACGCACGCCTGAAACTGGTGGGCAGCGGCACCTACTCTGCCGTGCTGATCAACGACGAAGCAGTCGGTACCGACCTTGGCAAGAAGTTCGTGCTGGTGATGGATGCCGACAACAAGTCCTCGTACCGCGCCGTGGAATTGGGCCCGAAGATCGAAGGCTTGCGCATCGTGCGCAGCGGCCTGAACAAGGACGACACCATTATCGTCAAGGGCCTGCAGCGGGTTCGCCCGGGATCGCCGGTCGCCCCGCAAACCATCCCGATGGCCAGCAAGGAAACCCTCGCCGCATTGGCACAACAACGACAAGCGCTTGAAGCCAGCAACCTGGAGCAAGTGACGCCGGATAAATCCGCGCCCAAGCTCGCAAGCGTCGCGACTCCACGCGGTTAAGGGATAACACTCAAGATGAATTTTTCCCAGTTCTTCATTTCGCGGCCGATCTTCGCAGCGGTGCTCTCGCTGTTGATCTTGATCGCCGGGTCGATTTCACTGTTCCAATTGCCGATCAGTGAATACCCCGAAGTGGTGCCGCCGACCGTAGTGGTACGCGCCAACTTCCCGGGCGCCAACCCGAAAGTCATCGGTGAAACCGTTGCCGCGCCGCTGGAGCAAGCCATTACCGGCGTCGAGAACATGCTGTACATGTCCTCGCAGTCGACGGCCGACGGCAAGATTACCCTGACCATCACCTTCGCCCTCGGCACCGACCTGGATAATGCCCAGGTCCAGGTCCAGAACCGCGTCACCCGGACCCAGCCCAAGCTGCCCGAAGAAGTGACCCGGATCGGTATCACCGTGGACAAGGCTTCCCCCGACCTGACCATGGTTGTGCACTTGACCTCCCCGGACAAGCGCTACGACATGCTCTACCTGTCAAACTACGCCTTGCTCAATATCAAGGATGAGTTGGCGCGCCTGGGCGGTGTCGGTGACGTGCAATTGTTCGGCATGGGCGACTACTCCCTGCGGGTATGGCTCGATCCGAACAAGACCGCTTCGCGTAATTTGACGGCCACCGATGTGGTCACCGCGATCCGCGAGCAGAACCGTCAAGTGGCCGCCGGTGCCCTGGGCACGCCGCCTGCGCCGAATGCCACCAGCTTCCAGTTGTCGGTCAACACTCAGGGCCGCCTGGTTACTGAGGAAGAGTTCGAGAACATCATCATTCGCGCAGGCGATAACGGTGAAATCACCCGTTTGAAAGACATTGCACGTGTGGAGCTGGGTTCCAGCCAATACGCTCTGCGTTCGTTGCTCAATAACCAACCGGCGGTGGCGATCCCGATCTTCCAGCGACCGGGCTCCAACGCTATCGAGATCTCCAACGAAGTGCGCGACAAGATGGCGCAGCTTAAACAAAGCTTCCCCGAAGGCATGGACTTCAGCATCGTCTATGACCCAACCATCTTTGTGCGTGGCTCCATCGAGGCCGTGGTTCACACCCTGTTCGAAGCGCTGATCCTTGTGGTGCTGGTGGTGATCCTGTTCCTGCAGACCTGGCGCGCTTCGATCATCCCGCTGGTGGCGGTGCCGGTATCCTTGATCGGTACCTTTGCGGTCATGCACCTGTTTGGCTTCTCCCTCAACGCGCTGTCGCTATTCGGGTTGGTATTGGCCATTGGTATCGTGGTGGACGACGCCATCGTGGTGGTGGAGAACGTCGAGCGAAACATCGGCCTGGGGCTTAGCCCAGTGGAGGCCACCAAGCGCGCCATGCGTGAAGTGACCGGCCCGATTATCGCCACGGCACTGGTGCTGTGCGCGGTGTTTATCCCGGCGGCCTTTATCAGCGGTTTGACCGGGCAGTTCTATAAGCAGTTCGCCTTGACCATTGCCATCTCGACAGTGATCTCAGCCTTTAACTCGCTGACCTTGTCCCCAGCCCTGGCGGCCGTGTTGCTGCGCAGCCATGACGCACCGAAAGATCGCTTCTCGAAAATCCTAGACGGGCTCTTCGGGAGCTGGCTGTTCCGTCCTTTCAACCGTTTCTTCGACCGCGCAAGCGGTGGCTACGTCCGCACCGTGGGCCGGGTTATCCGTGGCAGCGGCATTGCGTTGTTCCTGTATGCCGGTCTCATGGTGCTGACCTGGTTCGGTTTTGCCCACACCCCGACTGGCTTTGTCCCGGCTCAGGACAAGCAATACCTAGTGGCCTTCGCCCAGTTGCCGGACGCCTCCAGCCTGGACCGCACCGAAGACGTGATCAAGCGCATGTCCGACATCGCCCTGAAACAGCCAGGCGTGGAAAGCGCCGTGGCGTTCCCTGGCCTGTCGATCAATGGTTTCACCAACAGTTCCAACAGCGGCATCGTCTTCGTGACCTTGAAGCCGTTCGATGAGCGCAAGGATGCAAGCATGTCCGCCGGTGCAATTGCTGGCGCGTTGAATGGCAAGTACAGCGACATCCAGGAAGCCTACATGGCGATCTTCCCACCGCCGCCGGTACAGGGCCTGGGCACCATCGGCGGGTTCCGCCTGCAAGTCGAAGACCGTGGCAACCTGGGCTATGAAGAGCTGTACAAAGAAGTGCAGAACATCATCACCAAGAGCCAGACCACACCGGAACTGGCCGGGCTGTTCACCAGCTACACCGTCAACGTGCCGCAAGTCGATGCCGCTATCGACCGAGAAAAGGCCAAGACCCACGGCGTGGCAATCAGCGACATCTTCGACACCCTGCAGATCTACCTGGGTTCGCTGTATGCCAACGACTTCAACCGCTTTGGCCGTACCTATCAGGTCAACGTGCAGGCTGAGCAGCAGTTCCGTCTCAACGAAGAGCAGATCGGCCAACTGAAAGTGCGCAACAACAAAGGCGAGATGATTCCCCTGGCGACCTTTATCAAGGTCAGCGACACCTCGGGCCCGGACCGCGTGATGCACTACAACGGCTTCATCACGGCTGAAATCAACGGCAACGCCGCACCCGGCTACAGCTCGGGCCAGGCCCAGATCGCGATTGAGAAACTGTTGAAAGAGGAACTGCCCAACGGCATGACCTACGAGTGGACTGACCTGACGTATCAGCAGATTCTCTCGGGCAATACTGCGCTGTTCGTGTTCCCGCTTTGCGTACTGCTGGCGTTCCTGGTACTGGCCGCTCAATACGAAAGCTGGAGCCTGCCACTGGCGGTGATTCTAATCGTACCGATGACCCTGCTGTCGGCCATCACCGGTGTGATTCTCTCCGGCGGCGACAACAACATATTTACCCAGATCGGCTTGATCGTACTGGTGGGGCTTGCCTGTAAAAACGCGATTCTAATCGTCGAATTTGCCAAGGATAAACAGGAGGAAGGCCTCGATCCGCTCGCTGCGGTGCTGGAAGCTTGCCGCCTGCGTCTGCGGCCGATCCTGATGACCTCGTTCGCCTTCATCATGGGCGTGGTGCCCCTGGTGTTCTCCAGCGGTGCCGGTGCCGAGATGCGTCATGCCATGGGTGTGGCGGTGTTCTCCGGGATGATCGGCGTGACCTTCTTCGGCCTGTTGCTGACGCCCGTGTTCTTCGTATTGATCCGGCGCTTTGTCGAGCGCGGCGAAGCCCGCAAAGCGGCCAAGGCCTTGAAGCTGGAGACACAGCAATGAGCGTGAAAGTCTTCCTGCCGAGCTTGCTGGTACTGGCGCTGAGCGCCTGTGCCGTGGGCCCTGACTATAAAACCCAGAGCCTGGACGCGGCCAATATCACGGCCGCCACCGACGCTAAACAATACGACCACGCACGTTTCGAAGGGATCTGGTGGCAGCAGTTCGAGGACCCGATCCTCAACCAACTGGTGACCCAGTCCCTGAGCGGCAACCGTGATCTGCGCGTAGCGTTTGCCCGTCTGCGGGCAGCTCGTGCGATTCGTGATGACGCCAGCAACGACGCCATGCCGACGATCACCAGCCGCCTCAGCAGCGATTTGGCCAAGGGGCAGATTCCTGGCCAAACCACCCAACGCGTTAACAGTGAACGCTACGACCTGGGCCTGGACATGGCCTGGGAACTGGACCTGTTCGGCCGCATCCAGCGCAACCTGCAAGCCAGCGATGCCGACCAGCAGGCCGCCGAAGCCGACCTCTATCAACTGCAAGTCACCATGATTGCCGAACTGGTGGACGCCTACGGTCAACTGCGGGGCGCGCAACTGCGCGAGAAAATCGCCCTGGCCAACCTGAAGAACCAGCAGGATTCGCGCACCATCACCGAAAGCCTGCGGGACGCCGGGGTCGGCGATCAGCTCGACGTGGTGCGTGCCGATGCACGCCTGGCCGCCGTTGAAGCCAGCGTGCCACAACTGCAGGCCGAACAAGTGCGCGAGCGTAACCGCATCGCCACCCTCCTCGGCCAGCGTCCAGACAAACTGAGCGTAGACCTGAGCCCGGCCAGCCTGCCGGCGATTGCCAAGGCCTTGCCGATTGGCGATCCGGGGAAGTTGCTGCAGCGGCGCCCGGACATTCTCAGCGCCGAACGCAAGCTGGCCGCCGCTACCGCGCGGATCGGCGTGGCCAAGGCCGACTTGTTCCCTCGGGTCAGCCTCAGCGGCTTCCTGGGCTTTACCGCCGGCCGTGGATCGCAGATCGGCTCGTCAGCGGCCAATGCCTGGGCGCTGGGCCCGAGCATTACCTGGGCGGCCTTTGACCTGGGCAGCGTGCGCGCCCGTTTGCGCGGGGCGGATGCCCAAGCCGATGGCGCCCTGGCGACCTATGAGCAACAAGTGCTGCTGGCCCTGGAAGAGTCGGAAAACGCCTTCAGCGATTACGGCAAGCGCCAGCAGCGCCTGGTTTCGTTGATTCGTCAGAGTGAGTCCAGCCGCGCCGCCGCGGATTTGGCCGACATTCGCTACCGCGAAGGCACCGTGGACTTCCTGGTGCTGCTGGACGCCCAGCGTGAACGCCTGGCCGCCGAAGACTCCCAGGCCCAAGCCGAAGTCGACCTGTATCGCGGCATCGTCGCGATCTACAAGGCGCTGGGCGGTGGTTGGCAGCCGGACACCACGGTCGCCAGCATTCGCTGAGTAAAGAGCTCCTTTGGTTGGTCGCATCCAGCCAATTTTTAGCCCCGTGCCCCATTCGGTCACGGGGCTTTTTTTGCGCCCTAAGTAAGCACCTGCACCGGCGTTTCATCGGCGCGGATCACGCGTGCACGAAAAAAGTGGTAGCAAAACATCAATGTTTTTTGGCCCTTCTAACGTCATCTTCATACATTCCCCACTGATCTTCGACCAAATCCGGGCACCGTACCGATTGCTCATTAACAAGACCTTGCACGGCATCGGCCGCACTGAAGATAGCGCCCGTCGCATTCACGGTTGTCCGATAAGTGTCCGCCTGGTCCAGTGGCCAATAGCGACGTTCCAGGCAGGCCCGCTTTTCTTCAGCGGCCCAGGCCTTTTGCAGTGAAGCCTTGGGAACATGCCCCGGCGTATGCCCGAAGCTGGCACTGATCACCTGCACAAGAAAACCCTTGAGTTTCTGTGGGGTGCTCAGCGGATGTCGCCGCGTATCCTCATATGAAGATGAAGCGTTGGCTTGTAAAGGGTCCAGTGGCATTGCGGCACTCTTCAACATGGAAAAAGTGCAGCCAGCTTAAGGATGGCGCCGTTGGCCCCTATAGGGAAAATCTCAAGCAAGCCCCCGCTTGACGATCAGCGTATGTACGAAAACGCTTCAACTGACCTCGTTGAGGATCAGGCTGCGGTAATGCCCAGGATTGGAGCCCGACCACTTGCGAAAGGCCTTGTAGAACGAACTGGTATCGGCAAAGCCCAGGCGGCTGGCAATCTCGGCGAAGCTGATATGAGGCTCGGCCAACCAGATAACAGCCAGCTCCTTGCGCACACTGTCCTTGAGCCCTTGGTAGGTCAGGCCTTCTTCCGCCAGGCGACGGCGCAGTGTCGAGGCCGACATGCACAAGGTGTTGGCCAGGCTCTCGGTCTCCGGCCAGTCCTGGGGCGGCATCTGGCGCAGGTCATTCTTGATCCGGGTAGCCAGGCTGTCGGGGTCTCGGTACTTAACCAGGATGTTGGCTGGCGCCTGCGCCAGGAACCGCTTGAGTTCTTCCGGGCTGCGTTTGATCGGCAGGTCGAGGCAATCGGCGGAAAAAATCATCCGGGTGCGTGGCCGGTCAAAGCGCAGGTTGTCGGAAAACATCACCTGATAGTCGCCACAAAAGGCCGGTTGCGAACAACGCAGCTCAATGGCAAGAATCGGAATGCGCCGACCGGCAAGCCAGCAGGCGACACCGTGGACGATCATCCAGTAGGCGAAATAGGTAAACGCCCGCTTGGGCTCAGGTTCGGGCTCCAGCAGAACTATTTCTGCCAGGCTTTGCTGGCGCACCAATTGCGCAGGCATGTGTTCAAGCATCAATGAGAGAAAACCCAGGCCGGTTTCCAGGCCGGCGGCCAGGGTCGGTTGCGCCATGGAGGCACGACAGAAAAACGCCAGGCTGCCGGACCTGAGCTTGCGCGGGTCCATGCCGAAAAACTCGTCATCCCGTCGCCGCGCCAGCAAACGCCACAGCCGCGCATAAGCCGTCGCCGGAACGCGGGCACCCGGTTGTGTCAGCAGCGCCGGGGCAATCCCGACCTTGTTCAGCACTTCATGGGTAGCAGCACCCGGCGCGCAGCTCTGCAACAACGCTTCGCGGACCAGATGGATAGAGATGGTGTCTTTTTCCGACATGGGAAGTGTGATGACCGGTTGTGCAGAAGATGTCGCGCATCATAGTGGGGGTTGCGCTTCGTCACCACCGTTCAGCTGCCGTTCAGCAAATAGCAAGCTTTCCTGTTTAGGAATGAGTATCATTATGTTACAGCTTAGCCTCCTATCTAATTACGCTTCGGTGCTGAATGCTCGTTCCATTTCTAATCATGCTGCGCGAAGGGATTGAAGCGGCATTGATCGTTGGCATCATCGCCAGTTACCTGAAACAGACCGGCCGCGGCCAATGGATGCCTGCGGTGTGGATCGGTGTATTTCTCGCCGCAGCCCTGGCGCTGCTGGTAGGCGGGGGCCTGGAACTGGTCAGCGCGGAGTTCCCGCAAAAACAGCAAGAGCTGTTCGAAGGCATTGTCGGCCTGGTGGCCGTTGGCATTCTCAGTTCCATGGTGTTCTGGATGCGCAAGGTAGCGCGCTCCATCAAGCATTCCCTGCACCAATCCCTGGATCACGCCCTGGCCGGTTCCAAACACCAGGTCACGGCGCTGATCGCCATGGTGTTTTTCGCCGTGGCCCGTGAAGGCCTGGAAACCGTGTTCTTCCTGCTGGCGGTGTTCCAACAAAGCGAAGGCCCGGCCGCGCCCATGGGTGCCCTGCTCGGCCTGATCCTGGCGATCATCGTCGGATTCCTGATCTATTCGGGCAGCATGCGCCTGAATCTTGGCGCGTTCTTTCGCTGGACCGGCTTATTCATACTGGTGGTGGCCGCTGGCATCCTGGCCAACTCGGTACAAGCCCTGCACGAAGCCGGCGCCTGGAACCGCCTGCAAACCGTGCTGTTCGATTTCAGCGCCACGCTGCCGATGGATGGCCCGCTGGGTTCGGTACTGGCGGGGATGTTTGGTTATCAGGATGCCCCCACCATCAGCACCCTCGGCGCCTACCTGATTTACCTAGTGGTGGCCTTGGTGATGTTCTTCCTGCCGGCGGCGCCCAGCAAACCAACCGACCGCAATACCTCTTCCGTTTCCAGCCAGTAAGGACCGTCTCTTGTCCAGCCAATCCCCTCAATCGGCTTCGCCTCCCCGTGCCCTGCGCTGGGCGGTGGCCGGCTCGGTGATCGTGATGATCGCCGCCGGAGGCCTGTTCTACTACGCCTCGAAAATGGCCGCCGCCAAGCGCCAGACCAACCACGATGAAATCGCCGTGACCATTCACGCCCACAGTTGCGAGCCCAATGCCCTGACCGTACCGGCGGGCCACGCGAGTTTTCGCATCATCAACCGCTCGGACCGGGCGGTGGAATGGGAAATTCTCGACGGCGTGCTGGTGGTCGAAGAACGCGAAAATATCGCCCCCGGCCTGAGCCAGGTGATCAACGCGAACCTGGCGCCCGGCGACTACGTCATCACCTGCGGCCTGCTGAGCAACCCACGCGGCACCCTGCATGTGACGCCGACCGCCGAGTCGGACGCACAGGCAAAGGCCAAGCCATCAATGGTGGCGTTTATTGGCCCACTGTCGGAGTTTCGCGTGTACCTGAGCAGCCAGGGCGGCGCGCTGATCAAGGCGGTCACCGCACTTGAGCAGGCTATCGCAGCCGGCGACCTGAGCCAGGCCCGGGCGTTTTACGTGCCGGCACGTGAGGCTTATCAGCGTCTCGCCCTGGCCTCACAACGCCTGGCGGAGCTGGACAACGTCATCAACGCCCGCGCCGATTACTTTGAAAAGCGTGAGCAGGACCCGGCCTTCAGCGGCTTCCACCGCCTTGAGTACGGCCTGTTCCAGCAGCGCAACCTCGACGGTCTGACACCGATTGCCCAGCGCCTGCTGACCGACGTCACCCGCCTCAAGCAACAGTTACTCGCCCAATCGCTGCCACCGGAACAACTGGTGAGCATCCTGGTGCGCAACCTCAATAGCCTGGCGGATGTGCGTGCAGTCAGCGGTGAGGAAGAGCGCTACAGCCATATCGACCTCAATGGTTTTGCCGCCAACCTGGAGGCCACGCGCAAGGTAGTGGACCTGATGCGTCCACTGCTGACCAAGTCGGCTGCCAACCTGCTGCCGGGCATCGACAGTGCCATCAACGCCCTCGACGCCCAGCTCAGTAGTTTGAAAGTCGGTAATAGCTACAGCACTTACGACAGCGTCACCGTCGATCAGCGCAAGCAGATCGCCGATAAGGCCAAGGCTCTGGCCGTTGCACTCGATGGAATCGACCCCGCCCTTGGCCTTTCTGGCCTGCAGTGAGATGACTGAAAGCATGAGTGATTCAGAACAATTTTCAGCCCAGCGTCGTCGTGTCTTGCTAGGCATGGCTGCCACAGGCGCGGCAATTGCCGGCAGCAGCCTCAGTTGCCCGGCGATGGCCGCCAGCACGGCACAAGTCACCACCGCGCCGAGCAGTGAAAAGACCCAGGACCGTCACGATTTTCATGGCCAGCATCAAACAGGCATCGTCACCCCGCGCCCGGCCTGCGGCATGCTGGTGTCCTTTGATGTACTGGCCAGCGATCGTGAAGATCTCGAACGGTTGCTGCGCACGCTGAACGAGCGCATCAGCTTCCTGATGACCGGCGGCACCGTGCCGCAAGTCGACCCGAAACTGCCGCCCACCGACTCCGGGATTCTCGGCCCCGTGGTAACGCCGGACAACCTGACCATCACCGTGTCCGTCGGCGAGTCGCTGTTTGATGAGCGCTTCGCACTGGCCAGCGCCAAGCCCAAGCGCCTGAGCCGCATGGTCGGTTTCCCCAACGACGCCCTGGAACCCGCCCAGTGCCACGGAGACCTGAGCCTGCAGTTCAGCTCCAACACCCCCGACACCAATATTCACGCCCTGCGTGACATCGTGAAAAACCTGCCAGACCTGCTGCTGGTGCGCTGGAAGCAGGAAGGCAGCGTGCCGTCCCAGGCCCCTGCCCGCCCAGGCGAGCCGGCGCAGAGTGCGCGCAACTTCCTCGGTTTTCGTGATGGTTCGGCCAACCCCAACTCCAACGACAACAAAACCATGGACCAGATTGTCTGGGTCCAGCCGGACAGTGACGAACCGGCCTGGGCCGCCAATGGCAGCTACCAGGCGGTACGGATCATCCGCAACTTCGTCGAGCGCTGGGACCGCACGCCCCTGCAGGAGCAAGAAAGCATCATCGGCCGGATCAAGCCCAGCGGCGCGCCTATGGACGGCCACACCGAAACCCAGGTGCCCGATTACACCAAGGACCCCGAAGGCAAGTTGACCAAGCTAGATGCCCATATCCGCCTGGCCAACCCGCGCACCCACAAGACTCAGGCCAACCTGATCCTGCGTCGGCCGTTCAACTACTCCAACGGCGTCAACAAAAATGGTCAGCTGGACATGGGGCTGTTGTTTATCTGCTACCAGGCTGACCTGGAGAAAGGCTTTATCAGCGTGCAAACAAGGCTTAACGGCGAGCCTCTGGAGGAATACCTGAAACCGGTAGGTGGCGGTTATTTCTTCACCTTGCCGGGGGCCACCGGGCCGCAGGACTTCATCGGTCGCACGCTGCTGGCTGCCACGCATCCTCAAACCACTGCCAACACTTGAAACCAACCCCACAGCGGAAAATCTTTCCATGAAAAAGTCGTCCCTGGCATTGTCGTTGTTGTTGACCCTCTCTGCGCCGGCGGCCTTTGCCGCTACGGCACCGCTGGACCTGGTGGCCCCGGTCTCGGACTACAAAATCTACGTCACTGACAAGATCGATGAACTGGTCACCCAGACCCAGGCGTTCACCGACGCCGTCAAGAAAGGCGACCTGGCCACGGCCAAGAAGCTCTATGCGCCAACCCGCGTTCACTATGAGTCCATCGAGCCGATCGCCGAGCTGTTCAGCGACCTCGACGCTGCCATCGATTCGCGGGTCGACGACCACGAAAAAGGCGTGAAGGCCGATGACTTCACCGGTTTCCATCGCATCGAATACACACTGTTCTCCGAGAACACCACCCAAGGCCTGGATGCGCTGACTGACGGCTTGAACAAGGACGTCAAAGACCTGCAGACCCGCGTCGCCGGCCTGACCTTCCCACCGGAAAAAGTCGTCGGCGGCGCCGCCGCACTGCTCGAAGAAGTCGCCGCCACCAAGATCTCCGGTGAAGAAGACCGCTACAGCCACACCGACCTGTATGACTTTCAGGGCAACATCGACGGCGCGAAAAAAATCGTCGACCTATTCCGTGGGCAAATCGAGAAACAGGACAAGGCCTTCCTGGCCAAGGTCGACAAGAACTTCGCCACCGTCGACAAGATCCTGGCCAAATACAAAACCGCCGATGGCGGCTTTGAGACCTACGACAAGGTCAAGGAAAACGACCGCAAGGCGCTGGTGGGACCGGTCAATACCCTGGCGGAAGACCTGTCGACCTTGCGGGGCAAACTGGGCTTGAACTGATTTCAACTCACTGAGCTGTCATGATCGCGGGCGACCACTGCCCGCGATTGCATTTATGCCCCTGTAAAATGACATCACGCACGTTAATCTCCCTGTGCGTTGACCCGTTTTATCTATACCGTTTCACGGCTGTCCTCACTCACGGATGTCTGTCGCTTACGCTGAAGTCAGCAGCGAGCCACTTTCGGTGCCAAGCCGAAACTCAAAAAAAGATGATTCAGCCTTTTTGATAACTATTCGTCTGGTGCCAATTCTCGCTGGATGGATGTCTAATTGGACTAGTCCGCAGAAACGACGAACATTCCGATAGTGAAAGTTCGAGCGAATTTTAGGACGTTTCCTACATAGAATCATTTGGCACCTTGTTAGCATGCTGGGAGGTTTAAGTGTGTTCAGGTTCGGTATGGCCGGGGCATCGCGTTTTTCGTCCTCTCTCAGCTTAAGGATAAGCGCATGTTCGCGCCTGCTAATACTGCGCACTTCGCGTTAGTGATTCCCTCTGTTCGCAACAACTTCAAAGTTCTAGCTTTTTACGGCACTGAAGCCATCAGCAGCTTGTATGCGATCCAGGTTGAACTGGTCAGTGAGTCCCCTGATTTCGATCTAGAAAGCCTGCTCAGCCAGCCGGCTTTTCTCCAGTTTGGCCTGAACGGCGAAGGGATTCATGGGCGCATCGAAGATGTGTTCGTGGGTGAAGCGGGTAAGCGCCTGACGCGTTATCACCTGACCCTGGTGCCGGCGCTGCACTATTTGCAGTTCAGCCATAACCAACGGATTTTTCAGCGTCTGACGGTGCCGCAAATTATCGCCAAGGTACTCAATGGACATGGCATCCTGGCCGATGCGTATACTTTCCATGTCAGCACCAGCCCTGAACGCGAATACTGCACTCAGTACGGTGAATCCGACTACGAGTACGTCCAAAGGCTGTGCAGCGAGGACGGGATTTCCTGGCACCATCAGCACAGCGAGGGTGGCCACCAGTTGGTGTTCACCGACGATCAGACCTACTTTCCCAAACTGGGCGAAACACCGTATCAGCAAGGCTCCGGCCTGGCCGCGGATCACCCGGTCGTCAGCCAGTTCTCGATGCGTTTTAGCACCCGAACCAGCACAACCACCCGCCGGGGCTATGATTTAAAACGCCCAAGCCAGTTGCTGGAAAGCCAATTTACCGCCGAGTTCAGTCCTGTTCTCGAAGACTACCGTTACCCGGTGCTGATCGAAAATGAAAAGCTCGGCAAACAGCGTGCCCGGCAAGCCTTGGAGCGGCACCGTAGCGACTACCAGTTGGCTGAAGGTAAAAGCGACCAGCCCCTCCTGCGCAGTGGCCACTTCTTCAACCTGATCGAACATCCGCGTCAGCCGTGCAATGAGTTGTGGTTGTTGCTCAATGTGACTCACTCAGGCAAGCAACCTCAGTCACTTGAGGAGGCGATCACCAGCGACGTTAAACCCGAAGACGGCTTTACCCAAGGTTACCGCAACAGCTTCAGCGCGATTCCCTGGGACGTGTTCTACCGTCCTCCGCTGGTCTCGCGCAGATCGGTGTTGGTCAGCCAGACCGCCCGTGTCACTGGTCCGGAAGGGGAAGAGATTTTCTGCGACGAGTATGGCCGCGTGAAGGTCGAGTTCCATTGGGATCGCGCTGAACTGGGTAGCGACAAGAGCAGTTGCTGGCTACGGGTGTCATCCAGCTGGGCCGGAGAAAGTTTCGGTTCGGTGACCATTCCCCGTATCGGTATGGAAGTGGTGGTGACCTACCTGGAAGGTAATCCTGACAATCCGTTGATTACGGGGTGCGTACCTAACAAGGTCATGCCAGTGCCGTACCCCTTGCCCGCGAATAAAACCAAAACGGTCCTGCGTAGCCATAGCTCGCCGGACAGCGGTGGTTACAACGAATTGTCGATTGAAGACCGCGCTGGGCGGGAGCTGATCTACCTGCGTGCTCAGCGTGACATCGAACAGGTGATCCTCAACGACAGCGACACCAAGATCGGTAACGACCGCCGCGAGCAAATTACTCGTGACAGTCACAGCCTGATCAATCATGACCGCTTTGAGCAGGTCGATAACAACAGCTCCAGCCTGATCAGTGGCGACGAGCTACACACTACCCAAGGTCTGCGTAACACGGTGATCGGTGGTAACGAACTGATCTCCATCACCGGCAATAGCAGCACTACGGCAGACGGTACGCTGGTGATTCAGGCCGGGGCACACGCTCACGTCACAGCCACCAATGTGGTAGTAGATGCCGGCATGAGCCTAACGCTCAGCGCAGGAGGTCACCACATCGTTATCACCCCTGGGGGGATTTTCAGCAGCGTGCCCATCGTCCAGGGTGGTGCACCTATGGCGGGGGTTCCTGCACAGCAGGCCCTTTCGGTCATACCGGAGGTCGCCGAGGTGTTGGTTGCTCCGTCACTGGCCACGCAAACGTCTGCGTTGATTCAGGCCGCACGTCATGCCGCACCGGTCTGTGCGGTGTGTCAAAAACTAGCGGAGTTGAATGCATGAATCAGGCTTATTTACTGCTGGATGGTGCTCAGATCGACAACCTGTCCGAGCGCCTGCTGGATCAGGGGAAAAACACTAAGTTTCAGTCGCTGTATCAGCACACTGCCTACAGCAAGCTGGCGGATATCGGCCCGATACTGGTGCCGGTTTCCCCCAGCAGCCCGTTGGCCCACATCTTTGCACTGGAGTGGAGTGCAACGGCGGGTATCTGGCTGGAATCAGAGGCCGGTGAAGACGTTGTATTTCAGCACCTGCGCAGCCTGATTCACGCCCGCGTCGAGGGCGATGCCAGGGTCCTTTTTCGTTACTACGACCCCCGTATCACGCGTTTGTGGCTGACTGGTCTGGAGCCCCAGGCGCGTGATCGATTGATGGGGCCAATCCGACTTATTTTGCTGCCGAAATTGGCTCATAGCTCCGGATTTATTCGTCAGGAAAACCCTGAGCAGCCCATCGCGCAGTATACGGAAAAGCCTTGGTTATGCCTGACCCCAGAACAACTGGATCACTTGAGCGAAGCCAAGCGGCAGTGTCTTGCTCAGCAACTGATCGAACATTGTCAGCAGCACTTCCCTCAGTGCCTGCAAGGATTGGATCACGCCGAACAGCAGCAGTGGGTCACGACCTGTCAGCTCAGCGCTGAACGGCAAGGCTACGGTGCCGCCGATGAAGTCACTCGCTGGGCCAGCTTTCACGCCTTACTAGGCAATGACTTTCCTGACGCTCCCGGCCATGCCGTTTACCGACAGATTCTCACCGAGCCTGGGATTTTACCTGAACAACGCCTGGACAACCTGAGCGCTGAACTAGAGCGCCAGCAGCTCACCGATAAGGAACTCTCCGCATGAGTGCTGAAAAACTGGCCATGGTTGATCGGTTGGCTCAGGCTAACCGGGCCGCCAAGGCGATGCCCCACGAAGATATCAACAGTTCAATTACGCCATGCCCAGCCCACCAACCCGACGTATTCGTAGTGCCCGTGCGGTATGCCCTGGCAGAAGAAAAGGCCACCCATCCTTGCTGCGCGCCCGGCGTGACTACGCAGAGCCACGCTATGGCGGCACGCCGCCTGCGGGGAGGTTTTCTTTATCTGTGGCAGGACCAGGGCCCTCTCAAACGCTATGCCATCGGGCCGAATGGTTTGCTGAGTGAACAAGCGCTGGAAGCCGATGCAACCGTCGTGCTGGATGGCACCCTGACAGGTCTGGCCCTGAAGAAAATCTATGACGCCTGGATGCTCTATAGCGAGTTCCCACTGAATCCAGAACACTGCAAGGCGCTGAGTGACAGCAGCTCCAAACGCAGTGCGCACATGCGTCACGTTGCCTTGCGCACGGTGGCCAACGAGCTACAGGCGCCTCATTGCCCACCGCTGGTCAAAGCCGATCAGGTCATGGCCGAACTCATCCCGGTCACCTATGCCCGGTCGATGAAGGCTGACCAACAACGGGGCGGTGATGATACGGATGCACTGGGCGCGACCGCGATGAAAGCCCCGACCACGCCCAATATCAACGCGTACACCGAGGCCATGCACCGTTCACGTGAGCGCGAGATTGTCATCGCCCAACACCCCGAGGCCAGTGATGAGCCCCCGGGCGAGTGGAGTGCCGAACGGTGGGACGGGCAGAGCACTCAGGATTGGCTGAGCACTGCCAAGGCGCAGGCCAATGGGTTGTTTCCTGTCTTTGCCTGCCTGGATGACGACCTGGGCGTACTGCGTGATATCAACCATGAGCAAGAGTCGGTGGAGGCGCGACACGAACAGTGGATCGGTGATAACAACCTGCGCCTAAGCATCGGTGGGTTTATTCGCAGTCTGGTCAGCGAAGATGGGGCCGAGTTGGCGGGTTCCCTCAGCTACCGCTACAAGGAGCGTGACATCCACCTGACGCCCGATCAGGGTCGGGTGCTGCTCAATGCCCAGCATCAGCTGGACGATGAGCTCAAGGCGGAAACTCAGGCCCGTCGTTACGGTGGCGCGCCTGGCCCGGCTGAAGCCCGTGACCGCGATGCGCGGATCGCGGCCATCGTCTCACCGGTGCGGGCCTTTATTCCGGCCGATTTGTACAACGAAGCGGAATACGTGGTGCGTGAATACCGTGCTGAAAAGCAGGCCAACCTCGACAACGACTTCCTCAGTGCCAAAGTCGGCGAGTATATCGATCTGACAGCAATGAACACCTGGCTCGACACCACCGCGCCGGCGCATTTCCAGCATGTCGAACAACGTCATCAGACACTGTTTGCGGACCGGGACGTTTACCTCAAACGGTC
Organism: Pseudomonas sp. HY7a-MNA-CIBAN-0227; assembly: GCF_040310325.1. NCBI lineage: Bacteria > Pseudomonadati > Pseudomonadota > Gammaproteobacteria > Pseudomonadales > Pseudomonadaceae > Pseudomonas > Pseudomonas sp. HY7a-MNA-CIBAN-0227. Next base: position 232,689 of record NZ_JBEOPT010000002.1, on the reverse strand, counting down.
CGCCAGCGGCACCTGGTTTGTCGATTACTATGACCTGGACACTCGGCACTGGTTAACCGACCTGGCCACCGGTTGCCTGACCGCCCAATGCATTCGTGCCCAGGGTGCGGAACAATACGCCGACTACGTGCGAGCCGCCGATGGCGGCGCACTGACACAACTTTTCCGTGCCTGGACGCCCTCGCTCGATGCGGGCATTAACAACAGCACTCGCCTGGGCGAGCTGATGGCCGCACTGGCCTCTGAGAATATCGCGGCTACCCATCAGGCACTTGTGCCACTGGCCGCGCCGATTCTGGACGACCTTGCGAGCATGGCCCGAGACGCCCATGGCGCATGGAGCGTGCTGGTCAACCGTCTGGCTGCGTCGTTGCTGTTGCTCAAAGGCGATAAAACCTTCAGCAGTGCCTGGCTAGGAGTCTTCGTTGCTGCTCGCCTGGGCAGCGAGGCCCGTTTACAGTCTGTGAGCGAGGGAGGCACTCAAGTCTGGAGATTACTGGGCCAACAAGCGGAAGGGCTGACCCAATGGGCCCGCACCACGGGGGAAGCCATAGGCGTCGGACGCGTGTCAGGCATCGTGAACTCTTCCTTTGTGACCAATAGCGGTGGAGTGGTGCCGCTGGCGGCCTTGCTGCTGAACACGCTCAATGCGAGTAACTACTTGAGTCAGGCCGCAGCCGTGGAGGGGATGGACAGTCAGCGCCTCAACGATACGGTGTCAGCGTCGTTGTATGCCGCCGCCGCGCTGACGGCGGTAATTGATAATCAGGTGCGGCAGGGGTTGGGGAAGGATCGATTTCTGATTCGCTCCGCAGCGGCCCCAACCCTCACCCTGTTTGGTGGGGTGATTGGTGGATTGTCATTTAGCGCGGCCCTAAACGAATACAAATCACTGCAACTTCAGCTGGAAAGCAGCCAGACGCATATCGATCCTTGGTTCCAGATGCGCAAGGCGGTCGTTGGTGGGCAAATAGCGGCTTATGGTAGTCAGGCTCTGTTGGGGGCTACCTACACGATGAGAACCTTAGCTGGACTGGTGGAAGTGGAGGCGGCGATCATGCGCTACTCGCTATGCATGGGCCCGCTCAACTGGATCATGTTCGCGCTGGGCGTGCTGTACCTGATCACTTGGTTCTTTCAGCAAACCCCACTGCAAAATTTCCTCAACTTCTGCTGCTGGTCAAAAGCCCGAGCAGGGAATTTAGATCCTATCGCAGCCAAGGCCCAACTAGACGAACTCAACCAACTGTACGGCATCCTGTATACCCCACGAGTGAGCATGGAGAGCAGCTCGGTAATGGGCAGTTCAAGTGCTCCTTCCGGGCTGACTTCCGTAAGTGCCATCAATAGCTTGACGATTGACTTGCCTGGGGCCGAGCCCAGCAGCGCCTACCTGGAACTGAGCCTGATCGGTGATCCGGTGGATACCCAGCGCTACCGCGACTTGATCAAAAACAGCCCGACCAACAACTACCAACCGCCTCGCCCTTGGCGGGATATGGCACCTCACTGGCTGCCCGGCAGTACCTGTTGCTGGATACCCGCTAACGAAGGCCAAGGTTTACGCCTGAGCGGCCCCTTCAGTTCAGTACAAGGTGTCCTTAGCACCCCACCCCGCACGATCTCCCTGCGCTTGCGGTATCGCACGCCATTGACCGCGCTGCTGGGCGCCCGCAACTTTATCGGCGGTGAACGCGGCGTGGCCTTTACCCTGAGTGACAACGGAGGTGTGATCGCCCTGCGGGCTGATCCGACACCGGAACTGGATCGTGTGCCAAGCTACCCGCTCGACAGTGAGCGTTCAGGCTCTACTTACCTGCAACCCAAGGACCGCGCATGAGTACGCCACCGGCAGGCACCACAAAAAAACGGCTGTTTTCGCGCAATGACTACTTGGCGCCGTTGCCCATTCCCACCGGTGAAAAACCCTCGGATGTGCTCAACACCATTTGGCGCAAGAACGAGGTGTTTCTCGACATCGGAAACTACAGCATCGGCTCGGCAGTGATGGTGCTATGGCCGATGGCGATGCTGTTTTTATTAATGAGTTACATCACTCCTGACCCTCTAATGTGGGGCGGAGCGTTAATCATCATTGGGATTCCCACGCTTTTTTTAATTCAGGGCCTATTTCGCGATGTGCCTTTACCGGTGCGCTTTAATCGGCAACGCCGTGAGGTGTGCGTGCCACGAGAGGATGGCGAGTACTGGATTGTCCCCTGGGAAAGCGTGACGGCGGCGGCCACGCAGCAGTCGTCGGTGAGTCAGGCGGGTAAAGCTACGATGGGCTTATTGATCATTGGCTTTGAGAATCCTGATCCGCAGGCCAAGGAGGATAACAAGCATTTTTGGTTCGGATTTAACTGTGGTGGCGGCACCACGGCCATGGCGTTGTGGGAGTGCATGCGTAGCTACATGGAGATTGGGCCGGACGCTGTTGAAGATCAGACGGCACGCTTCGACAGATCTAAAGGAATATGGGCTACCTACCTGGACGACCTTATCAAGGCTGCGAAGTTGAGAGGCTGGTTTATAACCGCTTTGTGGGAAGGCTTCTGCGGGATTTTTATTTTTAACACGCTACTGATAGATGTGCTTGAACGCTGGAAACTGAACCCGCCACCGGAACTGCCATATCCCGACATCATCGAATGGTCCAAACCGCTGCCGCCCGAGCAGTGGGCCGAGCGATCCCCTGAGTTGGAAGTAGCCATCGCCACGCGTGAGGCGGAATTGGCCGTGATCAGGAAGTCGGCATGAGTACGCCACCAGCAGGCACCACAAAAAAACGGCTGTTTTCGCGCAATGACTACTTGGCGCCGTTGCCCATTCCCACCGGTGAAAAACCCTCGGATGTGCTCAACACCATTTGGCGAAAGAACGAGGTGTTCCTCGACATCGGAAACTACAGTATCGGCTCGGCGGTGATGGTGCTGTGGCCGATGGTAATGCTGTTTGCATTCATGGGATTTCTGTTCAGAAATGATCATGACGATATGCACATATTTGCGATCATGACTACCTTCATCATTGGGGTTCCTACGTTTTTTTTAATTCAGGGACTGTTTCGCGATGTGCCATTGCCGGTGCGCTTTAATCGGCAACGCCGCGAGGTGTGCGTGCCACGAGAGGATGGCGAGTACTGGATTGTCCCCTGGGAAAGTGTGACGGCGGCGGCCACGCAGCAGTCGTCGGTGAGTCAGGCGGGTAAAGCTACGATGGGCTTATTGATCATTGGCTTTGAGAATCCTGATCCGCAGGCCAAGGAGGATAACAAGCATTTTTGGTTCGGGTTTAACTGTGGCGGCGGCACCACGGCCATGGCGTTGTGGGAGTGCGTGCGCAGCTACATGGAGATTGGGCCGGACGCTGTTGAAGATCAGACGGCACGCTTCGACAGATCTAAAGGAATATGGGCTACCTACCTGGACGACCTTATCAAGGCTGCGAAGTTGAGAGGCTGGTTTATAACCGCTTTGTGGGAAGGCTTCTGCGGGATTTTTATTTTTAATACGCTACTGATAGATGTCCTTGAACGCTGGAAACTGAACCCGCCACCCGAACTGCCATATCCCGACATCATCGAATGGTCCAAACCGCTGCCGCCCGAGCAGTGGGCCGAGCGATCCCCTGAGTTGGAAGTAGCCATCGCCACGCGTGAGGCGGAATTGGCCGTGATCAGGAAGTCGGCATGAGTACGCCACCAGCAGGCACCACAAAAAAACGGCTGTTTTCGCGCAATGACTACTTGGCGCCGTTGCCCATTCCCACCGGTGAAAAACCCTCGGATGTGCTCAACACCATTTGGCGAAAGAACGAGGTGTTCCTCGACATCGGAAACTACAGTATCGGCTCGGCGGTGATGGTGCTGTGGCCGATGGTAATGCTGTTTTTGGGGCTGGCCTTTGCGTTTAGAAATATTGCCCCCGATCTCAGTGTGTTTACTCTTGTCGGAGGCGGAATCATCATTGGGATTCCCACGCTTTTTTTAATTCAGGGCCTATTTCGCGATGTGCCTTTACCGGTGCGTTTTAATCGACAACGCCGCGAAGTGTGTGTGCCACGAGAGGATGGCGAGTACTGGATTGTCCCCTGGGAAAGCGTGACGGCGGCGGCCACGCAGCAGTCGTCTGTGAGTCAGGCGGGTAAAGCTACGATGGGCTTATTGATCATTGGCTTTGACAATCCTGACTCGCAGGCCAAGGACGATAACAAGCATTTTTGGTTTGGTTTTAACTGTGGTGGCGGCACCACGGCCATGGCGTTGTGGGAGTGTATGCGTAGCTACATGGAGATTGGGCCTGAGGCTGCCCCGGAAGCCGCAGCGCTCAATTCAGGTGCAAATCTGCGTTACTACATCGATTACATGAACGACAAGGCCAAAAAGCGCGGCTGGTTTCTAACACTATTGTGGGAAGGAGTATTCGGCGTATTTATTTTCAATGCTCCTCTCGCTACCTATCTGCAAAGGAAAAAGCTGTACCCGCCGCCAGACCTGCCCTATCCCGACATCATCGAATGGTCCAAACCGCTGCCGCCCGAGCAGTGGGCCGAGCGATCCCCTGAGTTGGAAGTAGCCATCGCCACGCGTGAGGCGGAATTGGCCGTGATCAGGAAGTCGGCATGAGTACGCTACCGGCAGGCACCACAAAAAAACGGCTGTTTTCGCGCAATGACTACTTGGCGCCGTTGCCCATTCCCACCGGTGAAAAACCCTCGGATGTGCTCAACACCATTTGGCGAAAGAACGAGGTGTTCCTCGACATCGGAAACTACAGCATCCGTCCTTCGCCGCACTGGCGGCCAACGCAGTGGACGCTTCGGAGCAAGGGGCTACGGCGGGTTCAGTGGGGGCAGCCCAAGGGTTTGGAGTCGTAGTCGGGCCGTTGGCCGGGACGTTGATCTATGCCATCGAGCCGCGTTTGCCGTATTTGGTGGCGGCGGCGTTGCTGTTGCTCATTGCCTGCTGGCCGGCTGCACGGCAACCGGCCTGAGCCCTACAGTATCCGATACAACAATCGCTCAATCCGTATCCGGCTGACCCGGCGCAGAAACTTGCTGACCGCCTCCGGGTACTCCACCAGGGTCTGCAGTTGCTGGTAGCGCTCGATTCGCGAGGTGTGCCGGAAAATTTCCGTCAACTCAGTACGACGTGGCACCAGCCATTCGCCCCGTGGATCATCGATCAGCAAAGCATTTTCCAGATCCAGACGGAATGCCCGTGGGTTGAGGTTATTGCCGGTGAGCAAGGTGTAGCGCTGGTCGATCCACATGCCCTTGAGGTGATAGGTGTTATCGCCGTCGTGCCACAGGTGCAGATTCAGTTGGCCAGTATCGATCATCCGATGATGGCGCTTGGCAAAACGCCGCAGGCTGATTTCATAGAGGTACGGCAGCGCGGCAATTACCTTGAACGGCTCGCTCGGCGGGATGTAGAAGTCGTTGGCGGTTTTGTCGCCAACGATGATGTCGATCTTTACCCCACGGGCCAGGGCGCGGTTGATTTCCCGAGTTACCGCCAGGGGCAGGTTGAAATACGGGGTGCAGATAGTCAGTTGATGCTGAGCACTGGCAATCAGCTCGCAGATCACCCGGCTCAGGGGGTTGTTCTTGCCAACGCCAAGCAGCGGGCTGACTGACAGGTTGCCGTTTGGCACGGCGCCGGTAGTGGTGTCATAGGTCGCGTGTTTCAAGCGGCTGCGCAAGTCGCCAATGTCATTGCGTAAGCTGCGGGTGCTGGGCAAGTCCGGCAGGTCCAGGCGGTGCACAGCTTTTGACGCAATCAGCCCGTGCTCTACCAGATGCTGCATCGAATCGGCCAGGGCCTTGTTGTGAATCAGGTGATAGCGATCGAAGCGGTACTTGTCGAACTTGTGCAGGTACACATTGTTGAGGCTGGCACCGCTGTACAGCACGCTGTCATCGATCACAAAGCCCTTGAGGTGCAACACGCCAAACAGTTCACGGGTTTGCACCGGTACGCCGTATACCGGCACTTGGCTTTCGTGGGACTGGGTCATGGCCTGGTACCAGGCGCTGTTGCCCGGTTGCTTGCCGGCACCGATCAAACCGCGCTGCGCCCGCAACCAGTCGACCACCAACACGATATCCAGCTCGGGCCGGGCAGCCTTGGCGGCATGCAGGGCGTCGAATACTTCCTGGCCGGCCTCATCCTGTTGCAGGTACAACGCAACGATGTAGATGCGCTGGGTGGCCTGGGCGATTTTTTCCAGCAGGCACCGGCGAAACTCGGCGGCACCGGACAGCACCTCGATGGCGTCGGTAGTGAGGGGAAAACCACGCAGCTTGGGCAACAGGGAGCGTTTGAAGAACGACGGCATAGGGCTCGCAATAGGTCGCATCCGAATAGTCCACGAGCTTACACCATGGGGGGGCTAAGGTCTGCCCATCCGCGGGCATGGAACTTCTGGTGAAAAACGCCGGCATATCCAGGAAAAGTATCTATCGCTACTTTGCCAACAAGGGTGAGTGGGTCAGCGCCGCTGATGAACACGGGATTGCGGGGCCGCAAGCTTCAAGCTTGCGGCTTGCGGCTTGCGGCTCAATCCTGGTTCAGTCCAACCCGATACAGCACACCGTCATTCGCATCCGTCAGGACATACAAAAAGCCATCCGGCCCCTGCCGCACATCCCGTATGCGCGCTTTCAAATCCCCCAGCAAGCGTTCTTCATGCACCACCTTGTCGCCATCGAACTGCAAGCGAATCAACTCCTGGCTGGCCAATGTGCCGATAAACAGATTGTGCTGCCAGGCCTTGAAACGGTCGGCGTCATAGAACGCCATGCCGCTGATGGCCGGTGATTTCTCCCACACATGATGAGGCGCGACGGTGCCTTCGGCTGTCTTGCCCTTGGCTTCGGGAATGGGCAGCAAGGAATAGTTGATGCCATGGGTCGCCAATGGCCAACCGTAGTTCTTGCCCCGCTCGATGATGTTGATTTCATCACCGCCGCGAGGGCCGTGCTCGTTTTCCCACAGCGTGCCGCTCCACGGATTAAGGGCGGCGCCTTGAGGATTACGCTGCCCATAGGACCAGATTTCGGGCCTGGCACCTTCCTGGCCAACAAACGGGTTATCGTCTGGCACACGCCCGTCGGGGAAGATTCGTACGACCTTGCCCTGCAACTTGTCCAGGTTCTGGGCCGTAGGACGGTCGTTGTTTTCCCCAAGGGTTACGAACAGATAGCCATCGCGATCAAATACTAGCCGCGAACCGAAGTGATTGCCGGTGGACAGCTTGGGTTCCTGGCGAAGGATGACCTGGAAGTCCTTCAAACCACTCAGGTCGTCGGCCAGGCGCCCGCGCCCTACAGCAGTGCCAGCGGTGCCACCCTTGCCGCCGCCTTCGGCATAGGACAGGTAGACCATCCGATCCTGCTTGAAGTCAGGCGACAGCACCACATCCAGCAAACCGCCCTGCCCTTTGGCCCATACTTGCGGCACACCACTCAAGGGCGCCGACAACTTGCCGTCTGGGCTGATAAAACGCAGGTGGCCGGGCCGTTCGGTGACCAGGAAACCCTGCTTATCCGGCAGGAACGCCACCGCCCACGGATGGTCCAGGCCTTTGACAATTGGGGTGGCCGTGACACTGCCCTGCTCGCTGGGGAACTGCTGGGTATCGGCAGCGTAAACAGGATGCACCAGGGGCAGCAAGGCGCTGGCGCAGAATGTCACTAAAAGGGTTTTGCGTAGAAACATACCGTGGGTTTCCTTGTTCGGTTCACACACTCAAGGCTGGCGATTGCCATTGGCGTCACGGGTCGGCGCCTGCGGTTGGGTTGCAGGACGAGTGGGCGTGGCATCGCGCTGCGGATAACGGTTACCGATCCCGCCATTTTCCAGGGTCGGTGGCCGAGGCACCGGAGTGACGTTGGTTCCACGAATGGCGGGGGAATTGGGCTGGGTGCCCTGCATGCTGTTGGGATTGGCCCGATGAATGGGGCTGTTGTAGGGATTGTTGTTGCCAGGCAGATTTTGCGCCTGTACCAGCGAGGTCAGCGCGAGGCCCAAAGCCAGTACTGCAAGGTTGCGCACATGGGTGTTCATGACAAAGCCTCTCTGTGGCGAGGAATACCTGCGTTCGATAACACGCTACGCCCAGGGTTCGGCTTTGGTAACTAAATAGTTTCTCTTTAGGTGTAACACGACTTTTCCGACACGCGATCTCAGACCAGAAGAAAAATCGCTGCCAGACCGGCAAAGATCGCCCACTTTTCCAGGTAATAGCGGGTGCGATTACGCTTTTTCAGCTCTTTGCCCCGCAAGCGGATCTTGTACAGCCGAGTAAAGGCACGGTTCAAACCACCGGTCTTATCACCGGCTTCATTGGGCGAACCGGCAGCCGCCATGACATTGCGACTGAACCAACGGTTGAACGCTGCAGCCCAGCGGTATTTCATCGGCCGTTCGATATCGCAGAACAAAATGATGCGGTTCTGTTGCGTGGTGTTTTGCGCATAGTGGATGTAGGTCTCGTCGAACATCACCGGCTCACCGTCACGCCAGTAGTAGCTTTCACCGTCAACGTCGATGTAGCAGCCCGGGTCGTTGGGCGTATCGAGGCCTAAATGGTAGCGATAGGAACCCGCATACGGGTCTCGATGGCGCACCAGCTTGGAGCCCGGTGGCAACTCGGCAAACATCGCTGCCTTGATCGAACTGATGCCTTGCACCAACTCGGTAGTGCGCGGGCACAACTTCATGGCCGACGGATGGCTGTCGCCATACCACTTCAGATAGAAACGCTTCCAGCCCGACTTGAAGAACGAGTTGAAACCCACGTCGTCGTATTGGTCCGAGCGCTTGATCTCCCCTGCCCGCATCAGGTTCTGGCCTTCCTGGCGAATTTCTTCCCAATGCTCCTGAAGCGGGCTCAGGTCAGGAAAGTCACTGGGCGACAGATAGGGCCGGCTGGGCAATTTGGAGAACAGGTAGAGAAAACAATTAATCGGAGCCAGGAAGGTCGAGTGATCGCTTAATTGGCGGCCAAGTTTATGTCGCACCCGGCCACGCAGGTGTACATACGCAATGGAGACAACGTAGAGAGCAACAATGATGAGTTTCAAGGGCATTCGTCACACGTCAGAAGAGAACCGGCTGCTCCTGCGTGCCCACGACGGCCGAGGATTAAATAAGCAGCTCCTGAAAACACAATTCGGCAAACAGGCAATGTGGCAGGCTCTGTGACAATCCTGACCATGGCCATTGGCTGTTATTTTAGCCATAGACTGTAACCAAAGGTTAACTATGAATTGTGAAACGGTGCCCAGCAACTGTGATCGACGGTAGCTCGAAGGTGAGCTAGCCGGTATCGCGCCGGGCTGCGAGGCAGCCCGGGATCTTCACGCCGACCCAGTGGGCGGCGAGAGTTGATCAGCTCAGAGGCTCATCATCCTTGCGCTCACGGCGGGAAAAACGATGATCATCCAACGGCGAGTACGGTACCGCTTCCCGGCGCATCAGGATGAAATGACGAATCAGTGCAACCATGATCCCCAGCACCAAGCCGGCCACCAGGCTTAGGGCCACCACCAGGATTTTCTTCGGCTTGATCGGGCTTAGCGGCTCTTGGGCGCGACGGTCGATCGTCACCAGTTTCAAGCTGCTCATATCGATGTTCAGGCTTCGTAAGCGCGCCACTTCGGCACGCAAGGGCTCAACATCCTGCAGGAAGATATCTTCATTCCCACGTTTATTCAGCACCTCAACCTGGCGGTTGACCTCCAGCAATTGCAGCTCCTTGCCAATTTCGGCAACGCGGCTGTTGGTGAAGTCGTCGCTGGTGCGTTGTTGCAACGCGGTGCGTTCGGCCTCAAGGGCATCGGTACCCATGAAGTACAGCGGAATCCGCTGATTATTGACCTCGGTACGCATGACCTGACTTGAGCCACTGCGCCCCGCATCAGCCATGGACGACGGCGTCGTCGGGCTTTTGATGCCCATGGACTTGGCAATCGAGATCGCCTCGGCCAGCTCCGCCAGGCGATTGGAGCGTTCCATTTTCATCTGCAGACGCAATGCGCCGAGTTCGTCTTCCAGCTGCGCCCGCTTGAGCTTGTCGCCCTCCAGCAACTTGGCGATTTTCGACGCCTTGTCGGTTTCGTAATTGGAGCGAGCGGCGTCAATCTTGCCTTTGAGTTCAGTGAGGCGGTTGTTGACGATCACTTTAAGATCGGCTCCGACTTGCTCACGCTCAGCGGCAACTGCGTAGTCGACAAACCCGTTGAGAATCGCAACCCCGTCAATATCAGTGGGGTACTGCAACTCCAGGCGGATATAGCTGCTCAGGGAGTCGGATTTTTTCGGATCAGGCAAAATCAGCTTGATAGAGTCGCGATTAAACGCCTCGAAACTCTGCTCAAGGCTCTGCCCCGGCCGCTGAAACTCCTTGAACAAGGCTTGGTTAGCCTTGAAAAAGCTCAAGCGAGCCTCGTAGGAATCCAGTTGCGTACCCACTTTGGCCAGCGCATCCGCAGGCGGCAACTTATAGACTTCAGAACGGTTTAGCGCGTCCAACTCGTTGATCGCCGCCGGGCGCAGAACGCTGCTGACCTGATATTCCCGCGGCGCCAATAGTGCGTAACCAACTCCCACAAGCCCCGCGAAAAGCGTACAGCCAATAACCAGTTTCTTTTGCCGCCAAATAGAGTGAAACAGTTCAAACAAATCAATTTCGTCCGATGCAGCATGGGTTTGGAGCTGGGGAGTTTTATTCAAAATTGTTACACCCTAAAAAATGGACATTCAACATCCAAAACACGCTAGATCTTAATAACTGACTGAAAACACAGGGACAACGCCCTGAACACCAGACATACGCAGTCGCGCCGACGGGGCATCCGACCCTCCCGTCGTAGAAAAGATTCCAGGCCCGTGAAGATTTTTTCCTTTCAGGCATACGAATGTCATGCCTGAGATTCATGAGCGTAGACGACAAGCAACGGGGCATTATGCTTAGCGTATGTCAAAAACGCGTTAAATGTCCGCCAGTAAAAGGGAAAACCCCAACTGGCACTCATTTTTGAGCGCATTCTCAAAAATTCGCTTCATCGCTGTCGAACTGCTCCCGCTACTAACGGCTCATCAAAAAAGGAATTTTGCATGTCATCCCCCTCAAACCAGCCTTTCCACGGCGCCAGCCACCATGACCAATTGGCTCTCCAGGGAGAATGGGAACAGACCGCACTGGAAGACAGCGGCGTGATCAACCCGGTAGATGAACACAGCGCTCCCGGCGCCCTGACCACCATCAGTGGCGATCAATTTCGGGTCGTTACCCTTGGCGGCGAGGTGTTACTGGCAGGCAGCTTTACCCTCGACGCCAGTACGACGCCCAAGACCATCATCTGGGTGGATTCAATGGGCGCCGATGCGGGCAAGCAATTGCTGGCGAGTTATCGATTGGATGGGGATCACTTTGTGTTTATTGCCGCCGATGAGGGCATGCCAAGGCCAACGTGCTTCAGCACCGAGCGGGGGCAAACCATGCGCACCTTTGTACGTAAATAGTGAGGGTATGGGGTATTCGTTCTTGCGACATCGCTTTCACAAACTATTCACCTTTACCGCTATAGGGTGAAATCTACTCCTCAAGTGAATCCCTTGGCCCGCTCCCCAGCGGGCTTTTTTTTGGGTGCGCCCGGCAGGGCGCATCCGGAGGTGCATTTCCATTGCATCTGCATCTGCATCTGCATCTGCATCTGACGCTTATAAGGTGTTTTCTGTCATTGCGACATGAAGAGGTTCGCCCTACACCGAAAGCCTCGCCATCCCTGAACCGGTAAAGAGCCATCACTGTAGGGCGAACAAACGCAAAATAAGCGAGGCCCTTGAGATGTTCAACTGTCATCAATACGAAACTGAAAAAAATCTGGCTTTCTGACACTTATTGATGTAATTACGCTGACTTTGTAGGGGTTTTCGTCGAACTTAGTGAGATATCTATCCGCAAGCTCCGCTGTTTTACCTTCAAGGACCAGACCACAGGATTGACCTTCGCTGCATTCGCCTGACAGGGCAAAACTCCGGGGAAGACAACTGCCCTCAACATCCACTCCACCCCGCCATACAACTCACGCCCCACATATGCGACAATGCGCGCCAAATTCCAACATGCACCCATATATTCTGCTCAGCGACGGGGCTTCATGCCTTGATGTCGCTGTCGACGTATGCCCGCTGGCCCAAGCTCATGCTCAGACTGGTCCAGTCCCGGAATGCCCCAGGAATGGTCCAGGCGCCATCAGCGCTGTCGCAACCCATTGATAGGTAAAGTAATTGATCTCCACAGCTAACATCACCATGCAGTTCGGCGCCAAGCCGCTCTTCGAGAACGTTTCGGTCAAGTTCGCCGCTGGCAACCGTTATGGCCTGATCGGGGCCAACGGTTGCGGCAAGTCGACCTTCATGAAAATTCTCGGTGACGATCTGGAGCCGTCGGGTGGCCAGGTCATGCTGGAGCCGAACGTGCGCCTGGGTAAACTGCGCCAGGACCAGTTCGCCTATGAAGAATTCACCGTGCTTGACACCGTGATCATGGGCCACGAGGAGCTGTGGAAGGTCAAGGCTGAGCGCGACCGCATCTATTCGCTGCCGGAAATGACCGAGGCAGACGGCATGGCCGTCGCCGAGCTGGAAACCGAGTTCGCCGAGATGGACGGCTACACCGCCGAATCCCGCGCCGGTGAACTGCTGCTGGGCCTGGGTATCGGCATCGAGCAGCACAACGGCCCGATGAGTGAAGTATCTCCAGGCTGGAAATTGCGCGTTCTGTTGGCCCAGGCACTGTTTTCCGATCCGGAAGTACTGCTGCTCGACGAGCCCACCAACCACCTGGACATCAACACCATCCGCTGGCTGGAAAATATCCTGACCCAACGCTCGAGCCTGATGATCATCATCTCTCACGACCGTCACTTCCTGAACAGCGTCTGCACCCACATGGCCGACCTGGACTACGGTGAGCTGCGCCTGTTCCCAGGCAACTATGACGAGTACATGACCGTCGCGACCCAATCGCGCGAGCAACTGCTGTCGGACAACGCCAAGAAGAAAGCTCAGATCAACGAGCTGCAATCATTTGTTAGCCGCTTCTCGGCCAACGCCTCAAAATCCAAGCAAGCCAGCTCCCGTGCCAAGCAGATCGACAAGATCCACCTGGCCGAAGTCAAACCGTCGAGCCGGGTCAGTCCATTCATCCGCTTCGAGCAGACCAAAAAGCTCCATCGCCAGGCGGTCATCGTCGAACGCATGGCCAAGGGCTTTGATGGCAAGCCACTGTTCAAAGACTTCAGCTTCAACGTTGAAGCCGGCGAGCGCGTGGCGATCATTGGCCCGAACGGTATCGGCAAGACCACCCTGCTGCGTACCCTGGTCAATGAGCTGAGCCCGGATGCCGGTAGCGTGAAGTGGACCGATGCGGCAGAAATCGGCTACTACGCCCAGGACCACGCTTCGGACTTCGAAGATGAATCCAACCTGTTCGACTGGATGGGCCGCTGGACCAAGGAAGGCGAACAAGTAGTTCGCGGCACCCTGGGCCGCATGCTGTTTTCCAACGACGATATCCTCAAGTCGGTCAAGGTCATCTCCGGTGGTGAACAAGGTCGCATGCTGTTCGGCAAGCTGATCCTGCAAAAGCCTAACGTGCTGATCATGGACGAACCGACCAACCACTTGGATATGGAATCCATTGAAGCGCTGAACCTGGCGCTGGAAAACTATCCGGGCACGCTGATCTTCGTCAGCCACGACCGTGAGTTCGTTTCGTCCCTGGCCACCCGCATCATCGAGCTGAGCCCAAGTGGCGTGATCGACTTCAGCGGCACCTATGACGATTACCTGCGTAGCCAGGGTGTGGTGTTTTAAGGGCAGCGATTAGCTCTTAGCTGCAAGAAAAAGCCCTGTCCACTGTGACGGGGCTTTTGCATTTCTGTCCGGGGCTGCGTCGAGGCCCTCAAGTACAGCACAAATTAGTTAGCCAGCTTCCTTTTCTTCTACACCCACGCCATGATGCGCTCACCGCCTGCCCGCGAATGAGCTCCCATGCCCGCCTCCCCCAGCTCACTGTCGATCACCCTGCAGATCGTCTCCATTGTGTTCTACACCTTCATCGCCTTCATCTGCATCGGCCTGCCTATTGCAGTGATCCCCGGTTATGTTCACGAGCAACTGGGCTTCAGCGCCGTGATCGCCGGAGTGACCATCGGTTCGCAATACTTGGCGACGCTGCTCAGTCGGCCCATGGCCGGGCGCATGTCAGACACTGTCGGAACCAAACGGGCGATTGTGCTGGGTTTGAGCGGCATTCTGATCAGCGGCGTGCTGACGTGGATCGCCACGCTACTGGACGGCACACCACTGTTGAGCCTGAGCATCCTGATCGTCGGCCGACTGTTGCTGGGTGTGGCCCAAGGCTTGATCGGTGTTGGTACCATCAGTTGGTGCATGGGCCAGGTCGGCGCCGAACACACCGCACGCTCGATTTCCTGGAACGGGATCGCTTCCTACGGCGCCATTGCCATTGGCGCACCGCTGGGGGTGGTGATGGTTGCCCAATACGGCTACACCAGTCTAGGACCGGCCCTGTTCGCACTGGCGGCCTTGGGCCTGCTGCTGATCCGCAGCAAACCGTCGGTACCGGTGGTACGCGGGGAGCGCTTGCCGTTCTGGGCAGTGTTTGGGCGCATTGCCCCTTTCGGCGCCAGCCTATGCCTGGCATCGATTGGCTACGGCACCCTGACCACGTTCATCACCCTGTACTACCTGAGCCGTGGCTGGACCGGCGCCGCGTGGTGCCTGACAGTATTTGGTATTTGCTTCATCGTTTCCCGGCTGCTGTTCATCTCCAGCATCAGCCGCTTCGGCGGGTTTACCGCAGCGATTGCGTGCATGACCCTCGAAACCGTGGGCCTGGTGCTGCTCTGGCTGGCACCGTCCACCGGCGTCGCGCTGATTGGCGCGGGGCTGACCGGTTTTGGCCTATCGCTGGTGTATCCGGCGCTGGGTGTCGAGGCGATCAAGCAGGTGCCCAGCAGTAGTCGCGGCGCAGGCTTGAGTGCCTATGCAGTGTTCTTCGATCTGGCGCTGGCGATTGCCGGGCCGCTGATGGGCGCGGTGGCGTTGAACCTGGGGTATTCGTGGATTTTCTTCTTTGCCGCCCTACTCTCGGTCACCGGCCTGGGCCTGACCTTGCTGCTCAAGCGCCGTGCTTACTGATCCGCCGTCTGCATGCCGGCACGGCTGGATTGCCCGAGGGTGTGGCTGAAAAAACGTCCGGTCTCGGAGATCAGGTTGCGGTGAATGCCTTCACGATCGACACCATCGGCATCGGTGCACACGGTCGGCATGGCCGCCAGTTGGTCCTCATCACAGGGCGCCATGAAGATGAAGTGCCCTGCCCCGGCCAGCAACTTGAAGTCCGGCGGTTCCGGCAGCTTGCGCGCCAGGGCGGCTGCATTCTTGTCCACCGCCACCAGCTTATCGCCGTCGCCGCTGTAGAGCAGCACCGGGACATGCACGTCGGCCAGGGTATGACGGCCAAACATCAAGCTCAGCGGCGCCATCAGCATCAAAGCGTGGATACGAGAGTCGGCCTGGGGCTGCAAGTCATCGCGATCAACAATCAGCTCGCCCTTGGTGGTGCAGGCGTCACGGTCTTCGGGACGTTGCTGGCAATAGCGCCGCAGCCGGTCAAAATCAGGTTTGGCACCCGCCAGGATCAGCGCCGTCTCACCACCTGCCGAATAGCCGATTACTCCTACTTGGTCGACGTTGACGAAGGGCGACAGCATCGAATCGCCCAGGGTTGCGGTGATCGCTTCGGAAATCTGGATCGGCCGTCCAAACAGATTGCTCAAGGTGCCCAGGCGACTGTGATCCTTGTAGTTGTCACCGGGGTGCAACACCGCCACCACCACAAAGCCCTTGCGCGCCAGGGACGTGGCCAAATCATGCAGGGCCAGCGGTGTGCCGGTGTTGCCATGGGAAAGCATCAACATCGGGAAACGGCCAATGGCAATCTTGGAGTCTTGCGTGGCGGCGATGCGATAGGCGCCCACTTGGCTGGTCTGTTCCTGGCCGGTGGACGGGTAAAAGGCTATAGCGCTCATCGGCTGTAAATCCAGCGGATCGAGAAAGCTCATGCGGTGATAGCCCACACTCCAGTGGGGGTGCGGTGCTGGCGCGGCCTGCACTGAAACGAGGCCACCGAACAAAGAAAGAAGCAAGACTGCACAAAGACGCATCATGGGGATGTCCACCTTTGTTGCGTGACGCCTGCGTGTCGATTAAAAAAACCCATGATCATTGCACTCAGGCTCGGGTGATATGACCTTGGATTGCATAACCTGAGCCAAATACGCCCGGATAAAACAAAAAACTCCGTACTCCGGCCGCTTTCAGGCCACCAGAATACAGAGTTTAGACGGCTCGATTCAGATTGATATCGAGTCGCGGTGAAATTTACACAAGTCTTACGCAGCGACGAACAATTGCTCGCTGATCAGCATATTGGCATCGTTCAGCGCCTTGCCACGCACTTCGTCACCGTAAGCAAGCCCGTGGGCACGGACGAACTCGATGTCGGTGATACCGAGGAAGCCCAGCAGCACTTTCAGGTAGTCTTCGTGAGCCACGCCAGTAGACTGGCCGACGTGCAGGCCGCCTGCGGTGGAAACGATGATCACCTTCTTGTTGCCGCACAGGCCTTCAGGGCCGGCTTCGGTGTAGCGGAAGGTCTGGCCGGCAACGGCGATACGGTCGATCCAGGCTTTCAACTGGGTCGGGATGGTGAAGTTGTACATCGGTGCGGCCAATACCACGGCGTCGGCGGCGAGAAACTCAGCCAAGGTCGATGCGCTCAGGTCGGCTTCGTGTTTTTGCACGGCATCACGCAATTCAGCGGCGGTGCCCAGAGCACCCAGGGTGACGCCAGAGAAATGGCTGATGGCATCGCTGGCCAGGTCGCGGTAGGTCACTTCAATACCTGGCTCGGCGGCTTGCCAGGCCTTGACCACGCCAGCGCTCAACTGACGGGACACCGAGTTGTCGCCCAGGATGCTGGAATCGATATGCAAGAGTTTCATGTGGGATCTCCAAGTGAGGATCGCACGGGGCGATCAAGTGCTGACAATCCTACAGATGAATCCAATAGCCGATTAGCGGGTTAAAATGCGATAGTTCGTCCCACTGACAGGACAATAGGCGCGCCATGCAAGATCTCAATGACCTCTATTATTTCGCCAAGGTGGTGGAAGCCGGTGGCTTCGCGGCCGCAGGACGCTTGCTGGGTATCCCGAAATCACGGCTCTCCCGGCGCATCGCCGAGCTGGAAGAACGCCTTGGCGCGCGCTTGTTGCAACGCACCACCCGCCAGTTGACCCTGACCGCCGTCGGCGAACGCTATCTGGTGCACTGCCAGGCGATGCTACTGGAAGCGGAAATGGCCGACGAAGCCGTCGCCAGCATGTCCAGTGAGCCTCGGGGCCGCCTGCGGGTGAGTTGCCCGGTAGGCCTGGCCCACGAAATCCTGCCCACGGTAGTGGCCGAATTCCTCGCGACGTATCCGCTGGTGCAGCTGGAAATGATGCTGATCAATCGTCGCGTCGACCTGGTGGCCGAAGGTATCGACGTCGCCCTGCGAGTGCGGGACTTGGGGGATGAAGACCCGTTGCTGGTGACCCGCCGTCTGCGCCAGGCACAGGCCGTAATGGTCGCCAGCCCCGACTTTGTGCGCAACCGCCAGATCAAGACACTGGAAGACCTCAAGCAGCTGCCGGTGCTCGGCGCGCTGGAAGCTGACCGCATGGTCCACCTGCGTATGCTCGATCCCGATGGCAACCGTTGCGATTTGGTGATGGAAGCGCGGCTAGGCATCGATGACTTTGTCGTGCGCAAGGCCAGCACCCTCGCCGGCCTGGGTTTTACCGTGTTACCCATGATGTATTGCGAGCAGGAACTGGAAAGCGGCCAGCTTGTGCAACTGTTGCCGCAATGGTCACTGCCCGGCGGCTGGCTGCAAGCTGTTTACCCGCATCGACGCGGTGTGTCGCCGGCAGTGCGCGCCTGGATCGACTACTTGGATCATGCCTTCAAAGGTTGTGGAGAGCGACAGCTATGAGCGCGAAGAAAATGACTGAAGAAGATGTCGCACGCTTTTGCCTGGGCTTGCCCGGTGCGCGAGAGGATTACAAGTGGGGCGGCGTGCGGGTGTTTTCGATTGCCGGAAACAAGATGTTTGCGTTGCAGAACCTGCGGGGCGAGTCTCTCGCGTTCAAGGTCGACAAAGAGCTATTCCTCGGCCATGTGGACCGCCCTGGGATTCACCCGGCGCCTTACTTGGCACGGGCGCAATGGATCATCATGGAAACACCCTACCCGTTGGGCGGCGAGGAGCTGCGTGGTTTGTTGCAGCGCTCCCACCAACTGGTGGTCAGCAAGCTGCCCAAGCGCACGCAGGTTGGGCTGTTGCTAGAACACTGATCGCAACATGCCACCCAGGAACAGTTGATCGATCCAGAACACTTGGTGCAGCAAGACGATCAACCAGAACACCACTTGATAAGACACCTTGCGCGTCTTGTGGCGAAACACCTGCTGGGCAATCAGCGCACCTGGCCAACCGCCAGCCAGTTCCAGGGTATGGAGGAATTTTTCCGGGGTACGCCAGCTGTCGCTGCGGGCCTTGCGCTTGTCGCTCCAGTACAGGAAAAACGTGACCAGGCTGACCGCGCCATAGGCCACCAGCGGGATCAGCGAAACACCGCGATACCCAAGCGATGCCGAGCCAAACAGCGGCACGGCACACAACAGCACAAACACCAAGGCCTTGAGGCGCGGATGTTGAATGCCGTTGTTATTCAGGGTGTTCAAGCTTTGGCCGCCGCCCAATCAATCCAGCCGAACTGCCAGGTCGCCAGGATCAACAGGCCGAAGGCAATGCGATACCAGGCAAACGCCGCGTAACTGTGGCTGGCGATGAACTTTAGCAAACCCTTGACCGCGATCATCGCGAAGATGAACGAGGTGACAAAACCAATGGCGAACACCGGCAGGTCATCCGGCTGGAACAGGTCACGGTACTTGTAGCCCGAGTACACCGCCGCGCCAACCATGGTCGGCATTGCCAGAAAGAACGAGAACTCGGTGGCGGTCTTGCGTGACAGGCCAAACAGCAGGCCGCCAATGATGGTCGAGCCGGAACGTGAAGTTCCCGGAATCATTGCCAGGCACTGGGCAAGACCGACTTTCAAAGCGTCTTTCCAGGTGATGTCGTCGACACTTTCGGCATGGATTTCATGCTGCCGGCGTTCAGCCCACAACATGATGATGCCGCCCACCACCAGCGCGGTGGCCACGGTGATCGGATTGAACAGGTACTCGTGGATCAGGTCGGCAAAAATCACCCCCAACACCACTGCCGGCATAAAGGCGATCAACAGGTTGATGGTAAAACGCTGGGCATTGCGCTGGATCGGCAAGCCGATGACCACATCGAGGATCTTGCGCCGGAACTCCCAGACCACCGCGAGGATGGCGCCGAGCTGGATGATGATGTTGAACGCCATGGCCCGTTCGCCACCGAAGTTGAGCAAGTCGGCGACGATAATCTGGTGACCGGTACTGGAGATCGGCAAAAACTCCGTCAGTCCTTCGACAACTCCAAGTATCAATGCCTGTACGGCAGTCCAAAGATCCATTATTCCCCCATAAGGTCATGCGACCGCATGCCTCGTTGATATTTTCTAGACGTTCACTAACGATGAGCACGCTAAAATCGCAGCGCGCAGGATCAAGGCCGAACTGCAAAAATTCTGTGAAAAATCAGCAGGACTCAGGTTTTTTGATTCCGGGCCGAAAGCCTATCAGACAAGCCCGAATTTCGCTTCGCGTTATCGCTTGGGCAGTCGATTACTGCGCCAACAATTATAAGAACACGGAGTGACATGACTATGAACAGCTTGCGCAATATGTCGATCAGCCGGCGCCTCTGGCTGATCCTGATAGTCGCCGTGTTAATGCTGCTGACCCTGGGTTTGCTGATGCTCAAGCAGATCCATGACGATCTGTATCAGGCCAAGAGCCAACAGACCCAGCATGTGGTGGAAACCACCAACGGGATACTGACGTATTACCACACCCTTGAAACCACCGGCGTCTTGACCCGAGACGCGGCGCAAAAACAAGCCTTGAGCGTGGTACGTGGCCTGCGTTACGACCATGACGACTATTTCTGGATCAACGACCTGACGCCAATGATGGTGATGCACCCGGCCAACCCGAAGCTGGATGGCCAGAACCTGTCGGCCATTCGTGATCCGGACGGCTTTGCCGTGTTCAACGAGTTTGTCAGCCTGGCCAAGGCCAAGGGCGCCGGCATGGTCAACTACCGCTGGCCAAAACCCGGCGCGGCTGACCCAGTGGCAAAAACCTCCTATATCCAGTTGTTCCAGCCGTGGGGCTGGATCATCGGTTCAGGCGTCTACGTGGATGACGTGCAAGCCCAGTTTCAGGGCCAGGTGTGGAAGACCTCGATCATCGGCCTGGGCATTGCCCTGATCATGGCCCTGCTGGTGTCGCTGATCGCCCGCAGCATCGTGAGGCCGCTCCAGGAAGCAGTGAACGCCATGGCCAATATCGCCAGCGGCGAAAGCGACCTGACCCGCAGTCTGGACACCCACGGCCAGGACGAAGTCACCCAACTGTCCCGGCACTTCAATAGCTTCACCACCAAGCTGCGCCAGGTGGTCAGCCAATTGCAGACCTGCGCCAATGCCTTGGGCCAGTCGTCCTCAGAGCTGGGCAGCAATGCCAGCGCCGCCCATGACCGCAGCCAGCAACAGTCCCAGCAGATGGAGCTGGTGGCCACTGCCATCAATGAAGTGACCTATGGCGTGCAGGACGTGGCCAAGAATGCCGAGCATGCCGCCAGCGAAATGCGCGATGCCCAGGTCCAGGCCGAACAAGGCCAGGTCAACATCGACGGCAGCCTGCAGCAGATTGATGCACTGTCCAACACCATCAGCCAGGCGGTCGAAGTGATCCGGACCCTGTCCTCGGAAAGCACCCAGATTGGCGGCGTACTGGAGGTGATCCGCTCCATCGCCGACCAGACCAACCTGCTGGCCCTCAACGCCGCCATCGAAGCGGCCCGCGCGGGTGAACAAGGCCGTGGTTTTGCCGTGGTCGCCGACGAAGTGCGCCTGCTGGCCCAGCGCACACAAAAATCCACAGCAGAAATCCAGAGCATGATCGAGCGCCTGCAAGGCCATTCCGAAGCGGCAGTCCAGGTGATCAGCGACAGCCACCAGGCATCACAACTGACCATCGAACAAGCCGGCCAGGCCGGTGCCAGCCTGACTGCCATCGGCCAGGCCCTGCGCAACCTCAATGGCCTGAACGCCTCGATTGCCAGCGCCACCCTGCAACAGGCCCATGTGGTGGAAGACATCAACCAGAACGTCACCCAGGCCGCTGGGCTTTCTCACAGTACGGCACTGGCGGCGCAGCAATCGAGTGTTGCCAGTACGCACTTGAAGGGCTTGAGCGAGGAGTTAAACGGGTTGCTGCGCCAGTTCAAGGTCTAGGAAGGTTGCCTCCCCTGTGGCGAGCGGGCTTGTTGTGGCGAGCGGGCTTGCCCGCGTTGGGCTGCGTAGCAGCCCAAAAACCAATCACTGCGGTCTTTCTGATAGATCACAGCAACCGGCCAGGGAGTGCTGCGCACTCCAACGCGGGCAAGCCCGCTCGCCACAACAAGCCAGCTTTGCCACAACAAGCCCCTTTGCCACAACAGGCCCGCTTTGCCGCAACGTGCACCTCCCTGCATACCTTTGCGCCAAGCCCACCTGTGGTTACAATCGCCCCCCTCTTCGAATATCCCAAGGAATCCCCATGTCCGGGCTTGAACTGTTTGCCGCCGCCCTGGGGGTGATCGCCGTCTGGTTGACAGTCAAGCAGAACCCCTGGTGCTGGCCCATCGGCCTGGTGATGGTATTGCTCTACACCTGGGTTTTTTTCGAGGTAAAGCTGTATTCGGACATGCTGCTGCAGGTGATCTACGCCGGCCTGCAGCTCTACGGCTGGTGGCAATGGACACGGGCCGGCGAGGCTAAACAGGGTCGTCAGGTGACCAGCCTTGGCGCCCAACCGATCCTCCTGCACCTGACGATTGGCGCGGTAGGCAGCCTGTTGCTGGGCGCCGCCATGGCGCATTGGACCGATGCCGCACAACCCTGGCTAGACGCAGCCTTGACCGGTTTCAGCCTGGTGGCGCAAATGTGGATGGCGCAGAAACGTGTGCAATGCTGGCCGTTGTGGATTGCCGTCGACGTGATTTTTGTCGGGTTGTTTCTCTATAAGGGCCTGTACCTCACGGCGGCCCTTTACGCCTTGTTCACCGTGATCGCCATGCAGGGTTGGCGGGAATGGCGGGCTGAGCCGGCGTTGCGCACATGAAAGTGGTGGTCATGGCAGGTCCCGAATCCAGCGGTAAAAGCTGGTTGGCCGAGCAGTTGCAAACGCATTTCGGCGGGGTATTGGTGGGAGAATTTGTTCGGTACTTCATCGATCACTTTCAGCGCGATACCACCTTGGCGGATATCCCTGAAATCGCCCGCGGCCAACTGGCCTGGGAAGATACGGCCCGCGCTGAACAGCCAGCGTTATTGATCCTCGACACCCACCTGCTGACCAACAAACTGTGGAGCCAGACGCTGTTCGGCGACTACCCTGAATGGCTCGACCGCGAGCTGCTGGCTCGCCACTATGACCTGCATTTGCTGCTGTCCCCGGAAGATGTCGGCTGGGCCGATGACGGGCAGCGCTGCCAACCGAAACTGGCAGATCGCCAGGCTTTCTTCCAGGCCAGCCAGCGGTGGCTGGAACTGCATCAACAGCCATTTGCGGTGATTCGCGGCGATTGGGATGAACGTCGCAACAAGGCTTTCGCGGCAGTGGCGCAACTGCTTCGAGAGTGAATACCCCTTCCATGCACGATCACCGGGCCGGTACGCTCTAACGCCCGGCCCCATCCTTCTCGCTGATCACCCGCACCTGATACTGCGGGTCCGCTGCAATCTGCTGCTCGGTAAAGGGCAACGGGCTGAGCTTTTTCTCGGAAAACGCCTGGGTCTGGTCCTTCGAATACGTTGAGGCCGGGTCGCTGGACAACGAGAACGCCAGCACGCCCTGGGCCTGCGGCCCCTTGTCGTCGAAGGTGACAATCTGCAAGTAACTGCTGCCGCTGACCACCTCACGCTTGCCGTCGTCCCTGGGTACACTCTGCATCGCGTTATACACCCCCAATTCTTGCGGCCCACCGTGGATCGGCGTGGTGCCAGACACCTGGATATCGCCCCAACGACTGCTCTCGCTCAGCCCAAGCCTGGTAACTTCAGCGACCGATGCCAGCATCGCTTCACGCAACGCCTTGGCCACCGACGCCCGCTCAATCGCCAGGCCGCGCGGCGTAGTTTGCGGTTGCTGCGGGTCAAAATCGATGCGCCACCGTTCAGGTACTTGCTGCATCTGGTCCATCACATTGATGAAATGCATCAGCCCCAGCCCACTGTCCAGGTTGGCGCGCTGGTCCCAGTTTTTCAGGCTTGCGCAGACCGGTTTCAGGGCTGGCGCATCTGCGCCCAGGCTTTCGCCACAAAATTTCAGCAGGTCGGGCATCACTTGGCTGGCCAGGTAGACCTGATTGTCCATCACCATGTTTTCCAGGGAGGCTGCGCTAATTGGGTGTTTGTCCAGCGCCTGCAAGCGCTGTAAGGCAAAGCGCGAGCGCGGCCCCAGGGCAATCTGCTCCTGGCTGATCACCGGCGAAAAACCGCTCAACGGGGACTTGGGGTTGGCCATCCACGCCGAATCATTGGAGTGCTGTACATAGTCCCTACGCTCCAGCTGCGGCAACTGATCCGCCGGAAAAATACCGGCCTGGGCGGCACGCGGGTCGATGTCCCAGGCACAAGCGCTGTGGGCGCCATCAAGCACGATCAACTGCAAACCGGCGCGGGGATCGCTGCATTGCGCCAGCTTTTGCGCACTCACGTTGGGCACCACCGACAGATTCATGTACAGGCTCTGCCCCTGATCATCCGCCGCCAGGGTGTTGACCCACGGGATGCCTTGCAAGGTGTGCACTGAGGCTTGCAGTTCCTTGAGGCTACCGGCGCGGTTCATCGCGTACCACTGCGCCAGCACGCGGTCGTTGCCCAGGTTGGCATCCCGCAGGCTGAAGGCGTATTGCCCGTCCCAGTTCAGTTTTCCCGGCCATTGCACCACCGGACCGAATTGCGAGCTGTAGACCGTGTGGAATTTCGCCTTGGTGCTGCCATCCGCTTCCTTGACCTGCACCGTCACCCTGGTTTTCTCCATCGGCACCGACTTGCCGTCCAGCAGGTAGCGGGTCGAATCCTTCGGGTCCAGGGTCAAGCGGTAGAGGGTGAAATGCTTG
The DNA here is from genome assembly GCF_040310325.1 of Pseudomonas sp. HY7a-MNA-CIBAN-0227. Classification (NCBI taxonomy): domain Bacteria; kingdom Pseudomonadati; phylum Pseudomonadota; class Gammaproteobacteria; order Pseudomonadales; family Pseudomonadaceae; genus Pseudomonas; species Pseudomonas sp. HY7a-MNA-CIBAN-0227. The sequence continues at coordinate 208,210 of NZ_JBEOPT010000002.1, read as the reverse complement.
GATGTGTCGACGGTGTGAGTCCAGGCCACATGCTGGTTGAAGCCGATATTGATCACCGGCAACCCCGGCAAGGCGGCGCCCATCACGTCCAACTGACCGGGAATGGTCAGGTGCATTTGATAGAAGCGCATACCACCGATCCACGGGAAATGCGGATTGGCCAGCAACATGCCGCGACCATTGAATGAACGTTCCCCGCCGACCGCCACGGCGTTGCTGCCGCGATCCAGCGTAAAGCGCTGCTGGTTCGCCGCAGCGATCTCAAACGCACGAGTGTCGTTCTGCACACCGGCGTGGCTCTGGGGTGGTGCGGCACCCACCAGGGCTTCGGCGAATTGCCCAACACCGCCTTCTACCAACAGGCGACGGGTCAGCTTGACCAGATCCTGCGGGGTAATCGACCGTACCCAAGCGCCCTGGCACTGCGCCGACAAACCCTCGGCGCGACGTTCTTTCAGGTAACGGTTGTATCCCGCCACATAGCCTTCGATGCGCTGCTGCATCTGCGGGGGCTGCACTTTCCAGAATGCCGCGACCGCCTGGGGTGTATTGAGCCAGGTGAAAAACACGTCGCTGGTAAGGTTGTTGCGCTCTTCCAGGGTGGACTTTTCGGCGCCGAAATATTTGGCGCGTTCACCGTTTACCGTCACCACTTCGTTGGCCAACAGGCACAGGTTGTCCTGGGCGTACGCGTAACCAATACCGTATCCCAACCCGCGCTCATCGCTGGCGCGGATATGGGGGATACCAAAACTGGTACGGCGGATATCGGCCGTTGCCTCGCCTGCCTGCCGGGCTGATACCGAAAGGCTCAAGCCAAGAAACACACCTGCCACGCACACCTTGGACAACCCGTTGGAAATAATCACGCAGACTCCATATTCAACCCAAATTAACCGTCCCGGGCAGGACAATCTCACCAATACCGGCCCACCCATAAAGACGTAATAGCGGGGAATAATTTAGCGAGCGCAGGCGTTAATTCGTTGGCGTGGAAATGTGACAGAACTGATACCGACGAAATTTACACATCGCCCGCTTCATGATTTGCGCTTCTCATACGTCTTATTACTAAGAGCGCCATCATTTTCCTGATCAGGCTCTGATAAGGAGTTTTTGCATGTACAACTCGCACCTGCCCACGGACGGACATTCAATGGCACACAATGCGGCTTTCGGCTCGGGTACCCAAGTATTCGGCAAGTCACCCGAACATCAAGGCAACCAACGCATCCGACACTTACTCAAGTGTTTTGGCCTGCGCACCAGCCTGATTCGCCTGAAGGTCATCGACGCCCTGCTCACGGCCGCCGATAACGGCCGCTCGCTGGGTGTGCGGGGTGTCCACAGCCACTTGCTGGAACTGGGCATCCCCTTGTCCTTTCTCAGTGTGCGCGAAGTGCTCAAGCGTCTATGCAGCGAGGGCGTGATCACCCTCAACGCCGACAAGAGCTACAGCCTGCATGAACAGGCTGCCAAAGTGCTGGCTGCCAATAACGCCTGAATCAGGCGTTGGGCTTGACCTTGCGGCGCATCACGCCGTTGACCACTACCACGATCACTGCCACGGCAATGGCGATGTACTGGAACGTTTTTTCGCTGATGGTCCCGTTGTTCTGCAAATAGGACAGGCCAAACATCGTCCCAAGGACGACCAGGGAAATCAGAATCGAGTATTTCAAGCGTTGCTTCTGGGTCATGACGGGTTCCTGAACCTGAAAATATGTATCCACTTTGTATCGCCAGCCATGCCAAGCACATACCCGGTTGCGGGGATGGACCAGGGCTGGCGAGGTCGCATGTTACAGGCGATGAAAAACTTTGGCTTGCCTTGCGCCTGATTGAACCTGTGAAAGCCAGGCTCGTTCCCGGGTCTTGGCCTGATTGCTTTACCCTCATGCACCACTCCTCAAGGGTAACGCTGTAACCCGCTGCCCGGACGGGCGCAAAGCTCTACCAGCCAGTCGACAAACACCCGCACCCGCTGGGATAACTGGCGGTGTGGCGGATAGAGCGCCGCCAGAGGGAGCCTGGGTGGCAACACATCGGCCAGTACCTCTACGAGCGTGCCCTGCTCCAACTGCCGGGCGACGTGATAGTACGGCGCCTGAACCAGGCCATAACCGGCCTCGCAGGCGGCCAGGTAGCCATCGGCGCTGTTGACCGCCAGTTTCTTGGGCAAGTCCACCAGGCGAATATCGTCCCCGCACTGGAACTCCAGGCCATAACGTTTACCGGTGGTGCTGGAGAAGTATTCAATCATTTGGTGGTTGGCCAAATCATTGAGGTCTTGCGGTACTCCCATCATCTGCAGGTAGCCAGCGCTGGCGCAGGTCAACTGGTCCATCATCGCCAGCGGCCTGGCCACCAGTGAATCATCCAAAGACAGGCCGCCGCGCAGCACGCAATCCACACCTTCGCGAATCAAGTCCACGGGGCGATCATTCAAGCCGATTTCCAGGTCGATCAGCGGGTAGCGTGCGGTGAACTCCGGCAAGGCCGGAATCACGATAGAGCGTCCCACCGCTGCGGGCATATCGATACGCAGCGTGCCTCGCGGATTTTTCCGGCGGGTGGAAAACACTGCTTCAGTCTCTTCAAGATCGGCCAACAAACGCACGCAGCGTTGGTAATAGGCCGCGCCATCCAGGGTCGGATGGACCTGACGCGTGGTGCGTTGCAGCAATTGCACGCCCAAATGGGCTTCCAACTGCTTGACCAAGATCGTCACCGAAGCGCGAGACAGGTGCAGGCTGTCGGCCGCCTTGGCGAACCCACCCAATTCAACGATCCGCGTGAACACCCGCATGGCATTAAAACGGTCCAAATCCTGACTCCCTTCACGGATTATTTAGAATTTACCAATAGTGATAATGCTTTTAGCCGGTTTATCTTGTTTTTGTCGAGGACAACAATGGGTTCCTTAGTCATTGAAGGAGCGTTACCCATGCTTACGCGTCCACTCGGCAAAAACGGCCCACACGTCAGCGCTATCGGCCTCGGCTGCATGGGTATGACGGATTTCTACACCACCGGTATCGATAGCCGGGAGGCCACCGCCACACTGCATCGCGCCCTGGAGCTGGGCATCAACCTGCTGGACACCGCCGATATGTACGGCCCGCATACCAATGAAACGCTGATTGGCAAGGCCATCGCCGGCAAGCGCAACCAGGTATTTTTGGCAAGCAAGTTCGGCATCGTCCGCGACCCGGCGAACCCGACGCTGCGTGGGGTCAATGGCCGACCGCAGTACATTCGCGACTCGATCGAAGGCACCTTGAAACGCCTGGGCGTCGAGACGTTGGATTTGTATTACCAACATCGCATCGACCCCGATGTCGCTATCGAAGAGACCGTCGGCGCCATGGCTGAACTGGTGCATCAGGGCAAGGTGCGTTACCTGGGCTTGAGTGAAGCGTCTGCCGCCACGCTGGAGCGGGCCCACAAGGTCCATCCCATCAGCGCCCTGCAAAGCGAATATTCGCTGTGGAGCCGGGATCAGGAAGACAACGGGTGCCTGGCGGCTTGCCAGCGATTGGGGGTTGCATTTGTGCCCTATAGCCCACTGGGGCGTGGCTTTCTCACCGGAGCACTGAAGAGCGCGGATGATTTTGCGGCGGATGATTACCGTCGGTTCAGCCCACGATTCCAGGGTGAGAACTTTGCGAAAAACCTGCTGCTGGTGGAACAGGTACAGGCACTGGCGCTGGACAAAGGCGTCACTGCCGGACAGCTGGCGTTGGCTTGGGTGTTGGCGCAGGGGGATTATCTGATTCCGATTCCAGGGACCAAGCAGCGTAAATACCTGGAAGAAAATGTCGCCGCGCTGGAAGTCAAACTCAGCCCCGCCGAGTTGGCGGCGCTGGAGGCAATATTTCCAGCCAATGCCACGGCTGGGTTGCGCTATCCGCAAGAGGTGATGCAGATGCTGAATAAGTAGGCACTTGCTCGCGATGTTTTTTTGATTGTTCCCACACCCGTGGGAACAATCAGTAAGCGACCGTTACTTATCCTTGAACTCTGGCGCGCGCTTGGCCACAAACGCCGCCATCCCTTCCTTCTGATCCTGAGTGGCAAACGCGGCATGGAATACCCGCCGCTCAAAACGCACGCCTTCCGACAAACTGACCTCAAACGCGCGGTTGACGCTTTCCTTGACCATCATGCTGATGGGCAGCGATTTACTGGCGATCAGCGCGGCGACTTTGAGCGCCTCCTCCAGCAACTCATCCGCCGGTACGATCCGCGCAACGATGCCACAACGCTCCGCCTCCACCGCATCGATGAAACGCCCGGTCAGGCACATTTCCATGGCCTTGGCCTTGCCCACCGCACGGGTCAGGCGCTGGGTGCCGCCCATGCCCGGCAGCACGCCGAGGTTGACTTCCGGCTGGCCGAACCTTGCGTTGTCACCTGCCAGGATGAAGTCGCACATCAGCGCCAGTTCGCAGCCGCCACCCAAGGCAAAACCGTTGACTGCGGCAATGATCGGCTTGCGACGATTGGCTACTCGGTCGCTGTCGCTGAACAGGTCGTCCAGGTAGATCTGCGGGTAGGTCAGCTCAGCCATTTCCTTGATATCGGCGCCGGCGGCAAAGGCTTTTTTCGAGCCGGTCAGCACGATACAACCGATCTCGGGGTTGGCTTCCAGACTGTCCAGCGCCTGGTTCACCTCACTGACCAGTTGTGCGTTCAAGGCGTTCAGCGCTTGCGGGCGATTAAGGGTAATCAGCCCAACGCGGCCCTGAACCTCCAGCAAAATGGTTTCGTAGCTCATCCGTCAGTTCCTCTTCAAAGGTTGCGTGAAATGACCATGCGTTGAATATCGCTGGTGCCTTCATAAATCTGGCAGACCCGCACATCGCGGTAGATCCGCTCCAGGGGGAAGTCGCTCAGGTAACCGTAACCGCCCAGGGTTTGCAAGGCCGCCGAACAGACCTTCTCAGCCATTTCCGAAGCAAACAGCTTGGCCATGGATGCCTCCAACAGTGCAGGCCGGCCGCTGTCGCGCAGGGCCGCGGCGTAATGCACCATCTGCCGTGCGACGGCGATCTGGGTGGCCATGTCCGCCAGGCGGAAGGCCACCGCCTGATGCTCGATCAAGGTTTTGCCAAAACTCTCGCGTTCACGAGCGTAGTCACGGGCTGCCTCAAACGCAGCACGGGCCATGCCCACCGATTGCGAGGCAATACCGACACGGCCGCCTTCCAGGTTGGCCAGGGCAATCTTGTAGCCTTCGCCCTCCTCACCCAGACGGTTGGCCACCGGTACTTTTACGTCCTCAAAAAGGATCTGGCAGGTGTCGGATGCATGCTGGCCAAGCTTGTCTTCAACCCGCGCCACTTTATAACCGGGCGAATCGGTGGGCACGATAAAGGCGCTGATGCCGCGCTTGCCGGCCTTGGGATCGGTCACCGCAAACACAATCACGACCCCGGCGTTTTGCCCCGACGTGATGAACTGTTTGCAACCGTTGAGCACGTAGTGATCACCCTCAAGGCGGGCACGAGTTTTCAGGCTACTGGCGTCGGAGCCGGCCTGGGGCTCGGTCAGGGCAAAGGCGCCGAGCATGGCGCCGCTGGCCAGGGGCGTGAGGAATTGCTCTTTCTGCTGATCGTTGCCGAACTTGAGGATCGGCACGCAGCCCACAGAGTTATGCACGCTCATGATGGTCGAGCAGGCACCATCGCCGGCGGCGACTTCTTCCAGGGCCATGGCGTAGGCCAGGTAGCCAGTATCGCAACCGCCCCACTGCTCCGGGACCAGCATGCCGAAAAAGCCCAGTTCGGCCATTTCAGCAATAGCCTCCTTGGGAAAGCGATGCTCGCGGTCCCACTCGGCGGCGAACGGTTTCAGCCGTTCCTGGGCAAATTGCCGGGCGGCTTCGCTGATTTGCAGTTGTTCGTCATTGGGGAGCATAAACAGCCTCTAAAATAAAAAGCTTAATACAGGCATTCAACGGCCATGGCCGTGGCTTCACCGCCGCCGATGCAGATCGCGGCAACGCCGCGCTTGAGGCCCTTCTGGCGCAATGCCGAGAGCAACGTCACCAGAATCCTCGCGCCGGACGCACCAATCGGATGCCCCAGTGCGCAGGCGCCGCCGTGGATATTGACCTTGTCGTGGGGAATTTCCAGTTTGCTCATCGTCACCAGGCTGACCACGGCAAAGGCTTCGTTGATTTCAAACAAATCCACGTCACCCAGGTTCCAGCCGGTCTTGCTCATCAGCTTGCGAATCGCGCCCACTGGCGCCACCGGAAACAGACCGGGCTCATCGGCGAACGCCGCGTGACCGTGGATCACAGCCAAGAGCTTGAGCCCGCGTTTTTGCGCTTCGGATTGACGCATCAGCAGCAGTGCAGCGGCGCCGTCGGAAATCGAACTGGAGTTGGCTGCCGTCACCGTACCGCCTTCGCGGAACGCCGGTTTCAGGGTGGCGATCTTTCCCGGCTTGGCCTTGGGCGGCTGTTCGTCGTCAGTGATAGTTTTCTGTTCCTTGCCGACGGTAACCTGCACCGGGACGATTTCGGCGGCAAAGCTACCGGTGCTGATCGCCTGCTGGGCACGGGTCAGGGAGGCAATGGCGAAGGCGTCCTGGGCTTCACGGGTAAAGCCGTGGTGCTCGGCGCAGTCTTCGGCAAAGGAGCCCATCAGGCGGCCCTTGTCGTAGGCGTCTTCCAGGCCGTCGAGGAACATATGGTCGAGCACCCGGCCGTGGCCCATGCGGTAACCGCTACGGGCGCGGTCCAGCAGGTACGGGGCGTTGGACATGCTTTCCATGCCACCGGCGATGATCACGTCGACGCTGCCTGCCAGCAGCGAATCATGGGCGAGGATGGTCGCTTCCATGCCCGAGCCGCACATCTTGTTGAGGGTGGTGCAGCGGGTCGATTTATCCAGGCCCGCGCCCAGGGCCGCCTGGCGTGCCGGGGCCTGGCCCAAACCCGCCGGGAGCACGCAACCAAACAGCACTTCATCCACCCCATCGCTGGCGATACCGGCGCGCTCGACAGCGGCGCGAATCGCGGCAGCGCCCAGTTGTGGCGCAGTCAGGCCCTTGAGGTCGCCCTGGAAGCCACCCATTGGGGTGCGCACGGCACTGACTATAACGATTGGATCGTGATTCTGAGTCATGACAAATCCTCCTTACTTGGCCGCCATGCGCAAGGCACCGTCAAGACGGATCACCTCGCCGTTGAGCATGCTGTTTTCAATGATATGCCGCACCAACGCGGCGTACTCGCAGGGCTTGCCCAGGCGTGGCGGAAACGGTACGCCGGCCGCCAACGAGTCGCGCACTTCAGGCGTCATGCCAGCCATCATCGGGGTTTCGAAGATGCCCGGTGCAATCGTCATCACCCGAATGCCAAAGCGCGCCAACTCCCGTGCGGCAGGTAGGGTCAGGCTGGCAATCGCACCCTTGGACGCAGCATAGGCCGCCTGGCCGACCTGGCCGTCAAAGGCCGCCACCGAAGCGGTGTTGATGATCACCCCGCGTTCGCCGTCAGCATTGGCCTCGGTTTCAGCAATGGCCGCTGCCGCGAGGCGCAACAGGTTGAAGCTGCCAATCAGGTTAACGTTGATCACCTGGGCAAAACTGGCCAAGGCATGCGGCCCGTTCTTGCCAAGGATTTTCTCACCGCGCACCACGCCCGCGCAGTTGACCAGCCCGTGCAAGCCGCCAAATGCCGCAACCGTGGCCTGCACCGCCGCTTCGGCAGCCGCTTCCTGACTGATGTCGGCCACCACGCTGCGGGCCTGATCGCCCAGCTTGCTGGCCTGAGCCGCCACGGCCTCGGCGTTCAAATCTACCAGCATCACCTTGGCACCCGCCGCCACCAACATTTGCGCGGTGGCCGCGCCGAGGCCCGAAGCCCCGCCGCTGACCAGAAAAACCTTGTTCTCAATCTGCATCATTGTTTCCTTGAAAATGAGATTACGCCGTGGTTACGGCCGCTTGTGCCGCCTGGACCTTGGCGATTTCCTGATTACGCAAAATAAAGCGCTGCAGCTTGCCGCTCGGCGTCTTCGGCAGTTCGCTGACAAATTCGATTTCCCGTGGGTACGAGTGCGCAGCCAGGCGCTTGCGCACGTGTTGGCGCAGCTCTTCGGCCAACTCCGGGTCGGGGCGGTACTGGGCACTGATCACCACGAAGGCCTTGACCAGTTCGGTGCGTTGCGCATCCGGCTTGCCGACCACTGCGGCTTCGATCACTGCCGGGTGTTCGATCAGCGCGCTTTCCACGTCAAACGGGCCGACCCGGTAGCCGGAGGTGGTGATCACGTCATCGCTGCGACCGACAAAGCTGATGCTGCCATCGGGGTTCAACTCCACGGTGTCGCCGCTGAGATAGTACTGGCCAACAAATGCCTTGGTCTTGCCCCCTTCATAGCCGGCAAACCAGCACATCGGCGACTGATCGCGGTCGATGGCCAGAATCCCCGGCTGGCCGGCCGCCAGTTCCTGATGGTTGTCATCGAGCACCACGATACGGTGGCCCGGCGAGGCAAAACCGGCGGAGCCGACGTGCACTGGGTGATCCAGGCCGTGGTGGTTGCACAGCACCATGCCCAACTCGGTCTGGCCGTAGTGGTCATGAATGGTGACGCCCAGGTTGTCGGCAAACCAGCGGATCACTTCTGGGTTCAACGGTTCGCCAGCACTGCTGACAATGCGCAGCTTGCCCTTGATCGAACGGGCGAACTGCTCGCCGCCGGCGATCAGCAGACGATAGGCCGTGGGTGAACCGGTGAGGTTGGTGATGCCGTATTTGTTGATGACCCGGCAGGTGCTTTCCAGGGTGAATGGGCCATCGTAGAAAGTGATCGGATGGCCCATGGACAACGGCCCGGTAACGCCAAAATAAATGCCGTAGGCCCAGCCCGGATCGGCGACGTTCCAGAACGCGTCTTCGGGGCGCAAGTCCACCGCGTCGCGGGTGTAGCTCTGGAACGCGACAATCGCCTTGAGCGGCACTGCCAACGCTTTCGACGGGCCGGTGGTGCCAGAGGTGAACATCAGCAGAAACGGATCATCGGCGCCCAACAGTACCGGCTCGCAGACATTGGAGTAGTTGGGCAACTCTGCCCAGAAGCTGAAATCACCACGAACAATGCCCTCACCCTTGGCACCCGTCACAGTGACGATGATCGGGCAAGTCTCTACCTCGTTGAGCTTGGGACGGTTGACTGCGTCGGTGACTACCAGCGCCGCGCCGGAACTGCTCAGGCGGTGTTCGATGGCCTTGGGGCCGAAAGCGGTGAACAGCGGCTGATAGACCGCGCCAATGCGCCAGGTGGCGAGCACCGTCACCAGCAATTCAGCGGTGCGCGGCAAGAGCCCGGCGACCTTGTCACCGCGCTTGACGCCCTGGGCCAGCAGGAAGTTGGCGAAACGTGCCGCCTGGTCCTGCAGTTCGGTAAAGGTCAACGTGGCGCTGCGGCCGTCCTTGCCCTCCCAAAACAACGCAATACGGCCCGGCAGCGCGTGCCGGTCGCAACATTCGATGCAGGCATTAAGCCCTTGCAGGTGACCGGCCAGCGCGGCCTCGACGGTTTGCTGGTAGTTGAACTCGGTGGTAGCAGCCAAATAATCGCGCATCGTGGCAAATCCCTGTGTCTTTTGTTTTTTTGAGGGGGCGTGCTTTTGAGGGGTTAGACAGGGGAAATAGTCGCTCCAGAGCGCTCAATGGACAATAGTCAAAGCTTTCAACATGGCTGACTGGTTTGGCCAATGGCGGCGTTCATAGAGCGCGCTGATCACCCGGTCGGCACAAGCGATTGGACGCCCTGTCCGTCAGCTTCTAGTCTGAGGGCCTGCGCCACCCAGAGCTCCTCGATGATCGTTCGCCTCAAACCCAACCTGTTCGGCATTCTGTTTTCCCTCAAGGGCTCGATTGCCAACCGCATCGCCTTGCGCAGCCTGCTGGTGACGCTGTTGGCGTCAGTGATCGTGCTGGTGGAGGCGCTGCACCCGGCGTATTTCTCCAAGGTCAACGCCACGCCGTTCACCCTGCTGGGGCTGTCCCTGTCGATTTTCATGAGTTTTCGCAATAACGCCTGTTACGACCGATGGTGGGAAGGCCGCAAGCAATTGGGGCAGATGATCATCGAGGTCCGTTCGCTGATCCGGGAAACCCAGGTCTTCAATAACTGCGCCGAACGCGAAGGTATACTGCGCGGCCTGTGCGGCTTTGCCCACGGCCTGGTTGCCCGCTTGCGCCTGGAAGACGAGGCCCGCGCTATCAAACCGTGGATCACCATTGACTCAAACCACCCCAATCTGCCCGACAGCGTTCTGCAAGCCCTCGGTGCCCGTTGCTCAGGTTTGGCTGAACAGGGCTGTATCAGCGATTGGCGCTACACCCAGCTGGAAACCCGCCTAGTGGGCCTCAGCCAAGTCCAGGCCGCGTGCGAGCGGATCAAAAGCACACCGCTGCCGTTTCCCTACACCCTATTGCTGCATCGCACCATCTACCTGTTCTGCATTCTGCTGCCGTTTGCCATGGCCGAACCCCTGGGCTGGATGGCGCCGATTTTCACCGCCATCGTCAGCTACACCTTCTTTGGCCTGGACGAAATCGGCGACGATCTGGAAGACCCGTTCGGCTTCGACGAAAACGACCTGCCCTGCAATGCGATCGTACGCACCCTGGAACGGGAGATCCTCGCAGCCCTTGGCGAAACGTCACTGCCTCCAGCCCTGGAGCCGGTGGACTACGTGCTGACGTGACGCCGGTTTGACACCCGTCGGTGTCTGGCCGAAGCTGGTGGCTTTGTAATAGCTGCCCAGCTCTTGGACGCCTGCATGTCAAAGTCACGCCGTTACTCGATCATCGGTCTGTGCGCCCTGTTGTTTATTGTGCTGATCACCTGGTATTTCTCCCGCAGCACCACCGTAGCCGTCCCCGCGGCCATCACCCATGGTTATTCCAAGGCCCTCAAGCAAGCCCATAACGGCGAGCCGGGCGCTGCGCGGGTGTTGTATCAACAGTTGGGCCGGGCGGACTTGACCGATGTGCGCCGCGCCTCCCTGCATGCCGAACTCCCCAACTACCCCAGCCCCCAGGCCCTGAAACTTGCGGACAAGGACCTGGCCAACGAGTCGCCACTGGTACGCCAGGCGGCGATCAGCAGCATTGTCGGCCTGGTGCCCAGCGGCCAACGCACGCTGCTGCTCGGCCCGCTGCTCGATGATCAGGAGCAGAGCGTGCGCTTTGCCGCCGCCAACGCCTTGCTGGGCCTTTCACCGGACGCCTTGGGCCTTTACTTCGGACCCTTGCAGCAGGTGCTGGATGAATATGTAAAAGCGCTAAAGAGCCAACCCGAAACGCCTGAAGTCTGGATTCAGCTGGCGCGCCTGTACATTCACAGCGCCCTGCTGTCCGACGCGCAAAATGCGCTGGAACAGGCCCTGCGCCTGGAACCGGACAACCTGCAGGCAGTGGTCGCACAAATCGAGCTGTGGGATAAGCAGGGCAAGGTCGACGACTCCCGCCAACTGTTGGCCAAACAACTGCAGGCCCACCCCGAATCGCCCTATCTGCAACACGCCTTGGGCATGTGGTTATTGCACCACGGCGAGCGCGAGTACGCCCTGCTCGGCCTGTCCAAAGCGGTGGAGCTGGAACCAGACCATCAGGATTATCGCTATGACCTGGCCACCACCCTGCATGCCCAGCAGGAACTGGAAGCCGCCCAGCGCCAATTGGAAGAGATCGTCCAGCGCCATCCCGCCAACCGCAAGGCGCGGGTGCTGCTGGTCAAATACTGGAAGGAAAGTGGCCAGTTGCAGAACGTCCAGGTGTTGCTGGCACAGCTTGAACAACAGAATCCGGACGACCCTGCATTGGCGCAAGGCCTGTAGGCCTCACGCCAAGAAGTTGCAATTGGCACAAAACGTTGAACCGCCACACGGCGCCACGGTCAAGTGATTATGGCGCGCCCAAACGGGCGTGTACTCCACTTGTACGTGGCCCGAGGGCACGCCTTGTCTACATCCAAAGAGCTGTTCACAGCAAAAGCGGCGACTGGCATTCCCTTGCTCAAGGATGAGCGCTCGTGAGTTATCTGCCAGCCATCTCCGAGCGCGCGATCATCCTCGCGGCGTTGGGACGCGATAGCTCACTGGCGCTGAAGATGCTCAACGAAGCGGGGTTCAGCGGCGTCATCGCCGCCCATTTACAGGTGCTTTGCGACGAACTGGAACAGGGTGCCGGATTGTTGGTCATCGCCGCCGAAGCCTTGCGAGGCGTTGACCTGGAGCCATTACTCAACTACTTGCACCAACAGCCAGCCTGGTCCGACCTGCCCATTGTGTTGTTGACCCGTCACCGGGGCACCGAGCAAAACGCTTCGTCACACCTGAGTACCCGGCTGGGCAACATCACCCTGCTGGAGCGGCCCTTTCATCCGGTCACGTTGATCAGCCTGGTGAGCACCGCCCTGCGCAGTCGGCGCCGCCAGTATGAAGCCCGCGACCGCCTGATTGACCTGAGCCAGAGTGAGCTACGCCTGCAGCGCACCCTGGAGACCCTCGAACAACAGGTCGAGGACCGCACGGCGCAGTTGCGCAACAACGAAGAAGCCCTTCGCCAATCACAAAAAATGGAAGCCGTCGGCCAATTGACTGGCGGCATCGCCCACGACTTCAACAACATGCTCACCGGGATCATCGGCAGCCTGGAGCTACTGCGAAGGCGGCTGGCTCGGGGCCGCATTGAAGACCTCAACAGCCTGATCGACCTGGGCGTCACCTCCGCCAACCGTGCCGCAGGCCTGACCCACCGCCTGCTGGCGTTTTCCCGTCGTCAGTCGCTGGATTCCAAACCGGTGGAGATCAACCACCTGGTGACGTCCATGGGCGAGTTGCTGCAACGTAGCCTCAACGAAAACATCGTCCTCGACATGCGCTTGAGCGAGCAACCATGGACCGCCGAAGCCGACCCCAATCAATTGGAAAGCGCCCTGCTCAACCTGGCCATCAACGCCCGGGATGCCATGCCCTACGGTGGACGGCTGGTAGTGGAAACCAGCAATCGGCACCTCGACAACGTCTTTACTGCCGCCTATGGCACGCTCACGCCTGGTGATTATGTGGAGCTGAGCGTCAGCGACACCGGCTGCGGCATCCCGGAAAGTGTCATCAGCCGGGTATTCGACCCCTTCTTTACCACCAAGCCGATCGGCCAGGGCACCGGGTTGGGGCTGTCGATGATCTATGGCTTTGCGCGGCAGTCCCACGGCCATGTGATGATCCACAGCAACGTGGGCGAAGGCACCACGGTCAGCCTGTTCCTGCCGCGTTTTGTCGGCGAAATGACCATTGAAGAACCGATTAACCCCGTCTTGCTGCCTTTCGCCAACGCGGGCGAGACGGTGCTGATCGTCGAAGACGACCCGGCCGTGCGGGTGCTGGTCAGCGCCGTGCTGAGTGAGCTGGGCTATGGCTTTGTAGAAGCTGGCGATGCCGACAGTGCCATGCCGATTATCGAATCCAGCCAACGGATTGACCTGCTGATCAGCGACGTTGGCCTGCCGGGCATGAACGGCAGGCAACTGGCGGAAATCGGGCGGCAGATCAGACCGGACTTGAAGGTGTTATTTATCACGGGGTATGCCGAACATGCGGCGGTCCGTGGTGGGTTCCTGGACCCGGGGATGCAGTTAATCACCAAGCCGTTTACGTTTGATTTTTTGACAGCGAAAGTGCGGGAGATGATGCGGGCGTGATGTTGGTCGGAGCTTCGCTGCCCACGGGTGACAAAATCCTCCTCACCTCCAGGCAGGATTAGCCAACTTTAAGCCAGCAACCGCTGGATATGTTCCTGCAACGTATCCAGATCAAACGGCTTGGCCAGGATCGGCGCATTGCGGGTGATCGGACTGTTGCAGTCCAGGATTTCCTGCGGATAACCACTGATAAAGATGACTTTCAATTCCGGCCGCAACTTCATGGCAGGTTCAGCGATCTGCACCCCGGAAATGCCACCAGGAAGGCGATAGTCGGTGACCATCAAGTCCAGGTGTGGCTTGGTGGCGAGGATTTCGAAGGCCTGCTCGCCATCGACCGCCTTTAAAACCCGATACCCCTGGCCCGACAGGTACTCGCCCAATACGAACATTATTGACTCGTCATCTTCGACGATCAGTACAACGTCTTGTGCATCTTCACTCATGGGAAGCCTTTGTCCGGTCAATTGCTGCTGATACGACCATAGGGTCACGCAGAGGTTGCGTCGAATATGCGATTGATTTCACGTACCGGCCTCAAGGGGCAGGCACACGCGGAACAACGCACCCTCACCTATCCGGCTCTCGACTTCAATCGTCCCACCATGAGCCGCGACGATCTGCTCGGAAATAAACAGCCCCAGACCCAGCCCTGCCGCCGCATGGTTGACGGAAACCCGCTCGAACTGCTGAAAAATTCGCTTCTGATTGTCTTCGCTGATACCGATTCCGCGATCACGTACCTCGACCCGGGCTTCGCCATGCTCGGTGTACACCCTTACGCCCATCGGACTCTTGGCGCCGTAACGCAAGGCGTTAGTCAACAGGTTGGACACTACCTGCTCAATGCGGAACTCATCCCAGTTGCCTTCCACCGGCAGCGGCGCGTCCAATTGCACCGAGGACTCGGCTGCAGTCACTTGCGGGGCAAAGTTCTCCAGCAGGTTGCGCACCAGTTGCGCGAGGTCAAAGCGCCCGGGGCGAATCGACAGCTTGCCGGTGCGAATACGCGACACATCGAGCATGTCTTCGATCAAGCGGATCAGGCTCTGGATCTGTCGCTCATCGCGATCGACCATGGCGTGCATCTTGTCCAGCGTAAAGGCCGCAGCGTTGTCCCGGGCCAGGTGCATCTTGCGCAACTGGGTTTCCAGAATCAGCCCATTGAGGGGCGTGCGTACTTCGTGGGCGACGATCGACATAAAGTCATCGCGCATGCGCACCGCTTGCTCAAGCTGCGCCTGGGTGGCCTGCAAACGCGTAAGCAAGGCTTCCTGCTCGTGGCGGCTCTGCTCCAGGGCTTCGACCTGCTGCTTCATGGCCTTACTCTGGCGATACAGGTCGACGAAGACATTGACCTTGCTCTTGACCGCATGGATATCCAGCGGCTTGTGCAGGAAATCTACCGCACCGCTCTCGTAGCCCTTGAAGGCATAGTTCAACTCGCGACCTGCGGCACTGACAAATACGATGGGGATGTTCTTGGTCTTCTCCGTGCCGCGCATCAGTTCGGCCAGTTCAAAGCCGTTCATGCCGGGCATCTGCACGTCGAGAATGGCCATGGCGAACTCGTGTTCGAGCAACAGCGACAGGGCCTCGTCGGCGCTCAGCGCCTTGTAGACTTGGCGATCCTCACGCTTGATCAGCGCTTCGAGGGCCAGCAGGTTTTCCGGCAGATCGTCGACGATCAGCAGTTTGGCCTGGATAGTACTTAGCATGGGGATGATTCCAGGGAAGCCAACAAGGCGCCGATACGGCTCAAGGTAAGAACATGGTCGGGAATATGCAACGCCAGGGCCGCTAGGGGCATGACCGCCGCCCGCGCCTCCGTTGGGTCCTGGACCACAGTGGTGCCGCCGTATTGCTTGACGTGGGCCAGGCCTTGGGCGCCGTCCTGGTTGGCGCCGGTGAGCAGTATCGCCAGCAGGCCCGTGCCATAGGCATCGGCGGCCGACTCAAACAAGTAATCAATGGCTGGGCGCGAGTAGTGCACACGGTCCTCCTGGCTCAATGACAGACTGCGGTCATGCTCCACCGACAAATGATAACCGGGGCCAGCAAAATACAAAGTGCCGGCCTCGATCAGCTCCTTGTCGCGCGCTTCCCTGACCGGTATCGGCAGGCGGCGGGCAAAGACTTCCGCCAGCAGGCTGTAACGCTCGTCGGGCAAATGCAGGACGGCAATGATTGGCAGGCCGAAGCCCTTTGGCAAGGCGCCGAAAATATTCAACAGCGCCTCGACGCCGCCTGCGGATGCCCCTATGACAATGGCTTCGATACCGGGCGCGTACAACTGGCCTGTAGCGGCTTCATTCATGATTTTCGGTAGATCCGTTCTGGCTTGACCAGGGGTTCGAACTGTTTGCTGTAGCTGGAAAAGTCCAGGGTTTCCTTGCTGCCCAGCACCAGGAAGCCACGATGGCACAGCGACTCATGAAACAATCCAAACGCCCTATCCTGCAATTTTTTATTGAAATAAATCAGTACGTTACGACATGAAATTAACTGCGTTTCAGAAAATACGCTATCGGTCGCCAGGCTGTGATCGGCGAAGGTAACGTTCTCTCGCAGGCTTTTGTCGAAGATCGCGTAATCGTAAGCCGCCGTGTAATAGTCGGCAAACGAACGTTTTCCACCGGCCTGCTGATAGTTATGGGTGTAGGCACGGATATTTTCCAGGGAGAAAATTCCTTGCTTGGCTTTTTCCAGGGAGCTGGGGTTGATATCGGTGGCGTAGATAATCGTGCGCTCCAACAAGCCCTCTTCCCGCAGAAGGATCGCCATGGAGTACACCTCTTCGCCGGTGCTGCAACCGGCGATCCATATCTTGATCGACGGGTAGGTCTTGAGCAGCGGCACCACTTCCTGGCGAATCGCCAGAAAGTGCGAAGGGTCGCGAAACATCTCGCTGACGGGAATGGTCAGAAATTGCAGCAACTGCATGAACGCCGTAGGGTCGTGCAACACCCGTTCCTGCAAGGCCGAAATGGTCTTGCAGTCGAACTGGCGCAAGGCATGGGCGACGCGGCGCTTGACCGAGGCGCCGGAGTAGTCACGAAAGTCATAGCTGTACTTGAGGTAAATCGCCTCAATCAACAGACGCAGTTCGATGTCAGTGTTTCGTTCCAATTAAATGCGTTCCATCTTCGGTAGCCACACACGGATCAACGAAAACAGTCGATCAAGGTCGATGGGCTTGGCCAGGTAATCGTTGGAGCCTGCCGCCAGGCAGCGCTCCTGATCATCCTTCATGGCCTTGGCCGTCACCGCGATGATCGGCAGCTTGCGCCAGCGCGGGTCCTGGCGGATCAGCGCGGTGGCCTCGTAGCCGTCCATCTCCGGCATCATCACGTCCATCAGAACCAGGTCAATGTCATCGATTTCATTGAGTTTTTCGATCGCCTCACGGCCGTTACGGCCAATGACGACAATCGCGCCCTTATGTTCCAGGGCGCTGGTGAGGGCGAAGATATTGCGTACATCGTCGTCCACCAACAGCACCTTGCGTCCCTCGAAAACCTTGTCGCGGCTGCGGGCCGTCTTGAGCATCTTCTGGCGTTCATGGGACAACTGGGATTCGACTTTGTGCAGAAAAAGTGTCACCTCGTCCAGCAAACGTTCAGGTGAGCGAGCGCCTTTGATGATGATCGAGCGTGAATACTTGCGCAGTTCCGCCTCTTCATCACGGGTCAGGTTGCGCCCGGTGTAGATAATCACCGGCGGGAACGAACAGATATCCTCGGTGGACATGCGTTTGAGCAGCTCGTTGCCGAGCATGTCTGGTAGCTTCAAATCGATGATCATGCAGTCGTAGATGTTGGTGCGCAGCAGGTCCAAAGCTTCCTGGGCGAAGCCTACGGCGGTGATCTCAATATCATCGTCGCCGATCAGGCGGGCAATACTGTCGCGCTGCAGGTCGTCGTCTTCCACCAGCAGGATACGTTTGACCTTCTGGGTCAGCTTGGCTTCCAGGCGGGCGAACACATCCTTGAGTTCTTCGCGGGTGGTCGGTTTGACCGCATAACCGATGGCGCCCATGTGCATCGCGGCTTCCACGCGGTCTTCCACGGAAATCACGTGCACCGGAATGTGCCGGGTCCCTGCGTGCTCCTTGAGACGTTGCAGCACAGTTAGCCCGGAATGGTCCGGCAGGCGCATGTCCAGCAGGATCGCGTCGGGAATGAATTGTTCGGCCAGGTTGTAACCTTCGTCCGCACCGTGGGCTACCAGGCACTGGTAACCCAACTCATGGGCCAGGTCGAAGAGGATGCCCGCAAAGTTCGGCTCATCTTCCACCACCAGGATGCAGCGGGTAGCAAAGGGGGCCTTGTCGCGGTCATCGGCAAAGCGCGCAATCACCACCTCTTGGGCTATCGGCAGCGGCGAGACCAAGATGTTTGCCGGCACTGGGGCGGCAACAGCCCGAGGCTGCTCGACGACCGGGGTGTCTTCGTCGCGCTCGACATACTGTTCCGGCAGCACCAGAGTAAAGATACTGCCCTGGCCCGGCTCGCTGGTGACGCTGATATACCCGCCCAGCAAGGTCGCCAGGTCCCGGGAAATCGACAGCCCCAGCCCGGTGCCGCCGTAACGGCGATTGGTGGTGCCGTCGGCCTGGCGGAAGGCTTCGAAGATGCTTTCTTGCTGATCCGGGGCGATGCCGATCCCCGAGTCCCGCACAGTGAAGGCGATGCCCTCCCCTGGCGCACGCGACGCCGTTAGGCTGACCTGACCGTGCTCGGTGAACTTGACCGCATTGGACAGCAGGTTCTTGAGAATTTGCTCCAGTCGCTGGCAATCGGTGAACAGCATCAGCGGTGCGCCTTCCTGCACCTCCACCTGGAAGGCCAGCTTGCGGTCGGCCGCCAGTGGCTCGAACATCCCGCGCAAGCCATCCACCAGGCGCGCCACACTGGTGTTTTCCGGGCGCACTTCCAGCTTACCGGCCTCGACCTTGGATATATCGAGGATGTCGTTGATCAGGTTGAGCAAGTCATTACCGGCCGAATAAATCGACTCGGCAAACTTGACCTGCTCGGCGCTGAGGTTTTCCTGGGGGTTCTCGGCCAGCAACTTGGCCAGGATCAACGAACTGTTGAGCGGTGTGCGCAACTCGTGGGACATGTTGGCGAGGAATTCGGACTTGTACTTGCTGGAGCGCTGCAACTCGTCGGCGCGCTCTTGCAGTTCAGTCTGGGCCAGTTTGAGTTCACCGTTTTTGCGGTCCATGGCATCGCGCTGGTCGGCTAGGGTCTGGGTCTGCTCGGCCAGTTGTTCATTGGTTTGTTCAAGCTCGGCCTGCTGGGTTTCCAGGTGAGTCTGGGACTCCTTGAGGATGCGCGACTGCTCTTCCAACTCTTCGTTCGCCGTCTTGAGTTCTTCCTGTTGCACTTGCAGCTCTTCGTTGAGCTGCTGGGTCTCGGCCAGCACTTCCTGCAAACGCTGGCGATAACGCGCGGCTTCGATAGAAGTGCCGATGTTGCCGGCAATCAGCTCCAGCAACTCGACATCGCGCTCGTCGAGGGGACGCAGAAAGCCCAGTTCGATCACACCGTTAACACGATCATCGTCGCTGGTAGGCACCACCAGCACACTGCGCGTCACGCCCTCCCCCAGGCCCGAACTGACCTTGAAGTAGTCCACCGGCACGTCATCCAGACGAATCAACCGGCCCTGTTGGGCAGACTGGCCAACGATGCCCTCATTACTGTAGATCGACTGTTCCTGCTGTTCCTGTTCACGAGAGAAACCATAGGTGGCCACCCGCTTCAGACCGCCGTGCTCTTCACGTACATACAGTGCAGCGACCACCGTGCCCATGTATTGGGCAAAGAACTGCAGGATGTTGCGGCCCAGCAGGTCCAGGGTCAGTTGCCCCAGCACCTGCTCTGCCAGTTCGGTCTGGCCGTTGCGTAGCCAGGCTTGCTGTTCCAGGCGCTTGGCTATCTTCTGTTGTGACGCGAGACTTGTGCTGTAACTCTCTGAAAGTGCTAAGAGATTTTTTCTACCAATGTACGCCAGAAAACCACTGAGCCCGAGCACAAGCAGCAGATAGAGGGTAACGCTCATCACCGTGATACGGGTGACGTCTTCATTACGGCTGATCCGCAGCTGTTGCTCCATGGCCACCGCTTGGTCGTATTCCTTGCGAATCTCGTCAGTCAGGCGCTTGCCCCGGCCGGCCTGGACCGCCGCCCGGTAATCACCGTTCTCGCGACGCAGGCTGATCATTGCCTGGGCGTAGCCGTTCCATTCCACCTGCAAGGACTCCAGGCGCTTGAGACGGTCAAACTGTTGCGGATTGTCGGCCACCAACTCCTGCAACCCGCGCAGGTCGGAAATGATCCGCGGCTTGGCGACCTCATAAGGGTCGAGGAAATGCTCGTCGCCGGTGATCAGGAAGCCGCGCATTCCGGTTTCCAGGTCGATGGTCAGCTTCGAAGTCTCATTGAGATTGTTGATCACCCGGTCCGTGTGCCCGACCCATTGAATCACCGACAACAAGTAAGTGATCAGGCAAACGAAAAATACCGCACTGAGCACGCCAACGCTCAGTGGCAGTGCCACGTTACGGCTCAGAAGCTTGCGGAAACTTTTCTCATCGACTGACGACGCAGGAATCATGGGCATGCCTTGGCCAAAGTGCAGAAAAACAAGGAGTTTGCCCCAAAGTCGCGCTTGAACGCTATTTTTCTGCCGCAGTCGAGTACAAATACTACCTAGGCTGTTGAAAAACCGAGAAGTAATGGCGACTGTCACACCCGGTCATTGACTTTATTCCTTACACGGGAAGGTACCTGAATCTGGAACCACGGCGGCGGCCACCCCCACCCAATGTCATATGTATTCATGAGCAACTTAAGCGACTGATTCGACAAACCCGCTTCTGCCGTCACCGGTGCAATGGCTAAGCAATAACGGCTCGGCCTACACCGCCGAACAGACGCGCCTGTTTGCTCGACAGATCGGTTTGCAGCCGGTGACTACCCCAGTACGCAGCCCGCAGAGCAACGGCATTGACTCTTCTGAGTTCCCCTCAAACATTCCAATTTTCACCGAAGCGCCATCGGCTTACATATTTAGTCGGTTACTGATGAAAATGATCGCGCCCACGTCTTATCTTTCAGGTAATCACCCGATGCATATTTTTCAGCACCCGCGTGACCATGGAGTTCACTCAGACAGTGATTCAGGAAGGGAGGACCGATGCAGGCAGTACGATTTCTATTCGGAAAGTACGGCGGCAAGGTACAGGTTGACGGCACAGTGCAACTCATACCGCCAAACTCTATTGTCGTGGCGAGCCGCGAAACGGCGCCCTGCAGTGTAAACAGCGACCTTCAGTACTTCGATTTCTACCCCGCCGACTTCAAGCACCTGTACGCCGATGTCGTGGATTTGCTCGGCGTCACCCATGGCACCCTGTTTTGGCGTGCGCCCATCAGAATGGTGAAGGCGCAGGATGATGTGATCAGCGTGCTCGAACTGTTGGCCAAGGGAACCCCCAATACATTGCTGCGCTTTGCCTATATCTATTGCCTGGGCGTGGACCGGCGCTATTTCACCGCACTGCTGCAACACATCATGACTGGAGACGAACCGTTCTTCGAGTTCATCGAAACACACGCCCTGAACCAGTGGTCGGTTGCGCGCTATGCACTGGAGTTCAACATGCCACTACGCAAGTTCAATCTGTTGTTCCTGGAGAAATACGGCCTTTCTGCCAAGCGCTGGCTCCAGGAACGCCGACTGACCCAGGCCCGTGAACTGCTGCTGTCCACCCCGATGCGTGTACTGGACATTGCCCTTGAATGCGGCTTCTCCAATCACGGGCATTTCACCGAGAGCTTTCGCAAGCGTTACCTCTGTAACCCCACCCAATTTCGCCTGCGTGCCCAGGCAGCTCTCATCCCAGCCATCAGCCATGCGGGATAACTGTCAGTACCGATGCAAAACTGACCCTCCGTTTTTCTTTCCAGGACTCATTACCCTTGGCTGACAGCTCGTTGTTCAGTTCACTCAGTGCTTGCTTTTGTGCTCCCAGGTTCAGGAGTGCATCAGTGTTATCCCGTGTGGTCTTGAGCTGGCTGAACAAGCCTCGCAATGGCTTCTCGGCCTGATAGTCCGGAAATACCTTCTCGGCCTCTTGTCGGGCGGTCTTGTTGGTGGAGTAAGCGTCAAATTGTTGAGAGTCCACCCATAACATGATCGTACTGCCCGGTTTTTTATCCGCCCATTGCCTCAGGTATTTATCCTGGCTCTCACCAGGTTGAGAGCCAACCCAAACCATACGAATATTGGACGGAACTGTCTTGAATGCACTCTTTGGATAAACTTCGGCAAAGGTCTTGGGGCCTGAGCAGCTTCAATACCGGAAGTTGACGACGCAGACTGTTGTGACGCGACATGGGAATTCTGGATATGCATAGAGACTCCTTGGCAACAAGATAAACATGCAAAAAAACATGCATAAGTACCGAACAGGCACACATTAAAAATTAATAAGTAGCGATCAATCAGGGCTGAACTTTTCAGATCACAGGATCAAAGCTACAAGTTCTTATGCGCTTGCGCGGCAAGTATCAGTGTCACCACATTGACCCACGACAACTTACGACCTTATCGGTTTCGTACCGGTTTTCACCGCAAACCTCTGATGTCTTGCGCATGAGAGTGATAGTCCTTTTTCAATCCGGTTATTCATAGTTCCAGCGGCAGCGATATCAGCTCTTGATCCTTGAATAAGGCCATCGACAAGCGACCAAGCGCATGCCGTTGTCCAGTTGGACATAGAGGGAATCCACATTGTCGCCAATGCCGACAATCGATGAGGGTAAGTACCGATTGGCTGAGACCATTCCCGGAATGCTTTGAAAAGCCGCCAGCAAGCGTGGGGGACCCTTGCGATTGAAGGCATCGAGCACTTCGGTCACCGTGGCCAGACGCCCCACGATACACGTCTCGTGTAGACACCGGGTGCGACTCGTCATGGGTTGCGAACCAACACGCCAGCGGGTATTCCCCGTAGCACTCCGGGACACCGGACAGGTGTCATATGCCAACGCTGTCCCTTTCGCGAAAGCACACGAATGGTTTCAAGCGCAGCCAGAGAAGATGAAAACTTCATAGGGATATCGATGGAAGGAATTGCACGACTTTGTCAGTATTGGGAAAAATCTGAATCCGGCAATCACCTGAACTCTATAGCCTTCGCGCCTCATTCCCTAAAAAAGTCAGGCTTTTGATCATGCTGTCCTACCTGCAACCCAAGTCCGCACCACAACGAATGCTGATCGTCGAAGATCATTATCTGCTGATCTCCGGCATCAAAACCCTGCTTTCGGCGATGCCTGCCTATGAAGTCGTCGGCGAAGTCGTCGACGGCCTGAACGTCTATGCGGCTTGCCAGCAGCTCAACCCTGACGCGGTGCTGCTCGACCTGGGCTTGCCCGGAATGGATGGAATCGATGTAATTCGCCAGTTGAAACGCCGCCGTCCCGAGCTGATTATCGTGGTGGTCACCGCCGATGCGTCCGAGCACCGTGCCCGCGATGCGTTGGCCGCGGGCGCGCAGGCCTACATACTGAAGAAGAGCTCCCAGCAGATACTGTTGGCCGGCCTGCAAGCAGCCATCGCCGGTCAGGTTTTCCTCGATCCGGCGCTCAGTCTGGCGCACGTGACCAGCGCCCCCAATGTCGGCGGGTTGACGAACATGACTACCCGGGAACGCCAGATACTCAAGCTGATTGCCGAAGGTGACCGTAACCGGGATATCGCCGAAAAGCTGTCGATCACCATCAAGACAGTCGAAACCCACCGCCTGAATCTCATGCGCAAACTCGATGCGCATAACATCGCGGATCTGGTCAATTGGGCGTGCCGCCTGGGTATCCACTGAAGGGGCGGCGTTTTTCAAGGTGGTTGTCGCATCAGCCGTCTAACTATGCCGCTCTTTTCTCAACCTGTTGCTCTCGATCCGGGTTCAACAGCACGGTGCCGATAGGCTCCCAGTTACGTGTTCGACCCGACCACCACTCAGGCTTTTTCTCTTTGGCTCGTTCGTACAGCTCATGTCCCCGGGCAAGACGTGATGGTCCAGTGCTCGGTGTTGTACCAGCGCATGAAATCCCTCACCCAAGCGCGTGCGGCGTCCAAACTGGCAAAACCATCCTGCGGCCATTGCGGGCAGTATTGCAGTGCTCTAAACAGCGACTCCGAGTACGGATTGTCGTTGCTGACCCGCGGTCGTCCCCGCGAAGGCGTAGTGCCCAGTTCATACATTTTGCTCAACAGCGTCACCGATTTCATCGGCGCGCCGTTGTCCGAGTGCAGCACCAGCGTCACAATAGCCTGTCGCTCGACCTCACTCAGCGCATTACGCGGCGTTGGTCGTGTGACAGTCGTTCGGGCATCGGCCTGGATAGCGTTTGTTTCAGTCCACCGCTGCAAGGTCCGAAGCGATAGACCGATTTCCCGACAGGCCCTGATTTTTCTGGCTCCCGCCGCGACCGCTTGGCTCAGCCAGTCAACGAGTAACTGCCGCTGCGGCAAAGACGTCAATTGTCCTCGTTGTCGGTCCCCCAGTAGTCGTTGAGCTTTTTTCGCAGCACCAACAACGCCGCTGTTTCAGCGAACGCCTTGTCTTTGCCGCGCAGTTCGCGC
Source organism: Pseudomonas sp. HY7a-MNA-CIBAN-0227 (assembly GCF_040310325.1). Classification (NCBI taxonomy): domain Bacteria; kingdom Pseudomonadati; phylum Pseudomonadota; class Gammaproteobacteria; order Pseudomonadales; family Pseudomonadaceae; genus Pseudomonas; species Pseudomonas sp. HY7a-MNA-CIBAN-0227. The sequence goes on along the minus strand of NZ_JBEOPT010000002.1, from coordinate 183,812 downwards.
TCCAGTTCCTGGATGCGTTTCTTATCTTTGCGAGACTGCTCCCGATCTTCTTTTTGCTGGGCCTTTTCCGACTTCTGGCCGGTGATGAAGGCTTGTCGCCAGGCAGTGATTTGCTCGGGGTAAAGGCCTTTGCGGCGGCAATACTCGCCCAGGTCGATCTCGGACAAACCGGACGCTTCAAGGACGACAGCAAACTTGGTTTCGGCTGACCAGTTCTGAGCCGATTGCTTGTTTTCGGACACTGCACTTCCTTCAGAACTGAGCTGCTTGCGCCAGTTGGACAAAGACATTTCGCTGACCCCTTCGCGCCGGGAAACCTCGGCCATCGACAGGTTCAGTGGGGGAAGCAGCATCTTGAGTAATGCGGCTCTGCGTTCAGGTGAATAGTACGGCACGACCAGTCTCTTTCCGCCCCCGATATGCTTTTTTAGGAAAAACCGGAGAGGCGACAACTATCCTGACATATGAACCTTGATCCCTATCGGCTGCTCCTGACCAACCAAGCGGGACATTCCTACCCAATATCGTCACAATGCCTACGCTACCTCGGGAGCTTGCCGGGATTGACGCTACTCACTAGAGAATGGTCTTTTCAACCCATCAAGACCTGTACCTCCACTTCTCGGGAACCTTCACTATGTCCGCCGCTGCCTCTACCATCCTTGTAGTCGAAGACGACGCCATCGTGCGCATGTTGATCGTCGATGTCCTCGAAGAGCTGGGGTACCTGGTGCTTGAAGCCGCAGATGCCGCAACTGCCCTGATGATTATCAAAAAGTCCGAACAGGTGATCGACCTGATGATGACCGACGTCGGCTTGCCGGATATGAATGGCCAGGAACTGGCCGGCAAGGCCCGTGAATTGCGTCCCACCCTGCCCATATTGTTTGCCAGCGGCTATGCCGAAAGCATTGATGTGCCGGCAGGCATGCAGGTGATTGGCAAGCCATTTTCCATCGACCAGTTGCGGGACAAGGTGAAGTCCATCCTGGCTTGAATGCCTCTTCCCTCAAATGTCGCCCCGCACGGGCGGCACTTCGAAACCCTCGCGCTCATCGCAAAATCCGTGATTCGCGCCGCACAAACCCACTAATTCTTTCGATTGGCTAGCGTGTCTGAATATTGCTGCTAATTTCAATCGACATGTCCTACAAGCTTTAACCAAACAAGGACATCCTGGCATCGCTCATAGCTCTGCCATCGGGTTTACGCCAAGGAATTGGGGGAATTCCCATGATCAGGTCACCACGTGCCCTAACAGTGATGTTAGTTGCCTTACTGCTGCCTGCGCTTTCTGCCCAAGCCGATAACGCCGACACCGCCAACAAGAGCAACAACCCACTCAACCTCGCGCAGGACGCCAACCTGCAGGACTATTACACCCCGAAGCTGTACGACAGCAACGCCCACACCAACGATCTGCTGATGCGCGGTACGCTGCCCATTACATCCCCATAGGTTTCGGTGCCGACAAGGCCTGGAAAGCCGGCGGCAATACTTTCAACACTTTCGTCAAACCCCAGTGGACCGTTGCCCGCAAAGGTAATGGCTTGCCACAGTTCACCCTGTTTGCCGGGATCAACGTGACCTTCGGAAAATAAGGACGTGATATGCATGCCTTGATTCGCAATGCCGGATTCAGCCTGTTGGCCCTGTCGGCCAGTTGTGGTGTGGGTGTACAGGCCCAGGGGCTTGACACCCGCATCGCAAAAGACTTCCAGAACAACTGGGTGCAAACTCTGCCGGGCAAGCCCTGGTTCAGCTATTTACGACTGTCTGCGCCCACCCAGGCCTACCTCGACAACAGCTGGAAACCCGACGACATCACCCCGGCTCTTTAATAAAGAGCCCAGTAAGGACGCAACAACATGATTGGAAAACCGACCCGCCTGCTGTTGGCGAGCCTCTCGATACTCATGAGCGCCAGCGCCTGGGCCGATTTCACGGCCACACCCAGCGAAGCCCGGGCCATCGCCAAGGAAGCGTATCTGTACGGCTTCCCGGTGGTAGAAATGTACAAAATTCTCTACACCCAATCGTTGGACAAGAGTGGTGCCAACTTCAAGGCGTCGTTCAACCACATCGGCAACACTGCCCAGGTTTTCACGCCCAAGGACACCGCGTTCGTCACCCCCAATTCGGACACGCCCTACTCCTTCGTCTGGCTGGATTTACGCCGTGAGCCCGTGGTGCTGACCCTGCCGAAAATCGACGACAACCGCTATTACTCGGTGCAGTTGATCGACCTCTACACGCAGAACTTCGCCTATCTGGGCACCCGCAGTACCGGCAACAACGGCGGGCACTACATGATTGCCGGCCCGAGCTGGAAAGGTCAGCAGCCGGTGGACATCGACCGGGTGGTGTATAGCGAAAGCAACATCGCCTACGCGCTGTACCGCACTCAACTGTTCGACGACAAGGACCTGGGCAAGGTCAAGCAGATCCAGGCCGGTTACAAGGTCCAGTCCCTGAGCAGCTACGTGAAACAACCGGCCCCGGCCAAGACGGCGAAAATCCAATGGCCCAAACCCACCCCCAACATGAGCGACAGTCCGCAGCTGTTTCGCTACCTCAACTTCATGCTGGCCTTCGCCGCGCCCCAGGACAGTGAAAAAGACACCCTGGTGCGCTTCGCCAAAATCGGCATCGCCCCTGGGGCACCGTTCAAGGTCGCCCAACTGAGCGCCGAACAGCGCAAGGCCCTGGAAGACGGGATCGCCGACGGCAAGGCTGAGTTCGCCACCTTCAAGAAAGACAAGGTAGACAGCCACCAAGTGTTCAGCGGTGATCTGTTCGGCAGCCGCGACCACCTGAAAAACAATTACCTGTACCGCTACGCCGGTGCCGACATGGGGATTTTCGGTAACTCCACCAATGAAGCGGCGTACATGGGCTACTTCGTCGACAGCGAAGGCAAACCCGCCAACGGTGCCAAGCGCAGCTACACCCTGCACTTTGCCAAGGACCAATTGCCGCCGACCGATGCCTTCTGGTCGCTGACGATGTACGACGGCAAGAGCAAACTGCTGGTGCCCAACCACAAGAAGCGCTACCTGATCAATTCGCGGATGTTGCCCGGCCTCAAGCTTGATGCCGACGGCGGCCTGACGCTGATGGTGCAACATCACGAGCCGCCGAAAGCCGAACAAAGCAACTGGTTGCCCGCACCACCCGGTCCATTTTACACCGTGCTGCGCATTTACCTGCCCAAGCCTGAGGTGGGTAACGGCCAGTGGAAGCTGCCACTGCTGACCCCGATGAAGTAACACCCGCACATCCCTGACGTCAGGCCGAAACAAGAAGTAGAGCCATGGTATTACCGCTGGTTTACCGGCGATTGACCAACTTCTGCCTGGCCTACTGTGGCGAGCGGGCTTGCCCCCTCTGGGGCTGCAGGCATAGGCTGGGCTGGGTACATATCCGCTATTTTGGTCAGGGCTGCATAGTGTTACACCCTTACCGCAACAACGGATATGTACTCAGAACCGAACCTGCCCCCTCAGTTATCAGCAACCTCAAGAGATGTGTAGATAGCGATCACTTGCCCTTGAGTTTGAGATACGACTGGTGCATATCCGACGCCCAGCCATCAATCACATTCTTCACATCTTCGGGCTTCATCACTTGGGCATCATTTTCCAATTCCTTACCGGTGCCTTTGCGCACCACTTGCGCCACCACCTGGTTGGTATCGCCATCAAGGAACACCGCTTCGGTGCCCAGGGTGGTTTCCTCGTCGCGCCCGCCTGATGCCGTGTTCACCGCCGCTGCCACCAACGCGATAGGGATCAGTTCGTAGGGCTTGAGGCCTTCGGCCTTGCTGCTGACGGCGGTGATCGCCGCGCGCACTATAATGATTGCAGGGCCGGGGCCGTTGGCCAGCGGCAATGATTTACTCAGTTCACGCTTGAGGGCCTCGTTATAGTAAGCATTGATGCCGTTCAGGGTTGCCTGGGGGATCTTGGTGGTGGCCTGGGGTTGCGGGTAAAACTGGGTGGGTTCGATATACACGGCGGTGTAGCGGCGCAGATTCAACTTGGGATCGACCCAGCGCATCACCTCCACGCCCGATGGTGACTTGGCTTCTTGCAGCTTGCCGTAGTCCTGGAGAAATCCGGAGTACTCGTCCGGTTGCGTAACCTTACTGGCACAACCCACCACCCCGATCAAGGCGATGCATAGTGTGCTGATCATTAGCCCTAGCTTCATGGCACAACTCCTTGACAGTCATCGTCTGAACACTGAGCTGTAGGTATAGCCAACTCTGGCGAAATAACCCGTTTTCCATTCACGGCTACGGGATATTCCACAGCGCAGATTTGACAGACCGATGGCCTGCGTCAGGGCTGCATACCGCCCAGGTCAAGGACTGACAAGGCTCGCGCCATCAATTGGCGATGCAGGAGGCCACGTCCGAGACGGTGCTGGCCGACTTCAAGGTGGCCTGCACCTTCGGCATAGCACCGTTGCAGCAATAAACCGCAATGCCCGGTTGTCGTTGATCCAGTACTACCTGGAAAACGGTCAGGAGCCCAAGGCCCAGGCGGTGATGCAAAGCTGGAAAAACTCAACCCCGCCAATCCTGCCCTGAAGTGAACATCAAAAAAGTGCGGGCTCGCGGAATTTAAAAGCAGAACCCTCGTAGATACGAAGTTCACGGTCAAGCTTTAGCGAGGCTGCGCCTGGGTCGCATCGGTTTTGGCCCTGATCCACGAGCAGCGGTGCTATCTAAGCGAGGTGTGGGTTGGGGGAGGCGACTATGCACTTGCAGCTCAGCAGGTTACAGATTCAGGTAAAAACTAAAAAACCATATCAGATAACGCCGAATAGCTTGTTTCATGAGAAAAATCTGCTCCGCACTAATGCAGTTTTTCTGAGTCTGTTCCGTGCGCCGCCGAGGGGTTGGCCTATTAAAGTGGGGCTGGCATCCTTGCCAAGTCCCTGGTTTTACTCATCGATCCCCCATCACGCTCCGCATCTACCCGCTTTTGAAATTCATCACTGGCCCAGAAATTGGCCCCGTCCTCCCCCGGCGTCCTGCCGACCGAACACAAACAATCAGCAAGCAGCCTGACGATTACTGGCTGATTTCGGCCAACAGCGGACCTTCGTATTTTCATACTTCACAGTCAGTTCGTGACCCACTGAGATCCTCCCAATAGGGAGGAACGCCAATCGCACTGATGAAGTAGTCCCACACCACGCGAACCTTCTGAGAGCGGAGTCGATTCTCGGGGGAAATTAAATGTATCTGACTTGGCGTCTGCTCAACCGCCCCCTCCCAATCGGGCAAAAGCTGAATGAGCTGCTTGTTTATAAAACTCTCTCTACAGAAGAGCCAGGAAGGAAAGAACACAATTCCCCGTCCCGCGAGCGCCGCCTCTACCAGTACCTGCCCATTGTTGCTTCTGAGCGGGCCATGTACCTCGATGATTTTCACCTTGTCGCTGGCCGGCTTTCTAAAATACCAGCGCTGCGCCCCATCGGTTCCCTTGTAGACCAGACACGCATGGTTCTGCAGATCCTCTGGCGAAGCGGGTTTGCCGTACTTCTCTATGTACTCTGCGCTAGCGCATAGAACGTATTGTTGGTCGCAAATTTTCCGGCCAATCAATCCGGAATCTTCCAAGTGCCCCACCCGAAATATGATGTCTGCGCCCTCCTGAACCGGGTCAATAAAGGCATCGGTGACCGTCAGTTCAACAGTCAATTGCGGATACTTGTCATACAGACCATTCAACAGCTTCACGATATGCAGGCTGCCGAACGCAACCGGCGCGTTGATCCGAACAAGGCCACGAATCTCGCCCCCCTTGCCGGTGACTTCCTCATCGGCGGCATCCAACAACTCCAACACTTCGCGGATCTGCACGTAATAGCGCTCGCCCGCTTCCGTCAGCTTGACTGCGCGAGTATTCCGATACAGTAGCTGCTGGCCCACCTCCCGTTCCAGCGCCGCGATGAAGCGTGAAACGGAAGACGCAGGAACGCGAAAGTGTCGCGCCGTCGCCGAGAAGCTGCCGGTCACGGCAACCATGACAAAGTACCGGTGCGCTTTGAGGTGCATAGGGGAAATCTCCAACAGAAGGCGCAGTGGATCTGTACTAAAACAGAATGGCTCCTGATTGTCCTCTCGGACCCGCCTCTCAGACCTGTTTGCATCAGACATGAAAAAGCAGCCGCACCAAATACCGGTGACGGCTGCCAATATCTCAGGAAGTGGAACCTTGCCAGGTCGCGACTGCTTACCCTCGATGAGGCGCGTAATCGACATATCCTTCGGCCCCGCCGCCGTAGAAGGTTTCGCGCTTGGCTTCGGTCAGAGGCCAGTTGTTCTCCAGGCGCGCCACCAGATCAGGGTTGCTGATGTAAGCGGTGCCAAATGCGGCAAGGTCGATGATGCCGTCATTGATCAGGTCTTGCGCACGTTCGCGCGACATACCGCCAGCCAAAATGAGCGCCGTGTCAGGCAACTTTGATTTCATGGTCGACAGCAAATTGAGAAAGGTCGCTTTCGGGCCGCCACCGCCACCCTCGGTACCCGGGGCAGGAAATCCGGACTGATCCATGACATGAACATAGGCCAGTTGCCGAGCGCCAATCTCTGTGGCAAGCGCGGTGTAGGTTTCATCGATTTGCTCATATAACGGCATATCGAACAGTTGACCATACGGCGAAATACGGATACCCACACGGCCCGCGCCAATCCGCCCAACCACGGCGTCAATGACTTCCAGGGTGAAGCGCAGACGATTTTCCAACTGATCGGCGGAGTACTGATCGGTTCGATCATTGACCAGCGGATTCATGAACTGCTCGAACAGATAGCCATTGGCACCATGAATTTCTACGCCATCAAAACCTGCCTTGATCGCATTTTCGGCCGCCTGCGCGAACTCACCGACGATCCGCGAAACCTCGGCCGTTGTGAGCTGGCGCGGCGCCGGTGGCTCTACCAACGCCGGCTTGCCGTCAGCGTCGTAGCCGAAAGCTGTCGCGCCAACCGCTTGCTTCGACGTGGCGCTCACCGGCAGTTTCCCGCCATCCTGAATCGATGGATGCGAAACACGACCCACATGCCAGATTTGCGCAAACATCTTGCCACCCACGGCATGCACCGAGTTGGTGGTGAGGCGCCATCCAGCGATTTGCTCGGGGGTAAAAATGCCGGGATTGAAGAGGTAGCCTTGACCTTCACGAGATATCGGCGTGCCCTCGCTGACAATCAAGCCTGCGGTGGCGCGTTGCGCGTAGTACAACGCCACTCGCTCATCGGCGGCATCATTGGGTGCGCGAGAGCGGGTTAAAGGCGCCATGATGATACGATTTTTGAGCGTGGTGTCGCCCATGCGGAATTCTTCGAAGAGTTTCGACATTGGAGTTTCCATATTTGATCGAGTGGGACGACGATCAGCTGAGCGACAGGTAAACGATGAAGACTGTCTTGAACTCACGCCAAAAGTCTGATGAGTTGCAGCGATGGATCGATGCTAACTTAGGACTCGATGAGCAACAATCCGCTCAAATCGCAAATGACTTTTGCTTTTTTAGCAACGCATGCGTGGTTGGTTACTCATCAGACCTAGATACTACTTCCGCTCATATGGGGCCCGAATGTTCTGTGCGCCTGGCCAGGGAGCAATTGGTTCTGACGTGGTTACAGGATCGCGAGCACCCTGCAGTCGAGTTAGCGGTTCAGGCGATCTGCCAAATATCTAGCGAGGCTTGGTCACTTACTCCATAACCACGACCGGCTGAAACCACCCCTAATCTGCCCTCAGCGAAGGGCAGCTATGGGTCGAAAGCGGACATTAAAGCGCTGGCTTGGCTCACGCAATTAAACTGCTACGCTGTTCACTCCACCGAGGAACGCCGATGCCGAACTCAGATCTACTCCCTTCCCTGCTTTCAAAGCTCAACGAAAACCAACTCGCACTCTAAGCCGCCATCATGGAACTGACCAATTGGGTGGAGCAACACGGCGGCGCCGAGGTGGCCGAGAACGTGCGCGGCGCCCTGGAAACCATCGACCAGAACGAAGAGTTCATCAAGCTGACCCTAGCTGTCCTCATGACACCCGAGTGATCGTCGGAATCTCCGCGCGCGACCGAGCGATCTCTGACACTACTTACAAGCCACTGACCAAAGCTGATCAAGCCTTGTCGTGTAGCTCTGGCTCATCATCTCCCGGCGCATCCCCCAGTCAGGGTTCGTCGGCACGCTGGCCGAGCGAAGCGTTCCCCGCCCCCATCGTCCATTGATCTGATCCAGCACCGCCATCACCCTGGAGGCTTCCACTTGCTGCGACACCGCGAATAGATCGTCGGTGTATTCGCCTGGCTGGCACAGGTTGAGCAGCATCACCTCGGCCTTGCTGTATTTGAAGCCTGGCCGGAAGATGTGGTCGACTGCATCAACGGCCGCCTTTGTCAGCAGGCGCACGTCATCGGTGGGGTACGGGAGGTCGACCACCACCCCGTTTGCATACTTGGCCTCTTGCGGATTGAACATACCTGTACGGATGCAGACACGGACCTTCTTGCACAGAGATCCCTGGGCCCGAAGCTTTTCTGAGGCTCGCATCATGTAGGTGGCCACCGCCTCTTTGATCGGCGGCAACTCGGTCTGTCGCTTACCGAACATCCGACTGCAGCAGATCTCCTGCTTCGGCGGATCGGGCTCGTCCAACTCCAGGCAAGACGTGCCGGCTAACTCCCGGGCGGTCTTCTCAATCACGATGCTGAACTTCTTGCGCAGCGTCCACGGGTCCGCCTTGGCCAGGTCCATAGCGGACTTGATGCCCAGCTCGTCGAGATGGAGTTTCATTTTCCGGCCGATACCCCACACCTCGGCTACGTCGGTATTGCGCAGCACCCAATCGCGCTTGGCCGTGTCGGTGATGTTCACCACATCGCCGGTCTGGGCCTGCAGTCGTTTTGCCGTGTGGTTAGCCAGCTTGGCCAGGGTCTTTGTGGTGGCGATCCCTACGCCCACGGGGATTCCGGTGTCGCGCAGTACCCTGGCGCGGATCTGCCGACCCAGGGCGTCCAGACCATCGATACCGGATAGGTCAGCAAATGCCTCGTCAATGTAAAGGAAAGATGTCAACCCATGGACATCGGTTTGGATGAATATTTGTCAGGGTTTAGATCAGGTGTCCGATGTCCATAGACCACACGCATTTTTCACAGAAATGGATCACGTGGTGTCCATGGCAAATACGCGAATTTTGTGGCGCCGGAAGCTAGCGTGACCAAGATGAGCCCGCTCCAATGGTCCAAAGCTCATCCAACCTGGTTGTATAACTGGGGCTCTTAAGCTCTCTCCTCATGCCCCATTCATGTACTACAGGGACGCTGGCAGTCCGCAATGTAGCTCGCCTGTTGGCGCTGACGCCGAATTGAACCAGTTGCCGATATGTCACTGACCCAGTCTGATTCCTCGAGAACCATTGCCAACGCTGGATTTCTGCTGCTTGGGGTGGGGCAGTCTTGCGCCAGCACGTGGGTCAGTTCTGTGTTGGCATCTACAGTCAGCCCGACAGTCTATTAACAATTGTCAAGGATGTGCGGCACCTGTGCGCCCGCGCAAGGGAGATCCCCTTATAGGGAGTTCAAGCTAATTAGCTTTTACCGTTGCTCTTAAGTAACCGTCCGGCCAGCACCCTCTCCTGACAGCCCTCCAAATTGGCCAAGATAGTGGACACCATTTTTTAGTGGACACTATCTTGGATACAGTTGCCCCAGCCCGTCGAGCCGGTCGCCGCCCCAACTTTCCGCTGGACTTTAAACGCCAAGTCGTCGAGGCCACCTTCCAGCCTGGCGCCTCCGTGTCATTGATCGCTCGCGAACATGACGTCAATGCCAATCTGGTCTTTCGCTGGCGGCAGCAATACCAAGAAGGGCTATTCGGCCCGGTCAGCCAGAGTGCTTCGTTTTTGCCAGTCCAGGTGATCGAGGCGCCAATGGATCTGCCGCCAGTCTTCCAGCCACAGGCAGAGTGTCATTCCGAGATCGCAGTTGAGGTAGGAAAAGCCAAGTTGCGTATCACCGGAGCACCAGACCCGCAGACGCTGCAACTCGTCTTGCAGCAGTTAGTGCGATGATTGCCCCTCCCGCTGGAACCCGTATCTGGATCGCCGCTGGCGTCACGGACATGCGTCGTGGCTTCGACGGTTTGGCGGCCATGGTGCAGACTCAACTGGAAGCCGATCCCTTCTCCGGTCAGATCTTCGCCTTTCGCGGACGGCGTGGTGACCGGATCAAACTGTTGTGGTGGGATGGCGACGGCTTGTGCCTGTTTTGCAAACGGTTGGAGCAAGGACGCTTTGTCTGGCCGCAAGCAACCAGCGGCAGCGTGTCGCTGACGACCGCGCAGTTGTCGATGCTGTTGGAGGGCATTGATTGGCGCCGGCCAATTCGTACAGCACCCGTCCTCGCGGTCTGACTTGCCGCGCTGAAAAAATCCCCAGTAATATTCGGGCATGACCCTCGTGACCGACTCCCTGCCGAATGATCTTCAAGCCTTGAAGGCGCTGATCGCTGCCCAGCACGCAGAGATTGAGCGCTTGAAGATGATGATCGCCAAGCTGCGTCGTACGCAGTTCGGTCGCAGCTCCGAGCAACTGGAAGCGATGATCGACCAGCTCCAGTTGAGCCTTGATGAGCTGCAAATCAGCCAAGCCGAAATGACACCTCCAGTCGAGCCGGCACCTCGCGCAGTTTCGCGCCGTAAACCATTGCCTGAACACCTACCTCGCGAAACCCACGTTCATCAGCCCGAGTCGCAATGCACTGGCTGCGGTGGGACGCTTCGCCATTTAGGTGAGGATGTGTCCGAAGTGCTGGAGTACGTTCCGGCACGTTTCAAAGTCATTCGCCATGTCCGTCCGAAGTGGGTTTGCCGCTGCTGCGAGCACTTCGCCCAGGTGCCGGCACCGAGTCGCCCGATCGCCCGAGGTCTTGCCGGCCCAGGGTTGTTGGCCCATGTGCTGGTCTCGAAGTTTGTCGATCATTTGCCGTTGTATCGGCAGTCCGAGATCTACGCCCGTGAGGGCGTGGAGCTGGAGCGCTCAACCCTGGCCGACTGGGTTGGCCAGAGCAGTCAGTTGCTGCGACCACTGATCAACGCCCTTGAGCACCACGTCATGAGCGGACACAAAGTCCATGCCGACGACACGCCGATTGGCGTGCTCGCGCCGGGCAACGGCAAGACCAAATCGGCGCGCCTGTGGACGTACGTGCGGGACGACCGACCTACGGGGGACGCGACACCGGCGGCGGTCTGGTTTGCCTACTCGCCGGATCGCAAGGGGCAACATCCCCGCGCGCATCTCAAGCGCTTCAGCGGGATCTTGCAGGCGGACGGCTATGCCGGTTTTGCTCAACTATATGCCACGGGCACCATTGAGGAAGCGGCGTGTTGGGCTCACGCCCGGCGCAAGTTTTACGAGGTCTACAAAGACCTGGCTTCACCACTTGCCGCCGAGGCGCTGCAACGGATTGCGGCCCTGTATGCCATCGAAAGCGAGATTCGAGGGCAACCGCCCAACCTGCGAAAAGTGGTTCGGCAAAGCCGAGCCAGTCCGCTGCTGGAACAACTCCACGCGTGGCTCAACCAGACGCTGACTCAACTGTCGAAAAAATCGGCATTGGGCGGTGCGATTCTCTATGCCCTCAATCGGTGGCAGGCCTTGGTGCGCTATTGCGATGACGGGCGAATTGAGATCGACAACAACGCTGCCGAACGCGCGCTACGTGCTGTCGCGCTAGGCAGAAAAAATTATCTGTTCGTCGGTTCCAACGCCGGCGGCGAACGAGCGGCTGCGATTTACAGCCTGGTGGGTTCAGCCAAACTCAACGACCTGAACCCGCAAGCCTATTTGACACACGTGCTGGAGCGCATCGCCGACCACCCGATCAATCGGGTCGACGAACTGCTGCCCTGGAACGTTTCTCTCGCCTCCACGGAACTCTGCGAGGCCGCCTGATCCATGGTCAAAACTGTTCGCTTGCCAAAACCCGAACCTGATTTGTTGCTACTGCACATTGAATTGAAGTGGATCGAACCTGCCATCTGGCGCCGTGTGGCGGTGCCCGAGAACATCACCTTAGGCAAATTGCACGCGGTGATCCAGATCGCAATGGGCTGGCACGATGACCATCTGCATGAGTTTGAAATAGCTGGTGAGAGTTACGGTATTCCCGACTCCGATGGATGGGGGCCTCCCGTGAACTCGGAGACCCGCAAGACTCTGATCAAAGCGTTGAACGGGAAAAGGACATTCCGCTAGGTCTATGACTTTGGCGATGGCTGGGATCACCGGATCAAAGTCGGAAAGAGAAATCCGATGCCCACTCCGTAGGACATTGAGTCGAAATCCAATCACGATGTTCTCATTGGAAGGGTCTGCAACAGATGTCGATTAAGCTCCTGGCCCACGCCGAACGCCTCTTGGACGCTTACGATAGTCAATCCTTGATGCTTGGAGGCCCAATCTTCTGCCGCTGGGATAGATGCGAAGAAATGCACATGGCAACAGAAGGACTGACGAACGTCGGCCGCCTCCTGCGGCAATACCAGTGACACTGCCACGTCGGCAGGTTCAACAGCCTGTATCTCGCTGGGTGAAACCGTAAGCGAAACGGGTGCTCCAGTTGCAGCGCAATGCGACGAGACGCGAGCTGTACGGCCGATTAACGCCGGGAGCATCAGGGTGTCCAGCGCGCACCAGGCATACAGCCGGCGGTTGTCAATTTCCAAGACATGCGACGTCTCGCGCAAGGTGAGGACATAGCCGATGATGTTCCCATCGTTGTCGTATTCGGTACTGGTGGCTTGTTCGAGCACAGCCGCCACTTGCTCAGCGGGCCAGCCAAGAGTCCTGGCAAGCGTAGTTCGCGAAATCGGGCGTCCCTTGGCAAGTTCACCCAGTAGCGCGACCAAGAACTCCGCAAAACCTTTGGGCCGGTTGGTCGGGGTGAGACGTTCGGCGATCTCGGTAATGTAGCGGGCAAATTTCATGGTGCTCTCCATTCATCCAGCGCAGCAGGACAATTGCTTTACGTCCTTGGTGAAAGTCTGCGCCGCGAGCTTCAGGCCCTCGACCATGGTTAGGTAGGGGAACAACTGGTCGGCCAGCTCCTGCACGGTCATGCGGTTGCGAATAGCCAGCACCGCCGTCTGAATCAGCTCGCCCGCTTCCGGGGCCACCGCCTGCACGCCGAGCAACCGACCAGAACCCGCTTCGGCGACCAGCTTGATGAACCCTCGCGTGTCGAAGTTGGCCAGCGCACGCGGCACGTTGTCCAGGCTCAGCGTGCGACTGTCGGTTTCGAGGCCTGCGCGCTGTGCTTCCGCTTCGCTGTAACCGACGGTGGCCACCTGCGGATCGGTGAACACCACCGCCGGCATGGCATCGAGATTAAGCGTAGCTTCGCCGCCGGTCATGTTGATCGCCGCACGGGTGCCAGCCGCCGCCGCGACGTAGACGAACTGCGGCTGGTTGGTGCAGTCGCCGGCTGCATAGATATCCACTGCGCTACTGCGCATGCCCTGATCGATCTGAATGGCGCCGCGTTCATCCAACAGTACACCCGCCGCTTCCAGGTTCAGGCTTTGGGTGTTGGGCGTGCGGCCGGTGGCGACGAACAGTTGGTCGGCGCGCAGTTCACCGTGGTTGGTGGTCAGTACGAATTCGCCGTTGGCGTGGGTCACCTGACTGGCTTGTGTCTGCTCAAGCACGTCGATGCCCTCCATGCGGAAGGCTGCGGTCAGCGCCTCGCCGATGGCCGGATCTTCGCGGAAGAACAGCGAGTTGCGCGCCAGGATGGTGACGCGGCTACCCAGCCGGGCAAAGGCTTGCGCCAGCTCCAAGGCCACCACGGATGAGCCGATCACGGCGAGCCGTTGCGGAATACTGGCGCTGGCCAGTGCCTCCTCCGAGGTCCAATAGGGGGTGTCTTGCAGCCCGCGAATCGGCGGCACGGCCGCACCGGCGCCGGTAGCGATCAGGCAGCGGTCGAACGCGACTTCGCGCCCGCCCCCCTCGACCAGTTCGACGCTGAGCGTGTGGCCGTCCTGGAAGCGAGCGGTGCCACGCAGCACGGTGATGGCTGGTGTGCTCTCCAGAATGCCTTCGTACTTGGCGTGACGCAGTTCGTCGACAAGGCCTTGCTGTTGCGCGAGCAGCCGCTCGCGCAGGACGGTCGGCGGCGTGGCGGGCATTCCGTCATCGAACGGACTCTCGCGGCGCAAATGAGCCACATGCGCGGCGCGAATCATGATTTTCGACGGCACGCAGCCGACGTTGACGCAAGTGCCGCCGATGGTGCCGCGCTCGATCAGAGTGACGCGGGCGCCGGCTTCCACCGCCTTCAAGGCGGCCGCCATTGCCGCACCGCCGCTGCCTATGACTGCAATGTGTAGCGCGTCGCCGTTTTTGCCGACCTCGGTGTCGCTGCGCAACCAGCCCAGCGCCTTATCGAGCTGGCCGGGGCGCGGTTGTAGCGAGGCGACTTCGAACGACGCTTGATACCCAAGGGCCTCGACGGCGGCTTGCATTTGTTCACGGCTGACAGCCGCGTCGGCCGTCATTTCGGCCTTCCCACCGGCGTAGGAGACGTCCGCCCGGTGCACGCCGGAGATTCCCTCCAGAGCATCTCTGACGCGGTCGGCACAGGAGGCGCAGGTCATACCGTGGATTCGCAGTGTGGTCATAGCGTTTACTTCCTCAAATGGGTCTCTTTGCGGCATTACTGTTTTGGCTGTGGTGGGCAGGCACCCGGGGCGCAACGGGGGTGGGCGGGCGACACGAGATCCCAGATCGAGCCCCCAAGCATGAGGGCCAGACCGATATAGAGCAGCCAACCGCTCCGCCAGCCATAAGCCCGCATCAAAAACACCGCAGCCAAGACCAGGACAGGGCCTATCAGGCCGAGTGCAGTTCGCTGCCACTGCCGATGTTTGAGCCAGCCAAGGGAATTGACGAGCAGCGCCAGGGCCGCAAACAAGGGCAGTAGCGTGGTGATGAACAGGCCTTCCCACTGGCTCAAAAAGCCCAGACCGATTGCAGCGCCTAAGCTAGCCAGAGCAGGAAAACACGCGGCGCAGCCTAGGGCTGAAACCAGCACACCGACGGAACTGGCTTTGTCACCGATCCGCGTGAACAGATTGAGAGGATTTCTCATTGGTATTTCCTCCTATTGCTTGATGGTAGATGGATAGCCGGCATCCTCGGTCGCCTTGGTCAGGGCCTCGGAGTTGGTCTTGGCATCGTCGAAGGTCACGATGGCTTCGCGTTTCTCGAAACTCACCTCGGTCTTGGTCACGCCCTCGACCTGGGTCAGCGCTTTCTTGACCGTGATCGGACAGGCGGCGCAGGTCATGCCCGGTACCGACAGGGTGACGGTTTGGATGGCGGCCCACACCGGGGAAACCACGGCAATGAGCGCGAGAGCGGCAAACAGCTTTTTCATGGGAGACTCCTGCCTGATCAGTAAAACAACGGGAGGATGTAGGGGAAACCGAGCGCGACCAGCACGAGTGCCATCACGAGCCAGAAAATGAACTTGTAGGTGGTTCGTACCTGCGGAATTGCGCAGGTCTCACCGGGTTTGCAGGCTTGAGCCGGGCGGAAAATGCGCCGGTAAGCGAAGAACAGCGCCAACAATGCCGCGCCGATGAAAAACGGGCGGTAGGGCTCCAGAACGGTGAGATTACCGATCCAGGCGCCGCTGAAGCCCAGGGCAATTAGCACCAGCGGGCCCAGGCAGCAGGTGGACGCAAGGATCGCCGCCAGACCTCCAGCGAGGAGTGCACCACGGCCCTTTTGTGATTCAGACATGGGTTCAACCTTTCGAATGTTTGATCGATGGGTTAAGGTTATTTCCGTAGTCAGGTACGGAGTCAAGCGGTATGAAAAACACTGCGGAAAGCCTGACCATTGGCGTCTTTGCCAAGGCAGCCGGGGTTAACGTGGAAACCATTCGGTTCTATCAACGCAAAGGGCTGTTGCCCGAACCGGACAAGCCCTACGGCAGCATTCGTCGCTACGGCGAGGCGGATATTGCACGGGTGAAATTCGTGAAGTCCGCACAACGGCTGGGCTTCAGCCTCGATGAAGTGGCCGGACTGTTGCGGCTCGATGACGGTACGCACTGCAATGATGCGCGTGTGCACGCCGAGCAGAAGCTCGAAGACGTGCGGGGGAAACTTGCGGATCTGCGGCGGATCGAGTTGGTCCTGGCGCAGTTGGTTGATGACTGTTGCGCGAGCCACGGGACGGTTAGCTGCCCGCTGATCGATTCGCTGCATGGAATAGATAGCCACGAAAACTTCGCGCCTTAGCCTACGATTTCCCGTTTCATTGCCCCCCTGTTTGTCGGCTTGAACAGGAAAAGAGCGGCGCTCAATGAGCCCCGTTGACTGGCCAAACCTACGGTCTGCTTTTAGCCACGCTCTTACCCTACAGAGCCGAGAGTCCTGATCACTTCGAATGCAAATGATTGGTCAGTTGCAACGCAAATGGGTGGTCAAGTGGGGTGCAATTTCGCAGTTTTTGAGTGTGAGCGCGTCAATCAGCGGTTAAAGGGGATTAAGGTCTGAGATGCAAGGCGGTGTAGTTCGGACGCTTACGCTCTTAACGCCACGACAGTTGATGTAGAAAATTCCGAATACCGGGAGCACTGCTCCAATTAGAATCAGCCACCAATCGGAGTTTTTGCGTTTAAATGTCTCAAACGCAGCAAGATCGATGCCTATAACAGTCAGGCCAACGCAAACCACAATAAACAAAGCCCATTTGTAGCGTGTCATCTCACCAAATAGGTTTTTTCGATGGATGATACAAAAAATCCAGAAGCACATCCAAGCCACTGCGTCGATCATATAGAGGCTTAAAGCTAGTATGACACCACCCACACCTACTCCATGCATATAGTCCTCCTGCTATAGCAAAGGCATTCAATTTAGACTAGCAGCAATGGCGTGAAATTTCCGTGAAGCTAAAACTTTGAATAGTTTAACGACTCTGGCAAGGAGACGCCTTTGGTCAGCGGCAGCCAGTCAGCGAGACAGACGATATCTGTATCAGTGGGATCAATGTAGCTACCTCTATTCTGTCGAAAACTAAGGTTTTGGTCGCGTACTTTTCTAGGTCAGGTTATACCAAAGTGGTTGCTGGTCTGATTTAACGCTTCCAGAACGCTGATCTGTTTGAGAACCGCCCTGATCGCATATCCAGATGACTATCTTGAAACGGTTGAGCAAGCACGACGGGAAACATCACCTGCCGTAAGGGAGAATTGTTACAGATAGGAGGGCGCCTTATATGCGTCCGGCCAACACACCTTGGCGATTATTTTGGTGGCTGCAGGTGCTGCTGCGGCTATTGGCGCTAAACAAGCGTCCACCGCTGGCCATGGCTGGGCACCGTTGCTCGTCGAGCGCCTTACCTGTCGAGCGTGTTGATCATCGGTGTTGGTCTCTATGTTAACGATAATGCTGGCTTAATTCAGATACGGTGATATCGCCTGAATCAGAGCCTTCGGCAGGCTGTGAGAACTTCATCCAATTGTAAGAGCCCATTTCAGCCACTACACTCCAGCCCATGAAACGCTACCTGCGGTTTTGCCTCATTTTCGTTATTAGCTTGGCGCTTCCCCTTAGCGGGATGGCGGGTGTTCAGGCGCCGACAGAACCTTGCCCAATGAAGATGATGGGCATGGCGATGATGGAAGACATGGGAATGGACTGCTGCAACGACATGAAAAGCCCGACGGAACATGGCAAACCCTGCAAGCCGGGCAAGGAATGCAAGACGGGCGGCATGCTGCAAGTCTCGATCCTCAAGCCTCCTGTAACCGTGTTCAGCCCCGTAGTGACTTCTTTCTTCAGCGACTCCCTGCCCGTACAAAACCCGTCCGGGGTATGGCGACCGCCTCGCGTTTAACTCCTGTCCAACATTGAGCCTCATTCCGCATTTGCGGGATGGACTGGCTGCGCGCATGTTTTTTTTGACGCGTGCAGTGGATGATCACAGGAATCGTAAACATGAACTCCAAGTGCTATTGCACAGGTTGGCCCCTGATGGCCGGTCTGGCGGCAAGCGTACTGGCATTGCCGAGCTTCGCTGCCGCATTGACACTCGATGAAGCGTTGCGGCTGGCTGAAAACAATGCACCGTCGCTGATCGCACAAGACGCCAAAATTCAGGCTGCCAGCAGTGCGGCTATTCCAGCGGGTGAATTACCCGATCCCAAGTTGCTGGCAGGTGTGCAGAACTACCCCATCGGCGGCCCAGATCGCTGGAGCATCGACCAGGACTTCATGACCATGCAAATGGTCGGGGTCAGACAAGAGATGCCCAACAGCGACAAGCGCAAAGCACGCATTGAGGTCGCCGATGCGGCCATTGATCGAGCTGCGGCAGAGCGTGGAGTCGAGCGCCTAAAGGTACGCCAGTCCACGGCGTTGGCCTGGATCAGCAGCTACTCGGTTGAGCGCAAAGATGCGCTGTTCCAGGACTTCTACAAAGAAAACCGCCTGCTGAGCGATACCGTCCGGGCCCAGATTGCCGGTGGCCGCGCTCAACCCGCCGATGCAGTGACGCCCAAGCAAGAAGCGGCTCAACTGGCGGAGCAACAGGACGATCTGGTTCGCCAGCGCATGCAGGCCCGAGCGGCCCTCAAACGCTGGATAGGCTCCGCCGCCAACGACAAGCCTGTGGGTAGCTTGCCTGAATGGCCCGTCGATCCATCAAGCTACGCCCATAAACTGCAACACCATCCCGAGTTGGCAGCGTTTGCGCCGATGACCCGCGAAGCGCAAGCCAAGGTTCGTGAAGCCGTGTCGGAGAAGCAGTCGGACTGGAGCTGGGAACTGGATTACCAGCGCCGTGGCGGTGAGTTTGGCGATATGGTCAGCGTGCAATTTTCCTGGGACCTGCCGCTGTTTCCTGACTCGCGCCAAAACCCCAAAATCGCAGCCAGACAGGCTGAACTCAGCCAGCTTGAGGCCGAGCGCGAAGCTCTGTCTCGCGAGCACACCCAGCAACTGGAAAACGAACTGGCTGATTATGAGCGCCTTAATCGTGCGGTAAGCCGGAACCAGCAAAGCCTGTTGCCGCTGGCCAGGGAAAAGGTCGAACTCAGCATGGCCAGTTATCGCGCTGGTAAAGGCGATTTAAACGCCGTTGTTGCCGCCCGACGTGAACTCATTGAAGTCCGCCTCAAACAGGTCGATGTGGAAGAGCAGCGAGCACTGACCAGTGCGCGTCTGTATTTTGCTTATGGGGAGTCCAGCCAATGATCCTTAAAAAATGGAACGGGGCATTGCTGGTAAGCATCACGCTGGCATTGGGTGCTGTCGGTGGTTACTGGTTTGCTCACCAACGCATGAATGAGGCACCCAATACCGCCCCGGAGCAGAGCCTCAATTCACCGGATGAACGCAAGGCCCTGTATTGGTACGACCCCATGTACCCGCAGCAAAAGTTCGATAAACCGGGTAAGTCCCCCTTCATGGACATGCAACTGATCCCCCAGTACGCCGACGTCGTCGGGGATCGTGCGACCGTCAGTATCGATCCGAGTCTGACCCAAAATCTCGGTCTGCGTATTGCGACTGTCACGCGTGGAAACTTTGAGTCCAGCCTCGACGTGACAGGTGTCTTGGCGTTCAACGAACGGGATGTCGCCGTGATTCAGGCACGCACCGCAGGCTTTGTAGAACGGGTCTATGCCCATGCTCCAGGCGATGTGCTCAAAGCCAATGCGCCGTTGGCGGATATTCTGGTGCCAGAGTGGGCCGCCGCCCAGACAGAGTTCCTTGCACTCAAGCGCAACGGTGATGCCGACCTGTTGGCTGCGGCCCGCCAGCGACTGCGGCTCACTGGGATGCCGGCAACACTGATTACCCAGGTAGAGCGTGGCGGTAAGGTTCAACCTTACCTGACGCTCACCAGCCCCATCGGTGGTGTGCTGCAAGAATTGAATGTTCGTACGGGGATGACCGTGGCGACTGGCGACACTCTGGCGCGCGTCAATGGCTTGAGCAGTGTCTGGCTAGCCGTGGCTGTTCCAGAATCGGACTCCGCAGCTATCACCGTGGGACAGCCAGTCGAAACGCGTCTGCCAGCTTTCCCTGGGACAATGCTCAATGGCAAGGTCAGCGCGATTTTGCCCGAGACCAATCCGGACAGTCGCACGCTTCGCGTGCGGGTGGAACTACCCAATTCGGACGGGCGCCTCAGACCGGGTTTGACGGCGCACGTACGCCTAAACAGCTCAACCGGGCAAAGTGTCTTGTGGGTGCCGAGCGAGGCGGTCATTCGCACTGGCCGACGTGCTCTGGTGATGCTCGCCGAAGACGCTGGCCGCTACCGTCCGGTTGAAGTGCAACTCGGCCAGGAAAGCGATGGCAAGACGGCGATAGTGAAAGGTCTGGAAGAAGGCCAGAAGGTGGTGACCTCTGGCCAGTTCCTGCTCGACTCGGAGGCCAGTCTCAAGGGCATTGTTGCAAGCTCGGAGAAAGAGTCTCCGCCCAGTGAAGCAGCCTCCAGTTTTCATGAGGCGGATGGGCAGATCGTTGAGATCAACGACAAAGAAGTCACGCTCGCCCATGGCCCCTTCAAGACGCTGGGCATGCCTGGCATGACGATGACGTTCCCTCTCGCCAGTCCGGCGCTGATGCAGGGCCTCAAGGCTGGTGACAAGGTTCGGGTCGCGGTGAGCCAGACCGATGATGGCTTGCGTGTCCAGCGCCTGAGTAAATCGGGGAGCCAGCCATGATTGCAGCTCTCATTCGTTGGTCGGTGGCCAACCGATTCCTGGTGCTACTGGCGACACTGTTCGTCACGGCTTGGGGTATTTGGTCGGTGCAGAGCACGCCCATCGATGCGTTGCCGGATCTCTCCGATGTTCAGGTGATCATCCGCACTCCTTATCCAGGACAAGCGCCGCAGATTGTCGAGAATCAGGTGACCTATCCGTTGGCCACCACCATGCTCTCAGTACCAGGGGCCAAGACCGTGCGTGGTTATTCCTTTTTTGGGGATAGCTTCGTTTACGTGCTGTTCGAAGACGGCACTGACTTGTACTGGGCCCGCTCGCGGGTGTTGGAATACCTGAGCCAAATACAAAGCCGGTTGCCGGCCAGCGCCAAACCGGCGTTGGGGCCGGATGCGACAGGGGTGGGTTGGATCTATCAGTACGCACTGGTGGATCGCAGTGGCGGTCACGATTTAGCCCAGCTTCGAGCACTTCAGGACTGGTTCCTCAAGTTCGAACTCAAGACTCTGCCCAACGTTGCAGAAGTCGCTACGGTGGGAGGCATGGTCAAGCAATACCAGGTGCAGCTTGATCCGCTCAAACTGGCCAGCCTTGGTATCACCCAGACTGAGGTGACCGACGCTATCGGCAAGGCCAATCAGGAAACGGGTGGTGCAGTGCTGGAGATGGCGGAGACCGAGTTCATTGTGCGGGCTTCCGGCTACCTGAAGACGCTCAATGACTTTCGGGCGATCCCGCTGAAGCTGGGCTCGAACGGTGTGCCGGTGACTCTTGGTGATGTCGCCACGATCCAACTGGGGCCGGAAATGCGGCGTGGCATCACCGAACTCGACGGTGAGGGGGAGACTGTCGGCGGCGTGGTTATTTTGCGCAGCGGCAAGAATGCTCGCGAGACCATTGCTGCGGTCAAGAGCAAACTCGACGAGCTGAAAAGCAGTTTGCCGGCTGGGGTTGAAATCGTCACCACCTACGACCGAAGCAAGCTGATCGACCGCGCTGTGGAAAATCTCAGCCACAAGCTTATCGAAGAGTTCATCGTTGTCGCGTTGGTTTGTGGGATCTTCCTCTGGCACTTACGCTCGTCGCTGGTGGCGATCATCTCCCTGCCGGTTGGTGTGTTGATTGCCTTCATCGTCATGCGTTACCAAGGCATCAACGCCAATATCATGTCTTTGGGCGGGATTGCCATCGCCATCGGCGCGATGGTCGATGCCGCCGTGGTGATGATTGAGAACGCCCACAAGAAGGTTGAGGCCTGGCACGTGGCCAATCCTGGGGAGGAACTGAAGGGTGAGCATCATTGGCACGTAATGACTGAAGCGGCAGCGGAGGTAGGCCCTGCATTGTTCTTCTGTTTGTTGATCATCACCCTGTCGTTCATCCCGGTATTTACCCTGGAAGCACAGGAAGGGCGTTTGTTCGGCCCACTGGCTTTCACCAAGACCTACGCCATGGCCGCAGCGGCGGGATTGTCAGTGACCTTGGTGCCAGTGCTGATGGGCTACTGGATTCGAGGACGAATCCCCAGTGAGCAACAGAACCCGTTGAACCGGTGGTTGATTCGGATCTATCAGCCAGCCCTGGACGCAGTCTTGCGTCGACCAAAGATCACGCTGCTGGTGGCGCTATTGGTTTTCGTCAGTGCGCTATGGCCAATGTCGCGCTTGGGTGGAGAATTTCTTCCGCCGTTGGATGAGGGCGACCTGCTCTATATGCCTTCTGCTCTGCCGGGATTGTCGGCGCAGAAAGCGGTGCAATTGCTGCAACAGACCGACCGCCTGATCAAGACCGTTCCAGAGGTGGAACACGTCTTTGGTAAAGCAGGCCGTGCCGAAACCGCTACCGATCCGGCACCGCTGGAGATGTTCGAAACCACCATTCAATTCAAACCGCACGAGCAATGGCGCCAAGGCATGACCCAGGAAAAATTGGTGGAAGAACTGGATCGTGTGGTACGAGTCCCTGGACTAACCAATATCTGGATACCGCCAATACGAAACCGAATCGACATGCTGGCGACAGGTATAAAGAGCCCAATTGGAGTGAAAGTTGCCGGCACCAACCTGACGGAGATCGATGCCGCGACTCAGGCAGTCGAGCGAGTGGCCAAGGGCGTGCCCGGTGTCAGCTCGGCTCTGGCCGAGCGACTGACCGGTGGGCGCTACATTGACGTGGATATCGACCGCAAGGCCGCTGCTCGTTACGGGCTGAATATCGCCGATGTGCAGTCCATCGTGGCAGGTGCCATCGGTGGTGAAAACGTCGGCGAGACCATTGAAGGTCTCGCACGTTTCCCGATCAACGTACGTTACCCACGGGAGTGGCGCGACTCGCTCGGCGCCCTGGAGCAATTGCCGATCTATACCCCGCTGGGGAGCCAGATCACCCTTGGCACGGTGGCGAAGGTCAAGGTCAGCGACGGCCCACCGATGCTCAAGAGCGAGAACGCACGACCTTCAGGCTGGGTGTACATCGATGTGCGTGGTCGGGATATTGCCTCGGTGGTTGCCGATCTGCGCCGGGTCGTCAGTGAGCAGGTCAAGTTGCAGCCAGGCATGAGCCTCAGTTACTCCGGACAGTTCGAGTTTCTCGAAAGGGCCAACGCACGTCTCAAACTGGTGGTGCCTGCCACGCTGCTGATCATCTTCGTGTTGCTCTACCTGACTTTTGCCCGATTCGACGAGGCCTTGCTGATCATGGCCACTCTGCCGTTCGCACTGACTGGCGGGGCATGGTTCCTCTATCTGCTGGGCTTCAACCTGTCAGTCGCCACCGGGGTCGGTTTTATCGCCTTGGCCGGGGTTTCTGCCGAGTTCGGCGTGATTATGTTGCTCTACCTGAAAAACGCCTGGGCCGAGCGTGAAGACCTCGGCGACAGCACTGAGCGTGGGCTGGTGGCGGCGATTCGTGAAGGCGCTGTGCAGCGCGTTCGCCCCAAGGCCATGACCGTGGCCGTGATCATTGCCGGTCTGTTACCCATCCTGTTGGGCAGCGGCACCGGCAGCGAAGTGATGAGCCGCATCGCCGCGCCCATGGTTGGCGGTATGGTCACGGCACCCTTGCTTTCCCTGTTTGTCATTCCGGCAGCGTATCGCCTGATGCGTCGCCGTCAACTCCAAGTTTAACCCAATCCCCCTCAAGGAAAAGTCGTATGAAACTGACCCTGATTGCAGCTGCTAGCATCGTAGTTACGCTGTCTTTTTCTGCCCTGGCAGAGGACATGCCGGGCATGAAAATGGACGATATGGAAGGCATGGAAATGAAGCAGGAATCGAAGCAGGAATCGAAGCAAACGCCTGTCGCCAGCGCCGAGGGCACGATCAAGGCTATCGATCCCGCAAAACATACGGTGACCCTAGCTCACGGCGCCGTTCCAGCGGTGCAATGGCCGCCGATGACCATGGCCTTTTCCGTGGCCGAGGATCAGTTGGCAGGGCTGTCGGTTGGAGACCGTGTATCGTTTTCTTTTCGACTAGAGGGTGGAAAAGCAACGATTGTCTCCATCAAAAAGTGATGTTTCAGTAGCCGGCACGTATTGTCGTGCCGGTTTTTACCACCTACCTTCACAACAATCAGCACTTCGGCTACGGGTGAGAATGACTGCTTCTCGCCGATATTGTTGAAAAAGTGGCGTTGTCACGGTGGCATCGTCTTCTCAATCAGATCGACTGACGTTACTTGAGGCAACCAGTCAGCGATTGAGGACGGTAACATTCATGGGGTGTCGCATTTCGGCTCCACGGTGAAGGTCCGCGAGGCATCAACCGCTCCAATACGCGCTAAGGTACTGCGCCCAATCAGCACGGGATAATTCATCTTGCCCCGATCCTTCAGCGAGAACTCCTCATCGTACATACGAGATCCGATGCATATTTTCATCATCACAACCGGACGCTGCTCCGCGCCGCCGGCGCCACGCACTTTTACGTTGCGGACGACTTTGCGCTCAAAGGATGAATTGGTCATCTTGCCAGTCATGCTGTCTTTGACTTCCACGTTAAAGCGGACCCACCTCTGGTTGTCCTTTTCAAACCGTTCCAAATCCTTCGCATCCATGGACGAGGTCAAAGCTCCGGTATCGAGCTTGATTTTCACCGAGATGTTTTCTGGTTGAATCTGCCCTTCCTCCACCCACCCAAATACCTTGGGCGGTGACTTCGTCTCGGCAAATCCGGGCGTCATCGCCAAAGCAATAGTCATCGCAATCAACCATCTTGTCGTTCGATACTGCATAAGGGAAACCTCTTTTATGGGTTGAGAGAGTTGTTTCTTGTGCTGTAGGGGGCTTAGGTTGTCTGCTGCTCCGTCAATGACGAGCCCTAAACATCCTCGTAGCTGCGGCTGTTCGCCCATTCCAACTCATGCTGCACCTCCAGGTGGAAGGCCTCATAGAGCAACCAGGCCTTCTGACAGTTCTGCTCCAGAAGTCTCTCTGCCTCAGCGCTGATGCCCGACTGCTCGCGCAGTGCCATCAACTTTAGGTAGGCAGCATAAGCAGCATCTCGACTCTGGACGGCATGCCCTTCGGCAATATTGCGGTTTAAACCCGCCATTAGCTGCTCTATCTCAACCGTGTAATCATCAGTCATAAGTTACGAGTCTCTGGTTGGGGAACGGCGTGAAGCAGCAGCCAGCAAATGCCCCCTTGATCACGCTTTCAAGGCCAGGATTCGGCGTGCCCCATTCAAGACAATGAGGCCCACAACGGTACCAATCACCAAATCTGGATAGGCAGAACCTGTCCACGCGACCAGCACGCCGGCAACGATAACGCCAAGATTCGCGAGCACGTCGTTGGCTGAAAAAATCCAGCTTGCTTTCATGTGTGCACCGCCTTCGCGATGACCATAGATCATCAAGAGACAACTGACGTTGGCAACCAGTGCGACTGCGCCAATCCCCATCATCAACATCGACTCAGGTTCGCTGCCGTAGAGAAAGCGTCTCGCCACTTCAACGAGTACACCCAGGGCCAACACGATCTGAAAGAAACCTGCCAGGTGCGCAGCGCGCACCTGCAGCCGTGCACTCCGGCCGACTGCGTAAAGAGCCAAGCCATACACGGCAGCATCAGCAAACATGTCCAGTGAGTCGGCCACTAGGCCAGCCGACTGGGCGATCAACCCTGCGCCCATCTCGATGGCAAACATCGCGGCATTGATACCGAGTAGGATTTTGAGCGTGCTTGCCTCCTTGGCAGTAGTCAGCTCTTCGGTGGCACTATTGGCCGAGGCTGCTTCCTGACTGGCCGGTTCAGTCCCCAGTAACGTTGCGCCCAGGCCAAGTGACTCCAGCTTTGTAGTGATCAGATCAACGGGCCCGTAATGGAAAGCGCGTACCTGCCTGCTCGCCAAATCAAAGGACAATGAATGGAGCTCAGGCAAGTCATTTAATGCGAGCCGAATCATCCGTTCTTCTGATGGACAATCCATTTTTGGCACCAAAAAACTGCTAACCCATGTTCCATCATTCGACGACGTGGATGCCGCTTCGGTGGTTGTTTCCGCGGGGCCACAACCACAGGATTTATCACAGGCGCTCATGATCCACTTTTCCTATTGGTTTCCACTCTGGTTATTGAAAACTATATAGTAGGTATAGGGTCAAGCGTAGATATACTGGATTTTTATCGAGGAGCCATTGATGCGCATCGGTCAACTAGCACAGCTGACAGGAGCGGATATTCAGACCATTCGTTTCTATGAGCGCGAACGTCTGCTTCCACTGCCAAATCGTCAGGCCAATGGCTACCGCGCCTATGAAGCGGAACATGTGGAGAGACTCCTGTTCATCCGTCGCTGCCGGTCGTTCGGTATGTCGTTGGAGGAAATCGCTGTTTTGCAGAGCTTTCAAGCACAGCCGCAGCAACCTTGCGCGGCGGTGAATGCGCTGCTTGATAGTCATATTGCTCAGGTCAGAACCCAAATCACGTCCTTGCAAGTTCTGGAAGAGCAATTGGTGAGATTGCGCCGCTGCTGCGATAACGAACGACAAAGCTTGGACTGCGGAATACTTTCGGGCTTGGTGGAGGGCGGTTCAACACACTCCTGATGCACGCGCCCCTTCGTTTTTGCTCAAAAATTTAGTTCTTGACCATATAGCGACTATAGGGTGTTCACTGCGCAACAACAGAGGAGACGCCTTAATGGCTAATTGTTGCGATGACACCCCGAAAAAAAGCTTATGCGGCAACCCTGCGGAGACAAGCTGCAGTGCAACGGCTTGCGCGGCACCGGCAGAACCGGTAGGCGAACTGAGCAGCTTTCGCATTGAACAAATGGATTGTCCTACTGAAGAAGCGCTGATCCGCGGCAAACTGGAGAAGCTGCCCGAAGTGCAGGCGCTGCAGTTCAATCTGCTAAACCGGACCCTCGACGTCCGTCACGAGCCGCTGTCCCCGCAGGTACTTGTGGAGGCCATTGCTTCATTGGGGATGAAGGCTGAGCCATTGACCGCCGCGCAGGGCACTCGTGTGGTAATTGCGCAAATGGACTGTCCCACCGAGGAGCGACTGATCACCGACAAACTGTCCGGTATGCCGGGCATCTCGGCACTGCGGTTCAATCTGCTGCAACGAACACTCACCATCAGCCATGAGCCGGAGGCACTGGCGCCCGCGTTGGACGCGATCCGCGCGCTCGGCTTCACTCCCCAGCTTGCGGCCGAAACCAAATCCTCGACCAAACCGCATCCACCGACCAATGCTTACTGGTGGCGGCTAGGGCTGTCCGGGGCCGCCGCCGCATCTGCGGAGATCTTGCACTTCACCCAGTTGGTGCCCGAATGGGGCGTTGCGGCCATTTCTCTGGCGTCCGTGTTGCTGTGCGGGTTGGCCATCTACAAGAAAGGCTGGATCGCCCTCAAGAACCGTAACCTCAACATCAATGCGCTGATGAGTATTGCCGTTACGGGCGCTATTCTAATTGGGCAATGGCCCGAAGCTGCCATGGTGATGTTCCTGTTTGCGGTCGCGGAGTTGATCGAGGCCAAATCCCTCGATCGCGCTCGGAATGCTATCCGCGGCCTGATGGACCTGGCTCCGGACAAGGCGACGGTGCAGCAACCCGATGGCCGTTGGATCGAGCTGGAGGTGGCCACGGTCGCCGTCGGAAGTTTGGTTCGGGCTCGCCCCGGTGAGCGTATCGGCCTGGATGGGGAGGTGGTCAAAGGTAATTCGACGATCAACCAGGCACCCATCACCGGCGAGAGCCTGCCTGTGGAAAAGGGGCCAGGCGATACGGTGTTCGCCGGCACCATTAACCAAGCTGGCGAATTGGAGTATCGCGTCACGGCGGAAGCCAGCCATACCACCCTGGCTCGGATCATCCACGCGGTCGAAGAGGCTCAGGGTGCCCGTGCGCCAACCCAGCGCTTCGTTGATCAGTTCGCGCGGATTTACACGCCGGCGGTGTTCCTGTTCTCGCTGGCTGTGGCTGTCGTACCGCCCATGCTGATGAACGGGATGTGGTTCGACTGGATCTATCGTGCCCTGGTATTGTTGGTGGTGGCGTGCCCCTGCGCCCTGGTGATTTCCACCCCTGTTACCATCGTCAGCGGCCTGGCGGCCGCCGCTCGCAAAGGCATTCTGATCAAGGGCGGGGTGTACCTGGAAAGCGGCCGCAAGATCACGCACCTGGCTTTGGACAAAACCGGCACCCTCACCCATGGCAAGCCGGTTCAGACCGACTTCCTACCCATTGGCACAGACCTGCCATCGGAATACCTCTCGGCGGCGGCGAGTCTGGCCAGTCGCTCTGACCACCCAGTGTCGCAAGCCATTGCCAACCAGGCTGCTGAGCGCTCAATACCGTTGCTGGCCGTAGAGAGCTTTGAAGCTATCGTTGGGCGCGGCGTTCGAGGTGTTATTGACGGTCATCTTTACCAGCTGGGCAACCACCGATTGCTTGAGGAGCTCGGTCTCTGTTCGACTGAATTCGAAGCGTTACTCGAACGATTCGAGCGTCAGGGCAAAACGGTTGTCATCCTCTCCAACAAAACTCAGGTGTTGGCCCTGTTCGCCGTGGCCGATACGGTGAAGGACAGCAGCCAAGCTGCCATTGGCGAACTCCACGCACTGGGCGTGAAAACACTGATGCTGACGGGCGACAACCCCTACACCGCCGAAGCGATCGCTGCGCAGGTGGGCATCGACGAAGCCAAAGGTAACCTGTTACCGACCGACAAGCTCAGCGCCATTGAAGCCCTGATCAACAACGGAGCTACCGTGGGCATGGTCGGGGATGGCATCAACGATGCCCCCGCACTAGCTCGTGCCGATGTCGGTTTTGCCATGGGCGCAGCGGGTACCGATACCGCGATCGAGACTGCAGATGTGGCGATCATGGACGATGACCTGCGCAAGATCCCGGCCTTCATCCGTCTATCCCGGCAAACCGCTGCGGTGCTTATGCAAAACATCGGACTGGCTCTGGGGATCAAGGCGATCTTTCTGGTAGTCACCCTGGCCGGTCACGCCACGATGTGGATGGCGGTATTCGCCGACATGGGGGTAAGTCTGTTGGTAGTCCTGAATGGATTGCGCCTGCTGCGCAAGTGAGGGCGAGATGAACAGTGAACTACGTGCTGCCATCGAGATGGCCTTCCAGCAAGCCGAGCAGGCACTTGCGGCCAAGGAGCCTTGGCGCGCCTATCCCTGGTTGGAGCGCGCCCACATTCTCAGTCAGCGCCTGCAGTGCTGCACGTATGCAGCCATCGGTTGATGCTCCGGGCTGGCTGGCAACAGCGAGACTACCGGGAAATGTTTGGCCAAACCACACGGATAATGGCCGCCTTGCTGTTCAGCAAATCTGGGTACCAATCGGCAACACCAGACGGGCCAGGATCAGTGCATTCCGGTCGATGCCAGTTCCAAAGGATCTTCAACGACTACTGCAAGGTAAGCACCAGTGAAGGCACATCAGGAAGCAACGCACTACGTCACACCTTGGTTTTGGTGGGGGCTGGCGACTGCAGTTGCCACCCTCGATCAAGGGTTCAAATCCATCGTTGAACGTCTATTCGCGTTGGGTTCAACGCTTCCCTTGAGTTCATTTTTCAATATTGTGCATGCCCGGAATACCGGGGCAGCCTTCAGCTTCCTGGCTGAAGCGGGCGGTTGGCAGCGTTATTTTTTCATCGCCATCGCTTTGGTCGTGTCCGTGGTGCTTGCCCTGTTGCTTCGTCGTGCGCACCCCCCGAGCGAATCCTTGGGTTATAGCCTGATCTTGGGCGGCGCTATCGGTAACCTCATCGATCGGTCGTTCCGCGGCTATGTTGTCGACTACTTGGACTTCTACTACCAGACATGGAGTTGGCCGGCGTTCAACCTAGCGGATATCGCCATCGTCGGTGGTGTTCTACTGTTGTTCCTGAGCAGCCTGTCGCAACCGAGTCCACAAGCAGGTCGGACGGGATGAAGGTGCCCGCAGCGGTCGACTCGCCTCGCTGGTCCGGTCGTGCGTGGATTGCGCCTGGCATGGCTATCTTCATCGGCCGCGCCGGGCATCAAGACTGGCACCATCATCAGGCGCACCAGATTGCACTGGGAGTGAATGCGCTCGTCTCCGTAGAGTCCCCCCAGGGTTGCCACACCGGGGCCGCGGTTCGCATTCCTGCGGGTGTTCGCCATCGGCTCAGCGGCGACATCGTCATGTCGATCTACCTAGATGTATTGTCGGATGAAGCCCGGGCTCTGCCCGAGGGCAGAACCCTGGCGCCGCTCGAAATTGCTACGGCCGACGTGACGAGGCTGATCGATGCCTTAGACGAGACGACCCTTGGTGTCCGAAGGGCGGTTCGGAGGGCGTTGGGAGTAATCGACCTGCCGACAACCGACCCGCGCCTGGCTGTGGTCAGCGCAGCCGTGCACAGCGGCAGCGTGCGGCGTGACCAACTCGCCGCCTTGGTGCACCTGTCTCCGACGCGGTTCTCCCATTGGTTCGTGGAGCAGACCGGCCTGCCGCTGCGCAGCTATGCAAAATGGCTGCGCCTCACCCATGCAGTTCAGCTATTGGCCAGTGGGCTATCGATGACCGACGCGGCACACGCGGTAGGCTTCTCCGATTCCGCCCATTTTTCACGAACCTTTCGTGCGCTGCTGGGCATTGATCCATCCTCAGCGCTTGCCGAAGTTCGCCTGCAGGAAGGCTAGCTCTTTCGTTCAAGCTGCCAGCGCGTACCCGCACATATCGTAAAGGCCCACAACTCGGGAGCCCGATAATGTCCAGCATTTCTCGTTTCGCCATTCGATGGTTGAGCTATCCCTTAGTATTTGGCGGCTGTGCGGCCTTCATGGTGTGGGCGTTATACGCTGGAATGCCCTATTGGCCGACATCCCCCCTTGTCGCTGCGGTCGGAC
Source organism: Pseudomonas sp. HY7a-MNA-CIBAN-0227 (assembly GCF_040310325.1). Classification (NCBI taxonomy): domain Bacteria; kingdom Pseudomonadati; phylum Pseudomonadota; class Gammaproteobacteria; order Pseudomonadales; family Pseudomonadaceae; genus Pseudomonas; species Pseudomonas sp. HY7a-MNA-CIBAN-0227. The sequence goes on along the minus strand of NZ_JBEOPT010000002.1, from coordinate 152,663 downwards.
TGCTGGCCATCGCGGCATTGGAGCATCTTCTGCCGTTTCGGCAGGAGTGGCTGGAAGATCACCAGGACACCCAGACGGACTTGCTGCACTTGCTAGTAAACCTTTCCGTCATTCAGTTCACGGCAGAAATCGTGGCCAAACTGGGGGATGCGGTACCGGCCTCGATGCGTCTGTTCCCCACTGAGAGCCCCTTATGGCTGCAACTGTTGCTGGTTGTGGTGGTGCTCGACCTGAGTCTGTACAGCATGCACCGAATCAGCCATCAGGTGCCCTGGCTGTGGCGTTTCCACATGATTCACCACAGTGCCGAACGGCTGTACTGGATGAACGGTGAGCGGCGCCACCCCCTCCACGCTGCGTTCATGGCCGGCCCTGGGCTGGTAGTGCTGCTCGCTTCAGGGGCACCCGCGGCGGTGGTCGCGACCTGGTTTGGCATTTTGAGCGTGCACCTGGCCTTCCAGCACTCGAACCTGGATTACCGGGTGGGCTGGTTACGACATGTGTTTGGGGTCGCCGAAATCCATCGTTGGCACCACAAGCGTGACTTCGAAGATGCCCAAGTGAACTTTGGTGAGTTTCTGATGGTATGGGATCGGTTGTTCGGTACGTTCTATGACAGCGCGGGGAAGCTGGGCGAGGCAGAGGTCGGACTGCATGAACAGGGATTCCCGCAGGTCTATTTGGAGCAGCTTGTTGTGCCCTTTGGAAAAGCAACCTTGCCCAAATAAACCGCGATGATACGTGACATATAATGGCATGAGCGTGTGCCTACACCATCACTCGACGGACGAGCTGGTGTTGCTTAGGTTGACGGCCTTGTTTTGATACCCGAGGGGAGCGCTATGGATAGGGACGCACTTGAACAGAACCAAATACCGATCTATTTCGTCGCGGTCATTGCCGCAGCAATCGGTGGGTTCATTGCGCCTGTAGCTGCTCAGGGGTTGAACGCTTTGGTAACGCCAACCATCGCCGTGCTGATGTACGCGATGTTCTTACAGATTCCCTTTCTTAATCTGCGTGAAGGACTGAGCAATAGACGCTTCATGTCAGCCCTGCTGATCGCCAACTTTGTACTGATTCCGCTGTTGGTATGGGGGCTCACTCGGGGACTCACGGATCATCCGGCGATCCTTGTTGGTGCTCTCCTCGTACTGCTGACCCCCTGCATCGACTACGTGGTGGTCTTTACTCATATTGGCAAGGGCGACTCTCGTGGAATCCTTGCAGCCACACCAATCCTGCTGCTGCTTCAGCTGGTTCTGCTACCCGTGTACTTGGCCTTCATGTTGGGTGGGCAGTCCGAAGTCATGATCTCGGTAGGCCCCTTTGCTGAAGCCTTTCTCGTGTTGATTGTTGCGCCGTTGTTATTGGCCGTGATTACAGCGGCGCTGGCGAAAAAGTCGAAAATCATCGGCGCTTGGAACGCCGCCTGGGCTTGGCTACCCGTCCCAGCTATGGCAGCGGTTTTGGTCGCGGTGGTGGGTTCTCAAATCTCCTCGGTCGTTCGCGACATCGATAAACTTGCTCCGGTCATCCCAGTGTACATCGGCTTCATGCTATTGGCTCCGTTGGTTGGCGCTTTGGCTTCGAGAGCTTTCAAGCTGCCGTCCCCGACTGCCAGAGCAGTGACATTCAGCTCGTCAACACGCAACTCTTTGGTCGTTCTCCCACTGGCCCTGACATTGCCTGAAGAGATTCGAGGCCTTGCAGCGGCGGCGGTGATCACCCAGACGCTAGTCGAGTTGGTGGGTGAGCTGATCTACATCCGCGCAGTACCGGCACTAATTTGGCGAAAAAGTTCGCAGACTGCGTCAATAACGCGATAGAGATCGAAACGTCGCGAAATGGTTTTGATGAAGCTTGAATGACTGCTACTGGTCCGATAGCTGCCTGTTTCCATCGGCGGATCGCAGCCAGTAGGCAGGAAGCATCTAGCCCGGAGCTGCCGGCTGAGATGCATCAATCTAGCAGAGCGCTCAGCTCCTTCCGGCTCGCCGCATCAAGGTTGAGCAGCAGAGTGGTCGGAATAGGCCAGTCCCTACACCCAGACGACTAGCTGCATACGCGCTGTTATCTCAAAGCTTTCTCGGCCCGCGCGGATCCAACGAAATTATATTTGACGCAGGCAACTGCCGCTCAAGCTCAGCGATACGGTCATACAGCTCAATGATCTTCGCATCCGCTTCGCTCAATAAACTTGCGAGTTGGTCGCGCTGCCGGGCAACTTGCTCAATCCGATCACGCAGGGCGCGGCTTTTCTGGCGGGCGAGAAGATTTACCTGGCTCAACGAAGGAGGTCGCTCCTGCGCATGTTGTTCCACGTAGGTTTTTATCTCTGCGATGAGACTCGGGAAACGAGATTTCTTAAGCGCCGAAGGATCGCTTCCGGCCTCTTTGGCCACGTTGTTCTGAGTGACCGGTGTCCCCTTCGGAAGAAGCTGTGGCCTATTGAGTTTCAGGCGCTCAAAAGCATCACGATATTGATCAGCAGCGTTGCGGCGAACAGGGAGTTCAACGTTCATTTACGCTCCCTACGACACGACGGAAGCTCTCTACGCTTCGCTGTTGAGCCATCAACGATTCCATTAGCGGACTCCCATCCTGAGCAATAGCAAGCCGCTCTTTGAGTACATGCTCAAGATCATCTACCGTGCCCAATCGTTCTGAGTCATACAGCACATCAGGGCAAGGTTTTGCATCCACTGAATCACCACCCCCGCAATGGGCAATGTTGTCAATTCCGCCGTACGGACAAGGCTTGCGACTCGAACAAACGCCAAGAATTATCGGGCGACAGGCAACCGCGCCTTTCTTTGCCAAACCAATCATCTTCTTCGCATCCTCTGGCGAAATCAGCCGAACGATCTCAGCCTTTCGTTTGTCTCCATGGGGACTGACAAAACGCTCACTCGTAAGCTGCTGCAACTCTCTTCCAAGCGTCTCGTACATTGTGCGAACGTACAGGGTGTGAGCCTTCTCCTCCAGACGCAGCCGCGAGTGATTTTGTCCGTAGTAAAGGCTCATCGATCGAGTGACGTGCTTGAGCTGATACTGAAGCGAAGCATCACTTACGAGCCCGGAAGCTTGCATGTTTACTGCCCCGGTTCTACGCAACTGATGCCACGCCAACGGCCATACAGCGCCCACTTGATACTCCTCCGGCAGTGTAGGGGTAGCTAGTCGGGCCAATTTCAAATCCTCAGTCGTGATACGCAAACGTTCTAAGTCAAAGAGCTTCCCGTGCCCCAAAAGGCTGGAATATGGCGGAATGCTCGGTCTAAGTGAGTGATTACCTTTATTGCGCAATGAGCTCCAGGGCTCGTAAGAAAAATCGGTCAAGTAACGCCCGGCGAGATCTCCCGCAGCATTGTGAGGTGCGTACAGTGAGCGAAATAGAGAAATGACCTCCATCGCCTTCACGGCGACCGCCACAGATGGGGATGTGACCCAAAGGGCGTCGCGATCAGAGAGCGTTTTTGTGGTCTGCCCACGCAACAAAAAAATGTCGCCGAAGCTCTTGTCGTGCTCGACATCAAGGCACCCGGCTCGAAGATTCCATGCTTCCTCGACCCGCATGAGACTGAAGTTAAGGATATAAGCTAATCCCGCGCCGTTGACCAATTTCAGATAGCTAGTCAGCGCTCTTACTTGTAAGTCGCCACTGCGACCCACCCAACGTTCAAGCAGCTCAAAGATGCCGAAGCGTTTCGCGGTATCTGCGAACGCGCCGAGAATACGAAGCCCCGTTTGAGCGCCTGATAACTTATTTTTGTGGCCGCTAAAAGGCTGGGCGTTTACGCACGCCGTTCTCTGCGAAACCCTCTGGTTATGTTCGTAAGCCGCGAAGCAGAACCGGTAACAAGCTTCAACCTGTTCTCGATGGGATAGGAAATCATCAAGGCACTCTCGCAGCCTAGTAACTTGATAGCGCCAAATACGTGGAGGGATGTACGGTGTTTGAGCTGTGTGGTGAGTTGGAAAAAGCGCGGCCAGACGGGTTAGGGAGCCTGAGTCCAGCAACGTAAACCCTACAGCATCCCTGGACGCGTAAAGCTCATGCATTAACGTCAGAAACTCGGTTTTTCTTGAGGTATGAAGAAAGGAAGGGATCCGTTCGCATACACGTGGAAAGTGGCGTAATTCGCTGGCAAGTATTCCTGCCTCCTCGCAAAGAACAAACAGCCGCCGCATCTGATCGAAACGCGTTTTAAGGGATCTGTAGCCACGAGCGCCGTACGGCCCGTATAGCCACCAGCCAGTGATGATTCGAAGTAAATTTGCGTTCTTTGAGCTAATTGGCGTCGCTGATTTTTTAACTGGCCCATCACCAAAATTCAGCGTCAGTGCCTTCTTGGCCCATGGATCAAGCCTCCAAATTGGATCGCCCCAACGGCTTATTACTTTGCCCTGTGCATCAATTACGACCGGCCAATCAGGTGGTGGAGGCCAGCTCTCTGGACGGTAATTCGATGCCCCAGGAACGGCGAGAGGCGACTCGATAGAAAGCCCTAACGTCGTGAGCATATTCATAGGGAAGCCCCCCCTGAAACTTCCGCAAGCCGAATAAACCCGTCCCAAGCTGGGTGATAGTCCTCCTCAGCTATGCGAGCCAGTGCCTCTTCCACCCAAAGCCGACGTACCTCGCTACTCTCTTGAAAGAACCGTAACTTCGCACTCAGACGCTCGACCGCAAGCATCGCTGGATGGTCAGCCTCGTCAGATCTATCCGTGCAAGCTGGGCGATATCTAACTAGCTCCAAGCTCTTGAGCACTCGCAAACTACTCAGAGACCAGACGTGATCCTCGCTTTCAATATCCCGATGATTGACGCAGAAAAGGCAACCCGCAGCGTTGATACAATCGGGATCAGGAGCATTAGTCGGAACATCCACGACCGATTCTGGTATCGGCGCCACACAAGTACCTGGAGCAGGTGAGCAAACGACGGGATCTGCTTGCCGGTGAAATCGAGTGATTTCAATCATCGCAATTTGCGGATTGGGCTCGGCGTACACACGAATCAAAGTTTCGGCGGTATGCTGTGCGATTTCCGCCACCAGTTCGGGACGTTGCGACTCACGTAACAGCCAATTAATACGCGCACCCCGGAGCTTACGAGGTCGAACGAATCGAACACTGGAATCGGTGCAGACGCGCGCAATAGCCGTGAACTGAGGAGCTTCTAAAACGAGACGTCCCCCAGGGCGGACGAGAGGGAAAAGAAGTCCCTCTAGATCGTCTGGAAACCACGTGTTACGCCACTCAATGTAGCGTTCGAACCACTGCTTGTAGCTTGAGAAAACGTCAAACAGCACTTCACCCTGACGGCGATTTTTGTAAGACCTCACTTGGTAACCATCAAAATGACTCGTGTAATGGTATTGGTCGATCCGAAGCTGATGCGCCTGCGACAAATTCATGCCGGTTTGTGCGATGAACATAAGCAGCTCAGCTTCGATTCGCAGATTCACTGCCGGGTATCGAGTCTCGATTGAAACGTCAGAATTCCGAAGTTCGCGGTTTCGAAGGATGTCCGCAATCTGGAATTTGGTTTGAGGTCGAATCCGTCGTGACGCTTCCTTCTCTGTATCGCGCAGGCCGCACCAGATAGGTAGCGTCGAACCTGACCGTAATTCCACTTGGATGGGAAGTGGCCCCGTCACGGCTTCATAGGTAAGGGCCATACAGAGGTCGGCAATTAACTGCCCGAATGAAAAGCTCTCTTCTAAGCTTTGCTTACCAGTGCTCCCATTACCTGCCCTTGCGTTGCCTCTTGGTTTGCGAATTCGGGTGCTGTAGAGAAGCGTCGAGCTTCGACCCAGAACTCGGTCAAGCATTGTCGCGGTTAAACTTGCCGTGTCGTATAACGATCCGGCGGTTAGATATCCTTCCACGCGGTGACGCTGTAGAAGATGCTCAGCCCACCCCAAGTATGCTTCCGCGACCGTATCAATGCGCAACGGACGCTCGCACTGATCCACCCACTGAAAAAACTTCCTCAACGCACCAATCTTGTTATTTGCCGAAAAGCGGCTCCCCCCGCCGACAAGGTCGTCGGTCAAACAGTCATGGAGCCCCTTCACAAGCTCTACCCGCTCCAGCAAAGGATCACCCAAAGCATCTGATGTGATTTCACTGCGTACAGTCTTCACTTTTGCCTTAGCACCACCGCTGTATAAAAGTGGTGCCAGATCCCAGGGCGTCTCATTTTTCGCGTACTCAAGCATTGGAAACGTTAGGTCTGAAAACGTCAGATTATTCATTGCTTGCTCCCTGCATCGACGCAATCCCTGTAAACGCAGTCATGAAGCTGTTCGCAATGGCCTGCTTAGCGGGTGCGGCTTGCACAAATTTGATGTATTTGAAGGTGGTAGCCTCCGAATTTCGACCGTGAAGCAATGCATTGCTGACAGTCGCAATCACTATCGCCACATCAGTGCAATTTGCTAAAGCGAGCCTAGCTAACTCAGTTCCAAAGGTGCATCGGGATTGGTGGAAACGAAACTTCCTAAGCGCTTTGATTCCCGACGCGATGCCTAAATTCCTAAGCGATGACATCTCAACGTTTACGGCCGAAGACTGATCACTGTTGCGACGTCCGAAAGGGTTTCCGAAACGTGTCAAGAACACTAAGTCTTGATGCTCGCCAGCAGCAGATGCCTCGCGAGTCAACCTGCGAAGACCCTTGGCGTACTCCAAGACTTCTGAACACAAAGCTTCGGGAATCCATACCTGGCCAGTTACTCCAAATTTGGTATGCACGGGCGGCGACGCACCTGGCCCTACGGATATCAGAAGCAGACCTTCAGCAGACGGATCATGTAGGGCACGCTCCAACGTATCGATACGAAGGTCACAGATCGTTCCCAGTCGCATACCCGTAAAGAAACCTAGGGCCAACATCAGGTAAAGCTCGGGTGAGGCGCTCTGTTTTGCGAAATCAAGAATGGCGTCTCGATCAACCGCAGACACTGGAAGTAGCCCACCTTCCAAAGTGAGCCCAATGCGTTTTCGGTTTGGAATACCCAGATCGGTGGTGGTGCCAGCTAGCGTTCGCTCGAAGCCGACCTGGTCAAAGTACTTGATGAAATAGCGCTTGTCTTTCCACAGCGGCAATAGCGGGTTTAGAAGGCCACGCCTCCTAACCCACCTGTAGAAACTGATGCAGTTACGCATGTACTCGGAAGCCGTGGCAGGACTGATATGACCAGCATCACGAGCCTTGATAAGCGCCCCACGGTACTGAACAAGACATCGATCAGCCTTTCGAGACGGAAACTCAAACCACTGAAGCCCGCGACTCTCCAAAAACTTCGCGTAGTTCAACAGCCCGTTCAGGTTGCTAGAAACGGTCTTAAGGAGTGCCTCACCGTTGGTGACTCTCTCCATAGCCCATAGATTGGCTTCTCTCCAGGGCAATCCGTCTTCCCAGAATATTTGTGGTAGTCCTTCGATCACTACACGGGAGCTATTCAGCGAGTAGGTAATCAGGCGGTCTTTGACAGAGAGGTCATGCGGACTGAAGTGAATGTGTTCGACGGTAGGCAAGGGAAATCTCTGTAAGAACAAGCGTCAATGTCCATGGGGACGCCATCTAACTTTGGACGTCCACGGTATGCAACTTATTCTTATCAATGCTGTAGATCTCGACTGCGGGAACCATGCTTTCGATCACCGTCATAACCCGCTCGCTCAAGTCACCGTACAGCGCATAGTTCGAGGAAAAGGCTACGATGCCGTGCTGCTTTAGCTTGTGCTTGATCTGGAAATACGGCTCGCCCATTTTGACAAAGGGCTTGGCATCGTAGCTCCGGGCAATGACGCAGCCGTCGTTGTATCTGAATGACCCTAACAGTTAGTTGAGTGTAAGATATTGATTTATAAGCAAATTAACTCCCTAACATTTTTTTGATTATTTTCCTTCGTTCCTGATGGCGATACTCCTCGACTAAGCCTATTTCAGACGTGGCTTCGCAAAGCAGGGCGGCGGATCGCAATCGACGATAGCTTCACTGTATACTTTTGGCTCCGCATACCCCTTGAGCTACAGGAACACCAGCATGACTGTACTCCAAACGCTCTACTGGCAGCCTACGCCGCCTTAGCGCTACGCCCCCTCGCAACACCTCGCCTCCGCCAGTTTCGCTGGCGGCTGCGTACTGCTGTATGCCCGGTTCTTACACCCAAAGCGCACAGCAAAATAATCCTCACAATTTGAATTCGTATCGACGCGCTCGCCATTTTCCTGGCATGCGTGCGGTGCATTGCTTTGGATATTCTGATGCTACAAACACTCAAACAAACGTGGTTTTCCAACGTCCGTGGCGACGTGCTCGCGGGGATCGTCGTCGCACTTGCGCTGATCCCTGAAGCCATCGCTTTCTCTATCATTGCGGGCGTCGACCCCAAAGTTGGTCTCTACGCCTCATTCTGTATCGCCGTGGTGATCGCCTTTGTCGGTGGCCGCCCAGGCATGATTTCAGCCGCGACAGGGGCCATGGCACTGCTGATGGTGACCCTGGTCAAGAACCATGGTCTTGAATATCTGCTGGCCGCCACGCTGCTGTGTGGCGTGTTGCAAATTGGTGCTGGCTACCTGAAGCTCGGCTCGCTGATGCGCTTCGTTTCGCGCTCGGTGGTGACCGGCTTCGTCAATGCACTGGCGATCCTGATTTTCATGGCTCAGCTGCCCGAGCTGACCAATGTCACCTGGCACGTCTACGCCATGACAGCCGCAGGCCTCGGCATCATCTACCTATTTCCCTATATCCCCAGGATCGGCAAGCTCATCCCATCGCCACTGGTGTGCATCATCGTGCTGACCGCAGTCGCCATGTCGGTTGGGCTGGATATCCGCACGGTCGGTGATATGGGGGAACTGCCGGATACGCTGCCAATCTTTCTCTGGCCTGACGTGCCGCTGACGTTCGAGACGTTGGCCATCATCTTCCCTTACTCGGCAGCGCTGGCCGTGGTCGGTCTGCTGGAGTCGATGATGACCGCGACTATTGTCGACGACCTGACCGACACCCCCAGCGACAAGAACCGCGAGTGCAAGGGCCAGGGCGTGGCCAACATTGCTTCGGGTCTGATCGGCGGTATGGCCGGCTGCGCGATGATTGGTCAGTCGATCATCAACGTGAAATCCGGCGGTCGTTCTCGTCTGTCCTCCCTGGCCGCAGGTGTATTCCTGCTGCTGATGGTGGTGTTCCTCGGCGACTGGCTGAAGCAGATCCCGATGGCTGCGCTGGTGGCAGTGATGATCATGGTGTCCATCGGCACCTTCAGTTGGGATTCGCTGCGCAACCTGAAGAAGCACCCGTTGTCGACCAACATTGTCATGGTCGTCACCGTTGTGGTCGTGGTGGCCACCCACAACCTTGCCTTCGGCGTGTTGGCCGGCGTGCTGCTGGCCGCGATGTTCTTCGCCAACAAGGTTGGCCATTACATGGCGATCAGTTCTTCGCTGGACGAATCCGGCGAGCATCGTAGCTATAACGTCACTGGCCAGGTGTTCTTCAGCTCGGCAGACAAGTTCGTCGCGGCCTTCGACTTCAAAGAAGCCCTGAACAAGGTAACCATCGACCTGAATCGCGCCCACTTCTGGGATATCACCGCAGTTGCTGCCCTGGACAAGGTGGTTATCAAGTTCCGCCGCGAAGGCACCGAAGTTGAAGTGTTAGGTCTCAACGAAGCGAGCGCCACTATCGTGGATCGATTCGGAGTTCACGATAAACCCGACGCCATTGATCAACTCATGGGCCACTGAGAAGGAGAACAACGATGACCCAAGTAATTGCCTGTATCGACGGTTCCACCTCGGCTCCAGCTGTGTGCGACTACGCAGCCTGGGCCAGTCTGAGCCTGGAAGCCCCGCTGACCTTCTTGCATGTGCTGGATCAGCGCCAGTACCCAGTTGCGGCCGACTTGAGTGGCAATATCGGCCTTGGCAGCCGCGAGCATCTGCTCGATGAGCTTGCTTCCCTGGATGAACAGCGCGGTAAGTTGGCCCTGGAGCAGGGGCGGATCATGTTAACGGCCGCGAAAGAGCGGGCCATGACGGATGGTGTGACCGCGCCGGAGTCCAAGCAACGTCATGGCGATCTGCTGGAAAACCTGCAAGAGCTGGAAAGCGAAACGCGCCTATTGGTCATCGGTCGCCAAGGCGAGTCTAGCGGCGGTCTGAGTCAGCATGTCGGAAGCCAGCTGGAGAGCGTGATTCGTATCATGCACCGGCCAATCCTGGTCACCCCGGCCAACTTCCAAAAGCCCGAGAGCGCGATGCTGGCCTTCGATGGCAGCGCTACTACCCGCAAGGGTGTGGAGATGCTGGCGGCCAGCCCCCTGCTGAAGGGGCTGCCGATCCACCTGGTGATGGTTGGGCCAGTGAACGACGAATCGTCCGCGCAGCTGGACTGGGCGCAGAAAGTGCTGCTCAACGTCGGATTCACTGTTCGCGCCGAGACCCTGAACGGCGAGATAGAGCCTACCTTGCACGCCTATCAGAAAGAGCACGGCATCGACCTGCTGGTGATGGGGGCCTACGGTCATTCGCGCATCCGTCAGTTTCTGGTCGGCAGCACCACGACCAGCATGCTGCGCACCACCACTGGCCCACTGTTGCTGCTGCGCTAACGGCCATGGACGACGCCCTCGATCTTGCCCATTTCAAGACCCTACTGGAACAGCGGGCTGCCGAGCTGGATCGGTTGCTGGAAGACGCTGAGTCTCGCTCGCAATCGGTGGAGTTGGATCAAAGCAAGGTAGGGCGTCTGTCGAGGATGGACGCACTCCAGCAGCAAGCGATGAACGATGCCATCCGCAGTCGGGCGCAGCATGAACGCGTCCGCCTCCAGCTGGCCCTCAAGCGTTGGCACGAGGGCGAGTATGGCTGGTGTAACCAATGCGGCGAGTTGATCGCCTCGGGCCGCCTGGAATTCGATCCGGCCACGCCGTTGTGCATCACCTGTGCGAGCCGCGCCGAGTCGGATTGAAACCATGACAGCTCGTGACGTCAGTCCCAATTAACGAGGCTTCTAATGTATTTGATGGCTAAAAACTGGTTGGGCCGAACACAGAAAACAAGTGCCTGGATGTGGGCACTGCTGTGCTTTGTATTGCTTACCGTATTCCAAGTCCGCACCCATCACCTTGATGATCGGTTGTACTTCTGGATCAAGACCCACTGGCACACCGACGATTGGCAGGAGCGCTCTGTGTGGCTGCCTGACTATCGGGTTGAGCTCGATGCTAAGCCGGTTCCCGGTGTGGACAACAACCTTTCGGGCCTGACCTTCGACCCTGACCTGAACCTGCTATGGGCGGTTACCAACGGCCCAAACGAACTATTGGCCCTCAGTCGTGACGGTGACGTGGAAAGGCGCTATAGCCTGGACGGTTTCCACGATGTGGAGGCGGTGTCCTATGCCGGCAACGGCCAACTGGTAATCGCCGAGGAGCGCCGGCAGAGCCTTGTTATCGTGGATGTCCCCCTCGCCGAAGGCAGTAAGCTTTCTCCCGGTCGCTCATTGAGCCGAGACCAGTATCCAGCTCTGACCTTGGCACTTGGCAAGGCGGACAACAAAGGCCTTGAAGGGCTCGCCTACGACCTGAAAGGTGATCGCTTGTTTGTGACCAAGGAGCGTGACCCTCGCCAATTGCTGGAAGTGGGCGGCCTTCGTGCCAGCCTGGCAGGAGGTTTTTCCCTGCACGTGCGCGACCTGTCCAACTTGGTAAAGGACAAGGTATTTGCCACTGACTTGTCTTCGGTCGTCTTCGATCAACAGAGTGGCCACCTGATATTGCTCAGCGACGAGTCGAAACTGCTGATTGAAATCACCGATGAGGGCAAGGTGGTGAGTTTCCGCTCCTTGGCGAGGGGGTTTGCTGGTTTGCTGAAAGGCATACCCCAAGCCGAAGGCGTAACCATCGACGATGAAGGGTATTTGTACGTGGTCAGCGAGCCGAACTTGTTCTATCGCTTTACCCGCGAGACAGACTGACCAGTCAACAAGCTACAGTCAGGCGTGGCCGGGACGCTTGAACTGTTAGCGTGCGATTTTTACGAATTCTGCGGGTTCCCCATCAGGGCCTAGTTGGGCCCTGGTTTCAGAGGGAGTGCGGTGACCTTACCGTTGGCAACCGCCTTCAGCTGAATCATCTCGAATATTAGTCGCTGGTTAACCGAAGCCAGCCGAGCTACCTCCGCTAAAAGCTGATCATTCTCTGCACGGAGCACCCTGTTCTTTTCTTTCTCGCTCATCAACGCTTGATGCTTAGAGTCTCGCTGGGCTCGCACCGACTTGCCAACGATGTTGCGAATCCTTTCCGCTATGCTTGGGTAAGTGTTATGGATGAGTCCCGGAGTCACACCTGCGGCACGGGCAACGGATGTGATGGAAAGCTTTCCGTCACCAGCAATGAGATCGTCGACGACCTTGTTGAGCGCGGCGAGTGTCTTCGACCTGGAGCGAATAGGAGAGTCAGGGCCCACCGCCTGTCTAGTCATTTGCCGCCTCCTCCATTTCCTCAACTGGAGAAAGGCCAAGGCTGGTAATTACATCTAGTGCAACCTGCAAGTCGCGTTCTGCGCGCTGCCTAACAGCCGGGCCTGCATCCTCAATTTTTATCAGCTCTCGCTGTTGAATGTAGATGTCCTGCCAAGTGCTGGCGAAGACTTCATCGATCACCGAATTTTTGCACCCTGGACACCGTGTGGCTTCGTATAGACCAGCACCTCCGCAGCCCCGCTCTGTGGCGATGCACCAGCCGTGTCCAGTCGCACGAATGTTGGCATGTGGGGCGGTCTGGGCAAGCAAAGCAGCTCTATCCTTGATTGGAATTGCCCGCAATTCCACAATCTTTTCGCCAGCGCCCCCTGCCAGTGGCTGATCATCGAGCCATGATTCGATCAGGTCAATTTTAAACTCTGTCATCTGCTGGAAGATCTCATCAAAGAGAGTCAGGTCTTGCTGCGGATTGGATGCATAGAGTTGGGTCATACTCATGCTGCTGTGTTTGAACTGCCATTTGAGGTAGATCAATGAAGTGCGGCCCATACGGGATTCTACAAAGCATCTTGCATATGTTCGCCTGCATTGATGCGTCCTCAACGGCCAATCGCTTCCAGCGGCTTTAGCTATACGGTCAAACGCAGCATTGGATGCTTGCCCGCTGAGAGCCTCAACATGATGGCTTTCCTGAACTTTCCCTCCTTGTGTGTTTCGTCCCAAAAATAGTTTATTCGCGTCTTTTCGGGCTTTTTCGAGCCTAAGGAGATGTTCAGTTGAATACGAAAAATCCCGATTGCTTGCAAGCTGTCTAATCTCTTCATCCAGCTCTTTTCTGATGGGTGCTGAATATTTTGCCAAAAGACTTAAAGCTTCAATCGTTAGTTCTGGCACAAGATATTCGACTTGGCCTTTACCTGTCTTGTGCTCGACTGTGGTCACCCAGCAAAAATTAATTCCATTTCTTAACTCTTTGCGCCAAGCGCCAACCTCAATTCCAATTGCCTCGTCATTGCGCATGCCGCTAGTGATTGAAACTATATACAGAACAGCATCTCTGCAACGAATTGCCATCCGTTCATCACTAGGATGATATCCAATACCATTGACTGCCAATTCGGCCTTCATCTCCCGGACAATGCTTTCGCAATAGTTGAAAATCCTAGATTGTTCATCATGAGGAATGATATCTGTTCGCCCGACGTTTTTAGTGGCAGCACCCAACCCTTTTACATTCGCGACCCCACAAATCCGCCACAATGTCGAATTACCCCAAGGATAACTCTGAATGGGAAACATCGTGTCGACAGAAAACACCCAAAGAAAATCAATAACCCGTAATCGCCCATACAGCGGGAGAGGCCTTAACTTCAATTCATATTTGCAATGATGAACGTAATTGCTGACATGGATCGGACGGACATCTGCAAAGCTTGAAACTCCTAGATTGTTTAACCAGCGAACAAAAGGCATCACGCTGACGACGGCGAAAGTAGTAATGCCCCGTGCGATAGGAGGTTTGGATCTAGGCATTCCTCTTTTAAACCAAGCATAAGCAACAGCTTTGCAGTCATCAATAAGCGCCCGAGGCATGCCCATATCCCAGTTGATGAATTTATAAGAATGAGCAATATTGGCCTGATCAAAAAACGGGCGAAGATCCCACTGTGCATCGCCAAACCTGCTAAGAACGAAGGTTTCTCCATCTTCATTAACGATAGCGCTGATCACGATTGCATCCCGCTCTGCGGGACTTAGACCATTCGCTGAAACTGGCTGTGCGATGAGGACATCATATGCCTTTAACACCGCATTCGTGGTTCTTATGCTCAAATTTCGCCGCCCAATTTTTTCTTCATGAACTCGATTTTTTTAGCCCAGAACAAGTGCGGAGATGACTCAGCCTGAGCCCTTGCTTGCGAAACCAATGCAAGATCAAACTTCTGGGTGAAATCATCTATCAATCGAATATAGTCAAACTGACGCTTGCGCCATGCGCCCCACTCGTCCGTGAGAAAGTATTCGACTTCTGCATACAAGAATTGTTGGTAGCTGAACAGCCGGTATAAGTCCTCCAAGGTGCCTACAATTGCATAGCTAGGGCAACCGAGGCAGTGGATGAATTCAGAACAATGATTGACGCCATCCTTTGGTGCCAGACTACCGTAAAGGCTATCTTTGCAGCCGCCTGGTGGGGTTGGTATAACGTTTATGCCACGTAGTTTGTCCGGAAAAGCCTCCCCAACAAATGTCGCCCCGTCGACCTTGATCTCATCGTTGATTTTCAAATAGTGATTATCGGCGACACCAGGGGTATGACCCATAACGGAGGAAACTTCTATAATGTCGCCACCGCTCAGTTTCCACAAACGGCTTTCCATAGTCTTTCGCAGCCGACTAAGCGTGACATTTAGCCGATTGCCTTGATCATCCTGAAGCGCATGACGCTCACAAATGCTTTTTGCCGTGACATATAAAGCACCGGGTGTAAGGGTAACGATGTCGTTCGAGCGGCCAGGCTGGCCCGAGCGATATAACCACACACATGAAGATATTTCATCAGGTGCCAGTGCTACGAGTGGCTTAGAAATCTCCAGCGCCTTATTGAGGACTGCCACCCCATCCAGGGGAATAGCACTGTACTCATCTAGCAGATTAGTCTGACGGATTGTTTTGCTCTGTGCGCCTTTACCTCGACGTTTGACGGTAGTAATCAACCTGAGATTAGGAATAAATGGGTGAGGCTGTAGGGCATCCCTTTTCATCTCCAAGAGCGGCGTAGTATTGATTCCAGACCTTGCCGCAGTAATTAGTAGCAATACAGCCATCGCCTCCGCGCCATTTCCAAGGAATGTACCCTTATGGATGGCAATAAGATCTGACTTCAAAGCGCCAATCAGCCTTTGCATTTCACCCAAGGTGAGCGGATCTGCATCTTTAGTGCTCTGCGAATTATTAGGAAATGGATTGAGGGGCAAAAGATCGTCAAGATTAACTTCAATAAATCCATATTCAGCCAAAACAACAACTAACGACTTGAAGCTAGTATAGTAATTCTTGGCTGTCGAGCCGTTAGGGTATTTTAGCCTCAGCCAAGAGACGTATCGATCCAAGTGGCTTTTGGTAAGACTGTTTGGCGTTGCAGGTGGCGACTTGACCGAACCTCCACTCAAGAAATTTATAAAAAATCTCAGCCCGTTCGTAGAGTAACCAATCAAGGTCGTCACTGAGAAGTTTCCTCCTTGTAGCAAAGCTTTGATAACGTGAAGACTTTGAATTGCCCAAGCGTCGAAGCCCAAGCCTAAATATTTCGTATGATCGAGTTGCCTGTGGTTTCTCGGGTTTCTCGGCAGGTCAATCTTGATATCATCTTCGACAGCCTCGAATCCTTTTGTAACCGACCGCATAACCGCCTTGTAGCTTTTTTGCCGAGCCAATGGTGCTACCTCAAATACGCGAAACCGGATCAGTCATAAACATCATGTCAATTTCGTCCTCGTGAGCAAGGACGGATTGGGCTTCAAGCTGGTTTATGAGATGCAAATAGATCATAGTTGTTTGCACATCTGAATGCCCCAGCCTATCTCGGACATACAACAATGGCTCACCTTCAAACTCTTTGCTTTTTCGAAGAGCAAGCAAGGTATAAGTCCCATAGGTGTGGCGTAGCATGTGGGCCCGAACATAGAAACCGCACTTTCTTTCATAGGACTTCATAACGTCCACTACGGAATCTTTTGAATAATGCCTGCCTTCATTAGTCAGCAGCAGCGCGGTAACACGTCCATCACCATTGGACTTACGAACCTCTCGTTGGTGAAGGGAGTAAGACCACATGCTCTCCATCAACGACCATGGCACGTCGATAGTTCTAGGCCGGTCGTACTTGATATGCATGTCTGAAGGATCAAGAGCAACACTGATCATTTGCCTTGGGCGCAGTCCCTTCTTCAACCTGGGGTTGAACACATATTTGAGAGGAAAAGACCTCGCTTCACAGGAGCGAAGGCCGGTACGCACCATGAGGTGGAACAATATCTGGTGGCTTGGATCGGTATCCAGGGCAAGGCATACCTTGACTTGATCCTTGGTCAGGAATTTGGTCAAGCGCTTTCGGTCGCGAACCATCACCGAAACTTTCGTGCTCTCGGCTCCGGGCAGAGCGATATGACTGAGAAGACCGGAATGTTGGGCAACTCTTACCCTTTTCTCACCGAAGGGCAGCACAGTTATCAGGTTGCGCTGCTTAGCCCATCGGTAGAACCTCACGATCAAGGCCAGACGATTGTTCACCGTGCCGGGATCAAGTGCTAATTCTCCGCTCGACCAATCCCTGTACCTCGACAGAGCACTCAGACCGTGAGCCGGGCTTTCCTCGTCCCAGCCCAATCCATTGGCTTCCAGGAAGGCAAAGTAATCGTACAGACGCCGTCCATAGGCTTCCCAAGTCAAATCGCTTAGGGCCTCACCTGACTCGATAAGCGTGTGCCAAAGGAAGGATTGAGCTGGCTCGACTGGCCATCCCTCTGACCCAATCAGCAACGGAAAGCCTTCAAAGGATCGACCTGCTAATGCTAGGTCTTTTGTTGCGAATACCAGCCTCATGCCGCTGCCCTAAAACACTTCCAATGGATTGCCTTATGAAGCCTGGAAACTGCTGTTCCAGAGGGGTTCAGAAGGTGGCGCGGACTCTACAGGATTTACTAACGATTCCCACCCCTCAGATCGTTATTGCTGAGAACCACGATAGGCACCTTGGCCAGGTCCGGGCGAAAGACGCGCTCGCAGCTTGCATAGAAGCTATTGCAGTCGATCAGCGCAAAGACCGGGTCAGGCTTTTTCATGGCTGCGCACGCTGTACATCACGACACCCCAAACCAGTAACTCTTCCCCATCCATCATGTACCGCGAAGGATATTTGGGATTCTCAGACTTCAAAATAATCTGGTCGCACTTCTTGACCAGCCGTTTACAGACGGGCTCGCAATCCACTGCTGCAATGACGATATGCCCGGACTCCACTTCCATGGATCTGTCCACAACGGCCAAGTCACCAGGAAAAATACCGGCACCGATCATGCTGTCGCCTTCGATGCGCACGAGATACATGTGGGGAGCGCGGAGATCCAGGAGCTCGTCCAATGAGACCTTCTGCTCATGATGATCTGGCGTTTTAAATACGGCCATTTCTCATATGTTTATGTGGTGACAAATTCATCTACCCTTATCATAAACAATATTTCCATACCCCATTCTATTTATATGTTGGAGTAACGTGCAGCGAAATATAAATTGTCTATGCTGTACACGCGCATAAAACAATTTCATATTTGCAAGCTACTTTTGCAGCTGAGACTGAGCAGAAAAATGCCCAACTCCAACTTTTACGTGTTCCATCCAGACGAGCCGCTTTTGAAAAAAAATGGATTCGACAGCATTGCGCATGTCCCAGTCATCTTTGACGGTGAATGGACCTACCACCGTGAGGCCTCAAGATATCTTCGTGAACGCGCAACACCAACTCCAGCCGATGTTGAGGCTGGCGCGTTACGAACGGTTCGTCAGCCTACCCGCGCATCTTTGAATACGTTCGCAGCGCAGATAGTTAATTTCTTGGAGTGGTGTGCGGCACGTGGCAAAGATTGGAAAACGCTCGACTATGCCCGTGACATCGTTGCAGGGTATGAGCATGAAATGGCGACTGGTTCATTTACAGCGGATGGCTGTCCCCTTGAAAATTCAACCATCAATCAACGGGTTGATACGGCTTGCAGTTTCTTAATATGGGCATTGAAAAAGGGCCTACGCGAGCCGTTCGATATTCCTACATTTACGAGAAGCTATCTGCAAAGTGGCATAACTTCGACACATGCACGAGTCGTCGAATACACGACACGAGCAAACAAGCGCCGCCTGAAGCCGAAAAATTTACGGATACCTACTGACGAACAGATTCGGAAGTGGCTGAACTCGGTCCGGATACGGTATGGCCGCACGAAGGCACTGATGATAGAGCTCATCTTGAATACCGGAGTTCGGCGGCAAGAGGCTGTGGAGTGGAGACTCGACACCTTGCCTGATGATAGGAACAAGTGGCGCATGGGTCACGTAGCCGCAACGAATGTCGTTGTCACTATCGAGCACGGCGCTAAGGGCGGCAAGAGACTGAAGGATGATGAAGAAGTTGGTCCTCCACGAAGCATCGTGATACCGATGGCACTGGCCGGCCGACTCTGGCACTACATTGAGTTTGAGCGGCCTAGGTTGCTGAAAATGTACATCAAGTCAGGCAAGACAAAAGCGGAACAAGAAGAGCGCCGCCGCAACCCGCCCCAGCAGGTGTTCCTTTCTGACTTTACAGGCATGCCAGTGTCGGCGCAAAAATTATACGAAGCATGGGCCAGCGCCCCCTCGCTACCATTTGAAGGCTGGTCACCGCACTTGGGACGTCATTACTGGGCCTGTAAGACGCTCCTGCTTGAGCTTGAACGCATGAGAACACAGACTCGATTGGCACTTGAAACCAACCTACCCATTAATTGGATAACAGGAAGTGCCATCGACATTATCCAATTGACTATCCAGCCACAACTCGGTCATATCGACAAGAAGACCACAGAGATGTATCTGACCTGGGTACGGGACGTGTTCGACATTATCGAACTTCATAACGCGTATGCACTGGAATTAGGTGACCTTACGTGCGAGGAGACAGAATGACCGAGTCAATCCGAAAAAAAAACAAAGCCAGGCATACTCCGACACTGACGATTTTGGCTTGCGAGGCCGATGGTAATTCGCTCCGCTTCATATCCACTCACGCTACGAAGCCTTCCCTATTCGATGCAACAGCATTTGCAGAGGGGCGCACATTGCCGGAACGCGCACATGCTTGGGACAAAGGGGGACACAGCGGTCGCCCGAGACTGACAGCTGCTCTCATGCCTCATATTCGGAGTCGTTATGGCGCTGCACCTCAAAAGACATTGATTCACCTTATTTCGGCTATGCGGGCGTGGTGGCGATTGTTTGATAAGTACACCGATATCAAACCGGTCGAAGACATCGAAGATATCGATGAATTCGTACATGGAGCCCTGGCACTCAAAGAGGGTTTCACACACGGAACGAGTATCTTTCTGGTTGTGCTTAATGATGCAAGAAAGACAAGGAAGCAGCATCCCCTGGATATTCGCCTCCCTCGACCATCACCACAACACACTTCTTTGCCAGACCAAAAGCACATTAATGCTATTGCAATAGCATTAACCAGGAAGATCCGAGAAATGTTCCTTATGTGGAAACAGGCTGATGAAATCATTGCCGAGATGAGTGGATGGCACATAGCGTCGAGTGGCTGGACTCCCGGCCATTGGCATGGTGCATTCAACGAACGGCATGCTCACTGCGCCTATAGACAAGCGTGCACTGAACTGGGCAATCCAGTCGTGCGCCGAGACCAGTACGTGGCATGGCTTGGTCTACAGAATACTGAAAACTACAACAACCCTTTCGTTGCCGGCTTTCCTGCTGCAGTTAGCGGACTATACCCGAACCGCAAACAGTCAGCACATTTTTTATACCTATTTCTGTGTAAAACAGGGTGGAATCTTCAAACAGCACTCGATATTGATGTCGATGATTACTGGCGTCCGCACCCAACCAACAAATCTTTCGCCATCATCTATGCTGTTAAAGACAGGGCGAACGGCGAGTACCAGCGAGCAGCCAGTGAAGTGAAGCCCAAGCTGTCAGCTTATAACTTGTTGGTGGCAGTGATAGCTAGAACTGAGCCACTGCGAGAACAACTAAAGACGGAGTTAAATCAGCTGGAAAGGTTAAAAGAGGACAACCCTGACGCGGCGAATGAAGAAACACACCTCAAAATCAATGAGCTGAAGCGATGCATCAAGTCGCCTTGGCTTCACGTGATCACGAAAGAGTCGAGCCCAATTTCTGCGTTAAATAATAGGGTCGTTTACGAGTCTGAACAGCGTTTATCAACATTAATCTTTGAAATCAACACACAAAGAAATAAAGACGACCAGATTGACAGTTCAATAAAAATTGGTGATTTTCGGGACGCTTATATTTCTGCACAATATCGGCGCAGTAACTACTCATGGAGTGTTGCACACCTTGCTGCAGGCCATAAAAATATCCAGTCGCTGGTCCACTATCTGCGGAAACGGCAATGGAAAGCCCATGGTGAGCGGACGATGTATGGTTTTACAAAAGCGTTGTGGGACGAAATTCGAGCAACGAATGCCGTAGACCCTGCCATCCTGCATGCGCTCGTCCAAAGAGGTGAAGTCACTGAGGAGCAGCGAAAGCGGTGGGCGGCCCATAAGGACCGAACGAGGGTTGGAACCGGATGCAAGGATTTTAAAAATCCGCCCAAATCGCTCGCGCCTGAGCATATGCCTGGTGAAGGCTGCCGCATACAACGCTGCTCATTGTGCCCAAATGCAGTGATATTCGAAGACAGCATGGACGCCCTCGCAAGAAGGCTGGCGCAATTGCATACGATTAAAGAAAATATCCCATTGCCGTCTTGGTACGGTTCCTCTTGGCCCAATGAGACGGAAAGTACGGAGCGAATCTTATATGAAAACTGGGATGCTGCCTCAGTTGACAGCCGGATTTCCCATTGGAAGAAGCAAGTAGCTAGCGCCATACAAACTCTATTGGCTATGGAGGGTGAATATGCAGCCTAACCCAACAGCGATGGCTCCAGAGTCATCGCTTGAGCATCTGCGGTCACAAGCAAGCATGACCATAAACGCAAAGAGCATCCATCGCCTAAATCGACCGGAGCTACTCCGACTACAAAATGCTCTCGGCCTTGGCTCCAAGTGGGGCGTAATCGAAATCCCCAGAGCATGGATGCCGGCCGGGGCGGCCAGCATCGACGCGCGCAGAATTCAATATTTGGAGAAGGTCTGCGGTGTGCAGAACGCATCACCAGACACAAAAGAACTGGCAGTCACAGTTGCGACGCGGTATGTCCTACTGCTCTTTATGGCACCGAATCCAATCTCAGGACATCTGAAACCTAATACCGTGGTCTCGCAACTACTGGTGGCGAAGGACTACTTTAGAGCCGCAGTAAACCTCGCATCAGTGACGCCTGGATATTTACTGAACCGACTTACCGAAGAGGACATTGAGAAGGCAATTTCATACACCGAAATAAAAAGGTTACGTTATTGGGCATCCAAAGAATGGTGGGACGATTTGCCGAAAGTTGACTTGTACCAGATCGAAGAACAGTCACGTAAGAGCGAAAAGGCAAGACAACCAAGAGGAAGTAAGGACATTGACCCATGGCTCCCACTGCCTGACCAGTTCGTGGCAGACGCTGGTGCGCGGGTACTTTGGCTAGTTGAACACATGGGGCCAGCAATCATTGACTGTGCTGAAAGCATATTGAACGCATGGGAGAAACTCAACATATCCCATTTTGCCGAGACGACACAAGCCACCAAAAGGACGGAGGCGGCGGACGCGATTCTTTCGGAATACGTATGGAAAGATGCAGACGGTAATGTGCTTGAGCAGATACCTATCCCACTGAGTTACACCGGGACTTGCAGAAAAAAAAAGGCAAGCGCCTGGCCGCCGTGTCATACGCATGAAGTAAAGGCCCTTTTGCGCCTGCTACAGGCCAGCCATTTATTTATTGTGCTGTTGAGTACCGGTGCAAGGATAGGCGAGGCGCTTTCTTTGAATGAAGGTTGCCTAATTGAATCGAAAGATGGTACGAATCTGATTAATGGCAGAACGTACAAATTGAAGGCCCAAAGAGGCGGTGAGGAACGAGATTGGCCTCTACCAAGCATCGGCGCTACAGCACTCAATCAACAGGAGCGGGTAGCAAAAATTATTCGACGCTGGAACAGAGTCACAAATAGGGTCGGGCATTTTAGAGAAACCAACTGTATCTGGCGCTTGTTACGGCAGAGCGACGTAGATAACGATTCGGCCGACGCGGGCTACAATATAGAACTTACGCTGATTGTAGAGTCGTTCAGTCTCGCAGCTTCGCTGGGGGAAAAACCTATTCACGCGCACAGATGTCGAAAAACACTGGCCAGGCTACTTGCGCTATGTATCGTGGGGGCTCCGAAAATTGTGATGGACTTGTTCGGTCATAAGAATATCGAAATGACGTTGCACTACATCCTGACTGACCCGCTAATACGGGCTGAAATGGAAGAAGTGGCACAAGCTCAGACAATCATGCTTGCCTGTGACGCTATTGCACATGCCGATGAAAACGGTGGACCGGCAGCGCCAATCATAAGAGAGGCAGTAAGACAGGAGAAAGTACGATTGGCAAAAGACAAGTTAGGTGTCGATGACATACGCGACCTAGCGGATACTGCGACACTGTCTGGAAAAATGTGGATTTTGGTGCGGCCTGGCGTGGTGTGCACCAAGGGGCCTAAACAGGCTGGCCCTTGCACTCGCAATGTGGGAAGCCCTGAGCCTTCGCGCTGCCGGTCGTCGTGCGAAAATCGCCTTGAGGAGTACTTCTTACGAGACGAGGTGGACAATACGATGGAGTTCTGCGTTTCAGAATTGGAAGAAGCTATCAAGAATGACGAATCGCATCAGGCCGAATACTGGATTGGTCAAATATGCGCCAATATCAACCGCTTTGCCGACATCCGCCAAAAGTGGCAGACCAATCCTATAGTCGCTTACGCACTGGCTAACTCTGCCCTAAAGGATGCAACATGACTCCGAAGAACACTTCACTGCCCAACGGGCTTCAAGACTACGCCAAGTCCCGCTCTAGCTCATTTGTTTCAAAACTGAAGCAAGCCATGGCACTTATCGAGAGTGAAGTTGAACAGAACGAAGGGTTGTATCCGCTCAATGGAGGCAGACTTACGAAAGCCGAGTTATGCCGGCGGGCGCATGTAGATGACCAGACACTTCAAAACAAGACGCACAAAGCCACCACAAACAAGATGGTGGATGAATGGATAGAACACGTTAAAGGTAAAATTTCACAGGGAGAACTCGTTGTACGTAGGGCTGTTACCGAGCGCGCTGAACATTGGAAGCGGGAGCATGCTCGCATAGCCAACGCTTATGCCCTGGCTGAACTTGAACACAACGAGAGACTCATTGAGTTGGCGGCGCTCGGAAAGGAAAATTATGAACTAAAACGGGAAAATGATGAACTCCGCGAAATGCTGAGTAGGGCCGGCAGCAAGAACATCGCTTCTATTCGTCCGAAAGGAAAATAGCAAGCGCTTATACCAAAAGCAAAATATTATCAGTAACCCGCTCTAGGGATAGTCTGAAGTAGCCATGTGTTTCTCGCTGACTTCGGCCACCGCCGATTTTGAAAGTGGCGAGTCGATCCAAAACGCTCAGATCACTCACTCATTCCTGTCTTTTTAGTTGCTGCAAGCACCTCGCGGAGGCTATTCCCCACATTACAGGCGCACCTCTCCTGCATTGCTCAATAAATGTCGGCGGGCCATCCACAGATTCGACAGCGCAAACAGCGTCACCAGCTGTGTCGTGTTCTTGGCCAGGCCACGGAAGCGCGTCTTCACATAACCGAACTGGCGCTTGATCACCCGGAACGGGTGCTCGACCTTCGCCCTTACCTGCGCCTTGGCTTTTTCGATCTTGCGCTTGGCTTTGTACAGATCGCTGCGCTTGCCCAGTTTCTGGTAGGTGCTGCGTCGGGCGGCAATCTGCCAGATGACCTGGCGACCTTCATGCTCGGGGCGTTTCTCCACTCCGGTATAGGTGTTCGGCCACGGCCGAAAGTGCGGCATAACGCTCTTCGGTTGTTACCAGCGACAACGCCAAGCTAAGCCCTGAAAGCTCTGGTTGGGGCTGGCCATATGGTTGGCCAATGGCCCAAATGAAGGGGCGAAACGCTGACCTAGAAGTGCTGTCAGGGAAAATAAACCAAGGACCCGGGTCGCGGCTGCCTGGGTTAAACCACCAGCGCCTCAAGTACGAGTCCTCCGATCGAGCTTGCTTAAGCTGTTCGGGAGCAACGTCTGGATGTGAGATGGGGACGGTAAAAATGCCAAGCGTTTCAATCCCGCCCTCCGATATCCGCTCGGCGTGTGGAAAGCAAACTGCCCCCGTTTCGAGGTCGCACAGAAGCTTCGCTGTGTAACGCCCCACTTGAATGGAGGCCACTGACGTATTGAGCTCCTGGCATTCGATGGTCACTGTCGCATCGAGCGACTCAGTGCATGCGAGCATTTCCTGGATCGGCCGAATGTAGTCAAAAAGCCGGATTTCCTCGGACACACCGTACTCTAAAGTCCGAGTCAGAAGCGGACGGCCTTGCGCGCTGTCTCGAAGCAAAAGGCACACATGCCAGTGCCGACGATGCTGCCCGGGTAGTAGCCGAAGGCGGCTGCCAAGTAGATCGTTAACATCAATCCGCTGATGAGGCTGCATCCGCCGCCCTTCAGGATCAAGAAAGACTGCTCCGGTCGCTGGAAAGGGGACTATCAGATGCTGCGTTTGGTTGCCCGGCCAGGCGAGGGTGAGGGTGAGGGTTACTTCCGCCGGCACGGAGTGGTCATGTGCCCGTAAAGTGAGCTTCCAATCGCGTCCTAGTTGCTCTGCGACTAGATTGCAGGAGTCATTTTCACAACCCACGCCCAGAGCTGGCCAAGATCGGAGCCACAGAACACCACCGCGGCTGTCGCTCTCCGCGCTTACCTCGACCGAAGCATCGGCGGGCAGGCAAACCACTTTCAGCCGAGTCTGTATCGTATCGGCATACTTCCATAGAAGAGTCCCCATACCCACAGGCGGTGAGCGAAACGAAACGACGGATGGGTTGGGGGTCGGTCAGTCTGGAGCCCACGTACCGACTACGAAGTGGATGGATTTCAATTAATCCTGGGCGCTTACAAGCCGAAGTCGAGCTGATGAACATGGTCGGGACTGGCCTGACCCAGGCTGCTTTGTACACTCTCATGCCCGATTTCGGTCAGTCGCGACAGGCAGAAATCGGCCATTAGCTGCCATTTGTGACCGGCCGCAATCCGCCATATGGACGTTCAGGGCGAACTGATCATTAGGCTTCAAAGTTTCCAGGAGACTTGGAGCTGTTCAAACCAGAGAAGGCTGACATTGCGCAGCCGCCTAGTAGCGTCACCTTAAAAATTATATTTATGCTGGCCTCTTGAAACCTACATAAGTGACCTCATTTTACCATCATAAAGCCACTACAATGGAGCGCTCCATGGCGGCACATAGCGGTAGCATCAAAATTCTCAGCCTAAATGGTGGGGGGGCTAGAGGTCTGTTTACCATCAATGTGCTCGCTGAGATTGAGCGAATCATTGAGCAACAGACCGGGCAGTCGAACGTAAAAGCAGGAGAGTACTTCGACCTGATTACGGGCACCTCAATTGGTGGAATTCTGGCGTTAGGGCTCGCATCCGGAAAAAGTGCCAGGGAGCTAGAGGCGGTCTTCCGCGTCCAGGCCCCCCTAATCTTTCCCCGTATGAGCTCTTGGCGGAAAAAATGGAGGGCTGCTTTTAGTGCCCGATACAGCAGCAAACCACTCTTTGACGCCGTCGCAAGGATGATTGGAGCCGATGCCACATTTGGTGACTTGACACGTCGCGTCATGATTCCCGCTGTGAACCTCTCGACCGGCAAACC
The DNA here is from genome assembly GCF_040310325.1 of Pseudomonas sp. HY7a-MNA-CIBAN-0227. Classification (NCBI taxonomy): domain Bacteria; kingdom Pseudomonadati; phylum Pseudomonadota; class Gammaproteobacteria; order Pseudomonadales; family Pseudomonadaceae; genus Pseudomonas; species Pseudomonas sp. HY7a-MNA-CIBAN-0227. Next base: position 126,483 of record NZ_JBEOPT010000002.1, on the reverse strand, counting down.
CCAGTTTTTCAAAACTCCTCATAATCCGGCGTTCAATCGTGACGGTCGTCTCAAGCTGATAGATGCAGCAATGGCTACATCGGCTGCACCTACCTACTTTGCGCCTCATCATTGCGTGGATTTGGATGCGTACTTCGCTGATGGAGGCTTGGTTGCTAACAACCCAAGCTTCATCGGACTACATGAAGTTTTCCGGGACATGACTAGCGACTTTCCGGACGCCACGGTTGCCGATGTCAAGATATTGAATGTCGGCACACTGGGGGAGGAGTACACGGTGAGTCCAGCCGCGCTAGAGTCAAAGCGCAACAGTGGCTATCTCGGATTGTGGGGCCTTGGTGAGCGATTGGTGCTGACCACTATGACCGCGAATCAGCAGCTTCATAAAGCAATGTTGGAGCGGGAGCTCAGAACGTATAACGCATCAGAAAACTACGTCTATCTTGACGATATCGTTCCTAACGAAGCTGCATCCGATATCACTCTGGATAACGCAAGCGAAAGTAGCTTGCGTAACCTCGCAAGCCGGGGAAAACAGCTGGCTACTAACGAGTTCACCAAGAACCCTCTATTGCAAGCCTTCTTCAAACATCCGGCAGCACCCTTTGCTGTACCTGGTCCCGTCCAACAGGAGTAAAAGTGATGAGTTGGAATTTCCACCGCTATTACAACGACAGCACCGACGGGCTCATTAGTAAGTTGAGATTAGCAGAGCCCTGTGTCGTGAAGCTTAAAGGATTGCGCGACCTAGTCCGAATCCGCACAAAAGAGGTTTTCAACGAAGCGAAAGAGCTCGTCAGAACATCCAGTGCGACCATCTCTCTCGAAAGTATTACAGCTCGAGTTGCGAACTCTCGGCTAAAACATCTTAGTCCGCAAGCTCAGACTGAGGCAGCAAAGCTTCTCAGAGACATGGATGATGAAGCGCGGAAAGCTTTTCTGTCTCTTACACCGCGCTTTTGGACACAGGGAAGTTTTCAGTACGATACTCTCAATTATCCGTACGCCACCCCGCCTCAGGAAATGGACATAGATGATGGCACATATCTCCCAATGGCCATCTTTGAAGATCGCCCCGTTATTGGCCACCAACTGCTCCTGCTTCTTGTGGACTCATCGCTGAAGTCCTTGGTGCATGAAAACGTAGGCTGGCAATTTGAGGCCAAGCGAACCTGTGCTCGAATCAAAATCCCTGCAGAGCACACACATATTGATGTCCCTATGTATGCAATTCCAGAAGACCAATTTTTGCTCAAGGAAGTAGCTCTGGCGAAAAGCCGTGGCATGGTCATGGATTCGATAAATGGGTCGCTTTCATTAGAAAGTGCCGACTATGAGCTTGATGAGGACTGCGTGAACCTGGCGTTGCGCGAAGGTGATCAAAAGTGGATGAAGAGTGATCCCAAAATTGTCGAAGACTGGTTCAACAATAGTTGCCGGCGCATTGGCCCTCACCTACGCAGTATTTGCCGTTTTATGAAATCGTGGCGAGATGTTCAATGGGAAAAGGGTGGGGGCCCTTCGTCTATTTCACTGATGGCCGCTACCGTCAGTATTCTTGATCGGATTGCACACGATAGAAATGATCTTGGTGCAACGATGCGAATGCTCGCAAAGTACCTTCCTGACGAGTTCTCAAAGGGGGTGGAAAGCCCAGACCACACTGACGAGAAACCGCTCTTTCCGCCGCGTATTGAGCACGAGGAGCGCGAGGTGGAAATCATGGCAGGACTCTCTGAGCTGCACGGTATTTTGATTGATGCTCAGCAGTGCTTATCTAAAGAACTCGCTCTCCAATCTATCAATCGTGCGTTCGGCCAGCGGGTGCTCAAAAGCGACCTTATCGTTAGTGAAAAGTCTGCCCCTGCGTTTGCCAATGAGCCTACACGTGGCGCCCAAGCTGCGACCATCAGCAACACCATGGCGAGCGGTTAACACTAAATGCTTAGTGAGCTTCATCAGGTATTGCTGGGGTGTGGGTTTCAATACACCAAGGCCCGGCACATCCCGGAAGGCACGCCTCTGTGTCTCCTCGACGTCGCCAAAGGGTTTTACGTCAAATCTTATGGAACTACGGGTGGCGAGTTCAGCATTGCTTTGAGCCTCCCTATAGACCCTCATATCACTTTACCTAATGCGTACATTCTCAAAAAACCTGACCAGTACAAGAATCGATTGCTGCCACATGTCAATCTGGGGTGGTACCTGTGCTATGTCCGAGAGATGGAAGCTGACTGGGATGCGAATAATCTGCAGGAGCTCTATCTGCAGGTCGATTGCCAAATCCAAACTACGCTAAATGCCTCAGTCACCTCAGCGAATCAAGGTTCGCCCGATGACCGGGAAATGGAGGGCGAGTTCTCATCCTATTGGCTACCCCAGAAGAAGTTATATCTTCTCTCAGATGCATCAGAAAAATTAGAAATGGAATGTTATGTGACTCTCAATGAGAGCGGATTAGCAAACCCAGGAAAGGCCTCAGGTGAGGAGTGGGTTGCCTATGAGAAAGGGGACGAAAGCGAATTCAATGAGTGGCTGAGGCAGAGATGCCTTACGAAGCAAGACGGAAGGACGATTCTCACAAGCTACTTCAAAATCAACCCTTCCCGCCTAGCTGGTGTTGAATGGCCGCCACAAAATCTCCGGGCACTACTCCAGTGGCTTACCGAGGTAGATCTAAGTGCTCGTAGCCGCCTGCTGGATCACTTTGTGAATAATCCAGTGAAACGACATGTGCTTCTTTTCGATGTTCGTCACCAGGACTTGGTCGGGCTCTTTGTTGAGCTCGATATTGCTGCGACTGGATTGAATACCTATCCCCAGAAAAACAATCGGAAGAAACGCACGGGACGTGTAGTCAAATCGAAGACGCTGATCACATGTCTTTCCGCCAAGCGCTCGGTTCATAAATTCTCTCGGCTTGAGGTAACTAGAGCAGACAGAAAGACGATTTTGAGCCGTAACCGCCGTCGATCTGCAACCGGCGACTTGAGTACTAAACGCATTGCGCTCCTAGGCTGTGGAACCATAGGTGGATATCTATGTGGGTTGCTGCTTCGCTCTGGCGCAGGTTGCGGAAACGCTCGATTTGATCTCTACGACGACGACTCATTCGGTCCTCAAAACTTTGGACGCCATCCACTCTCAACCGTGGATTTTGGGCAGAACAAAGCAAAAGCTTTAGCAGCCACGCTTAAAGCCTCTACACATTTGAATTGTAAGGTAGAGGGAAAGCCCGCTAATTTTTCAATTACCCCCGAGATGTTGAACCAGTACGACATCGTCATTGATGCAACTGGCCGGCCTCCAGTGGCAAAACGCTTGGCCCACGTAGTTCGCACAATACCAAACAACAAGCGTCCCAAGGTTGTTCACGGATTTAACGATGGCAACGGTCGCTCATCAAAAGTCATGATTGACGATGGTAGTTGTTGCTACGGGTGCATGCTTATGGATCCCGCCTTTTACAAAAATGGCTTGGATCTACGGTTCAGTAAAATCAATACGGCCGAGGAACGCTTCGTCAGTTGCGGGAATACCTTCACACCCTATGACGCGGCGGTCAGCGTGATCACCGCGGCTATGATGCAGGAAGCTGTACTTTCGATTTTGGAGCCAAGTCTTAGCTGGACGTACAGCGAACACATGTTGGACGGCAGTCGTTCCAAACAAGCTAGACTTTTACCTAAACAACGCACTTGTCCCATTTGCCATGACTGACACTGAGCTGACATTTACAGATAAGCATGGTGGGTTGCTAGTGATCACGCCTTCTCCTCTAAAGAGAATGCTGGCCTACCGCCAACTAAGCTGGTTTAGCACCGAAGCTGCCGGAGTACTCATCGGGGAGCGTCGAGGGCCGCACTTGGTGGTTCATCGGATATCCGAGCCTGGACCTGGCGATATCAGGCATCGATGTTTTGTAGACCGAAGAGGAGCGCATCATCAAACTGCTGTAGATGAAGCCTTCATCAGTTCGTCAGGGATGCTTCAATATCTTGGGGAATGGCACACCCACCCGGAGGACTCTCCCTCGCCTTCATCTACAGATTTGGGCACATGGCAACGGCACCTTATTGCCGGCCACGAAAAAATGGTCTTATTGATAGTAGGTCGTAAGGAAATCTGGGCAGCCAAAAAGGACGCTCGAATAATTACCCCTCTTCTTGAGGCTTAATAATGGCTCGCTACTAAAAGTTCTTGAATAGGCGCAGCAACTGTAAAGAAAACAATCACTGTTCGGGTGGTACTAACTGACGGACCGCTTATGGCCGATTTCTGCCAGCGCCGACCGGCTGCAATGGGTCCAGAGTGTGTAAAAAAGCTTAGTCAAAATTGAAGTCTGCGCTTCTATGTGAAGTCTGAAGTTTATCGGCTGGTTGGCAGACCTGGATTTTACGTAGAGACGCGATTTTCAGCCCTGATTTGGGCGCCAATCTCGCTGAAAAACGTTTTTACACACTCTGGGCCGGTTAGCGACCACCACGCAGCATGACTGATCCACCCTTGTCCTCCCTCAGCGTGGAGGACAAGCCATGAAGATTATTGCTACATACAGCGTAAGCGTCCGAGCTACACCGCCTTGCAACTCAAACCTTAATCCGTTTAAACCACTGGTTCACGCGCTCGCACTCAAATGTCACCGGATCAAAAACATCGCCATGCCATTCAACCATGGCGTCATGCTCTGGATGATCGGGGTTGCCCATCGCCTCCAGAAACTCCTCGTAACCAGGCCCGCCACCCACGTCTTCCGGTGGGCAAGCATTGGCGCCGTCGATGCAATACGGCACCTGAGGACAGGCAACAGCGGGTAGCGTTTTTTCGACCTTGATACTGTGATGCCAGCTGTCACCAAAGTCGTAGAGATAATTGAATGTCCGCTTTCCGTTCAGCGCCTTGATCAGCGTTTTACGGGCTTCCGGGTTCACCGTCGGCCCCCAACCATCAGGGTCGGGCATGCCGTAATTCTCACCAGCAATTTCAAACTCATGCAGATGGCTATCACTCCAGCCCATCACGACCTGGATGACATGGTGCAGCTTGCCCAAGGTGATGTTTTCAGGCACCGCGAACCGACGCCAAATCTTCGGAGTGATCCACTTCAGCTCGATGTGCAGCAGTAACAGGTCGGGGGCGGGTTTGGGTAAACGGACAGTTTTAACCATGGATCAGGCGGCCTCGCAGTGTTCAGTGTGATTCAAAGAAATGTTCCAAGGCAGCAACTCGCTCACCCGATTGATCGGGTGTTCGGCAATGTGCTCAAGTACGTAGGCCAGATAGGCCTGTGGGTTTAACCCGTTTAGCTTGGCAGTACCCACCAGGCTGTAAATCGCAGCGGCTCGTTCTCCGCCGGCATCGGAACCGGCAAACAGGTAGTTTTTGCGGCCCAGCGCGACGGCGCGTAGCGCCCGTTCGGCGGCGTTGTTGTCGATTTCGATTCGGCCGTCATTGCAGTAGCGCGTTAGGGCCTGCCACCGGTTGAGGGCATAGAGGATTGCACCGCCCAATGCCGACTTTTTCGACAGTTGAGTCAGCGTCTGATTAAGCCATGCGTGCAGGTGTTCCAGCAGCGGACTGGCCCGACTTTGCCGAACCGTTTTTCGCAGGTTGGGCGGCTGCCCTCGGATCTCGCTTTCGATGGCATACAGGGCCGCAATCCGTTGCAGCGCCTCGGCGGCAAGGGGTGAAGCCAAGTCTTTGTAGACATCGTAAAACTTGCGCCGGGCGTGAGCCCAGCATGCAGCTTCCTCAATAGTGCCCGTCGCATACAGCTGAGCAAAACCGGCGTAGCCGTCAGCCTGCAAGATCCCGCTAAAGCCCTTGAGATGAGCGCGCGGATGTTGCCCCTTGCGATCCGACGAGTAGGCAAACCAGACCGCCGCCGGTGTCGAGTCACCCGCAGGTCGGTCGTCCCGCACGTATGTCCACAGGCGAGCCGTTTTGGTCTTGCCGTTGCCCGGCGCGAGCACGCCAATCGGCGTGTCGTCTGCATGGACTTTGTGACCGCTCATGACGTGGTGCTCAAGGGCGTTGATCAGCGGCCTGAGCAACTGACTGCTCTGGCCCACCCAGTCGGCCAGGGTTGAGCGCTCCAGCTCCACGCCCTCACGGGCGTAGATCTCGGACTGCCGATACAACGGCAAATGATCAACAAACTTGGAGACCAGCACATGGGCCAACAACCCCGGGCCTGCAAGGCCTCGGGCTATCGGACGACTCGGCGCCGGCACCTGGGCGATGTGCTCGCAGCAGCGGCAGACCCACTTGGGGCGAACATGGCGGATCACTTTGAAACGTGCCGGAACGTACTCCAGCACTTCGGACACATCCTCACCCAAATAGCGAAGCTCCCCACCGCAGCCCGTGCATTGCGACTCGGGCTGATGCACGTGAGTTTCGCGAGGCAGGTGTTCGGGCAATGGTTTGCGGCGCGAAACTGCGCGAGGTGCCGGTTCGACTGGCGTTGTCATTTCGGCTTGGCTGACTTGCAGCTCTTCGAGGCTCAACTGGAGTTGATCGATCATCGCGTCCAGTTGCTCGGAGCTGCGACCGAACTGCGTACGACGCAGCTTGGCGATCATCATTTTCAAGCGCTCAATCTCTGCCCGCTGGGCAGAGACCAGAGTCTTCAAGGCTTGAAGATCGTTCGGCAGGGAGTCGGTCACGAGAGTCATGACCGCATGTTACTGGGGATTTTTTCAGCGCGGCAAGTCAGACTGCGAGGACAGGCGCTGTACGAATTGGCCTGCGCCAATCAATGCCTTCCAACAGCATCGATAACTGCGCAGGCGTCAGCGACACGCTGCCGCTGGTTGCTTGCGGCCAGACGAAGCGCCCTTGTTCCAACCGTTTGCAAAACAGACACAAGCCGTCGCCATCCCACCACAACAGCTTGATCCGGTCACCGCGCCGTCCGCGAAAGGCAAATATCTGACCGGAAAACGGGTCGGCTTCCAACTGTGTCTGCACCAGTGCCGCTAAACCATCGAAGCCACGGCGCATATCCGTGACGCCGGCGGCGATCCAGATACGGGTTCCAGCGGGCGGGGCAATCATCGCAGCAACTGCTGCAAGACGAATTGCAGCGTCTGCGGATCGGGTGCGCCCATGATACGCAACTTGGCTTTTCCGACCTCAACTGCGATCTCGGAATGACACTCCGCCTGTGGCTGGACGACGTGCGGCAGATCGATTGGCGCCTCCATCACCTGGACGGGCAAAAGCGTTGCGCTCTGGCTGACGGCGCCGAATACCCCTTCCTGATATTGATGCCGCCAGCGAAACACTAGGTTGGCATTGACGTCATGCTCACGAGCGATCAACGACACGGAGGCGCCAGGCTGGAGGGTCGCCTCGACGACTTGGCGTTTGAACGCCAGCGGGAAGTTGGGGCGGCGGCCGGTTCGACGGGCTAGGGCAACGGTATCCAAGATAGTGTCCACTAAAAAATGGTGTCCACTATCTTGGCTAATTTGGAGGGCTGTCAGGAGAGGGTGCTGGCCGGACGGTTACCATACAGCCATCAGCCTTGGAACAAGGGTAAGCTTGTCGGGCAGAAAGCCCCGCTCCGAGTCAGAGATATCTGGCAGGCTCCAGCTCGCGGAGAAGACACGGGATCTGGCCCTCTTCAACTTGGCCATCGACAGCAAGCTGCGCGCCTGTGACTTAACCAAGCTGCGAGTACGAGACATAGCCCATGGGGAACATGTGTCGTCACGGGCCATCGTGATGCAGCAGAAAACTCAGCACCCAGTCCAGTTTGAAATCACTGAGCAAACCCGAACGGTTCTGGAGGCTTGGATGCATCAGGCCCTCCTCCGCAGTGAGGACTTCTTGTTTCCGACCCGGTTGCACGGCTCAGATCATCTCTCCACGGGGTTATGCCGAGATAAAGGAAAATCAGGACATTCGCTCTGTAATATTATGATATTGCTATGATTTAAATTTTTTCTGCGTTTCCTTTCCTCGTCCCAAGTTTAGCCGTCTATGCTGAAGGTTTTGCTTTTCCTTGAGGGACGAACTCCATGGCCTCTCTGGAGCGGACAGCCTATCCGAAGCTGCCGGCGAATCTGTCGTCGAAAGAGCTTCATCAGAGCTATTCGCTCTCAGAGTCTGAGCTCCAATGCGTGCGAAACAGATGCCCAATAGCAAAGTTGAGGAGGCGAACTAATGCACATCCCGCCGGTTTCGTTTCGAGTGACACCCTATGGGGACGTCGATGCCAAGGCACTCGATTCTCTGCGCGCGAGCTACGACATCTCTCAATTACTTAACTTGGTGGACCGGCTAGATGCCTGTCTTGCTGAAATTGGTGGGATCGGCTGCATTAAGGACGACTTTTTACATCTACATGCCATGGCCATGACGATATTGGAAGGCTCCCCTCTCGCCGTAGCTACCGCTGATGTTGACAGTATTTGGGAGAAGGCGATCGCCCTTCAAGGGGATATTTCTGCCTTATGTTTTTGCTTGCAAACAGGCTCTAAACACTTGGCTCCTTTGGTAGCACTTGCTCCTGACTATTAGCGGCAAGGGTGCGGATTTTACCCCCCGGAGTCAACATGCTGGTGACAAACGAGTTGTGGCTTGAGAACCGTAGCGTTACGACAACATGGACGTTTGGCTCAACGCTCACAAAATTTGCGTTTGGAGCGTAGGCGCTCCAGGTAGCTGTGGACATTATGCGGATTATTAATGCTGCACCGTGCTCATATCCATCCCCGGGCTCAGGGTTCCTAGCCAAGCGACAAGGCATACTATGACTACTGCAACGGAGAATTCAAGGATCATACTACGTCGTAAAGCATTGACGGCGACGGCATGGTCCCCTTCCTTGATTGAGCGTTCTAACAGTGGACTCAAATGGAATCGATTTAGCGTCGCTAATATAATCATCCCTGCGAAGAGCAAGACTTTCAAAAATAGCAGAGTGCCATAAGTAGTCATCATCACTTCGTCCAGGGTTGGGCCCACGATAAAGAGATAATTCACTACGCCAGTAATGCTTAAAGTCACAACAATTAGCGCGCCAGCTGATTCAAACCCAGTCAGGACTCGGGAGAGAACCCGTATTTCTTGTCCGCCATTTAGTCTTTTCGCACGCAGCAGTAAAGCGAATGCGGCCAGAGCTCCCATCCAACCGCCGGCTGCCAGAAGGTGAAGAATATCGCTAATGAAATGTATATAACGACGATTGCCTTCGTCCATTGCGCCATGCCCTGTCCACGCTAGGGTAGCGAGAGCAATAGCACCGAAGACGGTAACCGCCCAAAGACTGAGGGTTGGGAGGCGCTTGTTAAGTGTGATGGCGATACCTGCCAGCACCAGGGCTGCTATTCGGACCATCCAGGTGAGCCCGACGTCGGTACCAGTTAGAACCATTTCGAAGATGTGATGGTGAAGCTCCATAAATTCTGAAACGCCGCTCATTGCTTTCGCAAGTAACAACATAGCGGCAAGAGACAGAAGTACACCAACAACTGCGGTGCCGAAAAGGAGCGACTCAAAGTTTAAGACAGCGCCGGACACTCGCTCTTTCCCCCGTAGGCTATACAAACCAAAAATGGCCAATCCAAACAGCAGCATGAGGTCCATATAAAGAGCGAAACGAACGGCGATGTTGATTGAGTCGCTCATGGATCATTTCACTTTAAAAGAAAAATTGCCGGTAATGGGATGAGTGTCGGAAGAGACTGCCCGCCATTCGACCTTATAAGTACCTGTGGTTAGCGGAGCGGCGGGCGTGATAACCATCATTTTCGGATCGTCGCCGCCGGCGACACCAGCCTTAACACCCATAGGTGAATTCGGCATACCCGGCATGTCAGTCATGATCAGTTTCGCTCCCGAGAACTGAGTCGTGAGGTTCTCCGAGAAGTGCAGCTCGATCTTGGAAGGTGCCGCAGACGTCGAGCCTTCCACTGGGGTAGAAGACACCAGTTTTGGATGCGCCTGGGCGATAGCGCTCACGAGCAAACCGACGGTAAGTGCAACAGCTACGGTAGTAGTTTTAAAGAATGACATGCAAGACTCCTCACAGCATAAGCTGTTGGTTCGAGGTTGGGTTGGGGAGATCTAGTTTTTACTTCTCAATTCCGATTAAAACCACAGGCAAATACCAAGCGTATGCCGCGTACTTAACCCAGGTTCTGGATCAGAATGATCCGCGTTATAGAGCTAGGACACGATGCCACATGACTGCCGACCATTCGATTACATTTCAGTAAGCTTTACGCATGCCCTCTGGTCCATAATTGAGGGTTGTCGTCGTGGCTTTTTATTTTCCCGATGTGCACTACATTGGCTTTCTCTCTGAAGCCTGTCGGTCAATCCGTCTTGGAGCAAAGGCCGCGCCCCTTGCTCCAAGACGGCGCCTCAGCGAGGCTAGGCCCGTTTCGATCCGGCATTAGGAAATTCCATATGGAAGGCTGTTTTTCGATTGGATGAGGTACACCAGATCTTGCCTTCATGGGCTTCTACGATCGACCGCGTAATTGAGAGCCCCAGTCCAGCATTGCTGGGGCTCCCTTCACGCCGTGCCGGATCCGCGCGATAAAATCGATCGAAGAGCTTTTCAAGGTGCTCGGGTGCAATGGTTTCTCCTGGATTTTCCACGACCACAAATGTCGAGGTATTTCTCTGTTGGATATCGACATTGATGGTCCTCCCCTCCGGGGTGTACCGCAGCGCATTAGAAAGCAGATTCGAGACAGCTCTGTGCAGCATTAGTACGTCGCCCCGAACACTCCCTCCCCCTGAAACCGTCAGGTTGATGCCGCGCTCATCTGCCAGCAGGCGGTAGTATTCGAGCAGTTTCTCCACGACCTCCAATAGGTCTATCGGTTTGTTCTCATGGGGGATCAGGCCGTTGTCAGATTTAGCCAGAAAGAGCATGTCGTCGATCATCCGAGACATACGCTTCAAGTCATCCAGATTCGAATACAGATTGTCTTCGTAGTCCTCAATATCCCTTTTTCTAGAGAGCACCACTTCGGTATGGATCATCAGATTACTGACCGGTGTGCGCAGTTCGTGAGCAATGTCCGCAGAGAAATTTGATAACCGGACAAAAGCATCATCCAGACGTGACAACATCGCGTTGAACGACGACACCATCTGTTGAAGCTCTTTTGGAACAGACGCTAATGGAATGCGCTCTTTAAGTGATTTGGCCGACATCGACGCAGCGACCATGGTCACCTGCCGAATCGGACGCATGCCACTGCGGGCAACCAACCAACCCAGCCCCACACTGACGAGCGCGCTGATCACCAGCCCTATCCAGAACCATCGCTGGAGCGTCTCGAAGAAAAACATGTGCTCAGTAACATCAAAAACCAAGATCACGGTCAGCGGCTTGTCCCGACCGGTCACCATCGCTTGAGCAGTCAAACCACGGAACATCTGCTCTTGGTTCTGCCATTCCCAAAAATTATTGTTGGTGGTCGTGAGGAACTCCTCCGGAACATTGACTGGCCCTGGGTCAGCGAAAAGTAGCCTCCCGTCATCGCCTAGGATGACGGCTGTCAAATTACGGTGAGCCCCGAGCAGAGCCTGTAACTCGGGCTTTAACTCGCCGAATTGATCGGTGCTCTTCAGCTCCCCCAGGATTCTCTGGGTCGAGTGGAGTTTTTCGTTTAGAGCCTCTTGATCCAACATTTTGAAATGATGCTGGCTGAGGTGGTTAAAGCTGACTCCGGCGACGGTGAGCACAGCTGTTACCGCAAGCATGAACATCAGACTCATGCGTGTAGTCAGGGACAGACGGTTCATTTTGACTCCGAATCCGGTGCATCAAGCATGTAGCCCATACCACGTGCGGTGTGGATCAGCTTGACCTCAAAGCTGTCATCAATCTTCGCCCTGAGCCTGCGCACCGCAACCTCGATTACGTTGGTATCGCTGTCGAAATTCATGTCCCAAACTTGCGAGGCGATGAGCGACTTCGGCAGCACTTCGCCCCGGCGACGGAGCAGCAACTCCAGCAGCGCAAACTCTTTGGCCGTCAGGCCTATGCGTTTCCCCCCCCGAATGGCCCTGCGTTTGAGCAGGTCAACCTCTAGGTCGGCCAGTTTCAAATTGGTTGGCGAGGGTGCGCCATTACCGCGACGCAGCAGTGTTCTGACGCGGGCCAGCAATTCAGAAAATGCGAAGGGCTTGATCAGGTAATCATCCGCTCCGAGCTCAAGCCCCTTAACGCGATCTTCAACACGGTCTCGCGCAGTCAGAAATAACACCGGTACATCTTTCCCTGCCAAACGCACCTTCTGAAGCACTTCCCACCCATCCAGACCGGGCATCATGACGTCCAGAATCAGCAGGTCATACGCTTCGCTCAAGGCGTGTTGCAGGGCCTCAGTACCATTGGTGAAACGATCAACGTTGAACCCAGCCTCAGTAAGGCCCTGTTGCAAGTAGATACCTATTTTCGGTTCGTCTTCCGCAACCAACAGTCTCATGGGAGTGGCTCTCAAAGTGATGATGGGGCTGAGTTTGCAACGAATTAGCTCAGCCAACCAGAAACTGACAGAAATGTAATTCTGGCTTCAGGTTGATGTCAGCAAGCGTTGTCTAGGGTTTGCCCATGAACACCGTCAAGTGCTCATCCGACTCTCCAGAGAGAAAAACCCTCAGGAGTCGGACACCATTCCTATCAAGGAGCTGCCCCATGAGCTATCTCAAAACCGTGTTTCTGGCTGGCTCGATCCTGCTCTCGGCCTCGGCATGGGCTGAGGGCGGCGGAGACCGAGTGATGGAGCGCATGGAAAGTATGCGTAATAAAGCGGAAACCGTTCTGATTCAAGCCGAAAAAGCCCCTGCAGGCCAACGCCATGTGCACATGGCAGAGCACATGAAAATGCTTGGCGAGATCATGAGCCAACTCCATCAAGACCATCCCGATGCATCAATGTCGCCCCAACAGCATCTCGCCTGGATGGAGAAGCACGACAAAATCGTCGATGACGTTTTGAACCAAATGCAACGCGAACACAAACTAATGCTTTCAGAAAACCATCAGTAAATATCCTGCTTTCAAGGCTTTTCGCAATTAATTGCGATTACAAACGACGTCGCTTAGACGCCGTTGTTTATTTTAAAAACTGACAGAAATGTAGTGCTCAGGTCAGTTAACTGGTAGCTCAGTCACTTTAATATAGCGAGTGTTTTTCTCGCTCATCCTTGAGGTCACTATGAACGCTAAATTTTTTACCCCTGTTATCGCGACAATGGCTCTATTTTTCGGTGCTACAGCCATGGCTAGTGTGGGGCATGGCAAAGATGACATTGGTCAACCTGGAACCGCTGCCGAGGTTACCCGCACCGTTGAGGTGAAAATGGGCGACATTTTCTTCGCGTCCAAAAACATCAATGTCAAACCCGGAGAGACGGTTCGATTCGTCCTGCGCAACGAAGGTTCGCTGCTGCATGAATTCAATATTGGTAACGCAGCTGCACATGCTGCTCACCAAAAAGAGATGGCAGCCATGTTCCAGAACGGCACGCTCACGCCTATTGGGTCCGGGCAAGCCATGAGCAATATGGGGCATAGCATGGGGGAAATGAAGATGGTCGGGATGGAGCACAACGATCCGAACAGCGTCTTGATCGAACCTGGCGCAACCAAAGAGCTCATCTGGACGTTCGCCAAGAGCACGGGGCTGGAGTTTGCCTGCAACGTACCTGGTCATTACCAATCAGGAATGGTTGGTCAGTTTGAAGTGAAGTAAACGTGGCTTGATCGATATCACCGCCTCAAAGCGAGCGTTGACTACTCTCAGTCGCAGACGTCACCGCAACTTTTGCGAGGACAGTGGGGACTACATCATGACTAACCATCATCATTCGGTTGAAAACGCTCCTTCGTCTTTCTGGAGGAGCAAAACGGGCGTTGTACTGATCATGCTGGTTGCGATTGGTGTCTTTTACCTGGTTCGGGAGCACTTCAGCCATGTTTCGCCTTATTTACCCTATCTGATCCTGTTGATCTGTCCTTTGATGCATTTTTTTGGACATGGCCATGGAGGGCATGGTCGAAATGCTGATCAGGCAGAAACCAACAAGAATGAGGACGGAAAATAATCATGGCCACCAACACGAGCCACCACGACCATAGTCACTCCCATCCATTAAACCCCCAAGGTGAAGGTCTACGTGATCTGGTGTGCGGCATGACCGTCACGGAGCAGTCTGTTCACAAGTTAACGCACGAGGGCCGGCCTTATTACTTCTGCAGCGCCAAGTGTCAGGGCAAGTTTGCGGCAAATCCGCTGCAATACCTCACGCCGGCACCACCGGCGGAGACCGCGCCAGCGGCCGTCGGCACCATCTACACCTGCCCGATGCACCCCGAGATACGTCAGGACCATCCGGGCAACTGCCCCAAATGCGGCATGTCGCTGGAGCCCTTGCTGCCGGAACTCGACGACGATGAGAACCCCGAATTGCGCGATTTTCAGCGCCGCTTCTGGTGGACCTTGCCGCTGACAGGCATGGTCTTTGTTCTCGCCATGTTCGGCCACCGTTTCCAGTGGATGGACATGACCGTGCAGAGCTGGGTCGAACTGGTGCTGTCGATCCCCATCGTCCTATGGGCCGGATGGCCGTTCTTTACGCGCGGGTGGCAGTCCGTGGAGAACCTCAGTCCGAACATGTGGACCTTGATTAGTCTGGGCACCGGTGCGGCTTTCGTCTATAGCGTGGTCGCCACGGTCACGCCGCAGGTGTTCCCGGCCTCGTTCATCTCCATGGGCCGCGTCGCTGTGTACTTTGAAGCGGCCGCCGTGATCATCTCGCTCACGTTGCTGGGCCAGGTGCTCGAACTCAAGGCCCGGTCGCAGACCTCGGCGGCCATCAAGTCGCTGCTGGGCCTGGCGCCCAAGACCGCCCGCCGCATCCGGGAGGACGGCACCGAAGAGGATATCCCGCTGAACCATGTACATGTGGGCGACTTACTGCGCGTTCGCCCTGGGGAGAAGGTGCCAGTGGACGGCGTGGTGACTGAAGGCGGCAGCTCGGTCGATGAATCCATGCTCACGGGCGAGCCGATACCGGTCACCAAGCGCGTGGGCGACAAAGTGATCGGCGCCACGCTCAACACCAGCGGCGCACTGGTGATGCGCTCTGAACATGTAGGCGCGACCACAATGCTGGCCCAGATCGTGCAAATGGTGGCGCAGGCCCAGCGTTCCCGTGCGCCGATGCAGCGCATGGCCGACGTCGTGGCGGGCTACTTTGTCGTCACCGTGATGGGGATCGCCCTGCTGGCCTTCCTCGGCTGGGGCCTGTTCGGTCCCGAGCCGCGTTGGGTGTTCGGCCTGATCAACGCGGTGTCGGTGCTGATCATTGCCTGCCCCTGCGCGCTGGGCCTGGCCACGCCGATGTCCATCATGGTCGCCACCGGTCGCGGTGCAACGCACGGCGTGCTGTTCCGTGATGCTGCAGCGATCGAAAACATGCGCAAAATCGACACCCTCATCATCGACAAGACCGGCACCCTGACCGAGGGGCGTCCGACGTTCGAGCGCGCCGTGCCTGCGCCCGGCTTTGATGCCGACGAGGTGCTGCGCCTGGCCGCCAGCCTGGACCAGGGCAGCGAGCACCCGCTGGCCGAAACCATCGTGCGCGCCGCCCGCGAGCGCGGCATGCTGTTCGACAAGCCCGAGAATTTCGAGTCCGGCTCGGGCATCGGCGTGCGTGGGCAGGTGGCAGGGCGTCAACTGGCGCTGGGCAACACCACGCTGATGGAGCAGATCGGCGTCTCGGTCGCTGCCCTGGTGCCGCAGGCCGAGGCCTTGCGTGCAGAAGGCGCCAGTGTGATGCACCTGGCAGTCGATGGCCAACTTATGGGCCTGCTGGCCGTGTCCGACCCGATCAAAGCCAGCACGCCGGAAGCCTTGGCGACGCTCAAGGCTTCGGGGCTGCGCATCGTGATGGCGACCGGCGACGGCCTGACCACGGCCAAGGCTGTTGCAGCCCGCCTGGGCATCGACGAGGTGCATGGCGAGGTCAAGCCGGCCGACAAGCTGCTGCTGGTGGAAAGGTTGCAAAAGGAAGGCCGCGTGGTGGCCATGGCGGGCGATGGCATCAACGACGCGCCGGCGCTGGCCAAGGCCGATGTCGGCGTGGCCATGGGCACCGGAACCGACGTGGCGATGAACAGCGCCCAGATCACGCTGGTCAAGGGCGATCTACGCGGGATTGCGATTGCGCGCGCATTGTCGGAAGCCACGGTGGGCAACATGAAGCAAAACCTGATGTTTGCCTTTTTGTACAACGCGCTGGGCATCCCGATTGCGGCCGGCGTGCTGTATCCGCTGACCGGCTGGCTGCTGTCGCCGCTGATTGCCGCGCTGGCCATGAGCTTGAGTTCGGTGTCGGTGATCGGCAACGCTTTGCGGCTGCGAAACAGACGCGTATGACTCCGCTGTTTTGGTGGTATCGACGGCGGCGGCTGTCACGGTTAAGGAGGTGAATCACAAGATTCGAGGCGACGTGGCCGGTAATGGCATCCAAGACGGGCCGCCGCAGGCTGAGGCCTGACGATAGAAGTTTTATTTTCTCAATAAGGATTAATCATGATGACAAGTAAAGGTAAGTGGTTTTTAACGGCAATACAGGTCGGGCTGCTGGCCTGGTCCGGCACTACATGGGCCGCTGACAAGGTGTATGTGGCCAATGAGGGCGCTGACACGGTCAGCGTGCTCGATGCCGCGTCGTTCAAGACACTGGCAAGCGTGCGCGTCGGCAAGACACCGCACAACGTGCAGGTATCGCCTGACGGAAAGGTCGTATGGGTGACCAATAACGGCGAGCCTGATCAGGCGGCTGGCTCTGCGCATAAGGAAATGGCCAAAGGTGAACACAGCACGATGGCGACGGTAGGAGCCGTTTGGGCCATTGATACCAGTAGTGACGCGGTAATCGCCAAGGTGCCGGTCGGCATGCACCCGGCCCATGTGGTGGTGTCGCCAGATGGCCGCCTTGCCTACGTCACCAACGGCGGCGACGACATGGTGAGTGTGATTGACACATCGGAGCAGCGTGTTGTCGCCACGATTCCTGTCGGTAAGTTCCCCCACGGTCTTCGCATCAGTCCGGACGGCAAGCAGGCCTACGTCGCCAACCTCAAGGGCGGCACGGTGTCGGTCATTGATACCGCCAGCCAAAAGGAGATCGCGCAGGTGCAGGTAGGCAAGGGTCCGGCTCAAGTCGGCTTCACGCCGGACGGTCGTCTTGTCTTGGTGTCGCTGTCGGAAGAAAACGCCGTCGCCGTGATAGACCCGGCCACGCGCCAGGTGATTCGCAAGGTTGCCGTCGGAACGGTGCCTATCCAGCTGTACGTCACGCCGGATTCGCGCACGCTGCTGGTGGCCAACCAGGGCACGCCGAAGAAGCCTGGCAAAACCGTCAGCCTGATCGACCTGGAGAGTTTCAAGGTCGCCAAGACAGTCGTGACTGGCGCCGGTGCTCATGGCGTGGTCGTCGACCGTGACGGACGGTACGCATACGTTACCAACACCTACGCCAACTCGGTCTCCGTGCTCGACGTGAAGGACCGCAAGGTCACGAAGACCGTACCGGTCGGCAAGGCCCCCAACGGCATCAGCGTGACGCCTTGACGGTTTGACCGTCGCGTGCAGCCCAGGGAGCGAGACCCAAGCCCTGGAAAAAATCCGCGAAGCCTGCAACGACGCCTGCGAGCAGGCGTTTAGCCTGCTGTTTCAGAACCTCGTCATGTTCGACACATAGCGATCGCTCACGAAGTGAATCGGGTACCTGCGTACCCAGTGCAAGGTCTAGCATGCGTACGATCCCCGACCCTGACGGGTGACGCCTGATTGAGGTGTGCTCGGGGTCATGCCGAGATAAGGGAAAATTAGGACATTAGACCTGTAACTGAATGATTCACTTAGCTTTTTTCAGAAGGATTCGAATCTTGCGTTTTGTTTGTGTGAAATGACGATCCTGTCGGCTTTCCGGCCTCAGTCAGCCCTTGGGTTGCGCGCTCCAGGTAGACGGTGTTCCACAGCGCTACCGGGCCAGCGGCCTCAGCCTGGTAACCGCCGCGATTGTGCTGTGGAACACCGAAGACGGCATCACTCACTGATTTTAATTGTTATGCCATAACATCCTGTTCGGCCTGTATGTTGACGGCAATCCGTGAATTCTGCTTTTAGCGAGCCTTTCATCGAATGTCGGGAACAATCCCAGCTATCCCTGTGTTTTCTTCAATCCTTTCAGACGCATGTTCGCCCTTTGGACAGCAGCCATCTTTTCGGGCCGCTTCATTCGTTTCCATTTCCTAATGTCTTCCTTGCTTCGCCCGCAGCTCACACAAAGATCGCCACTTAGCTGGCAAACTGAAATGCATGGACTTTCGATTTCTTTAGCCATCGTCAATAACCCTTTGTCACGCGTGATTGCGCCAACCGCTTCTGCCAATCGCCACCATGACTTCGTTGGCACTCCTCCTCAGAGTCGAACCGTACATTGTGGTCTGATGGGCGCAGATCAATGTTTGCGCCGTTCAGCGCCATGGCAGTCAGCTCAAAGATGCGCACCTTCTGCGCGCTAGACTGGGCAAGCTTTTTGTCTGCTAACGTTTCGAAAACCCAGATCACTTTTAGAGTTTCAGGAAGCGCGTTTAAGTCAGCTTCGTGGGTGAGCCAGGAAAAGCCTTTGATTTCAGATTTTGCCGTTTCGCAAGCTTCGGTGAGAGTTGCAATTAAACCGCGTTCGATCCGCGCAAGTTCACGTTTGCCTAAGGGCATTGCGGGCTCCTTTGGAGGCAATAGATGGGGGGCGCCCTGCAACGGGCGGGTTCAACAAAGCGAGTTAGCGAAGGGGCTCAATTAGAGCCCCTTACCAGAGGAATCAGACTGAATCAGACAGGTCGAAATTCGACAGTCAGATGGCTGACCTCGTGAACAGGCTTGAGACGTTCACGAATGATTTCGGCGTTCGCAGTGGCTTCGCCAAGGACGCTTACGATAGCCGCATGCGCTTCTGGTCCAACCCGCCAGACATGCAAGTCTGTAATGGTTGCATCGCCTGGCTTCTCAACCAGCTCACGGATTTCCTCTGCAACGTGCTCATCAGTTTGATCTAGCAGTACAGCAGAGGTCACACCCATCAAGCTCCACGCCCAACGCGCGATAACGATGGCACCAACAATACCCATTACCGGATCCAGCCATACCCACCCGAGATACCGGCCAGCGAGCAATGCAGCAATTGCCAGCACGGAGGTCAGTGCGTCCGCTATTACATGGACGTACGCTGATTTCAGGTTGTTATCCCCGTGATGTCCATGATCATGATCATGACTGTGGCCGTGGCCAAGCAGAAGCGCGCTCACAATGTTTACGATCAAGCCAACAATCGCAATGAGCGTAGCGGTCCCGAATTGAACCTCCGTTGGCTGGAGGAGGCGCATTACTGACTCTACGCCGATTACCAGGGACACCATGCCGAGTATGAGCGCCGATGCAAACCCACCCAGATCTCCAACCTTACCGGTACCGAAGCTGTAACGATTACTGGACGCGTGGCGTTTTGCGTATCCGTAAGCAGCCGCTGCGATGCCCAAAGCGCCCGCATGGGTCGCCATGTGAAAACCATCGGCAAGTAAAGCCATCGAGCCAGTGATATAACCGGCGGTGATTTCGCCAACCATCATCACCACCGTAAGCGCCACGACCCAAAGGGTACGTTTGGCATTTTCTTCGTGCGCTGACCCAAGGAATACGTGGTCGTGTATGTGATTAATTTCGATATTGGTGCTGCTACTCATGAACTTGTACCTGGTTTCTTCACTTTGAATAGCGGCGAATGGCTTCAATAAGTTCTTCGACACCCTTGTTGCGCTCTTCATCGCTGAGCGCTGGGTTCGCTACATGCTCCCTGGCGTGGTCCTCAATAATTTCGTCCATTAATCCATTGATGGCCCCGCGTGTGGCGGCGACAAGATGCAATGTTTTTGCGCAATCGAGATCCGATTCCAAAGCACGTTCAACTGCCTGGATTTGTCCTGCGATGCGTTTAACTCGTTTGAGAAGAGCGTCTTTGTTTGAAGCTGTGTGACCCATGGTATACCCCTCCTACCTATGCAAGTCGCATGATAGGCATACCTAGTACCCCTATGCAAGCGTCGTATGACGGAGAGGCCGCCCGCAGTGCCTTGCTGGAAAGCGATGCTTCAAGTGTGGAGGGTCAGGCCGAAGGGGGTAATCGCAGAAAACGGAGATGTTTGTACGCTAAGCCATGCTGCTCTGCTGCAAGCATTGTTCGGCACTGTTGCGTCCGGTTGAAGTACGCCTCAACCCGGCGTCAGGCCGACCAACAGGGATCTCAAAACGCATGCCTCCTCATTTCTTAACTACAATGATGGGAGCTGAAGGATCAGCTCCCATCAACAAAAATCCCGTCAGTCATGACGGTTTTTTTGTTTTCAGTCCGCATCGCTGAACAGATGACCAGTAAATTGCGTTCGTACAGATCATGGTGAGCTGATGCGGGTAGGTGTTGTTATGGTGGTTTGATCGCACTCCATGTTCAGTCTTTCGCATTCCGCATCTGCTTCTATCCGTGTCGAGTAGGTGAACTGCAATCGCTGCTTACCTTGATTGTCATAAATATCAAAACCAGCCGGAACTGTAGTGGAGTGAAAGCGAGCTCCATTGCGAACCGATCCTGTTTCGGTGGGGATCGCAGGAACAACAACGAATCTCTGGATCATCTTCGCGTCCTTGTGTTGAGTGAACCTTAACTAATAGCGACAGCCCGCCACTTCTTCAAGTTTTGAGAAGTCCTATGACAACCAAACAACCCGAGGCGGTGGCCTGTCAGGTTGAGCTCATAGAGGTTTGTAGGGAAACGTCAGGAAAAGCCGAAATAGACCCTACCTTGACGTACCTCCGTCGTCCGGCCTGACGCCGGGTTGAGGCGTACTCCATTCGGACACAGACTGCACAACGCAAGGGCTTACAGACTGTCAGCAGGGGCTTATCGTACGATTTTTTCCGTTTTCTCTATGCACCCCAGACAACGCGATAGGCGTGCGCGGATTGTCCGAAGTCGCCAGCCATTCAGGAGGACTTGAGGTGGATTGCACGCAAGCCTTTATAGAACAACCGCATGCGAAGCAAATGTCCTAATTTTCCCTTATCTCGGCATGACCCCTGCTCCAACCGGACATAGGCCGTGTCACAAAGGCTGAAGCCGGTCGGTTGTCGCTTAGTGTGCGGAACTCCTTTTTTTGCGATCTCCCCAAACCAGGGTGCAGGCAAGACTTGACCTTGCCATCATGTCAACGTTTATGCTGTGTTTGCGGCTAAAGAAGCCGCTCAATACGAGAGGAATAACTATGTTCGTCTTAGATGTGTCCGGCATTGGTTGCGGCAGCTGCATTAGCAAAATCACCAAAGCTATTCACGCGTTGGATAGCGAGGCAAGGGTTTTGGTGGATCGTGCTGCCGGCAAGGTCAACGTTGAAAGTAGCGAAAACCCTGAGCGAGTCCGCGCAGCTGTGGAAACATTGGGTTTTCCTTCCAAAATCAGCGCCTGATGGTGCTGATCCGCTCCAGCTTTAACGCTCCCATATACAGGCTCTCCCTGGGCTCATTTCAGATATGAGCCCAGGGCCGAGATAAGCTGATCAAAGTCTTCTTAGCGCTTTCCTGGAGTAATAGCTTCAGCACCTATCCAGCCCGCCTCAATGGTTCAATGAGCACAATGTGGTAGGCAATGGGTCGAAGTCTGCTGACATTGACTTTAGGGCAACCAGGGCAGAGATAACCGGCCTGTTCTATAGTGCAAGTACTTGTTTTTTGGCAATTACTCCCCACGAAGAGCCTTAATCAGGCCTTTAAATGAACCATTGAGTCGGGTGAACGCTGCCTCGAAATGAATTTCATTTTCCGTATACTTCGCAAGCTCGACTTGCTGATCCACGGTATTTTGGTCCAGGGACGGTTGATTTGGAATTCTGTAAAGTAAAGCTCTCTCATCAATTTCGGCTGCTGATCCGTTCCCAGCAATGTGCTTTAGGTTTGTTGTTTGTAAAGAAAACTGAGCATCCGTCATTCGCTTTGACTGGCTTGCAAGCAAGGCAGGAAAGTCCAAGTCGCGGGCCTTGAAATTTGGCGTATCGGCGTTAGCTATATTATTGCTCAGCACCTCCGCTCTTTGGCTGCGATAAATTAACGCTCTTTCCGCAGAACCAACGGCTTTTTCAAAATTAATACTCACGTCTAATCACCTTTGTGGAATTACCAGTCCCGACGCAATACGCATATCGAACACTCAAGGTTAAATACAATGCATCAGCGTCGGCGAATTTCAGATCCTGTTCAGCTGTTCAAAAACCGTCGAATCTCTTTAAAAATGACAGGAAGCTTACAAAATTGTCATATATAAATTTTAATCGGTTAAATACGATGCAGTGTTACTTGGATGAGTGAGAGCTTACGAATTAATCCGCCTGCTATTCAATAGAAAAGTGGCAGCCTGACACAACTGTAATATTCACCTAAGGTTTCTGACAGGGGATGAGTCCTAAAGTTATATCGAGCCTTGAGCTCAGCCCCCAAGAATCATTTTTCAATGTGGATTCAACGGGATGACCAAAACTTATTCGAGGATACCCCCATGAAATCCATTAAAACCCTGTTTGTCATAGCCGCTTTGACCGTCTCTTCTCTGGCGATGGCCGAAGGTGGCGGTGACCGGACGTTCGCGCGCATGGAGGCTGCAATGAAGAGGTCAATGGACGCGTACCAAATTGCCCAAAAGCAAGGCACTCAACCCCCAGTAGCCGAGAGCAAAGCCAACGCTGTCGACCAAGCCAAATATTGAACGGCTCGATGCACTCCCAAGCTGACAGAAATGTAATCACCTCGGTGGTTAAAATGTGGCAATTTCTGAGCTCGCCTGCCCTATGAGTTTAGTCCTTTGCGGCGGCGGGCAAGGTTCATAGAGATTCGAGACGAGCTCCTGAGAGCCCGCTAACCTATAAGCATAATCCACAGCGTGTTTCACACGGTTTCCCTTTCGACTGACTGGATATAAACGGCATGCATTCCAAAACCTCTAGGCGGACATTCGTTAAAGGCTTGGCCGCTGGTGGCATTCTCGGCGGCTTTGGCCTTTGGCGCACTCCTGTATGGGCAGTGACCAGTCCTGGTCTGCCGAGCGTACTCACCGGCAACGAATTTGATCTGTTTATTGGTGAAACCCCGGTAAACATCACCGGCTCGCCACGCACGGCCATGACCATCAATGGCTCCTTGCCGGGACCATTGCTGCGCTGGCGCGAAGGGGAAACGGTCACGCTGCGGGTAAAAAACCGCCTGGATCAGGACACTTCAATCCATTGGCACGGGATCATCTTGCCGGCCAACATGGATGGAGTGCCGGGCTTGAGTTTCCACGGCATCGCCCCCGATGGCATGTACGAGTATAAATTCAAGGTGCATCAGAACGGTACGTACTGGTACCACAGCCACTCGGGCTTTCAGGAACAAGCTGGCGTATATGGCCCCATCGTGATCGATTCAAAAGAGCCGGAGCCTTTTCAGTACGACCGCGATTACGTGGTGATGCTGACCGACTGGACCGATGAAGATCCTGCTCGCGTCATGGCCAAGCTCAAGAAACAATCGGACTACTACAACCACCACAAGCGTACCGTGGGCGACTTCATCGACGATGTCAGCGAGAAAGGCTGGTCCGCGACAGTGGCGGATCGGAAGATGTGGGCCGAAATGAAAATGAACCCCACCGATCTCGCGGACGTCAGTGGGGATACTTACACCTACCTCATGAACGGCCAGGCCCCCAACGGTAACTGGACAGGTATTTTTAAGCCGGGAGAGAAGCTGCGCCTACGCTTCATTAACGGCTCGGGTATGAGCTATTTCGACGTCCGTATCCCAGGCTTGAAAATGACCGTTGTGGCCGCCGACGGCCAGCACGTCAACCCGGTCAGCGTCGACGAATTCCGCATCGCCGTGGCAGAGACCTATGACGTGATCGTCGAGCCTGCCAGTCAAGAGGCGTATACCATTTTTGCCCAGTCCATGGATCGAACCGGTTATGCGCGCGGAACCTTGGCCGTGCGCGAAGGATTGAAGGCGCCGATACCGGCGATTGATCCTCGCCCTCTTGTGACCATGGATGACATGGGGATGGGCGGTATGGCCGGTATGGACCATGGCAGCATGGCGGGCATGGATGGCGGCGCTACGAAGCAAGGTGGCATGTCCGGTATGGCCGGCATGGATCACAGCAAAATGACCGGCATGGGCCAGGATGACATGTCCAATATGACCGGTATGGACCACAGCAATATGGCAGGTATGGACCAGGGTGACATGTCCGGTATGGCAGGTATGGGCGGCATGGGCGGCATGGGCGGAGAGATGCAGACTCACCCCGCCTCCGAAACCAATAACCCCCTGGTTGACATGCAAGCCATGACCCCTACGCCGAAGCTCAACGATCCGGGTATTGGCTTGCGCAACAATGGCCGTCGCGTGCTTACCTACTCTGACCTTAAGAGCACTTTCCAGGATCCGGATGGCCGCGAGCCCAATCGCACCATTGAGCTGCACCTGACCGGTCATATGGAAAAGTTCGCCTGGTCATTCAACGGCATCAAATTCTCTGACGCCGAACCATTGCGCCTCAAGTATGGCGAGCGTCTGCGCATTACGCTGGTGAACGACACCATGATGACTCACCCCATCCACCTCCACGGTATGTGGAGTGACCTTGAGGATGAGAACGGGAAATTCATGGTGCGCAAACACACGATCGACATGCCACCAGGAACCAAACGCAGCTATCGAGTCACCGCTGATGCGTTGGGTCGCTGGGCCTATCACTGCCACCTGCTATTCCATATGGAAATGGGCATGTTCCGTGAAGTACGGGTTGATGAGTAAAGGAGACGGGTTATGAACACATATCTGAATCGTAAGTCGCTGATCGGTTGCGCCCTCGTCATTGGCCTATTAGGGGGAGTGCCCGTTGCACTGGCAGGAGAAAGCGGTGGCGATCATTCCCATCCAACTCCTGCATCATCAACGGACAAGCCAGAGTCAACCCAAAAACCCAAGACCAATGAATCCAAAACCGATCACAGTTCCATGGACCATGGCTCGATGGATCACAGCAAAATGAGCGATGAGTCGATGGATCATGACCAAAAAACTAAAAAAGCGGATTGAGATCATGACCAGTAATTTTTTACGCCCAACCCTGCTGGCACTGACCGTCTCCATCAGCCCCGCTTTTTTTGGCTTGGCGAACGCCGCTGAGGCAATGGATCCGTCGATGACCATGCCCTCGAGTTCGGACTCGAAACCCTCGGGGGTTCAAAAGTCGATCCCCGCCAAAGACAGCCAGATGGACCATTCCAAGATGGATCATGGTTCGATGGAGCCTATGGACCACAGTAAAATGAACATGGGCCAAGGCCAAGAAAAGCCGATGGACCATAGCAAAATGAATCATGGGCAAATGGATCAAGGCCAGATGGAAGGCATGGACCACAGCAAAATGAGTATGGATGCAAGGGCGACTACCACGAGCCGAACCCCTATTCCGGTACTGACCGACGCTGATCGTGAAGCCGCCTTTCCTCCGGTGGCTGGTCATGGCCTCTCTGACAAAAGCCTCAACACGTTCTTTCTCCTCGATCAGTTCGAGTATCAGGACGCTGACAACGGCAGTGCCCTGAGCTGGGACGCTACGGGATGGATCGGTGGGGACGTTGATCGTCTGTGGCTGCGTTCGGAAGGTGAACGTACCAACGGTGTAACCGAGAGCGCCGAACTCACAGCACTGTGGGGGCACTCGATCAGTCCGTGGTGGGACGTTGTTACCGGGGTGCGTCAAGATTTTAAACCAGGCTCGCCACAGACTTGGGGCGCTTTGGGTATCCAAGGGATGGCTCTCTACAACTTTGAAGCGGAAGCCACCGCATTCATTGGTGAGAACGGGCAGACCGCGGCTCGGTTAGAGGGCGATTACGACATTCTGCTTACCAATCGCTTGATCTTGCAGCCCACAGCCGAAATGAATTTTTACGGGAAAAACGACCCGCAACGCGGCATTGGTTCTGGTTTGGCCAATACCGAAGTAGGTTTGCGGTTGCGCTACGAGCTTGTCCGCGAGTTTGCCCCCTACATCGGCGTTACCTGGAGTCGCTCCTATGGCAAGACCGCAGACCTCGCTAGCGATGAAGGAGAGGATACGAACGAGGCGCGATTTGTCGTAGGTATTCGGATGTGGTTTTGAGAACCTTATATGAAAAGAACAATAAAAACGTTGGCTGCTGCCGGTGTGGTTGCAGTCATCATGGGGGCCGGCGTCGTGCATTTTGGTGTGTTCAACGTTGGGGCCGATGAACCCCACTCCGATCCCGTTTACGCACTTCTGTCCACTGCTCGGGATCGCTCGATTGCAGTGCGTTCACGCGACATTAAAGTCCCCGACCTAGGCTCTGTACGTAAAGTATTGTCGCAAGCACCGCATAGCGCAGGCCAATGAGACCATCGCCGCAAAACTTGTTGCGAGCTTGTCGAAGTGCGTCACGATGCGACGGTTCTCCTTCAGCCAGCCAAACATGCGTTCGATGATGTTGCGCTGCCGATATTTGGGGCGATCAAAAAGTCGAGGCAATCCTGGCTTGGTTTTGCGCTTCATGCTTCGCAACGGAATGACTGGCTGCATGCGATAACGATCACAATACTGGCGCAGCGCTTCAGCGTCGTAACCCTTGTCAGCCAGCAACCAGCGGCAACGCTTGCGTGGGCGACCGCGCAGGCTGGGTATGCAAGCCTGATCGAGTAGCGGTTGGGCATAGGCTATATCGCTGGCTTGTCCGCCTGACAACAGGAAACGCAGAGGCACACCATTGGCGTCGCACAGCATGTGAATCTTGGTCGTCAGGCCACCCCGGCTGCGCCCGAGCGCGTGGTCTTGCGGTTCTTCAAATCCCCTTTTTTCCCGGCACCTGATGAGGCCCGGGTTGCTCGTACGGCAGTGGAGTCGATCATCCATGTTTCCAAGTCAATCAAACCCTGCTCATTCAATCGGATATGAAGACGCTTGAGCATCTGATCAAAAGCTCCGCAATCACGCCATCCTCGGAACCGTTGATAGATCGTTGACCAAGGGCCGAATCGTTCGGGCATGTCTCGCCAGGCTGCGCCAGAGCAAAGCACCCAGAGAATACCGTTTAGCATCAGGCGATCATCGGCCCGAGGGCGCCCGGTGCGCTGATTTTTGGTGAAGATATCTGCAACCAGATCCCAGGCTGCGTCGGGGAGTTCATACCGCTTTGCCATCTTGGCCTCCTGGCTTTAATGGCGGTGTATTTTACAGAAAATCGTATTTCTTGGGTTTACGTACAGAGCCTAAGCGATGAAGCTCTCATTCGTGCAGGTGCAGGCAATTACAACTCAATGTGCATTGGCTGCCACCTCGCTCCGAGTGTCGCTGGAACCGAGTTGAGTAAAAGCCTTTACCCGGCACCTCCAAATCTTTCAAAACTGGGCGTTGATGGAAATCCAGCTGCCGCCTTCTGGATCATCAAGCACGGTATCAAGTCCACAGGCATGCCAGCCTGGGGCAAAAGCATGGCCGACCCCTACATCTGGGGGATGGTTGCTTTTCTTCAGCAGCTTCCCGCCTTGGATGCAGAGCAATATAAGGCCCTGACAGCAAGCAGCGATGGCCACCAACACGGTGGCGGCGAGACCAAAATGCATAACCATGAAGGACAGCATGACGGTCAAAAAGAGGCTGCCGCTGGACATCATGATGCAGGCGGCGCTGAAGAAGTAGCTGAGTCCGACGATCATCATGACGACAAAAATAGTGCGCATCTTCATGATGAAGACGCAGCACCCTCTCAGGATGAAAGTACTGAGCATGCTCATACTGAGGGTGCAGATGCTCCTGCGGATCAGCCAAAAACTCATACCCATGCTGATGGGAAGGAGCATACCCATGCGAAATAACTTTCTTCGTCCTGGCCGGGCACTTCGCCTCGCTGCATTCGCGGCTCTGTTTATCAGTTCCGCTGGTCATGCAGCAGAATCGATGACGATCGACGTCCATCGTGACGCTAACTGTGGATGCTGCAAGAAGTGGATGCAGCACCTTGAAGCTAACGGCTTCACCGTCGTTGATCATGTAGAAACCAACATGAGCGCGGTCAAGCAGGGCCTGGGTGTTGCTCCGCGTCTCTCGTCATGCCACACCGCGGTGATCAACGGCAAGTTTGTTGAAGGCCACGTGCCTGCCGAGCAAATAGTTGCTTTGAGCAAACGCGACGACCTTATCGGGATAGCTGTGCCGGGCATGCCGGCAGGCTCGCCTGGCATGGAGGTCGGTGGGAAGCAGGATGTTTATCAGGTCATCGGCCTGAGCAAAGCAGGTACTGACCAAGTGATTGCCGAGTACATGGCAAACTAAGTTTCAAACTTTCCTTGATTCTTGCATGATCACTGCCCGTGATCATGCAAGCGATGTGTGCTCTTGCTACGTTGTGCTATCAGCAGTATGAGCGCTATCGCAGAAAAAACCGCGCCGGCATAAAATGTCATTGCTGAGCCATACGTTTGCCAAAATAACCCCGCAATCCCGCTTGCCAGCAACATGGATACACCACTCACCAGGTTGAAAATCCCGAAAGCGGTTCCTTTCAATTCTGCCGGTGTCGTGTCAGCGACAAGCGCAGCCAGTAGCCCCTGACTAAATCCCATATGAAGTCCCCATAGGGCGACGCCGAGTATCAACATTGAGACGGACTCGGCACTGGCTAGAACCAGATCGGACAAGATCAGCAATATCAACCCGACCCTGAGGAGACTTGTGCGACTTACACGGTCAGAGAGCTTCCCCACAGGGTAGGCCGAGAGCGTGTAGAACAAGGCCATCACCACCATTACTATCGGCACCCAGGTTGCAGACAACCCTGCTTGCTGAGCGCGCAAGCCCAGGAAGGCCTCACTAAAACGTGCCAGGGTGAACGAAAGCGCTGAGCTGAATGCTCGTGTTCGGACTCATCGACGCCAATAAAAATCAGACTGACCGCTACCAACGCCGGTATCACCGCGATCCATAACACCAGTGGAATGTTTTCACTGAAGGCATACATCAGGCGGATGGCTACTGCTGGCCCGAGGAAGGCCCCTATCGTATCCATGGATTGACGTAAGCCGAAGCAAGCGACGGATATGCGGTGGCGATACATCAGCGACCAGGGCATCACGTGGAGCGCGGCGAATACCTTTGCCGATCCGATCCAGAAAGCGTGCGGTGAACACCATTTCTGCAGAGTGAGCCAATGGAAAGAGCGGCTTGGTGAGTGCCGCAAGACCCTAGCCAACCAGCAGCAAGCCCTTGAGACGACCGACGTAGTCGCTGATCGCCCCTGAAAACACTTTCACTATCAGGGCCGTCGCCTCCGCAATGCCCTCGATCAGACCCAGAGTGATTATGCTGATGCCTAGAGTGCCCACCAGAAAGATAGGCAGCAAGCTATGAACCATTTCTGAAGAAAAGTCCATGAACAGGCTGACGAAACCTAGCGCCCAGACCGTACGGGGAATGCTATGTGTAGCTATTGTCTCGGACATATTCCAGTTTCCTTGGCTGTCGTCCGCAAGTGTATCTACAGCGTCCAGTGATTCTGTTGCGGCGAGCTCATATTGAGCTATCTGCTCAACAAACTTATAGGCGGTAGGATAGTAGGTGTTTGGCGGGTATCTATCTGTTGTTGAGCGCTGTTCTCGGCACGGTCCACTGGTTCTACCCATTTCGGTGATCCTTATCGTGGCATTACCGACTCACGAGACAATCATTTACGAAGCCTGACCTATCAGCATGCGTATAGACAGGCCGCTAAATTAAGGAGCGCCGTTGCTGCTGGTTCTACCTGACAGATTCGTAATGGTATCGCCCGTCGCCAGCGACTAAACTTCCTCGCATGAAACGCTATCTGCGGTTGTTCCTCATTTTTCTGATCAGCTTGGCGCTTCCCCTGAGCGGGATGGCGGGCATTCAGTCACCGACAGAACCTTGCCCGACGAACACGACGGGTATGACCATGATGGATGATATGAACCAGGACTGTTGCGGTGATATGAGCAGCTCCGCCGATCATGGCAAACCCTGCAAACCTGGTCAGGAATGCAGGAGCGCCAGTCTGCTACAAGTGTTGTTGGGGAAACCTGCCACCCGTTTGTCCAGTCCGCAAATACTAACAATCTTCAGCGACTCCCTGTCTACTCAGGCTCCCTCCGGGGTGTGGCGACCGCCTCGCGCTTGATTCCTGTACCCCACTGAGCCTCATCCCGCCCTGGCGCGGGATGGCATATCTGCGCGCGAGCCCAAGACACGCGCAGTGGATCATCACAGGAATCGTGAACATGAATCCCAAGTGCTACTGCACCGGTTGGCCCCTCGTGGCTGCCCTGGCGGCAAGCGTGCTGGCATTGCCAAGCCTTGCTGCACCCCTGACACTCGACGAAGCCTTACGGTTGGCTGAAAACAATGCACCATCGCTGACCGCCCAAGCGGCCAAACTGCAAGCGGCCAGCAGCGCCGCCATTCCAGCTGGAGAACTACCCGACCCGAAGCTCCTGCTGGGCATACAAGACTATCCCATCGGTGGCCCTGACCGCTGGCGCCTCGAGCAGGACGGTATGACCATGCAGATGGTCGGCGTCATGCAGGAGGTGCCCAATCGTGACAAGCGTAGGGCGCGTATCGAAGTTGCCGAGGCGGCCGTAGATCGAGCCGCGGCCGAAGGCCGTGTCGAGCGGCTGAACGTTCGTCAGGCCACGGCATTGGCCTGGATCAGCAGCTACTCCGTCGAGCGTAAAGAGGTGCTGTTTCAGGATTTTTACCGGGAGAACCGTCTGTTGGCCGATACCGTCCGGGCGCAGATCGCCGGTGGTCGTGCCCAACCTGCCGATGCAGTAACGCCGAAACAGGAGGCGGCTCAGTTGGCGGAACAACAGGACGAGTTAATTCGCCTGCGTGCGCAAGCCCGAGCGGCCCTCAAACGCTGGATTGGCCCAGCGGCCAATGACCAGCCCGTCGGCAGCTTGCCCGAGTGGCCCATCGATACCTCAGGTTATTCCCATAAGCTGCAATATCACCCCGCATTGGCGGCATACGCGCCAATGACTCGCGAAGCGCAGGCCAAGGTCCGTGAAGCAGAGTCCGAAAAGCAGTCCGACTGGAGTTGGGAGCTTGATTACCAGCGCCGCAACCGTCAGTTCGGCGACATGGTCAGCGTGCAGTTCACGTTCGACTTGCCACTGTTCCCCGAGTCCCGACAGAACCCGAAGATCGCCGCCAAACACGCTGAACTGAATCAGTTGGAGGCCGAGCGCGAAGCTCTCGTACGTGAACACACCCAGCAACTGGAGGACGATCTGGCCGAATACGAGCGTCTGAACCGTGCCGTGTACCGCAGCCAGGACAGTCTGTTACCCCTGGCCAAGGAAAAAGTCGGGATGACCATGGCCAGCTACCGGGCCGGTAAAAGCGACCTGGCACCTGTCATCACTGCCCGACGTGAACTCATCGAGGCCCGCCTCAAACAGATCGACTTCGAAGAACAGCGAGCCCTCACCAGTGCTCGCCTGTATTTCGCCTATGGGGACACCAATCAATGAGTACTCGAATCTGGAAAGGGGCTTTGCTGGCAGGTCTCTCGATTACCTTGGGCGCTGCCGGCGGTTACTGGTTCGCTCAACAGCGCATGCCTGATAGCGCAGCCGAACAGGCCCCTAAAGCCCAAGACGAACGCAAAGTACTGTATTGGTACGACCCGATGTCCCCGCAGCAGAAGTTCGATAAACCAGGCAAGTCTCCCTTTATGGATATGGAGTTGAAGCCCCGCTACGCGGATGCTGCAGCGGACAGTGCGGCCATCAGTATCGACCCCAGCCTGACCCAGAATCTCGGTTTGCGAGTGGCCACAGTCACTCGCGGCGTGCTTACTTCCAACTTGGACGTGGTCGGTGTGTTGGCATTCAACGAGCGGGATGTTGCAGTGATTCAATCGCGTACTGCTGGCTTTGTGGAGCGAGTGTACGCCCGTGCTCCAGGCGATGTGCTCAAAGCCCATGCGGCTTTGGCCGATATCCTGGTACCGGAATGGGCCGCTGCTCAGGAAGAGTTTCTCGCACTCAAACGCAGTGGCGATGCCGACTTGCTGGCGGCAGCACGCCAGCGCTTGCGCTTGACCGGGATGCCAGCACCGCTGATTGCTCAAGTGGAGCGAAGCGGCAAGACCCAGCCGGTCCTGACGCTCACCAGCCCCATTAGCGGTGTACTGCAAGAGTTGGATGTACGCTCGGGTATGACCGTGGCGGCCGGCGAGACTCTGGCTCGAGTCAATGGATTGAGCAGCGTCTGGCTGGCAGTGGCCGTACCAGAGTCGGAGACTGGATCGATCATCATGGGGCAAGCGGTAGAAGCACGTTTGCCAGCCTTTCCGGGAACAGTGCTCAAGGGCACAGTCAGTGCGATTCTGCCCGAAACCAACCCCGACAGCCGAACTGTGCGTGTCCGGGTCGAACTGCCCAACCCTGATGGGCGACTCAGGCCGGGCATGACGGCCCAGGTGCACCTAAAACGCTCTACCGAACAAAGCGTGCTGTGGGTGCCGAGCGAGGCAATCATTCGCACCGGCCGACGCGTCCTGGTGATGCTCGCCGAAGACGCGGGTCGCTACCGCCCCCTAGAAGTGCAACTCGGGCAGGAAAACGAAGGCAAAACGGTGGTATTGAAGGGGTTGGAAGAAGGTCAGCAGGTAGTCAGCTCTGGACAGTTCCTGCTCGACTCTGAGGCCAGTCTCAAGGGCATTGTTGCGAGCACGCTGGAAATGTCACCACCCAGCGCAGCAGCCTCCAGCTTTCATGAGGCGGATGGGCAGATCGTCGAGATCAATAACCAAGACGTAACAATCGCCCTTGGTCCGTTCAAGACGCTGGGCATGCCTGGTATGACCATGACCTTCCCATTGACTGACCCTGCTCTCGTTCAAGGTCTCAAGACGGGAGACAAGGTTAGGGTATCGGTTAGCCAAACCGATGATGGTTTACGCATTGAACGCCTGGAAAAACTAAGGGGTCAGCCATGATCGCCGCCCTGATTCGCTGGTCAGTGGCCAACCGATTTCTAGTGCTGCTGGCGACGATCTTCGTCACGGTCTGGGGCGTCTGGTCGGTTCAGAGCACGCCGATCGATGCACTTCCGGATCTCTCCGATGCTCAGGTAATCATCCGCACCCCTTATGCGGGACAAGCGCCGCAGATCGTTGAGAACCAGGTGACCTACCCGTTGGCCACCACCATGCTCTCGGTGCCAGGGGCCAAGACCGTACGCGGCTATTCCTTTTTCGGCGACAGCTTCGTTTACGTGCTGTTCGAAGACGGTACCGATTTGTATTGGGCCCGCTCCCGGGTGCTGGAATACTTGAGTCAGGTCCAAAGCCGACTGCCGACTTCCGCCAAACCGTCCTTGGGGCCAGACGCCACAGGCGTGGGCTGGATCTATCAGTACGCACTAGTGGACCGCAGTGGCGGACACGACCTGGCGCAACTGCGCGCCTTGCAGGACTGGTTCCTCAAGTTCGAACTCAAGACCCTGCCCAACGTTGCGGAGGTGGCCACCGTGGGTGGCATGGTCAAGCAGTATCAGGTCCAACTCGATCCACTCAAGCTGGCCAGCCTCGGTATCACTCAGGCTGAGGTAACCGACGCTATTGGCAAGGCCAATCAGGAAACCGGTGGTGCGTTGCTGGAGATGGCGGAGACCGAGTTCATGGTGCGCGCCTCCGGATACCTGAAGACGCTGAATGACTTTCGTGCCATTCCGCTCAAGCTCGGTGCTGGCGGGGTGCCAGTGTCCCTAGGCGACGTGGCGACGATCCAGCTGGGGCCGGAGATGCGCCGCGGCATCACTGAACTCGACGGCGAAGGCGAAACCGTCGGCGGCGTGGTGATTCTGCGCAGCGGCAAGAACGCTCGCGAAACCATTGCGGCGGTCAAGGCCAAACTGGACGACCTGAAAAGCAGTCTGCCGACCGGGGTGGAAATCGTCACCACCTACGACCGCAGCAAACTGATCGACCGCGCAGTGGAAAACCTCAGCTACAAACTGCTTGAGGAGTTCATCGTCGTCGCGTTGGTCTGTGGGATATTTCTCTGGCACCTACGTTCATCCCTAGTGGCCATTATCTCTTTGCCGGTGGGGGTGCTCATTGCCTTCATCGTCATGCGGCATCAAGGAATCAACGCCAACATCATGTCCCTTGGCGGGATTGCTATTGCCATCGGCGCCATGGTCGACGCCGCCGTGGTAATGATCGAGAACGCTCACAAGAAGATCGAGGCTTGGCATGTGGCCCATCCTGGGGAGGAGTTGAAGGGCGAACGTCACTGGCATGTGATAACCGAAGCGGCGGCGGAGGTGGGGCCGGCGCTGTTTTTCTGCCTGCTGATCATCACCCTATCGTTCATCCCGGTGTTCACCCTGGAGGCTCAAGAGGGTCGTCTGTTTGGTCCATTGGCCTTCACCAAGACCTATGCCATGGCGGCGGCGGCCGGACTCTCGGTAACCCTGGTGCCGGTACTGATGGGTTACTGGATTCGTGGTCGGATCCCCAAAGAGGACCAGAACCCGCTAAACCGCTGGTTGATCAGGATCTATCAGCCGGCCCTTGATGCGGTGTTACATCGACCCAAAGTCACCCTATTAATCGCGTTAATGGTTTTCCTCAGCGCGTTGTGGCCGATCTCTCGTTTGGGTGGCGAGTTCCTTCCTGCAATGGACGAGGGCGATTTGCTCTATATGCCTTCGGCTCTGCCGGGGTTGTCGGCACAGAAAGCGGCGCAGCTGCTGCAACAGACCGACCGCTTGATCAAGACGGTACCCGAAGTCGAACACGTTTTTGGTAAGGCTGGTCGTGCCGAAACCGCTACCGACCCGGCGCCGCTGGAGATGTTCGAGACCACTATCCAGTTCAAACCACGCGAACAGTGGCGTCCTGGTATGACCCAGGAAAAATTGGTGGAAGAGTTGGATCGAGTGGTGCGCGTCCCTGGGCTGACTAATATTTGGATACCACCGATCCGCAACCGCATGGACATGCTCGCCACTGGGATCAAGAGTCCGATTGGAGTGAAAATTGCCGGCACAAACTTGACGGAAATCGACGCGGCGACTCAGGCGGTCGAGCGCGTAGCCAAAAACGTGCCCGGGGTCAGTTCGGCTCTGGCTGAACGATTGACGGGCGGCCGCTACATCGATGTGGATATCGACCGCAAAGCCGCTGCCCGCTACGGGTTGAATATCGCTGATGTGCAGTCGATCGTCGCCGGTGCTATTGGTGGTGAGAATGTTGGCGAGACCATTGAAGGGCTCGCCCGTTTTCCGATCAATGTGCGCTATCCCCGAGAGTGGCGTGATTCGCTTGGCGCCCTAGAGCAACTGCCGATCTACACTCCGCTAGGGAGCCAGATCACCCTTGGCACGGTGGCGAAGGTCAAGGTCAGTGAAGGCCCGCCGATGCTCAAGAGCGAGAACGCCCGACCTTCCGGGTGGGTGTATATCGACGTACGTGGCCGGGACATTGCCTCAGTGGTTGCCGATCTGCGTCGTGTTGTCAATGAGCAGGTCAAGCTGCAGCCAGGCATGAGCCTGAGTTACTCGGGGCAGTTCGAGTTTCTTGAACGAGCCAACGCACGGCTCAAGCTGGTAGTGCCGGCCACGCTGATGATCATTTTCGTGCTGCTGTACCTGACGTTTTCCCGATTCGACGAGGCTTTGCTGATCATGGCCACCTTGCCGTTCGCCCTTACTGGTGGGGCATGGTTCCTCTACCTACTCGGCTTTAGCCTGTCGGTGGCTACCGGCGTCGGATTCATTGCTCTGGCGGGTGTGTCTGCCGAATTCGGCGTGATCATGCTGCTCTACTTGAAAAACGCCTGGGCCGAACGTGTAGAGGCCGGCGACAGTACCGAGCGAGGGCTAATAGCAGCAATTAGCGAAGGAGCCGTGCAGCGGGTTCGACCCAAGGCCATGACGGTGGCGGTCATCATTGCTGGCCTATTACCGATCCTATTGGGCAGCGGTTCCGGTAGCGAAATAATGAGCCGCATCGCTGCGCCCATGGTCGGTGGTATGGTTACCGCGCCCTTACTGTCCCTATTTGTCATCCCGGCAGCTTACCGATTGATGCGCCGACGACGCCTCGCGGTTGAATCCATACCCTCGGAAGGAAGCAGGCCATGAAGTGATTGTGTCCGCCACTGCACGCCCCATGATTGTTTGTGCAACGTCATCCAGCAGTCTGATTTTTTGGTCTGGCAGGGGGCGACCTTTATAATCAATCGGTGATCGAACTCTATCGGAACTGCGTCAAAACACGGCTGATAGAGATCGACGCTGGTGGCAGTGCGTTGGGCTGAACCTGATCATGGCGACTCCAAGGGCGTGGGTACAACGGCTACAGAGTGCGCTACCTGCGCCTGCCACACCTGCTGGAAGACCTCTTCGCGAAACTGATGGACAGCTACGCCAAGACCGATCTGCTGATCCTCGACTGGGGGCTTG
This sequence comes from Pseudomonas sp. HY7a-MNA-CIBAN-0227, assembly GCF_040310325.1. Classification (NCBI taxonomy): domain Bacteria; kingdom Pseudomonadati; phylum Pseudomonadota; class Gammaproteobacteria; order Pseudomonadales; family Pseudomonadaceae; genus Pseudomonas; species Pseudomonas sp. HY7a-MNA-CIBAN-0227. The sequence continues at coordinate 89,832 of NZ_JBEOPT010000002.1, read as the reverse complement.
TGCCGCTTACCGCCGAGCAACGGCGCGACATGCTGGAGTTGCTGGATGACCGCTCTATGCCGGTGGACAAATGGCATGAGCTTATCGTCGATCCGACCTTGGCCGATGCCATTTTGGATCGGCTGGTGCACAACGCTTCCTGCCTACTGACAAACAGCGTCAGCGAGTTTGGTTCCGTTGATGTGTCGCCTGCGGTATCTAAGCGCCCAGACCGGCCCTCGGAGCTTCCGGCTCCTACCTCCTGATGGTCTCGACCCCCGCTACGCGGAGTTTCTGCTTTACGCTCTGCAGAGATCACACCCGACTATCCACTCATGGCAGGTTCAGCCCTTCATTGCTCCGGTTTCGAGCAGCTACTACGGCCTCTGTTGACTTCTGTCGCCCATCCCGTCATCTCGCGATGCCGGTAGCACATGGCAGGCTAAACAGATCTCCCAGGGTAATTCGCGCGACCTTCCTGCTTATGCCTGTCGGATTTACGTCACAGCGCTCCGTGCAAGTATTGGGCTTGGGCAATTATGGCTACCTTACCCCGCTGTGCCGCCTAATCCGCTTCCTGTTCGTCAGGCCAGCATTTTGCCTCGGGCTTCCTTCAGATTCGCGGTCACCCGCGACACCCTTGCCTCTGGCTAACACTTCCCCTTGCCGGGTGTGTAGAGGACTTTCACCTCCAAGTCACCAGTGTGGCCACCACAGCCAAACTGGTTGCGCTTGCGCGCAACGCGCCATGCCTGGCGCACCATAAAAAAAGGCGCCACAAGGGCGCCTAAGCCGCCTCCCAACCAAAGGAGTAACAAAGAGACGGGTTGTACCTGGTGAGCTAGGTAGCTAATGCTCGATTTAGAGAATTTGCAGCGGGTACTCCACAATCAGACGAATCTCATCCAAATCTGATTCGAAGGCGGTAGCCCGAGTCGTCGCTTGGCGCACACGGAAGGACATGTCTTTCAGGGAGCCGGCTTGAATGATGTACTTAGCCTCGATGTCTCGCTCCCAACGCTTCTGGTCCTGCAGTGGAGCGCCATCAGCTCCTCGGCGCATATAGACGCTGTTCGCATTCGAGTAGTCAGCATCCCAGCCCTTCGCGTAACGAGTCATGAAGCTCAGGCCAGGAATGCCAAAGGACTGCATATTCAAGTCATAGCGTAGCTGCAAGGATTGCTCTTTCGGGGAGTTGAAGTCGCTGTATTGGATAGAGTTATCCAGGAAAATAGAATCAGATTGGCGCAGGTAATCAAAATCGTCATCCCCATTGCTGCGCTGGTAGCCAACGGTCAGCGTGTGGGCACCAAACTGGATACCGGTCTTACCGCTCCAGATGTTGTTATCGAAGCTGCCCAGCAGTTTTTTTCCCTCGTCGACTGCTCGGTAGTAGTTCAGGCCACCAATCAGCGCGACAGTCTCGGAAAGTGGGTAGCTTAACGTGGTGCCAGCGTAATACTGGTTCCACACATCTTTGAAGCGGCTGGTATAGAGACTCACACCGATATGTTCGTTAACGGTGTAATCGCCACCCAAGTAGGCGATCCAAGGCGCGTCTACAGATCCTGCATAGAACGTAGCGAAACCATCGCGCATGCTGCTTGAATTCGGTTGGCTCATCGCATGCAGGCGACCACCCTGCAAGGTCAGGCCTTCAATGCTGGTGTTGGCAAACGTGGCGCCACGAAAGCTCTCAGGCAGCAGTCGTGAGTCCCCATACGCCACAACAGGCGTGGAAGGAAATACGTCCCCAACCTTGACGACCGTATCTAGCAAGCGAAGCTTGGCTGCTCCACCGACTTTTGAATAGGTATCCTCAGGCTGACCCTTGCTGTTGTAGGGCATGATGTCTACTGTGCCACCGGCTCCAGAACGGCCATCACCCGAGTCAAGCTTGATCCCCTGCATTGCGAATGCATCAATGCCGAAGCCCACAGTGCCCTGTGTGAAGCCTGACTCAAAACGTCCGATAATTCCGTGAGCCCACTCTTCGGAGTAACCGTTCCCCGTTCGACTGGACTGACCGTTGCGAAAGTCGCGATTGAAGTAGAGATTTCGGTTGAGAATGTTAAAACTGCTCCCCTCAATGAACCCCTCTGGCTTTTGCTCAACGGCCACTGCAACCTGCCCCAGACTCATGCCAAGGGCAATGAGGGAAAGACCATAAAAGTTATTATTATTATTCATGTAATACCCCAGGCTTTTGCTTGGCAGAGTTTTAATGTGAAATATTTATGATTATAAGCATGCAGGTGAACACCCTGCGTGCAGCAGCATAGTTTCACATCTAAAATAACGCTAGCATGACCTAAAAATTACTTTTTTGTCAGCGGAATGTAATTATCCACTTGGTGCTCCATAAATAAACCTTAGTTTCTCTAATGCACTTGGACCGTAAGCGATCAGCCACCATGAGGGCAATTACTGACCAGCACTTGGTACTCGAGGGTATTCAACTTGCCACTCGAGTCTTCGTAGGTCATACGCGAAGGGGCCAACCCACAGTATCTAGATCCTGTGGTTGGGGTCATACTGATAACTTTTGCGATATCAAGGTTCAAACCATACTGGTAATGAACAACCTCAGGTATGGCCTTACCATTTTTGATGGCATATTGCTCCATCGCCTGCTGATTTTCTTGCATCATCCGACCAAAGACGCGATCCCCTCCACCCTCAGCTATGGCAAAGGACGAAACTGCCAATACCGCAATAGCGATGACTGCCTTCAATGATTTCATGACCCTCTCCTAACTCTAATTCACTGATGGTTAGAGAGTAGCTAATGATACCTGTCAGAAAGCTGCCGTTAACATTACATATCTGTCAGGCAAGGTCTTTACTCAATTAATGGCATGCTTAACAGCGCGCCTATAATTTGTGTTTCGACCGTTATTAGGTGACGTTCGGTACTAAACTCAATTCGCAACGAAGTGTTAACCAACCAAGAGCTGACAGAAATGTAATTTTAATTTCAGTCGACTGTCCGCCGAGCGTGGTCTAGGGTGAAATATGAGCCCTTGGCCCTTGGGTATGCACTTACTTGAATGCTATTTAACAGCATCTTGCTCGCGTTACGCTTGGTGCTTGTCTGCAGTATCACTCATCCGCGATCAGTCTGAAATGATCAGTTGTTTTTAATAGAAATTATCGAATGCCGCTGGTCTCAGCACCACTGCTAGTGTTGTCTTTCCTTGGATGCAATGGAGAACATAGCTATGAGCGACACCCCGGTTACCTCTCACAGAAACACTCACCAATACCTGCGGCCTTGCGTTGAGGCGTGTAGCGACTGCCACAAAACCTGTCTGAATACAGCGATGACCCATTGCCTTGAGGCGGGGGGTAAACACCTTGAGGCCGAACATTTTCGCCTAATGATCAACTGCGCCGAGATCTGTCAGACGTCGGCCAATTTCTTGTTGAGTGGTTCCACCTTTCACCACCACGTTTGTGGGGTTTGCGCCGAGATCTGTGATGCTTGCGTGAAGAGCTGCGAACAGGTCGGTGGTATGGAAGATTGCGTCAGGGCCTGCCGTGAATGCGCAGAGATCTGCCGAAAAATGGCTGGCGAACAGAGTTAGTCAAGCCCCATGCAGTACAGAAATAGCAATTTCCGTGTTCGGGGGCCATGGCATGCATGTGCCAACCCTTCGGCGCTAATAGGAGATTCACAATGTCACAGCATATCAAGCACAACAGCTCTAGCCGGTTCACTTTGTCGATGAGGGTGGTAGCGATGGCTGTCGCGGTAATGGCAGCAGCGCCGACGTGGACTAATGCCGCAGAACCCACGAAAAGCGAAGCGATGCAGATGCCTTCCGAGCAGAAGGATCATTCGAAGATGATGAAACAAATGGGCGGCATGTCCATGACTGGTGACGTGGATTATGACTTCGCGGCCAACATGCGCATGCACCACCAAATGGCAGTCGAGATGGCGCAAGCCGAACTCCAGAACGGAAAAAATCCAGAGATGCTCCGTATGGCCAAGGACATAATTGCCGCACAGAAGAAGGAAATCGCCGTATTCGATCAGTGGATTAAAGCGAATAAAAAGCCATGACTATGGTGATGCCGAAGTCGATCTGTGCGCCGTATCTTTGAAGGAAATAACCGCGCCGGTTTGGACGGTAATTCGCTGCCGGCGCATATCACGGTGAACTGGTACTGGACGAAAACTATGCTGCGCTTGGTCCATGGATTTCCAAAACCATTCGAGATAGGCCAAAGACCTGCAAGCAAAGGCACTATTTGAGTCCGAGATGATCTTCTTCCTCTGTCACTGCGCGTTGAGAAGCAAAATCGTTTGAGAGCAGTAGAGACATTGCGAGACCAGAACATGGGCCAAAGCGTTCTGTTCGAGCTAATTTCGATAACTGCATGATGGCCGGTATTGTCCTGCTCGTGGCGCGGATGAGCCGCGTGGTCGGCGGAGCGATTATACCCCGTGCAATGTGTTGGATATGACCGCTCCGCGCTTTGGTACCGCCAGATACGGTCTGATCGGGGCGCCGCGCAAGTACGCTGGCTGGGCGTCTCGAAAATGGCCAACTTTAGAGGGACCGAGGCTGCGCTTACGCCAAAGTGATCGTACGCGGTCAAAAATGACTAATCGGTTGCCGGAAACGACGGTTTTACAGTCGTCCGGCGACCCGTTCGTGGTCGTGGCGCGAGACGGCGAGATGCTTGCGTCTGCCGAGGCCAACACCGTTAATTATCAGTTTCGGACAACGCTACGCAGTGACTTAGACAGCGTTTCAGCTCGGTAAATGAATGATAGATACCAAGTTGGCCGGTGGTCTGACCGCCTGAAACAGTAGTTTTTGGAGTTAGAACTGGGCGCCTCAATTCACTGCCAAATGACTCTGGCTCCGGCAGCGTCGGCAATAGAAGGAAAGCCGGATGACAAGCAAGCAGGCTCAATATCATGTGGTGGATTGCCTTATCGTCGGTGCAGGCCCTGCCGGGCTGACGGCGGCTATCTATTTGGCGCGCTATCGCCGACAGGTTCTCCTGGTTGATGCCGGCCAGAGCCGTGCGGAGCTGATCCCGATCACGCACAACTATCCCGGTTTTCCTCAAGGTGTTTCGGGCGCCGAGTTGTTGGCTCGGCTGCGCAATCAGGCAGAGCGCTACAATGTTTATGTCCGACGAGCCACCGTGAAAGCACTATCAAAGCGAGGAGACGACTTCATCGCCGACATCGACGATGACCGCGTTGTTGCGTCAACTGTGATTCTTGCCACCGGCGTTATTGATAAGCCTCCTGAGATACCCAATCTACGTGAGGCCACTCTCGGTGGCTATGTGCGTTGGTGCCCGATTTGCGACGGATACGATGTCATCGACCAGGACATTGCTCTTCTCGCCTCCGCCGAGGAAGGTTTCAAGCATGCGCTATTTCTCCGTACCTACACCCGCCAGCTCACACTTATTGTGCAACCGGGCGGCAGAGAACTAGACAACGACGAACGTCTCAAAATTGCACAGGCAGGCGTCCGTCTCATCGAGGAACCGATCGAGCAAATCCGCAAGATCAAAGGGCATCGTGTGGCGCTACGCTTGGCTAACGGCGACGAACTCAGTTTCGACACCCTATACCCGATGCTTGGCTCCAACGCACGGACCGAATTGGCCAAAAGCCTCGGCGTAACTTTTGAGAGCGATGGCGAGTTGGTGGTGGACACCGACCAGCGCACGTCAGTCCTAGGGTTGTACGCGGCGGGCGATGTAGTCAACGCGCTCAATCAGATGAGTGTTGGAGTCGCCCATGCGGCGACTGCGGCGACCGCGATACACAACGCCCTCAAGGACAACTATCGCTGATAAGTTAATCTCGAAGAACGGTCTGCTTCGGCCATACACTGATAGCAGCCCACGACATTACGTGCTGGTGAGAGGCAGCTCGGACTGAGCAGCGACCTTTATTTCTGCTCATTAGCAGTAGGGATTTAGTCGGTAATGCTGCGCTGCATGGGGATAGCGTTAATACCACCCAGGCGACACGAGCCTGAGAGGCAAGGCTACGGGAGATGAGCACAGCCACAGCCTTCGCCGCGGGTCGGCTACGAGCGCTTACCGTGCCGGAGCAGACTTTCTCGAGATCAAGCGTCAGGTGGCTGGCGGCGCGATGGCACCGTATACGGCTATATCGAGGGGCCGAGGTACCGGCGCTGCTCGATGAAGCAGAACCGAAGACCCCAATCTGCCGCGCTATACGGAGATCGTGGTTATTGTGCATACATCGGTAGGGAATACTCGGAGTCAGACGATGCCGTTGATCAAAGCAAGTACGCTCTTATCCGCCTTTTTTGCATTCACGACGACGGGCTGCCAACCCCCCAGCGTTCAGCCATTATCAATCACTGGGGATGCCGTAGCGCGACCTCAATCGGCGTGTCAAAAGGAGGACTTCATCTGGAAAAACAAGATTGTGCCTTCCCTCTACGGCTCTGAACTCCCAGCGCTGACTGCGCCAGGCATCGGCGATACCTTAACCTTGGCAATGCCGAGTTTTACGGTTAAGTCGCTGACTGCGCAAGGCGATGAGCTGGAGCAAGGGCGGCGCAAATTGGTGCATGCATTTGGTGCAGAGGCGCGCTTCCGGTTTGTGGCAAACCGTGGAGTGGCGAGTCGCTATACCGGCATCTTCCAAAGTGGCGCCGACTGCGTGATCGGCCGTCTTTCGGTGGCGACTAAGCCGACGGATACGCACTCTGTGCCGGCCTTAGCTTTGAAGTTTTTCATTGACGATAATCACCCGTCGGTCAATCTACAGGTTATGAACTCCATCGACGGCCAAGAGGGATACAACTTCTTCGAAAAGACTTTCAGCAACATCATTCCACCCGCAACCTCTTTTGCGACGCGCTTACTAGCCGGTTTCTTTGAATGGGCAGCCATACGTTTTGGGGCTAGAGATTCAGATCCTGGTCACTTGACCGTTGAGCACCTGGCCGGCATTAACATCGATGGCTCTAAAGTGGCTGCGCCAAGGGCGCCTTATCAACTTATTTTTAAGCCACGGCCGGCAGCTGTTGCTCGCTTCAACGGGGTGACAATGCAGGATGACTTTCGGATAAAGCTGACTGACTTCCCTGTCGGAGAGGTGCTGTACGACGTTTACGCCTTGGATAAAGGCGAGACGGTCGAGCAGGCTAAACTTTTAGGCCAGCTGGTTCTAAATTCCAAGATCGTGGCATCTCGGTATGGCGACGAAAAGCTCTACTTTCAACACAATATGCAAAGATAGTTCGACTGGACTGACCGTTGCGAAAGTCGCGATTGAAGTAGAGATTGCGGTTGAGAATGTTAAAGTTGCTCCCTTCAATGAACCCCTCTGGTTTTTGCTCAACGGCCACTGCAAACTGCCCCATACTCATGCCAAGGGCAATGAGGGGAAGACCATAAAAGTTTTTATTATTCATGTAACACTCCAGGCTATAGCTTGGCAGAGTTTCTTTATGAAATATTTTATCGTTATAAAAACCCTCCGGCACGTGAGAGTTTCTTCTACGCGCCGGCAGACATGACTCCATACAAAAGATAACTCAAGTGCGGCCTGAAAATTACTTTTATGTCAGCTAGCCGTAAGCGCGATTAAACAATCAAACCAAATAATATGACGCAGACATGGCTCCTTTGGACTAGCCTCCGTGCTGGCATTTGGTACCCATAACTATGTACTCCAAGGTATTGAGTTTGCCAGCAGAGTCCTCATAGGTCATGCGCGAAGGCGCAACGTCACAGGATTTGTTGGCTTGGGTGACACTAACTACCTTCTGAACATCCAGGTTCATACCATATTCATAATGAACAATCTCAGGTATGGCTTTACTATTTTTGAGAGCGTATTGCTCCATCGCCTGTTGATTTTCTTGCATCATCCGACCATAAACACGATCTCCTCCGCCTTCAGCCATGGCAAAGGATGAAACTACCAATATCGAAATAGCGATGACTGCATTCAATGTTTTCATGATTCTACGAGCTCTAATTCACTGGTGACTAGATAGTAGCTAATGATACCTGTCAGAAAGCTGCCGTTAACATTACATGTCTGTCAGGCAAGGTCTTTGCTCCGTTAATGGCATACTTAAGAGAACTCTGAAAAAGACTTCCAGCTCTGGTGAAATAACGAACATGACGGTTTTACCCCATGAAACAGATGTCCTTCGCTGATGCCTAGTACGCCGGCAAACGTAAGCAGACCCGCCGCGAGCGCTTCCTGATTGAAATGGATCAGGTCGTGACCTAGAAGGGCTTGATTGCCTTGATCGAACCGCATTATCCGAAGGGCGAAGTCGGTCATCCAGCGTATCCGTTGATGGCGATGCTGCGGGTTCATCTGATGCCGAACTGGTTCGGCTCCAGCGATCCGGCGATGGAAGAGGCACTGTATGAGACCACGATCCTGCGCCAGTTTTCCGGCCTACATCTGGATCGAATTCCCGATGAAACCACGATCCTGAACTTCCGCCGCCTGCTAGAAAAACATGAACTGGCGGGCAGGATTTTGCAGATCATCAACGGTTATCTGGACGATCGTGGCTTGATACGGCGCCAAGGCACCGTGGTCGATGCGACGATCAGTCATGCCCGAGCCCGAGCTCGACCAAGAACAAGGACGGCAAGCGCGATCCGGAAAGGCATCAGATGAAGAAGGAGAATATGTATTTCTTCGGGATGAAAGCGCACATTGGCGTCGATACCGAGTCCGGTTTAATGCATAGCCGACGAGGGCTGTTGACAAATAGCGATCTTGAAAGAGTTCAACGGCGGGCTTCCTGAGGAGCTCATCACCAATTATTTTTGACCGTAAAAAATAAGAAATTAATAAATAACAGTAGGTTATTGACGAATCGAATGACCCCCCTTATCTAGGCATATCTCTCACTTGGCCTTTGACTCCGAAAGTTGACTGGAGAGCACCGCGTTATCTTGCAGGAGGAGCTGCTTGTCTGTGGTCAACTCGGTCAGTTGGGTTTTAGCTCGGGTTAAATGTTCCGTCAGCAGGGCACGCTCCCGTTCGCTTACGGCCAGGTTCGTCTGCGTCTCTGCCAAAGACTGCGCGCCATGCCCATGGCGCTGTTCCAGAGCAAGATGGTGTTGGCGCCGATGCCGAATTGATCCACGCGCCGACTAAAGACTGACCCAAGTCCAATCTAACGAAATGCAGCACTGGCATTGGTTCGCAAGAATTCAGAGGGGCTCAGTAAAATCTCGGCACGTGGGTCAATTCGGCATCGGCGCAAACACCCAAGTTCAGGCTTGAATGACCAGCGATTGTTGCCGAGATTTACCAGCCTGCTAGCGTCGTATTGGCCGAGCGGCGCCGTGATCGCCAGGCTGGCGCCGATTATCACATCCTGTTGATAGCTGGGGAACTCCGTCAGGGACATCGCCGGGGCGCCATATAAGTTGACCGAGAAGCGGAATCTTGGATCGATCAACCCTGTAACATTACGATCCTTGGGTTCACCGGCGAGCAGAGCCCGTCAATCTTGCCTCAGGCACCACGATATCGAACTTCCCGGAGCGGCCCCAGACGTCCAGAGATTTGGCAAAAGCAAGCACGACAGTCTTTATATTGAGCTTGGCATCTTGGAGCGGGATTGAGGGGTGGGCCGTCACGCTGCCGTTGAGATCGCTGTAGCCCATGAGCAGGAAATTGATACCGACCGGCGTATTGGCGTAGGACCTGGGTTCGAGATCCTCTGCGACTGCACCGGGGCTACTATGATGAGCGAAGCGGATGCGAACCGAACCAACCTGACGACGCAGAGTTTGTATTTCATTCACATTCGCTCGCTTCCTGTGAGGACCCCAGAGTTCTATGTATTGTTGTAGCGCATCAGCATTCGTTTGGCACTGACAGCTGCCACCAGCACTGTGTGGCCGCACTTCGATCGGATACTCTTGGCCGATCCTCGATTGACCAAAGCATCACGCACTTCCTTGAACCGCTTCCGGATGATGCCGGCGGCCTGGCATTGCAGTTTCCAGTCCTCATACAGGACTAGCACCTCATGATCTGCACGCCCCTATCGCGCCAGCACCAATAGCGCCTGCCCCCCATCACCAAGGTGACAGTCAGCCAAGCGGCAGGCACTATCAGCATCAACAAGGCTGCATTCGACTTGAGCACTTGAAGTGCTGGACGACGGAAACGTCTGAGCAGATACCGGTGCAGTGGGGGGTGTAGTGGTCAACTGCCGTGCAAATAATTTTTTTAAACGATAAATCGAGAGATTAATGCCGCAGATAGCAACGACGCTCCGTGAGTTTAAAACGGGTCTGGCCCCGGCTCTACACCAGTGAAGGTGATCTCAACGGGGTCACTTTCGCGCTGCCACGCTAGCTGATAGACCAGCCACTGGTGCTTTCCTTCTTTACGATCAGCCACCAACAACAGCGTCCATCCTGCCCTCAGCAACTGGTTGGCGTTTTCCTCGCTGCGAGTGCTGATCAACCTCTTCGTTTGGTCTATCGCCATTGCCAATTTCCGTAATGTGCCATCGTTATAGAGGCGTAAAGGCTAGCAGGCCATTTGATGATGAGCCCCTATGCGCAATCCCTTCAATGCGTATGTATTGGTAGCAGAGCTTAGGCGACAACTGGGCGGATTGTGTTGCCATGACGTTTTCTTATAGATCAAAACTAATCAGCTGAAGGTGGTCAAATCGAATGCAAATGTGGTGGTCAATTAGCATGCAATTTCCAATCTCTAGTTTTGTACCAAGCTCAACCGTTAGAAAATCATCAGCCAAGTCGCGTCCTGCAAGCCGGTTTTAGGTTTGAACAATAGACAAGTTTCTGATCAGAGCAAACCTACCGAAATATGTTGACTAGACATTTATTGACTTAAATTTACACATCTAAACATATGAGCGCTGCATACAACCACCACTCAAGCCTTGAGCTTTCATAGTCGACATATGTTCCCCATTATAAAACAAGAGCCGGCGATGGAAAGCCCGCAGGCACCCGAAAAGAGCAGAAAGGCAGCTTCGTGCCGCCCTCGGATATAGGACCTAAAATGGTAAAGCTCATGACGCGGCCCTTCACAAGAACTGTACGAACATACAGTTAACTTTGTAGGGCGCTTGCGGTCAATTTCTCTGTAGGGGATTTCGACAGTCGGTCAGCGCGCAATACTCCTGACGTACGCCTTCAGGTCGCAGAGCGATCAACCTGCCGACCATAGCTTCTTGACGAGTAAGTCTAAGAATATGGCCCAGAAAATTGCTAACACAGCTGTTAATGCAAGCCACCGTAAGTCCATGATCAAAAATCCAAAAACCGCCCTGTTGTGGACTTTTTATCACTCAAAGATGGGCAGATATATGAGACCATTCCTAAAATTATTATTTAATGGCAATAGCCCTCACATACGCCTGACTTGGTTGCCGCTATCGGTGATGGCGACAATTCGTTGAGCATCCGCGGGGATCGATCTACTCGCCGAATGGCGCCAGACTTTACTTGGTCTACACTCCACCAATCGAGCTACCACTCCCCCTAGATGCTCGACTTCGGCCCGCCATGTGCGGGCTTTTTCATTAGCCTCTAAACCTGAGGCTTTCATAACTCCTCTCGCAAGTCAGCCCGGCTATTCGGGCTCTGTCATACGCAACCGCCATCTCTCCCGCTCTTTCATCAGCGCGCTTGAGCACGTCGGCAAGCACCATTGCGGCGCGACCAACTGCCGCTCATACCCGATCCGCTGCCGACGCTCTGCCAGCAAAGCCCGGACCTTCACTTCTAGGCTGTCGGACATCTTCAAGCCAGCGGCGGCCCAGGGCGGCACCGCCACCTCCTGCGTTTTGCACAGCACCAGCACCGGCACCTCGACCCGCACAGCGCGGACCTCCGACTCCCAGGTCGCGCATTCAGCCAGCACCAGCATCGCCCCCATCACCAGCCACCTCATAGCCCCAACGCCTGATCAATGATCGACTCTGCCGCTTGGACTGGATCGCCGCCGCTTCGCTCCCGCAACTCCCCCGCCTGCACTAGCTCGCCCAGTTTCTTGCCCTGCTCACCGGCCAGCACTTCCAAGTTGTCGCGGCCGTTTTTGGCCGTGGACAGATCACTGTTCGCGGTATCGAGCAGTGGGCGGTAGTGACCGGCGGCAAGCCGCGCACCGCCGGCCGCACCAACGGCCAACAACAGGAGCACCGCCAGGCCAATACCTGCAAGCCGCCACGCCGCGGAACTCATGGCACATCCTTGAAAAATACGTGGTGCCCGAGTTTCAGCGTCTGCTTGGCACCTTTCGCCCAGGTCGGCGGCTTTGGCATGGTGGTCGCGTAGTAGTGCGTGGCCCCGCCAGTTGGATCTGGTACCGAGCCCGACATCACCTGGTCAGCTGCGCGCTGGGCCTGGGCGAACTGCCTGGCCGGGATCGGTTTGGCGCGACAAAGTCGTCCGCCAATTCGTTATCGCAACCGTGGTATGGGGTGTCATCGGCATGGCCATGGGGGTGTGGATCGCCTCGCAACTGGTGTGGCCAGAGATGAACCTGGACTTGCCCTGGACCACCTTTGGCCGCTTGCGGCCCTTGCACACCAGCCTGGTGATTTTCGGCTTTGCCGGCAGCGCGCAATTCGCCGCCAGCTATTACGCGGTGCAGCGGACCTGCCAGGTACGGCTGTATTGCGACACCTTGGCAGCCTTTACCTTCTGGGGTTGGCAGTCGGTGATCGTGATCATGTTCATCACCCTGCCCCTGGGCTACACCACCACCAAGGAATACGCGGAGATCGAGTTCTCCGGCGCGGTGTGGATGACCGTGGTGTGGGTGGCTTACGCCATTGTATTTTTCACCACCGTGGTGCAGCGCAAGACCAAACACATCTATGTCGGCAACTGGTTCTTCGGCGCGTTTATCGTGGTGATTGCCATGTTGCACGTGGTCAACCACCTGTCGATTCCGGTGGACTGGTTCAAGTCCTACCCGGTGTATTGCGGCGCCACCGATGCCATGGTGCAGTGGTGGTATGGGCATAACGCCGTGGGCTTTTTCCTCACCACAGGTTTTCTGGGGATGATGTATTACTTCGTACCGAAACAGGTCGGTCGGCCGGTGTATTCCTATCGCCTGTCCATCGTGCATTTCTGGGCGTTGATCACCCTGTACATCTGGGCCGGGGCCCATCACTTGCACTACACGGCGCTGCCGGACTGGGTGCAGTCGTTGGGCATGGCGATGTCGCTGATCCTGCTGGCGCCAAGTTGGGTCGCGATGATCACCTTCGGCTCGCTGTCCCACATGATCCCGAAAATTTACGGCCGCGCGCAGATGCACAGCATCCCGTTGATCAACCTGCACTTCTGGCTAGCGACCATCGGCACGGTGTTGTACATCGCCTCGATGTGGGTCAACGGCATTACTCAGGGCCTGATGTGGCGGGCGATCAACGACGACGGCACCCTCACCTATTCGTTTGTCGAAGCCTTGCAGGCCAGCCATCCGGGATTTGTGGTGCGGGTGGCGGACTTGAAGGTCGCGCAACTTAATGCGCAGATCGCCTGAAGGAGGCATTGGGCATGTGGGACATAGCGCTGAATCTGCTGGCGGTGGTGTGCCTCTACGGCGCCGTTGAATACTGCCTGCGTGGCCAGTCGCGGGAGGCGCTGGATGAGGCCAGCCTGATTCCGTTTGCCAATGACCCATAGGTGGCACGGCGCGTGGAGCTGGCGACCGGTAGCAGGTCAAGGCGGTGGCGCCGCAAGAGGCGAAACCAGGCTGGGGCAATGTCGAGCTTTAGATTTTTGTAGGAGCGAGGGGACGCCTAGTTCTTGCTCGCTCCTGCACGATCAACCGCGCTCGCGGGGGATCAGGCTCTGCAACTGCAAGGCCAGGAAGTTGGCATCGAAGGCGAAGGTGTCCGGGTCTTTCAGGCCGTTGGTTTTCTTCCACAGCCAGTCGTTTTTACCCGGCAGCAGCACCAGGGAAATACTGCCGTAGCGGGCGGCGGTCAAGCCCATCACTGATAGGGAAATCAGGCCGCCGGCGCCCATCACATCCGGCACGAACTCCACCGGTTTGCCGGCGATGTGGATGGTCAGCTTCTCGGTCTTGAAGGTCGATACTTCAGCGAGAACAGCCGGGCTGAACGCCACATACGCTTCACGCTGCACTTCCAGCAAACCGACGGTTTTCACTGGCTCCAGCCACTGCTGGATCTGGTCGAACAACTCGCCGATCTTTTGCGTCCAATGGGCCGATTGCACCTCAAATTGCTGCTGCTTGTGCGCTTCGCTATCGGCGTAATGACGAAGCATCTCGCCCAGTTGCTGTACATCGTCCATTGCGGTGTTCCTTGGGTGACCCATGTTGCGAGCCTGAATCATGGCAGATGCCGGCAGCGGGCGTATGACTAAAGCGTGGCCATTGGGTAAGGTGGGTAACTCGCCCACCTGTTTCAGGAGCTTTGCATGCGTACCATTGGCCTAATCGGCGGCATGAGCTGGGAGTCCAGCGCCGAGTATTACCGGATCATCAACCAGCGCGTGCGCGATCAACTCGGCCCGCTGCGCTCGGCGCAACTGTTGATGTACAGCGTCGACTTCGGCCCTGTGGAACAGGCCCAGCACGCCGGGCGCTGGGATGACGCGGCACTGATCCTGGAAGATGCGGCCCGCCGTCTGCAGGCCGGTGGCGCCGAGTGCATCGTGCTGTGTACCAACACCATGCATCGGGTGGCGCCACGAATTGAGGCGGCGGTGTCGATACCGTTTCTGCATATTGCCGACGCCGCTGGTGCCGCGGCGGTGCAAGAAAACACCCTGACCGTCGGCCTGCTGGGCACCGCGTTTACCATGGAACAGGACTTTCTCAAGGCACGCCTGGCGGCCCAAGGCTTGACCGTGCTAGTGCCAGACGCGCAAGAACGCCAGGCAGTGCACCGGATCATCTATGAGGAGTTGTGTGTCGGGGTGATCAGCGAGGCGTCACGCCAGGTCTATCAACAGGTGATCAAATCCCTGGCAGCTCGCGGCGCCCAGGCCATCATCCTCGGTTGCACGGAAATCGGCCTGCTGATCAAGCCCGAGCATTGCGACCTGCCGCTGCTGGACACCACCGAGCTGCATGCGCAGGCTGCGGTGGCGTTTGCCTTGGAGGACTAGGCTGACTTGCGCAGCCGCGCCATGGTCAGGGCATCGACAAAAACGCCGTCACGCAGGGCGTAATCGCGCAACCGGCCTTCGGTCTCGAAGCCGAACTTGAGATACAGGCGGTGGGCGGCTTCGTTGTCGGCGTACACCGTTAGTTCCACCCGGTGCAGGTTCATCCAGTTGTCGGCCACCTCCAGCGCTGCGCCCAGTAGTTTGGAGCCTACGCCCTTGCCTTGCCAGGCCACCGCAACGCCCATGCCGAGTGAGCCAACATGGCTTTGGCGAACGCGCAAGTACTGTTCCATCCCGAGTTGGCCGATCACCT
Organism: Pseudomonas sp. HY7a-MNA-CIBAN-0227; assembly: GCF_040310325.1. Lineage (NCBI taxonomy): Bacteria > Pseudomonadati > Pseudomonadota > Gammaproteobacteria > Pseudomonadales > Pseudomonadaceae > Pseudomonas > Pseudomonas sp. HY7a-MNA-CIBAN-0227. Next base: position 74,399 of record NZ_JBEOPT010000002.1, on the reverse strand, counting down.
CACCGGCATGCAGCGCCACCAACTGTAGCCGCCGCTCGTTATCCATCACCAGGCGTTTGCGCCAGGCCTCGACGGACTGGAAAGGCATTTGCAGCACCTGACGGCATACGGCCGGGTCGTTGTAGAGCGCGGCGACGCCTTCAAGATGGGCTTCGGTAAAGCGCCGAATGACGATCTGGGGTTCGGGGGCGTGCATTGTGTTTCATCCTTTGAAAAACAAATGGCCGACCAGTGTAGAGGGCATGCTCACAGGAAGGCGAGCCCAACGCTGCCGTCAGTTGGAACGCTGGGCCGCCAGGCGCCACACCCGCGCAATATCCGCCGCGCGCTCACGCAACAGTCGCGGCGCGTCGCTGCAGGCTTGTTCCAGGGTCATCGGCGCAGACGGCAAGGCAAACGCCGCATCCACACCGTGGGCGTACATCTGCTCGTAGCCATCGCCCAGGGTACCTGCGATGACGATCACCGGGACGTTGTGCTGCTTGGCGATGCGGGCCACACCAAACGGCGTTTTACCGCGCAGGGTCTGTGCGTCGAAACGGCCTTCTCCGGTGATCACCATGTCGGCGCCGCGCACGGCGGCTTCCAGGCCTACCAGTTCGGCGACCACTTCAACGCCTGCACGAAACTGCGCGCCGAGGAAGGCCTTGGCGGCGAAGCCCAGGCCGCCTGCTGCGCCGCTGCCGGGTTCGTCGCGTACATCCTTGGGCAGGACCTGGGCGCAGTGATCGGCAAAGTGGCCGAGGGCTTTGTCCAACTGTTCGACTTGCTGGGGGTTGGCGCCTTTTTGCGGGCCAAAAATTGCCGAAGCGCCGTGAGGACCGCACAGGGGATTGTTGACGTCAGCGGCGATTTCAAAGCGTACCTGGGCCAGGCGCGGGTCCAGTTGCTCCAGGTCGATATACGCCAACTTCGCCAGCGCCAGGCCGCCACGGGCCAGAAGCTCGCCGCTGGCATCACGCAGTTGCACACCGAGCGCCTGCATCGCCCCAGCGCCACCATCATTGGTGGCGCTGCCGCCAATCGCCAGGATGATGCGTTGGGCTCCGGCATCCAGAGCGGCACGGATCAATTCGCCGGTGCCAAAGGTGCTACTGGAACAGGCATCGCGCTTGCCCGGCGCCACCAGTTGCAAGCCGCTGGCTTCGGCCATTTCGATAATTGCGGTGTGGCTTGCGGCCAACCAGCCCCAACGTGCCTCTACAGTGCCACCCAACGGACCTTGCACCCGATTGCTACGCAACTCACCCTCGCAGGCCGCGAGCACCGACTCCACTGTGCCTTCACCGCCATCCGCCATCGGGCATTTGATCAACTGCGCGTCAGGCCAGACCTGTGCCAGACCTTGGGCAATGGCCTCGGCAACGCCTTCGGCACTCAGGCTGTCCTTGAACGAGTCGGGGGCGATGATGATCTTCATGGGCTTTCTCCGGTGTTTATGACGCCCATGCTGCCAGTTGACACAGGCAATAACGCCGGTCCTTTGCACAAGTTCCGGTGAGGTTTGTTGTTCATTTCTACAAAACCGCTCCTACACAGGCTGGGGGAGCAACTGTACGCCCAGGTACAACGCCAGCATTCCATCCAGGGTCAACGGATCGACACCACTCAGCTCGGCGATGCGCTCCATGCGGTAGCGCAGGCTGTTGCGGTGAATGCCCAGGGCATCGGCGCAGGCCTGGCTCTGGCCATCGTGTTCGCACCAACTACGCAGCGTCGCCAGCAATTGGCCGTTGTTGTCCTTGGCCAGTACCTTGCGCAGGGGGTTGAGCAGCTCGTCGAGGGCATCATCGTTGCGATGGCGCCAGAGCATTACTGGCAAGCGGTAGCGCGTGAGGGTCAGCAGCCTCGACTGAGGCAGCACATCACGCCCGTAGGCGAGTAGATCGCCCACCCGTCTATAACAGCGGCGCAATCCAGACAGCCCATCGGCCTGTCCGCCCACAGCAACCCGCAGGATGTTCCAGCCCAGGCCTTCAAGTTTTTCCAGCAGGCGCGGGTTGTCCACCAGCACTGACGCCGGCCGGCACCACAGTAAAGAGAACTGCGCTGAGCTGACGCACCAGCTGTCCGGGTAGCGCGACGCCAGCCAGGCGCTCAAGGCGTCGGCCGTCTGCCCAGGGCCCAGCTCAAACAAATACGGCGTGCGGGCCAGTTGCGGCTTGAGACCCAGTTGCTGCGCTTCGTCCACCAGACGCGGCGAGTCGCCGCGCTCGGCCAGCAACAGGGCGAGCAAATCATCACAACGCTGGCGCCGCCATTGTTGCTCGGCCTGCTGGTGGCGCTGGCTGACCAGCATTTCAGCGGTCATGCGCACCAGTTCGGCGTAGGTGCGCAACAGCTCCGGTTCGCCGGTAATGCCCAGCACGCCGATCAAGCGCTGATCATGCAGCAGCGGCAGGTTGATCCCCGGCTGCACGCCCTTGAGGTGCTTGGCGGTCTGCCCGTCGATCTCCACCACCCGACCGTTGGCCAGCACCAGTTGTGCGCCTTCATGGCGGGTGTTGATGCGCTCCGGTTCACCGCTGCCGAGGATCAGGCCCTGGCTGTCCATGACGTTGACGTTATAGGGCAAAATGGCCATCGTCCGATCGACAATATCTTGCGCCAGGTCATGATCCAGTTCGAACATGGGGCTAAATTCCTTGGAAAGCGGTTTCTTTGAGCGGTTGTTCAAAGGCACAGCGCAAACGATTAATTGCTGTGCGCGGGCACAAAGACACCCACGATGGGGTGGCCGACACTCTGGGGGCGATCAACGTTACCCCCGCATTGCAAAAAATCATAATAAAGAGAGAACGCTATGTCACAGAGCGCCACCGCTACCCTGGCCAACGATGACGACAAAAACGCCGTCTACAAGCGCATCACCCTGCGCTTGATTCCCTTCATTTTCATCTGCTACCTATTCAATTATCTGGACCGCGTCAACGTCGGCTTTGCCAAGCTGCAGATGCTCGACGCCTTGAAGTTCAGTGAGACGGTATACGGCCTCGGCGCCGGGATCTTCTTTATCGGTTACGTGCTGTGCGGCGTGCCGAGCAACCTGGCGTTGACCAAGTTTGGTCCACGGCGCTGGATTGCGCTGATGATGATCGTCTGGGGCACCCTGTCGACGTGCCTGCTGTTCGTCACGACACCCACTCACTTCTATACCCTGCGCCTGTTTACCGGTGCCGCCGAAGCCGGGTTCTTCCCTGGCGTGGTGCTGTACCTCTCGCAGTGGTTCCCGACCTTCCGCCGTGGGCGGATCATGGCGCTGTTCATGTCGGCGATCCCGGTCTCCGGCCTGCTGGGCGGCCCGTTTTCCGGCTGGATCCTCAACCACTTCGCCGTTGGCCAAGGCGGGCTTGCGGGCTGGCAGTGGATGTTCCTGCTGCAAGGCATTCCAACGATCATCCTTGGCGCCCTGGCGTACTTCCTGCTCAGCGACAGCTTTGCCAACGCCAAGTGGCTCACCCCGCATGAGCGCTCAGTGCTGGAAGCCGACCAGGCGACGGACTTGGCCAACAAACCGAAAACCACCAGTGACTCCCTGCTGGAAGTATTCAAGAACCCAGCGATCTGGGCGTTTGGCCTGATTTACTTCTGCATTCAGAGCGGCGTATACGCCATCAACTTCTGGCTGCCGTCGATCATCAAGAACATGGGGTTCTCGGATAATCTGGTGATTGGCTGGCTCAGTGCAATCCCTTACCTGCTGGCCGCCGTCTTCATGTTGCTGGTGGGCCGTTCCGCTGACCTGCGCAAAGAGCGGCGCTGGCATCTTGTAGTACCGATGCTGATGGGTGCCATCGGCCTGATAATCGCGGTGAACTTCGCTACGACTCCGGCCATTGCCATCCTCGGCCTGACCATCGCCACCATGGGCGCCCTCACCGGCTTGCCAATGTTCTGGCCGGTGCCGACGGCCATGCTCAGTGCCGGCGCCGCAGCCGGTGGTTTGGCGTTGATCAACTCCATGGGGCAGATGGCGGGTTTCCTCAGTCCGTATTTGGTCGGGTTTGTGAAGGACGCCACCGGGTCTACCGATATGGCGCTGTATCTGCTGGCGGCGGTGATCGTGGCAGGTAGTGTGTTGGCGTTGCGGATGACGCGCACGCTGAAGGTGTAACGCGCTCGGTGCGGGCTTGCTCGCAAATGAAGATTCACGTGAACACAGCCGCTGGGCTTGTTCCAGAGCCTCGCTCTCTGGTATTGCATAGCCCACGTCATCCCTTATGAGGAGTTCACCATGATTTACCGCACACTGGGCCAGTCCGGGCTCAAGGTCAGCGCGCTGACCCTGGGCAGTATGATGTTTGGCGAGCAGACCAGCGCCGAGGACTCCTTGCGCATCATCGACAAGGCCTGGGATCAGGGTATCAATTTCATCGACACCGCCGACGTCTATACCGGTGGGCGTTCCGAAGAAATCGTCGGTGAAGCCATTGCCCGTCATCGCCAGGATTGGGTGGTGGCGTCCAAGGTTGGCTTCGGTCCGGCTGACGGCCCGCCCAACCGCAGCGGCTTGAGCCGCAAGCGAATGTTCAATGCCCTGGATGCCAGCCTCAGCCGCCTCGACACTGATTACCTGGACATCTACTACCTGCATCGCGAAGACCACCACACCCCACTGGAGGTGACGGTGTCAGCCATTGGCGACTTGATCCGCGAGGGCAAGATCCGCTATTGGGGCCTGTCCAACTATCGAGGCTGGCGCATCGCCGAGGTGATCCGCGTGGCCGAGCGCCTGGGGGTAGACAAGCCTGTCATCAGCCAGCCGCTGTACAACATCGTCAATCGCCAGGCCGAGGTGGAACAGATTACCGCTGCTGCTGCCTACGGCCTTGGCGTTGTTCCCTACAGCCCATTGGCTCGTGGCGTACTGAGCGGCAAGTACGCGCCGGATGTCACACCCGACGTCGGCAGCCGTGCCGGGCGCCAGGACAAGCGCATCCTGGAAACCGAATGGCGGGTCGAGTCCCTGCGCATTGCTCAGCAGATCCAGCAGTACACCCAGGGGCGGGGTGTCGGGATTGTCGAGTTTGCGATTGCCTGGGTGCTGAACAACACGGCGGTCAGTTCGGCCATTGTTGGGCCGCGCACCGAGGCGCAGTGGGATGCCTATACCCAGGCGCTAGCGGTGAAGATCAGTGCCGAGGATGAGGCATTCATTGATTCGCTGGTGACGCCAGGGCATGCCTCGACGCCAGGGTTCAATGATGTAGGGCATTTTGTGTCGGGGCGGATTGCTCATCCTTGATGAGCACCCTAAACCCCGTGGGAGCTGTCGAGCCTTGGCGAGGCTGCGATAGCTCCCACATTTTGATTTGTATTGTCAGTTAATCGAGCGGCACGTCCAGGCTCACCTTCACCCGGTCCATCACCACGATGCTGCGAAACCATTTGATGTTGCGGTTCTCATAGAACAACTGTCGCGCCAGGGTTTCGTAGGCCTTCATGGTTTCCACCACAACCACCAGCATGAAGTCGGCGTCGCCAGTGACGTAATAGCACTGCTGCACTTGAGGGATCGACATCTGCGCCTTGAGCACGTCGAGGTCTTCGATGTGGGTTCGTTCGGCATGCACCTCCACCAGGATGGTGATGGGCTTGCCCACCGCCTCCTGATTCACCACTGCCGTATTGGCAGTGATCGCCCCGCTCTGCTCCATGCGCTTGATCCGCCGTTGCACCGCAGCGGTAGACAGGCTGACCTGCTCGCCAATCACCCGCAGAGCCGTGGTGTTGTCATGCTGCAGGTGCTTGAGGATCGCCAGGTCGAAGGCATCGAGGGGTGGTTGTAGGTTGACGGGCATCAGGGCAGACCTTGGGGTGAGAAAATTTCTCATAAGATGCCGCAAAACAGAGCAAACGTCTCACAGCAAAAGCAATATATTCCCACCTTGATTTCCCCCCTCTCTTGTATGAATCGTCTTCGCGAGGACAGCGTGTCTAAAGGTGTTGCTCTATCGGTATTGGCCTCGGTGTTGTTTGCCGTGATGTATTACTTCACATCCTTGCTCACACCCTTGAGTGGCCTGGAGATTTTTGGTTGGCGGATGCTGCTGACAGTGCCGTGCATGACCGTGTTCATGGCAGTCAGCGGCGAATGGCGACGGGTGCTGGAGTTGGTCCGACTGCTGGCGGGCAAACCTCGGCTGATCGGAGGGATTTTGTTGTCTTCGGTATTGCTTGGGGTGCAGCTGTGGCTGTTCATGTGGGCGCCGCTCAACGGCCGCAGCCTGGATGTGTCCCTCGGTTACTTCCTGCTGCCGTTGACCATGGTCCTGACCGGTCGCCTGGTGTATGGCGAACGGCTGTCACGCCTGCAACAGATTGCGGTATTTTTTGCCGCCGCAGGCGTACTCAACGAACTGTACCAGGTGGGTGGTTTTTCCTGGGCGACACTGTTGGTGATCATTGGTTACCCAACCTACTTTGTTCTACGTAAACGGCTGGCTACCGACCATTTGGGCGGGCTGTGGCTCGATATGGCGCTGATGCTGCCGGTGGCGCTGTGGTTTGTGCAAAGCGGCGAACAGGGCTTTGCGGTGCTGGGTACCCACAAGGGGCTGTACGCGTTGATTCCCATGCTGGGGCTGATCAGTGCAGCAGCGCTGGTGAGCTATATCATTGCCAGCCGCTTGTTGGCGTTCAGCCTGTTTGGATTGCTCAGTTATGTGGAACCGGTGCTGTTGCTGGGGGTGGCCCTGTTACTGGGGGAAAGCATCGGGCCGGGAGAATGGTTGACGTATATCCCGATCTGGCTGGCGGTGGTGGTGCTGGTGTTTGAAGGGTTCAAGCATTTGGTGCGACAACGCAAAGCCTGATAACAGGCAAAACAAAGCCCGGCCGAGGAAGTCCTCGACCGGGCTTTTTTACAGCCTTGTCATCGATCAGTCAGCGGTCAATACACCACGACGCACCTGATCACGCTCGATGGATTCGAACAGTGCCTTGAAGTTGCCTTCACCGAACCCGTCATCACCCTTGCGCTGGATAAATTCGAAGAACACCGGCCCCATCAGGGTTTCCGAGAAGATTTGCAGCAGCAGGCGCCTGTCGCCTGCAACCGACGAACCGTCCAGCAGGATGCCCCGCGCTTGCAGTTGATCCACAGGTTCGCCGTGGTTTGGCAGGCGACCTTCGAGCATTTCGTAGTAGGTCTGCGGCGGCGCGGTCATGAAGCGCATACCGATCTTCTTCAACTGATCCCAGGTCTTGACCAGGTCGTCAGTGAGGAAGGCCACGTGCTGGATACCTTCGCCGTTGAACTGCATCAGGAACTCTTCGATCTGCCCGGCGCCCTTGGACGATTCTTCGTTGAGCGGGATGCGGATCATGCCATCCGGGGCGCTCATGGCCTTGGAGGTCAGGCCGGTGTACTCACCCTTGATATCGAAGTAGCGAGCTTCACGGAAGTTGAACAGCTTCTCGTAGAAGTTGGCCCAGTAGGCCATGCGCCCGCGATAGACGTTGTGGGTCAGGTGATCGATGACTTTCAGGCCGGCGCCCGGTGGGTTGCGATCAACGCCTTCCAGGTAGACGAAGTCGATGTCATAGATCGAACTGCCCTCGCCGAAACGGTCGATCAGGTACAGCGGCGCACCACCAATGCCTTTGATGGCTGGCAGGTTCAATTCCATCGGGCCGGTTTCGATATGGATCGGCTGGGCGCCAAGTTCCAGGGCGCGGGCGTAGGCCTGTTGGGCGTTCTTGACCCGGAACGCCATGCCGCACACCGACGGGCCATGCTCGGTGGCGAAGTAGGAGGCTACGCTGTTGGGTTCGTTGTTGAGGATCAGATTGATCTCGCCCTGACGGTACAGGTGCACGTTTTTCGAACGGTGGGTCGCGACTTTGGAAAAGCCCATGATCTCGAAGATCGGCTCAAGGGTGCCAGGGGTCGGCGATGCGAATTCGATGAATTCAAAGCCCATCAGGCCCATTGGGTTTTCGTATAAATCTGCCATGGTTTGGCGCCTCATCATCTTCTTAGAATTAACGGATATCGTTAGTTGCCAGCAAGGATGAGGGCGGCAGGTGGTGCACAGGAGATGCCCCGCACGCTGCGGGCGAGGAAGTCACCATAGATGAGTGGGGACCCGAGTAGCTTCATGGTTGGATCATTCTCTTACGGGCGTCTCTGACGGACGAGGCTTGCGTGAATGCAAGCACTTATTCTTGTATACGTAAACCGATTCTACACAGCGTAACCAAGTTTGTCCGTATTCCCTATCAAAACCCTATGCCCTGGCAGGTGCAAGGGGTTTATTGCACAGATAAATCCCCACCAGGATCACTGCGCCTCCCAGATACATTGGCGCAGTCAGTTGTTCCCCCAGCAACAGCGCACCACAAATCACTGCCGTCAGCGGATTAAGGGCAATAAACACCCCAGAGCGGGTGGCGCCGATGCGCCGGATGCCATCGTAGTAACCAATGTAGGCCAGGGCCGATCCCAACACGCCGAGGTACAGCAGGCTCAGCAGTTGTGGCAGATGAATGGCGCCCAGCGCTTCAACCGTCAGCCTGCCCGTCACAAGGGTGGTGGTTGCAAGCATCAGCCTTCGGGCCTTGTGCGACGACCCGTTTATCCTGACCGAGGCTGGCTCTTCGCAACTGGTATCGCGTTTGTTCGTCGGCGCCGGACTCAAGCCGGATATCCGCTATCGCTGCCCGCAGTTGCTCAGCACCCTGGACACCGTGCGCCGTGGCGACGGGGTGACCCTGGTCGCCGAGCTGTCGCTGCCCGATACGCCACAACCGGGCTACCTGAAAAAGCCCCTCAAGCCGGCAGTCAAGCGACAGGTTGGGCTGGCGGTGTTGGATCAACGACAGTCGTCGCCGGCGACGCTGGCTTTTATCCGACTGGCCACACGTATCAATGCTGACTGAGCAGGCGCAGATGCGCGGCGCCATCTATCATGGCCCTGACCCACACTCTTTTTTGCACGGCTCCTGTTGTCCCGCCCGCCTTTGAGAGCCCTATCGCCGCTACCCGCTACAGGTCCGCGCCAATGCCACTGACCGTCAAAGGCCCACGAAAAAGCACCACCCGCCACCTGATCACCCTGCTCAGTGGAGTGTTGCCAATTGTGTTCGGCGTAGTGATCCTGTACTTGCAGGCCGAGCGCACGCTGGAACAAAGCACCGCCGAAACTGCTGGGGAAGCGGTGCGCCAGTTCGACCTGATGCTCGACAACACCGCCCTTGCCGCCCAGGAACTGCTGCCGCTGGCCGGTCATGAATGTGACAACCAGACGCAGTTGGCCCTGCGCGAACAGGTCACCCGCCGCCCCTTCGTGCGCGCTACCACCTTGTCGTGGCAAAAGAGCATTTATTGCAGCTCATTGTTCGGCGGCAATTACGTGTCACCGGTCAATCCGGACGACTACGTCAACGGCCGCCTGTGGTTGATGAATGGCAATCCGGTGACACCCGACACGGCGTTGCTGGTGTACCGGCTCACGCAAGGCGATCAGGGCGCCTTTGCCTCCATCGACGGCTACCACCTGACGAACGCTTTGCGCCTGATCAGCCGCTACGCGGACCTGCTGCTGCAGGTCGGGCCCAACTGGCTGGCGTCCGACGGAAAAGTCCATGACACGACCCCCCCTGTGTTTGCCGTGGCCCATTATCAACTTGACTCCAAACGGTACGTCTACAGCATCGAAGCCGGCATGCCCGAAGGTGAGGTGTGGCGCTACATGGAGGCCCGATATCCGGCGCTGTTCAGCCTGGTGGTGTTCTTCGGCGTACTGGCGGGCATCCTCGCGCACTGGTTGCAAAAGCGCTCATCCTCCCCTACCCGCGAGCTGCAACGAGCGTTGGGAGCCAACGAGTTTGTGCCTTACTTCCAGCCGGTCGTTCGCGGCGATACACGCCAATGGGCCGGCTGTGAAGTACTGATGCGCTGGAAGCACCCCAAGGAAGGCCTGGTGCGTCCTGACCTGTTTATCCCCTTGGCCGAACATTCGGGGCTAATCGTCCCGATGACCCGTGCATTGATGCGCCAGACCGCCGCGCAGTTGGCGCCACACGCCGATTCATTGATTGCCGGCTTCCATGTGGGCATCAATATCACCGCCAGCCATTGCCACGACCTGGAGCTGGTAGAGGACTGCCGGGAATTTCTCGCCGCCTTCCCTCCGGGCCAGGTCACGCTGGTGCTGGAGTTGACCGAACGGGAGCTGATCGAGCCCACCGACATCACTCGCCAACTGTTCGAAGCCCTGCACAACCTGGGAGTCATGATTGCCATTGACGACTTCGGTACCGGCCATTCCAGCCTGGGCTATTTGCGCAACTTCAACGTCGACTACTTGAAGATCGACCAAAGCTTTGTGGCGATGATCGGGGCCGATGCTCTATCGCGGCATATACTCGACAGCATCATTGAACTGTCCGCCAAGCTTGAGCTGGGCATCGTCGCCGAAGGGGTCGAAACAGACGAACAATGCCAGTATCTTGCAGCGCAGGGTGTGGATTTTTTGCAGGGTTATCTGTTTGGGCGACCCATGCCGTGTGCTGAGTTTATTCAAAGCCTGCACAGCCATTGATAGCCATCTACCCTCTGAATGAAATATCGTTATTTATACAAACGTCATGATTTACTCTTAACGAATTAACTACTACAATTTTTCCTGCCTGTGCAAAACTGACAGGAGGGTCACTTTCGTTGAGTCACCTTAAGGCTCTTGGCTTATAGCTTTGTATGCAGTTGGTATCAGCCAAATACACTATTGGAGTACAGATTTTGTCCAGACTCGCCGAATTTCGCGCAGCAGAAAAAGCCCTTCAAGAGCAGCTCGCCCAGCTGGAATCCCTGAAGAACGACGCCGGCCTGAAGAAAGAAATCGAATTCGAAGAAAAGCTTCAAGGCCTGATGAAAACCTACGGCAAGAGCCTGCGTGACATCATCGCCATCCTTGATCCAAACCTGGGCAAGTCTGGCATTAAAGTGGCGACCGCACCAAAACAGCGCCGCGCACGCGTGGTCAAGGTCTATCACAACCCGCACACCGGCGAGTTGATTGAGACCAAAGGCGGCAACCACCGCGGCCTGAAGGCCTGGAAAGAACAGTACGGCGCAGCCACTGTAGATTCCTGGCTTCGCGGCTAGTACAAAGGTACTAATGAAAGCCCTGCACCTGCAGGGCTTTTTTTGTTTTGGGGTACTCGCTTTCGAAGAAAAAGCCGTTGCTTGGCGCTTTCGATAATCAACTTTAAAAAACATTTCATTTTGTAAAAATACCAATAACACCACTCACCCGCAACGCCACGATATAGCCACTAAGTTGCACCCGCTGGCTATCATCGGAAAAATCTGATGCTCTAGTCTGAGGGATCAAAGTTTCAGGCTGTCGCGCACAGAATTGACTTCATCCTTGCTCGCGGCATAAGCCTCGGCCTGCCCGGCGTATGAAAGAACATAAGCCTTATCGGTATCAACAGCCCCCACCAATGTTTGCGACAACACATGCCGGCCGTTTTCGGTGATGACGCAGGTAGTTTCCAGAGCCTCAAAACGGCTTAATGTTGTCGGATGAATCTTGCTGCAGACGCTTTGATAACCCGTGCGAGCGAAATCCTTCTGGATGGTCTTGCGCATCTCCAGTAGCACACCCTGCAAATTGACTTTATGCCCGGCCGCAATGGGGGTGCCCGTCAATTCCATGACCATTAGCGTCGTACCGTTTTCATCGTTTTTTATCGCACGCTGACGGGAAACCGTCGAGGGCTGGGTAGGCGCCTCATCGTCGGGTACGACCTCTTCCACCTGCCAGCCACTGGGCCAGTGAATTTGCGGGTCGGCAGCCAACACAGCAGTGCTGCCGAGCAACAGGCACAGGATACTCAACAGCGATTTGCGGAATCGGGTCATTGTGAAAAACACTCGCTGGCCAAGGGACAAAGTTTTAGCCCCAGCGCACGCTAGCCGCAAGGCCCGCGCGACCTTTTTCATTTGGCGCGGCAGACGGGGCCTGCGTATCATGGACCCGCTGCACGGACGCCTGGCAACCGCACACCAAGGGACCGCTCATGTCTTGAGTCGCGTTTGCCCCATTTTTTCTGGAGGGCCCATGAGCCTGCACGAACTGAACACCTTCCCGGGCGTCACCGCCCAACCGGACACCGCCACCTCGAACTTCGTGTTCAACCACACCATGCTGCGGGTCAAGGACATCACCAAGTCGCTGGACTTCTACACCCGCGTCCTCGGCTTCTCCTTGGTGGAAAAACGCGATTTCCCAGAGGCTGAATTCAGCCTGTACTTCCTGGCCCTGGTGGAAAAATCCCAGATCCCCGCCGACGCTGCCGAACGCACCCAGTGGATGAAGTCGATTCCGGGAATTCTCGAACTGACACACAACCACGGCACTGAAAACGATGCCGACTTCGCCTATCACAACGGTAACACCGACCCGCGCGGCTTTGGCCATATCTGCATCTCGGTGCCGGACATCGTCACTGCATGCGAGCGCTTCGAAGCGCTGGGCTGCGACTTCCAGAAGCGCCTGACTGACGGTCGCATGAAAAGCCTGGCGTTCATCAAGGACCCGGATGCGTACTGGGTCGAAATCATCCAGCCCGCGCCGATGTAAATACTGCCGGCCATAAAAAACCCCATGATTGCTCATGGGGTTTTTTATTTTCAGGCCAGCCGTTATTCCGGAGCAGAGCTGCGAATCAGGTAATCGAAAGCGCTCAGGGACGCTTTGGCGCCCTCGCCTACCGCAATCACGATCTGCTTGTACGGCACGGTGGTGACGTCGCCGGCAGCAAATATGCCAGGCAGTGAAGTCTCGCCACGGGCGTCAACAATGATCTCGCCACGGGGCGACAGCTCAACGGTACCCTTTAGCCAGTCGGTATTGGGCAGCAAGCCGATCTGCACAAAGATACCATCCAGGTCGACGGTCTTGAAGTCGTCCGAGTTGCGGTCCTTGTACACCAGGCCGATGACTTTCTGGCCATCACCTTTGACTTCACTGGTCAGCGCATTGGTGATCACGTCAACGTTGGGCAGGCTGTACAGCTTGCGCTGCAATACCGCATCAGCGCGCAGCTTGCTGTCGAATTCCAGCAAGGTGACGTGGCTGACGATACCCGCCAGGTCAATCGCCGCCTCAACGCCGGAGTTACCGCCGCCAATCACGGCAACACGTTTGCCTTTGAACAGAGGGCCATCACAGTGCGGGCAGAAGCACACACCTTTAGCCTTGTATTGCTGCTCGCCCGGCACGCCCATTTCACGCCACCTTGCACCGGTCGCCAGGATCACGGTCTTGGATTTGAGGCTGGCACCGCTTTCGAAACGAATTTCGTGCAACTCACCGGCATTCTTCGCCGGAATCAGTGCGCTGGCACGTTGCAGGTTCATGATGTCGACGTCGTACTGCTTGACGTGTTCTTCCAGGGCACTGGCCAGCTTCGGCCCTTCGGTTTCCTGGACCGAGATGAAGTTCTCGATGGCCATGGTGTCCAACACCTGACCGCCGAAACGCTCGGCGGCAACACCGGTACGAATACCCTTACGAGCGGCGTAGATCGCCGCCGCCGCACCAGCTGGGCCACCGCCGACCACCAGTACGTCAAAGGCTGCCTTGGCGCTGATTTTTTCGGCCTGTTTTTCGATACCGCTGGTGTCGAGCTTGGCGAGGATTTCTTCCAGACCCATGCGGCCCTGGCCGAAGTTCACACCATTCAAGTAGACGCTCGGCACGGCCATGACCTGACGATCATCGACTTCGGCCTGGAACAGCGCGCCGTCGATAGCAACGTGGCGGATGTTCGGGTTGAGCACGGCCATCAGGTTCAGTGCCTGGACCACGTCCGGGCAGTTCTGGCACGACAGCGAGAAGTAAGTCTCGAAGCTGAACTCGCCTTTCAGGGCGCGGATCTGTTCAATCACTTCGACACTGGCTTTCGAAGGGTGGCCGCCGACTTGCAGCAGTGCCAACACCAACGAAGTGAATTCATGACCCATGGGGATGCCGGCAAAACGCAGGTTGATATTGGCACCCGGACGGTTGATGGAGAACGATGGCTTACGCGCATCGGTACCATCGCTGTGCAGGGTAATCAGCGTCGAGAGGCTGCTGACGTCCTGCAACATGGCAAGCATTTCCTGGGATTTCGCACCGTCGTCGAGGGAGGCGATGATCTCGATCGGCTGGGTGACCCGTTCCAGGTATGACTTCAACTGAGCTTTAAGATTGGCGTCCAACATACGGGCGATTTCCTATTAATTCATTTAATACGGTCGAAAAAAAACGCCCGAGCGAATCTCGCCCGGGCGTTTTTGAGGGCGGTACAGCTTACTTGGGTGCGGTAAAACCCGCCCTGTAGCGTTTCACAGGTTTAGATCTTGCCGACCAGGTCCAGGGAAGGAGCCAGAGTGGCCTCGCCTTCTTTCCACTTGGCTGGGCAGACTTCACCTGGGTGAGCAGCAACGTACTGAGCGGCCTTGATTTTGCGCAGCAGCTCGGAAGCGTCACGGCCAACGCCGCCGTCGTTCAGTTCAACGATTTTGATCTGACCTTCTGGGTTGATCACAAAAGTGCCGCGATCCGCCAGGCCAGCTTCTTCAATCAGTACATCGAAGTTGCGGGAGATGGTCAGGGTTGGGTCGCCGATCATGGTGTACTGGATTTTGCTGATGGCTGGCGAAGTGTTGTGCCAGGCCGCGTGGGCAAAATGGGTGTCGGTGGACACGCTGTAGATTTCGACGCCCAGTTTCTGGAATTCGGCGTAGTTGTCAGCCAGATCTTCCAGTTCGGTTGGGCAGACGAAGGTGAAGTCGGCTGGGTAGAAGAATACGACAGACCACTTGCCTTTCAGGTCAGCGTCCGACACGTCTACGAAGTTGCCGTTTTTGTAAGCGGTGGCTTTAAACGGTTTTACTTGGCTGTTGATGATAGGCATCGTTGACTCTCCGTCAGGGGTTAAGAAGTTGATGAGATGAATCCTACCCAGTCTCGCGGTCGATGGCTCATTGGCAAACCTGATGCTGACGATTGGTTTTCGCTATCAACGGACTGTATTAATAGAAGAAATTTCAAATCAGCTTGTCATTGGTCACGGTCATGCCGAGAAAAGGCGTTGCTTCAACATAGCGCATGGCGGATTTCATGTCCTTCCAGCCGACGTAACTCATCAACGACTTCAAATCCCAACCACTGCGATGGGCCCATGTGGCAAAGCCGCGTCGCAGCGAGTGGCTGGTGTACTGCTCGGCGGCAATCCCTGCACGCTCCAGAGCCTGGCGCAACAACGGGATCACGCTGTTGGGATGCAAGCCCTCCTCACTCAAGTTGCCCCAGCGATCGATGCCGCGAAACACCGGGCCACGCACCAGGGCCGACGCGCTGAGCCATTCGCTGTAGGCCTGGACTGGGCACAAGCGCAGCAAGGCTGGGGTTTGGTAAGTCTTACCGAGGTTTTCCCGGTCGCTTTTGCTGCGAGGCAAATACAGGCTGATCCCCGAGCCGGGCACCGCTTGCACGTGCTCGATAGTAACTCGGCACAGTTCATCACTGCGAAAGCCACGCCAGAAACCCAGCAGGATCAGGGCCGCATCGCGCTTGGCGCGCAGCCATCCTGGCTGATCATCAACGCTTCTTGCCTCATTGCCTTCGCGTTCAAGCCACTCAACAACCTGTTCCAGATGCTGGAGCTGCAAAGGTTGCGCCTGTTTTTCCTGGGCCGGGTGCAAGGCGCGAATGCCCTTCAATACCTTGCGCACTACCGGGGCCTTGGTCGGATCGGGAAACCCCTGGCTGGTGTGCCACTGCGCCAAGGCAGAAAGACGCAGCTTCAGGGTGTTGACCGACAACACGCCAGCGTGCGCCACCAGATAGCGCGCCACGCTGTCGCTGGTGGCCGGCAGGAAGCCACCCCAGCTCACCTCAAAGTGTTCGATGGCCGCGCGGTAGCTGCGACGGGTGTTGTCGCGGGTGGCCGCGTTTAGATAGCGATCCAGCTCGCTCACGGCGAAGACCTTATGTGTACGGCCATTGGGTGAGAACCCTTCAAAAATGCTTATAACACGGGATAATACGCCAATATCCCAGCTGTTAAATCACCAATTTAAATGAATATCTTATCGTGATACAGTATGTATATACATACTACGTAACACAGTACGAAATCGACGGAGACTCCATGGCTCGTGGTGGCATTAACAAAGCAGTCGTTCAAACGGCCCGCCTGGCGATCATCGCCCGCGGCGAAAACCCCAGCATCGACGCGGTACGCATCGAAATGGGCAATACCGGCTCGAAAACCACGATTCACCGCTATTTGAAAGAACTGGACGAAAGCGACTCCCGGCAAACCATTACCCAGGCGCCTATCGATGACGAGCTGGCAGAGCTGGTGGCGCAGCTGGCCCAGCGCCTCAAGGACAAAGCCCAGGAACCCATTGATCATGCCCTGGCGCAATTCGAACAGCAGAAGAGCGCCCTGCTCGCCCAGCTTGAAGAACTGGGACTGACTCACGGGCAACTCAAGCAGCAGTGCGATATACAAGCCGCAGCACTGGCCGATGAAAGCGCCAAACTGCAGAGCACCCGCTCTAGCCTGCAGACCGAACAAACCCGCAATGCAGGCCTGAGCCAGGCCTGCAGTGATTACGAACTACGGATCAACGACAAGGACGAGCAGGTTCGCTCACTGGAAGAAAAGCACCTGCATGCGCGAGATGCACTGGAGCATTACCGCAACGCGATCAAGGATCAGCGCGAGCAGGAGCAGCGGCGTCATGAGGGTCAGTTGCAGCAGGTGCAGGCAGAACTGCGTCAGGCGCAGCAGAGCGCAATGGTGCGCCAGGACGAGATCACCCAATTGCACCGCGATAACGAGCGGCTGCTGATTGAGCATCGCGTTACCATAAAGGAGCTGGGCACACTGCAAGAGCAGTCCCGCAAGGACCGTGAGCAACAGCGCCAACTGAGCGAACAGGTCAGCCTGATCGATAGCGAGCGCACGCTTCTCCAGGAACGCCTGCGCGTCGCCCTGCTGGAAACTCAGTCACGCCAGGAGGCGCTGACCGAACACCAGCAGACCAACAAGACTCTGGAACTGAATCTGGCCAAAGCCCAGGCCAGTATCGAAACGTTGCGCCTGGCGGCCGTCGTTGCGACGGCGCCAGAGGCAACTGCCAAGGACTGATTAGCCAGCCACAGGCGTGCGCATGGTGACGAACTCTTCCGCGGCCGTCGGGTGCACGCCGATGGTTTCATCGAAATGTTGCTTGGTCGCACCCGCCTTGAGGGCGATCGCCAGGCCCTGGACGATCTCGCCGGCATCCGGCCCGACCATGTGGCAACCCAGAACCTTGTCGGTCTCGGCGTCGACCACCAGCTTCATCAACGTACGCTCCTGACAGTCGGTCAGGGTCAACTTCATCGGCCGGAAACGGCTTTCGAATATCTGCACCTTGTGACCGTCAGCCTTTGCCTGCTCTTCACTCAAGCCGACAGTACCGATATTCGGCAAGCTGAACACCGCCGTCGGAATCATCGCGTAATCCACCGGGCGATACTGCTCAGGCTTGAACAGGCGGCGAGCCACAGCCATGCCTTCAGCCAATGCTACAGGCGTCAGCTGCACACGCCCGATGACATCGCCAATGGCCAGGATCGACGATTCGGCAGTCTGGTACAGATCATCGACTTCGACGAAACCGCGCTTGTCCAGCTTGACCTTGGTGTTTTCCAACCCCAGGTTGTCGAGCATCGGCCGCCGGCCGGTAGCGTAGAACACGCAATCCGCCTCCAGCACGCGACCGTCTTTCAAGGTGGCCTTGAGACTGCCATCGGCCTGCTTGTCGATGCGCTCGATATCGGCATTAAATTGCAGGTCCAGACCACGCTTGGTTAGCTCTTCCTGCAAATGCTTGCGTACCGCGCCATCAAAACCGCGCAGAAACAGGTCGCCGCGATACAGCAAGGTAGTCTGGGCACCCAGGCCATGGAAAATCCCGGCGAACTCCACCGCGATGTAACCACCGCCCACCACCAGCACGCGCTTGGGCAGCTCTTTAAGGAAGAAGGCCTCATTGGAGCCAATGGCATGCTCGCCCCCCGGAATTTCCGGGATCTGCGGCCAGCCACCGGTGGCAATCAGAATATGTTTGGCGGTGAAGCGTTCACCGTTGATTTCCACCTGATGCGGATCCACCAGCCGCGCATGCCCCTCATGCAAGGTCACGCCACTGTTGACCAGCAGGTTGCGATAAATGCCATTGAGGCGATTGATCTCGCGATCCTTATTGGCAATCAAGGTCGCCCAATCAAAATTCGCCTCCCCAAGGGACCAGCCGAAACCACTGGCTTGCTCGAAGTCTTCGGCGAAGTGCGCGCCATACACCAGCAGCTTTTTTGGCACGCAACCAACGTTGACGCAGGTGCCACCCAGGTAGCGGCTTTCCGCCACGGCCACCTTGGCTCCAAACCCGGCAGCAAACCGCGCAGCCCGCACACCGCCAGAACCGGCGCCAATTACATAAAGATCAAAATCGTAGGCCATTTCACTCTCCTCGGCAGGACATCAGCATACCTGCTGCCATTCACTAGGCAATACATGACCCGAAATACGGACCCGGAAAACAAGAAAGCCACCCGAAGGTGGCTTTCTTGAGATCAGCAGGCAACCGTGAATCAGTAAGCCTTGCCGGTTTTGTAGAAGTGTTCGAAGCAGAAGTTGGTCGCTTCGATGTAGCCTTCAGCGCCGCCGCAGTCAAAGCGTCGACCTTTGAACTTGTAGGCAATCACGCAGCCGTCTTTGGCTTGCTTCATCAGCGCATCAGTGATCTGGATTTCGCCGCCCTTGCCTGGCTCGGTCTCTTCAATCAGCTTGAAGATGTCCGGAGTCAGGATGTAGCGACCGATGATCGCCAGATTCGATGGCGCATCTTCCGGAGCTGGCTTCTCGACCATGTCACGCACGCGGATCAGGCCATCACCGATGTCATCGCCAGCGATCACACCGTACTTGTTGGTTTCCTGAGGATCGACTTCTTGAACGGCAATAATGGTGCAACGGTATTTCTTGTACAGGTTGACCATCTGAGTCAACACACCGTCGCCGTCCAGGTTAACGCACAAGTCATCCGCCAGCACCACGGCGAAAGGTTCATCACCGATCAGCGGGCGACCGGTCAGAATCGCGTGGCCGAGGCCCTTCATTTGGGTCTGGCGAGTGTAGGAGAACGAGCACTCGTCGAGCAGTTTACGGATACCGACCAGGTACTTTTCCTTGTCGGTGCCCTTGATCTGGTTTTCCAACTCGTAGCTGATGTCGAAGTGGTCTTCCAGGGCGCGCTTGCCACGGCCGGTCACAATGGAGATTTCATTCAAACCGGCATCCAGTGCCTCTTCGACGCCGTACTGGATCAGTGGCTTGTTTACCACCGGCAGCATCTCTTTGGGCATGGCTTTAGTCGCTGGCAGGAAGCGAGTACCGTAACCGGCTGCTGGGAACAAGCATTTCTTGATCATATGAGTCCTTAAAAGGGCTGTGCGTACGAAATTCGGCGCAGTCTAATCAGGCCGCAGTCACCTTACAATGGGTGCTGCTGGCGTTGCGATGTCAACATAGAGAAAAAATGTCGGCGTTAGTTCCGCTCATCTTCCAACAAGCCTCACCAATGGCACCATCAAAATCGGCTGCACCTCGTTATTTCAAAGGTCTGCAACCTTTTTAGCATGCTTTGGGGGATATCGGCACTGACCTGCAACAACTTGCGCGACCCCATCGCGTTTGGCGCTATCATTGCACCCTTGAACCAAACAACGAGATTGATAGATGTCAGAACCAAAAGGCGTGAACGGCTACCTGATCACACAGCGAGCGGATGGCTGGCACTTGATCAACTTCCACGGTGACAGCGTCGCCGGAACATTTGCGACCGAACGCGAAGCCATTGCGGTAGCCGAAGTGTTTGTGGATGAAGCTGGCCACGCGTCGAGCAAAAGACCGAAGGGCAAGTAAGCCTGCCGCCCTGCGCATCAAGCCCCGGTGAACGGGGCTTTTTTGTGTTTGCCTGTACCTTGATGGCCGTTCGCTATAATCTCCCTCGAAACGCCCCACGACAGTGTCAGCGCCCCCCTTCAACACCTTTTGACGACGACTCTCACATGAACAAGATTCTGGCACTGATTGCGGTACTGGCGCTCACCGGCTGCACCACCGCCTCCGACACTTACCTGAACAACGGCGAACAAGGGCTGACCATCGACTGCTCCGGCGAAGCCAATTCCTGGGCCAGCTGCTACGAAAAAGCCGAAGCTTCTTGCGCGGGCACCGGCTACCGTATCGTCGGCACCGAGGGCACGCCGTCCCTGAAGGAAAGCGACAAGACCTTGGGCGCGGATGTCGGCAACTTCAAAGGCCGCAGCGTGGTGGTGGTCTGCAAGTAAGCTTGCCGATTACATGTGAATTTCGGCGAACTTGATACCCAGGCCACGAATGGTGTCGATCAGGTCGTCTAGGTGCGCAAAAGATTCGACCTCGTCCTGATCATCCACCAGGAAAAAGCTACGCCCGGCGCTTTTCTTGAAAAATACAATCCATTCCCCTGGATCGGCCGGATTTTGAATCACATGGGTCGCCGAGATGTGATTCTCTGCATGCCGCTCTCTGACTTGCTCGCGTTTCATATCTTATTTCCGAAAAAACAATGCCGCTAAAACCTCAGGCCTCAGCGGCATTTTTTGTGGGTTACCGACAGTTTAACGGATGCCTTGGCCAATCAACACGCCGTCGACCGTTTGCCCATACAGGTTGACCCCATCATTGGCGTGGAACTTGACCCGGGTCTTCTCCACGGAACCCTCCACCAGGCGCGGGTCCTGGGGCCGTTCATGGCGGTTGACGTACGCTGCCACGTCCCACGCCTGTTGATCGGTCAAGCTGCCACCCTTGCCCAAGGGCATATTGTGTTTGATAAAAGAAGCCGCGGTGTTGATCCGGTGCATACCGGCGCCCCAGTTGTAGGAGTCCTTACCCCACAACGGCGGCATCACATAACTGTCACCAACTTTCTGACCCTCCCCCTCAGTACCATGACACACCGCACACTGGCCCTTGTATACCTCGGCGCCCCCGGCCAGGTCATATCCCTTGGCCGGTTGCGGCACATCAGGATAACCTCGCCCCGGCAACTCGACGCCCAATGGCGCCTTGCTTGCCAACCAATAGGAATAGACCGACAGCGCAGTAATCTCCGGGCTGTCCGAAGCAGGCGGCTTGCCGCCATTCATGCTGAACTGGAAGCAACCCTGCAGGCGCTCGGCAAAGGTATTCACCTTGTCGTTCTTTTTTCGATAGGCCGGGTACAGCGGGTAAGCGCCCCATAACGGCGCCGAATTGGCCAGACGGCCCTGGTCCAGGTGGCAGTTGCTGCAATTGAGGCCATTACCGACAAACTGCGGCGCCAGGCGCTTGGTGTCGACAAACAACGCATACCCCTGCATCACCAGCTTGCCGTAGGCATTATCTGGCAACTCGCTTTCCTGGGGTGGCTGGAACTGGGTGATGGTCGGATGCGACGCCGCCGGCACCTGCAGTTGCGATTGATCTTCCATGACGACGGTGGCAGCCAGCGCGGGCAAGCTGACCAAAGAACCCAGCAGGGATACAAACGAAAAGATCTTCATGGCTTGACCTCCTGACCGCTCAGCGAAGCGAAGTAAGTGGCCACGCCTTGCACTTCTTCAGCCGTAAGGGATTTGGCGATGTGCCCCATCAGGTCATTGGGATCGTTGTGCCGCGCCCCGCTCTGCCAGGCATTCAACTGTCCAGCCAAGTAAGCCGCAGACTGGCCTGCCAATGGTGGAAAAGCCTCCCCGACACCAACACCTGACGGCCCATGGCAGCTGACACAGGCGGGAATCTGCCGATCCCAGGCGCCTTGCAGCGCGAGTTTTTCTGCGGGGCTGCCAGGTGTGGCACTTCGATGGGCAGTGGCAACAGCAGGCGTCGGCATCGCCGCCAGCGTTTGGGTCACCGCTGCAATTTCTTCTTCAGTAAGTGCCTTGGCCAGCGACTGCATCACCGGGCTGCTACGCGCGCCACTTCTGAAATCATCCAGTTGCTTGCGCAAATACGCCGCCGGCAAACCCGCCAAGCGCGGAAAGCCCGCCGCCGCCAAGCCCAACCCATCGGCACCATGACAGGCCATGCAAGCCGCCGCGCCAGGCTGCACGCCGCCCTCGGCAAAGACCTTCTTACCTTCCAGCGCGTGGGCGCTGCCCAGCATCAATAGCAACGCGCTACCCATCAGAACTCTATCCAGAGACATCATCACGACTCCATTTTTATAGTTATATGCTTAGGCCCATAAGGCATAAGCCAACAAATGGTAGGTCAATGAGCTAACCGCCACAACACCTCAAGCGGCAGGAAAAGTAATCGTAAATCGATAATCAGTAGAAACGACCTACAAACAACAGACAAAAAAAACCTGACACTGCATCAGCAGGTCAGGCTCTTCAAATCGGATTCGATAGGGTATAGGCGGCCTTGCAGGCTCAACCGGAAATGCATTCTTCCGCAGCTTTCTTCACATCACCCGGACGAATCGGGACATTCGACATACTCTCGTAGAGCTTGATACTGCTGCCGCTGGAGCGGTCTTCGATTTCAAAAATGGCAGACGGATCAGCTGAAAACTTCTGCGGCACGATCACCCGAACACCTTCCTTGTGGGGTTCGATCTGTGACGGTCTGCGGGTCGATGACAGTTTCTGTACAACACATGCCGCATACTCCTGCGGTTTCTTGCCGGAGATGACCGCCAAGGTTGGCGGTGTTTGCTTGATGTCTGAAACCGAAGCACACCCACCTATCGCCAAGGCCAGAACCAATACACTCCACTTCATAGAAAACCTCCGATAAAGACCCTACGACAGCGGGGATGGTATTTTTCTCCCGCCCACATAGGATTTATCCATGATAACTCGGTAAATAACTGTTTTAAATTGTCGAAGACGCCGACGACGACCCGATAATAAACGTGCTGGGGCTGATAAACTCCATCTTAACCTACGTATCATTCTGATTTTTCAGAAAAAGCCCTTCTGGAGACACCTCATGAAATTCATCCACCAGCGCGAGCACCTTAACGAAGGGGACATTGTCGTCATCGAATGCTCGCAGATTTGTAATATCCGTCTGATGAGCGATGCGAATTTTCGCAGCTTCAAGAACGGTGGTCGCCATACTTACCATGGTGGCGCATTCGATAAGTTTCCGGCCAAGATCACCGCACCAAGCACCGGCTTCTGGAACATCACCCTGGACACCGTCAACCGTCGGGCCATCAGCGTCACCCGCGTGCCGACCTTGTCCCACAAAATTCGCATTGTTCGCCGCACCAACTCCAAACTGAGCTGATTGCGCAACTATTGCCGACAGGAAAGACCGTGACTCAAACCACCAAATACGTCATCAAGTACAAGCTCGACGGCCAACCGCGCTTTGAATTTGCCCAATTGGCATCCGGCAGTGTCGAAGAGGCCAAGCAAGCCTTGGCTAAGATTCACGCTGCCGACGATGTAATCAGCGATATAAAAGTCAGCAAGGCCCTGTAATTCGAGCGCAAGCATCGGAGTGCCACACACTTGGCGACTTCCTAGACTGGCTGCACTCAACCGCTGCCACAGGAATTCGCCGATGCCTTCCTCATCCGCCCACGGATGCAATCCCGCGCCCAAGCGGTACCGCTAAACAAGGGTGACGCGGGGATCTTCGCCGTCAATCAGCGGCCGATGCCCAGTGCCCGGGGATTTCATCGGGTGACCTTGCGTCATGGGGTCAGTGTTCTGCACAGTGGCGAGCGTCATACCTTGGGAGTGATTTTTCACGATGCGCAGTAAGCCGATTCCCGGCCCTACCGCAGACCTGTTTACCGACGAAGCTTTGCAACAACCCGCAGGCCGCGAACAAATAGGTGAACAATCCTACGTCCTCAGGGGTTATGCCCTGCCCTGGGTCGAGCGCCTGCTGCCTGAGCTCCGGGCCGTGTTGGCCCAGTCACCGTTTCGGCAAATGGTCACTCCAGGCGGCTTTACCATGTCGGCCGCTCTCAGCAGTTGTGGCGCCCTGGGCTGGACCACTGACCGTACAAGCTACCGCTACACAACCATCGACCCTACTCGCCAGCAACCCTGGCCGCAGCTGCCAGCAACATTACGCGAACTGGCGGTGATGGCAGCGGCGCATGCAGGGTTCGACGGTTTTAAGCCGGACGCCTGCCTGATCAACCGCTATGTGCCGGGGGCCAAGATGTCTCTGCACCAGGACAAGAACGAACGCTGCTACACGGCACCCGTGGTCTCGGTGTCTCTGGGTTTGCCTGCAATGTTTCTGTTTGGCGGCCATGAGCGCAGTGACAAGACGCAAAAAGTCTCGTTGTTCCATGGCGACGTGGTGGTCTGGGGCGGCGTGGATCGCCTGCGCTTTCACGGGGTAATGCCAATCAACGAAGGCCTGCATGCAGTCATGGGCCCCCAACGCATCAACCTGACGTTTCGCACAGCGGGTTGAAGGCTTCAAATTTGACCGCAAGCACCGGAGTGCCTAGGTTGATCACAACGACTATCCTGCCCTCTGTCTCCTGCCGAGCTGTCGCCCATGACCATTGAACAAGACCCGCGCTGGGCCGCGATTGTCGCCCGCGACCCCAAGGCTGACCTGGCGTTTGTCTACGGCGTAAAAACCACCGGTGTCTATTGCCGCCCCAGCAGTGCCTCGCGCCTGCCGCGCCCGGAAAACGTCGAGTTCTTCGACACGCCACAACAAGCCGAAGCCGCCGGCTATCGCCCAAGTAAACGCGCCTCAGGGGATCAAACCCAAATTGCCCAGCGCCACGCCCAACTAGTGGCCACCGCCTGCCGACATATCGAGCAGGCCGAGAACCTCCCAAGCCTGGAAACCCTGGCCAGCCTCGCTGGCTTGAGCCCCTTCCACTTTCACCGCGTGTTCAAGACCGTCACCGGCCTGACCCCCAAGGGATATGCCAGCGCCCATCGCTCACGCAAAATGCGAGAAGGCCTCAAGGATCGTCAGTCAGTGACCGATGCGTTGTACGACGCGGGCTTCAACTCCAACAGTCGCTTCTACGAATCAGCCGACCGGTTGCTCGGCATGAAACCCAGCGACTACAAGGCCGGCGGCACTAACAGCGATATCCGCTTCGCCGTTGGCCAATGCTCGCTGGGGGCAATTGTGGTGGCGCAGAGCAATCGAGGGGTTTGCGCAATTCTGCTCGGGGATGATCCGGACAAGCTGTTGCGTGACCTGCAGGATCAATTTCCCCGCGCGTATCTCATTGGCGCGGACCGTGACTTCGAACAACTGATTGCCCAAGTGGTGGGCTTTGTCGAAGCGCCAGCGCTGGGCCTGGACTTGCCCCTGGATTTACGCGGCACCGCCTTCCAGGAACGGGTCTGGCAAGCCTTGCGAGAAATCCCTGTGGGCAGCACCGCCAGCTACGCAGAGATTGCCAAGCGTATCGGCGCCCCGGCCTCCTTTCGCGCTGTGGCCCAGGCCTGTGGCGCCAACAGCCTGGCGGTGGCAATTCCCTGCCATCGCGTGGTGCGCAGCGATGGCAACCTGTCGGGATATCGTTGGGGGGTTGAGCGCAAGCGGCAGTTGCTGGAGCGGGAAAGCACGGCAGAAAGCGGATCACTCGCCCTTGAGGTACTTGGGCAGGCCAACGACTGACCCCGCCCCATAACAACCCCGCACGAAAGGCCGGGCTCGTCCAGTGAGTAATACAGACTGGCCTTGCGCTATCTACCCCTGCTAAAAGCAACCCGTAGCCATTCCTAAGTGTTTCAACGCTGGAGAAGCAATCCATGAGCACCTGGCCAGACACCCGAATTCTCGACCTGCTTGGCATCAAACTGCCGATCATCCAGGCGCCCATGGCTGGCGCCACTGGCCCGGCCATGGTCATCGCCGCCAACAAGGCCGGCGCGCTGGGCTCGATGCCTGCCGCAGCGCTGAGCATCGAACAACTGCGTGAAGCGCTGACCGCCATTCGCCAACACAGCTCAACGCCGCTGAACGTCAACTTCTTTTGCCACAAGCCGCCCACACCCAACGCCGAGCGCGACGCTGAGTGGAAAAACCTGCTGAAACCTTACTACCGCGAACTGGGCGCCGATTTTGAGGCACCGGCACCCGTGTCCAACCGCGCGCCCTTCGACGATGCCGCCTGCCAAGTGGTGGAAGGATTCCGCCCAGAAGTCGTCAGTTTTCACTTTGGCCTGCCGGAAAAAGCCCTGCTGGATCGGGTAAAGGCTACCGGCGCGAAAGTACTGTCATCAGCCACCACGGTGGAAGAAGCCATCTGGCTTGAGCAGCACGGCTGCGATGCGATCATCGCCATGGGCTTTGAGGCAGGCGGTCATCGCGGGATGTTCCTTAGCGCAGACCTCAGCAGCCAGATCGGCACCATGGCCCTGGTGCCGCAGATCGTCGATGCCGTCAGCGTGCCGGTGATTGCCGCCGGCGGGATCGGTGATGCCCGGGGCATTGCTGCCGCTTTCGCCCTTGGTGCGTCGGCGGTGCAGATGGGTACAGCGTACCTGTTCACACCCGAGGCCAATGTCACGCCATCGCACCACCATGCCTTGCGCACCGCCCAGGCCAGCGAAACGGCGCTGACCAACCTGTTCACCGGGCGCCCGGCGCGCGGCATCATCAACCGAGTGATGCGCGAACTGGGGGCAATCAACCCGACGGCGCCGGCCTTCCCGCTGTCCGGCGGCGCACTGATGCCGCTACGGGCCAAGGATGAAGCAGGCTTCAGCAACCTGTGGGCGGGCCAGGCGCTGCGCCTGGGTAAAGACATTTCCACCTACGACCTGACCCTGGAACTGGCCCGCCAAACCCTGGAGAAGCTCGGCAGAACCTGACATCACCCTCACCGGGAGATCATCAACACGCTGGCCTGAGGCAACGTGGCACTGTACCGCCGATGGCTAACCGCTATATATTCATCTACATAGCGATTTAACCCTCTGCCTATAACAAGCCGCCACAGGCGGCCCCAAAGGAGCTGCTTCATGATGATTCGCGCTTCACGCCTGGCCCCGACCACCCTCGCAACGTTTATCGCCCTCTTTGCCTTCGGCTCGGCCCAGGCCGATGAAGTCCAGGTGGCCGTGGCTGCCAACTTCACCGCGCCAATCCAGGCAATTGCCGCTGATTTCGAAAAAGACACCGGCCACAAACTGGTCGCCGCCTACGGTGCCACCGGCCAGTTCTACGCCCAAATCAAGAACGGCGCGCCGTTTGAGGTGTTCCTCAGCGCCGACGACACCACCCCGCAAAAGCTCGAAAGCGAAGGCGCTACCGTCAAGGGTTCGCGCTTCACTTACGCGGTCGGCACCTTGGCGCTGTGGTCGGCCAAGGAAGGTTATGTCGATGCCAAGGGCGACGTACTGAAGAAAAATGACTACAAGCACCTGTCCATCGCCAACCCCAAAGCAGCGCCTTACGGTCTCGCCGCTACCCAAGTGCTGGCCAAGCTGGGCCTGACCGACAAGGTCAAGGACAAGCTCGTCGAAGGTCAGAACATCACCCAGGCCTATCAGTTTGTGTCCACCGGCAATGCCGAAGTGGGCTTTGTTGCCTTGTCGCAGATCTATAAAGACGGCAAAGTCAGCAGTGGCTCGGCCTGGATCGTTCCAGACACCATGCACGACCCGATCAAACAAGACGCGGTGATCCTCAACAAAGGCAAGGACAACCCGGTCGCCAAGGCACTGGTTGACTACCTCAAAGGGCCGAAAGCCGCTGCCGTTATCAAATCCTACGGTTACCACCTGTAAATGCCCCTATCGAGTGCCGACTTTTCCGCAATCTGGCTGACCCTGAAACTGGCGTCGCTGACCACTGCCATTCTGCTGATCATCGGCACGCCGATTGCTTTGTGGCTGTCGCGCACTCGCTCCTGGTGGCGCGGCCCCATTGGTGCGGTGGTTGCCCTGCCGCTGGTATTGCCGCCGACGGTGATTGGCTTCTACCTGCTGCTGACCATGGGCCCCAATGGCTATGTCGGCCAGTTCACCCAATGGCTGGGCCTGGGCACCTTGACCTTCAGCTTTGCTGGCCTGGTGATTGGCTCGGTAATCTACTCGATGCCTTTCGTGGTGCAGCCGTTGCAGAACGCCTTCAGCGCCATCGGCACCCGTCCGCTGGAAGTGGCCGCGACCTTGCGGGCCAACCCCTGGGACACTTTTTTCAACGTAATCCTGCCCCTGGCCCGTCCGGGCTTTATCACCGCCTCGATTCTCGGTTTTGCCCATACCGTCGGCGAGTTCGGCGTGGTGCTGATGATCGGCGGCAATATCCCCGACAAGACCCGGGTGGTCTCAGTACAGATCTACGATCATGTCGAAGCCATGGAATACATGCAGGCCCATTGGCTCGCCGGGGCGATGGTGGTGTTTTCTTTCCTGGTGTTGCTGGCGCTCTACTCCAGCCGTAAAACCAAAGCGGGCTGGAGTTGATGTCGATGATTGAAGTACGCCTGCAACTGAGCTATTCCGATTTTGCCCTGGATCTTGATCTGCAGTTGCCTGGCCGTGGGGTGACCGCGCTTTACGGGCATTCCGGCTCCGGTAAAACCACCTGTTTGCGTTGTATTGCCGGGCTGGAACGGGCCGAAGATGGATTTATCCAGATCAACGATGAGGTGTGGCAGGACAGCCGTAAAGGGTTATTTGTCCCGCCCCATAAACGCGCCCTCGGCTATGTATTCCAGGAAGCCAGCCTGTTCCCGCATTTGTCGGTGCTGGCCAACCTGGAGTTCGGCCTCAAACGCATCCCCCGGTCACAACGACGAGTGGACATGGCCCAGGCCACAGAACTGTTGGGCATCGGCCACCTGCTCGACCGTCATCCCCAACATTTGTCTGGCGGCGAACGCCAGCGGGTCGGCATCGCCCGCGCCCTGCTCACCAGCCCGCGCCTGCTGTTGATGGATGAGCCGTTGGCGGCCCTGGACAGCAAACGCAAGAGCGAGATCCTGCCCTACCTGGAACGCTTGCATGACCAGTTGGAGATTCCGGTGTTGTACGTCAGCCACGCCCAGGATGAAGTGGCGAGGCTGGCCGATCACATTGTCCTGCTCAGCGACGGCAAGGTCCTGGCCAGCGGCCCCATCGGCGAAACCTTGGCTCGCCTCGACCTGCCGCTGGCCCTTGGCGACGATGCCGGGGTGGTGATCAACGGCACAGTCAGCGCCTATGACGCCCACTACCAGTTGCTCACCCTGCAACTGCCCGACAGCCAGTTGCAGGTACGCGTCGCCCATACGCCGCTGGAGCTGGGCAAGCACCTGCGTTTTAAAGTCCAGGCCCGGGATGTCAGCCTCAGCCTGCAGCCTGAGGAACACAGCAGTATCCTCAATCGACTGCCGGTGACCGTGACCCAGGAAATCCCTGCCGATAACAGTGCCCATGTATTGGTGCGGCTCGACGCGGCAGGGACGCCGTTGCTGGCGCGCATCACCCGCTTCTCGCGAGACCAGTTGCAACTGCATCCAGGCCAGGCGTTGTGGGCGCAAATCAAAGCGGTGGCGGTGCTGGCGTGAGCAGTTGGAATCCATTGGCACGACCGCAAACCACGGTGGTCAATCAGTCATACCGGCCTGATTTGTTGCCAAGGACTTCGCCCCATGCCCGATCCTGCGTTGCTTGCCGACCTGCCCCGCGACCTGCATTACGTTGACGACACCCAGGCGGGCCTGAGCCGTAAGAAAGTACGCGGCACGTTCCAGTATTTCGATGCCCGTGGCCAGCGCATCACCGACGCGGCCGAGGTCAAGCGCATCAACGCTCTGGCGGTGCCACCGGCCTATACCGACGTGTGGGTCTGCTCCGACCCGCGCGGTCACCTGCAAGCCACCGGCCGCGATGCCAGGGGGCGCAAGCAATACCGCTATCACCCGCGCTGGCGCGAAGTGCGCGACGGCGATAAATACTCCCGTCTGCAAGCGTTCGGCAACGCCCTGCCGAAACTGCGCAAACACCTGGAAGCGCAGATTGCCGCGCCCGGTTTTAATCGCGAAAAAGTCCTGGCCACGGTGATCCTGCTGTTGGATGCCACACTTATCCGCGTCGGCAATAGCCAATACGCTCGGGATAATCGCTCCTATGGGCTGACCACCCTACGCGCCCGACACGTGGACATCAGCGGCAGCGCGATCCTGTTCCAGTTTCGCGGCAAGAGCGGCATCGAGCACCAGATCACCGTCAAGGACCGGCGCCTGGCCAATGTCATCAAGCGCTGCCTGGAATTGCCAGGGCAGGATCTCTTTCAATACCTGGACGAAAATGGCGATCGCCATACGATCAGCTCCACAGACGTCAACGCGTACCTGCATAGCCTCACCGGCGCCGACTTCACCGCCAAGGATTACCGCACCTGGGCCGGCAGCGCCCTGGCGTTGGCGGTGTTGCGGGAGTTGGCCTGGCAGCCTGAATCGGAGGCGAAGAAGCATGTGGTGGAGATGGTCAAGGACGTTGCCAGGCAATTGGGCAATACCCCGGCGGTGTGCCGCAAGTGCTATATCCACCCGGCCGTGCTGGAGTATTTCAGCCTAGGCGAGCTGGCGAAACTGCCCAAGCCCCGGGTGCGCAAAGGCTTGAAAGTCGAGGAAGTGGGGCTGGCGATGTTTCTCGAACAACTGGCTGCATCCTTGTAGGAAAAAACCCAAGTGCGTTACCCTGTTGGTCCTTTCTGATCGCAGGACGACCGCCGACGTGAACAACTAAGCCTTCCAAAATGTAATCGCAACGAGCCGCCTGGCGCGCTTGTTGGCTTGCCCCACATTTTTTGGAGGTGCTGATGACTGACGTCAACCGGCTGCCTGTGCTTGTTTCTTTGCATCGCGTGGGTTTCCAGTTCGCCAATGGCGAAACATTGCTGGAAGACCTGACCTTAACTTTCGATCACACACCCACCGGGATTGTCGGCCGTAATGGCATGGGCAAAAGCATCCTGGCGCGATTGATTGCGGGGTTGCTCATGCCCTCTTCCGGCCTGCTTAAGTCTTCGGCCAGGCTGGCCTATGTCCCACAAACGGTTCCCCTCTTTCCCGGCCAAACCGTTGCCCAACTGACTCGCTGCGCCGACGTCCTCATGGCTCTTCAACGCCTGGCCAAGGGTGAAGCGACGGCCGAGGACCTGGACTTGGTCGACGACCGCTGGGACCTGGCCGAGCGCCTGCGCAAGGCATTGGATGGGGCGGATTTATCCGAGGTCGATGTTGAAGACCCGGCCGAGCAACTCAGCGGCGGCCAACTGGCCAGGGTCGCGGTGATCGGCGCGCTCTTGTCCCAACCGCAGTTGCTGATTCTCGACGAACCCACCAATCATCTGGACAGCGCTGGCCGCGACTGGCTACTCAAGACCTTGGGCGACTGGCGCGGGGGCCTGATCGTGGTCAGCCACGATCGGCAGTTGCTCAACACTCTGGAGCGGATCATCGAACTGT
Organism: Pseudomonas sp. HY7a-MNA-CIBAN-0227; assembly: GCF_040310325.1. Lineage (NCBI taxonomy): Bacteria > Pseudomonadati > Pseudomonadota > Gammaproteobacteria > Pseudomonadales > Pseudomonadaceae > Pseudomonas > Pseudomonas sp. HY7a-MNA-CIBAN-0227. The sequence continues at coordinate 42,889 of NZ_JBEOPT010000002.1, read as the reverse complement.
CACCCCTGGGCACGCAGGTATACGGTGGCAACTACAATGATTTTCGCGCGCAGCGCGAGACCGAACGGCACGCCGCCCAGGCCGCCCTCGAACATGCTCGCCTGGACCGCAGCCGCGAACGCAAACGCCTGAAAAAAGACCATGACAGCGTCCAGCGCCACGCCGCCAGCGCCCGCAAACACGCAGAAACCGCCAATGTCGACCCGCTCACCCGGTCACGCTGGAAAGGTGCCGCCAATGACATCGTCAGCACTGTGCGCAGCGCCCAAGTGCAGCACAAGAATGAACTCAATGAGCGCGTGCGCCAGGCTCACGCGCGGGTGGTGGACGAGACACCAACGTTACTATCCCTGCCGGGGACCACACTGCCATACGGGCTCCAAGTGTTATCCCTGGACCAGGCACGGTTGCCCTGGCTCGATGCCCACGCACCTACCACTTACCTGAGTGTCAACCTGATCGGCCCGATGCGCGTGGCGGTGAGCGGCCCCAATGGCTGCGGCAAATCCACCTTACTCAAGCTGCTGGCAGGTCAATTGCAACCGCTGAGCGGAGAATGCCGGGCTCATGTGCCCAGTGCCTATATCGATCAGCGGCTGGCGCTGCTGGACGATACGCTCTCGATTGTCGAGCATCTGCAACGGCTCGATACGCCGCTGACAGAAAGCGAGTTGCGCACGCGCCTGGCACTGCTGCAACTGGACGCCTTGCGGGTGACGCAACCGGTGGGCAATCTCAGCGGTGGGGAGCGACTCAAGGCCGCCATGGCGGTCGCGTTGTGGCGCGAGACGCCGGCGCAACTGCTGCTATTGGACGAGCCCACTAACCACCTGGACCTGGAATCGGTGATCGCTTTTGAACAAGCATTGCAGGATTTTACCGGGGCGATGGTTGCGGTCTCCCACGACGAAGTGTTTCTCGCTGCACTCAACCCGACCCATTGTTTGAGTTGGCACGCTGATGGCTGGCACTTTGAAGTGAGCTAGGTCATTGCAGTCTGGATCAAAGCGTCCTACGGTAGTGGCCGGATAATCTCATCAAGGAACCTAAGCCTGTGCTGCCCTCCGCCCTCAAACCTTACGCCAACGCGGCCCTTCTGCAGCGACACAAATGGCGCGGCCGTGTCGGACTGATGCTGGTGGCCAGCCTGTCGGTGCTGGCGGGCATGACCGACGCCATCGGATTCATGGCCAGCGGCGACTTTGTCTCGTTCATGAGCGGCAACACCACGCGCCTGGCGGTGGCAATCAGTGAAGGCGACCGTGGCCTGACCGCACGCCTGACGCTGCTGGTGGCGACGTTTGTCGCGGGCAATGCCTTGGGTGTGATCCTCAGCCGGGTCAGCAAGCGTCACGCCTTGCCGCTGTTGCTGTGCATCGCCACGTTGCTGTGTGGGGCGGCGGCGTGGCCGTTTGCCAATCAACTGCCGGCCTTGCTGGCGGCGATCATCGCCATGGGCATGCTCAATGCCGCCGTGGAAGAGGTCAACGGCTTGCCGGTGGGTCTGACTTATGTGACCGGCGCGTTGTCGCGTTTCGGCCGGGGGTTGGGGCGCTGGATGCTGGGTGAGCGCAGGAACGGCTGGCGAGTGCAACTGGTTCCCTGGGCAGGCATGTTTGTGGGTGCGGTAATCGGTGCCTTGCTGCAGCAGCAGATGGGCATTCGTGCGCTGTTGGTCAGCGGTTTTCTGTCAGCGCTGCTGGGACTGGTGTCGCTGAAGATTCCCCGACGCTGGCACCTGGGATACATGCCGCGCTAAGTGCGGCTTTAAGAAACAGGTGCCCTCCCGACGTTGGCCTCGACTTCCTTGTACTGGTAAAGAGCCAGGACGCCGGGCGAGCGCGGGCATATTAAGGCATTGCCCGCGGTGTGTCCGCCGGGCATTTCTGAAAAATTCTAAGGCAATGTCTTACAGACAAGTCGCCAGGGCCGCAAGGCGGCGCTTGGCGGCCCAGTTGTCCTCGGCTGCGTAATAGTTGACGGTGGTGGCATTGCCCGCGCCGCGCACGTCGACAAAGTAATCGCCACCGGTGGTGTAGACCGTGTGGCCACCGCCTTCGGCAGGTTCCATGAACCCACCGGCATCGACGCCAAATACGGACTCATCCTGCCAGCCAAACTGGATGCATTGGGCAACCACCAGGGCGGCCTTGTCCGAAGCCAGGGTCTTGTAAGGCGCGGCAGAACGCGCGTCTTTCATCTTTGAGCCCGCGCAACCGGCCAGTGATGCCAGTACCAAAGCGCCTATTACCACCATCCGCATGCCATTACTTCCTTGGAAAAAACGCGACTCTACCATTGGTGCGGACATAGCAGGCGACACCGAGTGATTATTGCGTCACCCTGTCGCCTACTTGTAAACCCGCTTTTATCCGGAAAACCAATGACACCCAACGCCGAACTCTACAACCCATCCACCGACTATGCCGACAAGCTGATCAGCCGCATCGGCCAGACACCTTCGTGGATTGCCAAGCGCATCGGCGTCACCGACAAGCGCATCCGCTACATCCTCGACGGCGAGCGCACGGTGAAGGGCGAAACCACCCCGATCCAGATGAGCTATACCGAGCAGTTCGCTTTGGAATGCCTGGCGGCCGAGGCCCAGGCCAACAAGAAGTAACCGGGGTTATTTCAGCTTCACTGCCGTCCCGGTAACAAACACCACCAGCATCGCCCCGCGTCCGCCGCCGGGCATGCTGATCTCAAAATCCAGACCTACCACCGCATCCGCTTGCAGGCTATGCGCCCGCTGCTTTATTTCGTCGGTGGCCTGGATGCGCGCTTCCTTCAACGCCCGCTCAAGCGTTTGCGAGCGCCCCCCGAAAAAATCCCGCATCCCGGCAAACAGATCTCGTACCACATTAATGCCTTGTACCGATTCGGCGCTGACAATGTCGAGGTACTCGGCAATCTCACGCCCGGCGATGGTGTGGGTGGTGGTAACAATCATGGGGTTCTCCTGTTGAGCAATGGGTGCACCACCTGCGGCCAAGGTGGCATACACGTCAGGTATGGCATTATGATACCGACGCTGGACCTCACTGATGAGGCCAGCGGGACACTACCTAGAAAGGAAGCATCATGAAAGATTTCGTCATCGGCGTTAACAATACCGTTCTCTACATCGCACTGGCGTTCCTGTGGATCACAGGCCTGGTGGTGATGTTCAGCCAGAGTTTTCTGGCAGGTTTGGGCGCCTTGATAGGCGGTACCCTGATTTGGTGCATCATCTCCGGCTTCTGGTTCGTCCAGTCGGCGACTTACGACGAACTGCGCAAACTCAACGCAAAAAACTGATACAACTCTGCCGCTCGCTCGAGCGGCATTCCTGACTCTGATTAATCGACGACCATCAGCTTTTCGCCTGCACGGGCGAAGGAAAGCTATCGTCAACCTGTCTTGCAGATGAAGTTTGTTTCACTGTAATGGGAGACTTCGCCCTCTATATTGGGCAGGCTCATTTTTAGAAGTCTCCCTTCTGCCCGCCCTCCCGCGGGCTTTTTTTTGCCTGCGGTGGGCGCTCAGAGCAACCAGCGAAACAGGTAAAACAGTGCCATGCTCAGCAGCACCGTGATCAACACGCTGCGGGTCCAGAACATCAGCGCCACCGCGCACACTCCGGCCAGCAGGTAGGGATTGCCCAGGCTCAGATTAAGCTTGTGGTCGGCCAAGAAAATGATCGGGCCGCAAATGGCGGTCAGCATGCCAGGCACCGCAAAACCGAGAAACTCCCGCGCGCCACGGTTCAGACGCACCGGCAGACGCGGTTCGAGGAACAGGTAGCGATTGAGGAACACGATCAGGCCCATGCCGAAAATCATCACAAAGATCATTGCTGCCCTACTCCCAGGCGTTTGCAGGCATAACCCACGCTCATCCCCAACAGGCCAGCCACCACCACCGCCGACTCCCACTGCCAGTAGCTCAGCAGCACCGAACACAGCAATGACACCGCAACGCAAACCACCGTTGGCACATCACGCACCACGGGGGTAATCAAGGCAATAAAGGTGGCAGCGATGGAAAACTCCAGGCCCAGTTGATCAAGGCCGGGAATGCTTTTGCCCAGTACAATGCCGGCGAAGGTAAACAGGTTCCAGATCAAGTAGAACGTCAGCCCTACGCCCAGGGCGTACCAACGATTGAAGGTCTGGCGGTCATATTGGCTGACCAGGGCGAAAAACTCGTCGGTCAAGAGAAAGCCCAGGCTCATGCGCCACCGTGCCTTGAGCGGCGACAAGGTTGGACGCAGGTGCATGCCGTAGAGCAGATGCTGAGAGGTCAGCAGCAAGGTGGTCAGCAAAATAGAAATCAGGCTGGCACCGCTCTTGACCATACCGATGGCCACCAACTGCGCGGCACCGGCAAACACAATGGTAGACAGGCCCTGGGCTTCCCATGGGGTGAACTGGGCATCAATCGCCGTAGAGCCGGCCAGCAGCCCCCAAGGGGCACAGGCCAGGGATAAGGGCATGATCGCAATCGCGCCACGGGCAAAGGCGTAGTGAGGCAAGGCAGTAGGCATGGACAACAGGCTCATCGACAGACAGTCGACAAGCATGGCAGCGGCGAGACGGGTTGTCTTGAATGATCTTGCTCAACAGCCGGGCTGATGCGTGGGCTTCAGGCAAGCTTGACCGACACCCGCTCCACCGCATCACGCGTTTCGCGCAGTTCGTGGGCATCCTGATTGAGGCGGTGGATGGTGTTCAGCAGACGCTGGCGCAACACTTCATCGCCGAGTTTTTCCACCGCGCGCATCAGGTCAAAGGCCGCGGTTTCATTGTTGTCCGCAACAGAATCAAGAGTTTTACGCAGGTTTCGAGTCGCACGGGTCACACTGTTTCTTCCTTAATAACCGATGGGCAGGCACTTTAGGACATTTGTGTTTCATTTTAATTTCAACCACTTGTCATCGACTCCAGCGCCGTTGACGTGGGTCAATCGAAACATCTTTTGACTAATATATGTGGATATCCGTATATTCGAACTATCGAATATGAAAGGCCCTGTCCATGTCAGACCTCTTTCCCCCACCCAGCGTCTTCAAATGCCTGGCCGATGCCACCCGCGCACGTGTTGCGCTTCTGATCCTGCGCGAAGGCGAACTTTGCGTCTGTGAGCTGATCCATGCTCTGGACGACAGCCAGCCCAAAATCTCCCGCCATCTGGCGCAACTGCGCAGTTGCGGGCTGTTGCTGGACCGCCGCCAGGGCCAATGGATCTATTACCGTCTCAATCCAGCGTTACCGCAATGGGTGACAACGGTTCTGGAAGCCACGCTACAGGCCAATGAAGCCTGGCTGCACATGGATGCACAACGTCTCGGCGCAATGGGCGACAGACCACAACGGGCCAGTGCCTGCTGCTGACTTCTCGGAGAGCGCTTCATGCTTGTCGCAATTGCCATTTTTATCTTCACCATCGTCCTGGTCATCTGGCAGCCCAAGGGCCTGGGCGTCGGCTGGAGCGCCACGATGGGCGCGATCCTGGCCCTCGCCTGTGGCGCTATCAGCCTGACGGATATCCCGGTGGTGTGGCACATCATCTGGAACGCCACCGGCACGTTCGTCGCGCTGATCATCATCAGCCTGTTGCTGGATGAAGCCGGCTTTTTTGCCTGGGCGGCGCTGCATGTGGCCCGCTGGGGCCGTGGTCGTGGCCGTCGGCTGTTTGCCTATATGGTGCTGCTGGGCGCCCTGGTATCGGCGCTGTTCGCCAATGATGGCGCGGCGCTGATCCTCACGCCCATCGTCATGTCGATGCTCCTGGCGCTGCGCTTCTCGCCAGCGGCAACCCTGGCGTTCGTCATGGGCGCGGGCTTTATCGCTGACACCGCCAGCCTGCCGTTGGTGGTGTCGAACCTGGTGAACATCGTCTCGGCGGACTACTTCAAGATCGGCTTCAACCAATATGCCGCGGTGATGGTGCCGGTAAACCTTGTCAGCGTCGCCGCGACCCTGGCGGTGTTGTTGTGGTTCTTCCGCCGAGACATCCCCCAGGCTTACGACCCCGCCGACCTTGCTGACCCGGCAACCGCGATCCATGACCGCGCCACCTTCCTCGCCGGCTGGTGGGTGTTGGGCATTCTGTTAGTGGGCTGCTTCGCCCTGGAGCCCCTGGGCATTCCCATCAGTGCGATCTCCGCCGTCTGCGCCGTACTGCTGCTGGTGATCGCCGCCAAAGGCCACAATATCTCCACCCGCAAGGTGTTGAAAGAAGCCCCATGGCAAATCGTGATCTTCTCCCTGGGCATGTACCTAGTGGTCTACGGCTTGCGCAACGCGGGGCTGACCGACTACCTGGCGACCTGGCTCGACACCTTCGCCCACTACGGCATCTGGGGCGCAGCACTGGGCACCGGGCTACTGACGGCACTGCTGTCATCGGCGATGAACAACCTGCCGACGGTGCTGATCGGCGCGCTGTCCATCGAGGCCAGTCACGCCGTCGGCGTGGTCAAGGAAGCGATGATTTACGCCAATGTGATCGGCAGCGACCTGGGTCCGAAGATCACCCCCATCGGCAGCCTCGCCACCCTGCTCTGGCTGCATATCCTGGCACGCAAAGGTATCAATATCACGTGGGGTTATTACTTCAAGGTCGGCATCGTCCTGACCCTGCCGGTGCTGTTGATCACCCTTGCCGCCCTGGCTCTACGCCTCAGTATCTAACGGAGAACCGTCATGAAAGTGCTGTTCATGTGCACCGCCAACAGCTGCCGCAGCATCCTGTCTGAAGCGCTGTTTAACCATCTGGCTCCGGAAGGTTTTCACGCCATCAGTTCCGGCAGTTTCCCCAAGGGGCAGGTGCTGCCCCGCAGCCTCAGTACCCTAGAGGCCGCAGGGATCAGCACCGAAGGCCTGTACAGCAAAGGCAACGAGGCCTTCGAAGGCAGCCCGCCGAATATTGTGATCACTGTCTGTGACAAGGCCGCCGGTGAAACCTGCCCGGTGTATTTCGGCCCAGCGATCAAGGCCCATTGGGGCCTGGAAGATCCTTCGGACCTCAACAGCGATGAAGCGCACATCGATGCGGCCTTCCACGCCACCCTGGAAACCATCGAAACCCGCTGCCGGGCCTTTTTCGCGTTGCCTTTCTCCAGCCTCAGCCCCACTGAGCTGAAGGCCGAACTCGACCATATCGCCGTGCTGTAACCGGAGTCCATCATGAGCACCCTGCCCAATCTCAACGCCACGTTGTCTGGCCACCTGAACAGCGATCTCGACAACCGCCCGCGCATCCTGTTGCTGTACGGCTCCACCCGTCCACGCTCCTTCAGCCGCCTGCTGGTGGAAGAAGCCGCCAGGTTGCTGCAACACCTGGGCGCCGACACACGCATCTTCAACCCATCGGGCCTGCCCCTGCCGGACGATGCTCCCAGCGACCACCCTAAGGTCCAGGAGCTGCTGGAACTAATGCAATGGTCCGAAGGCCAGGTCTGGTGCTCTCCGGAGCGCCACGGCTCAATGTCGGCGGTGTTCAAGGCACAAATCGACTGGGTGCCCCTGGCCCTCGGCGCGGTACGCCCGACCCAGGGCAAGACACTGGCGGTGATGCAGGTGTCAGGAGGCTCGCAATCTTTCAATACGGTCAACCAGTTGCGGGTACTCGGGCGCTGGATGCGCATGTTCACCATCCCCAATCAGTCGTCGGTGCCCAAGGCGTTTATGGAGTTCGACGACCAGGACCGCATGAAGCCCTCGGCGCTGTATGACCGGGTGGTGGACGTGATGGAGGAGTTGGTAAAGTTCACTTTGCTACTGCGTGATCGACCCGACCTGGTGGACCGCTACTCGGAACGCAAGGAAAGCGCCGACGAACTGTCGCAACGGGTCAATCAACGGTCGATCTGACACTATTGGCGCTACGCGCGCATATGATCGGCTTATATGTACTGCAACTTCTGCACGCCTCTTATCTGAATGAATTCTGAACCAGCAACACATTAACTATTTTAATGTTGACAATCGGTAACCGCCTAAGTAAATTGCCCGTGCCTGCAACCCGGGCCATTTTTTAAATCTCACAAAAGAAGCCAATGGACACAAACTCTAGTTACTGTCCGATCACCGTGAATGCGGCGAGTCGGGCGCTAAACCCAGTTAATGACGGGACTCGCCTTTCAGGTCGGGTAAGCTGCGCTAGAGCTTGAAGCTCCAACGTAACTGCCTCATCCGGCGCCAGTCCGGTCCCGAGGCATGTTATGAACTTTCAACTCCTTGTTTTGCCTGATCTGCGCACGCTGGCTTCGGCCCTGCGTGCCAAGCTGTGCCGTGAGCCGGTAGGCTTTTCCCCTACCCGCAAGGCCTGTGTCACCCCTTCCTCTCGTGTAAGCTCGGCCCATCCCCAGGCCCACTGGCGTATCTGCCCAACGACTGGCCAACGAGTCCAGCAATGGGATCACGCCGACCCTCAAGACCCTCAGAGTCGATACTTTTCCAGCCTGCTCGTCCAAGCGAGCCTGATGCTGAGCCTCTACGTGGGCGCTCGCGCGGCGTAAGCCGGCTGGAAACGTCAGCCGTCGCGATACAGGCTGTTTTCTGATTATTCGCTAATTGATTCGCTGGAGTTCTCTATGGACGAAGCCAGTAGTAGCCCGCTGCGCGTTAGTTAACTAACGACCTTATAGCGGGCCTGTAGAAAGTTGCCCAACACTTTATTTAAACCGATCGCGAAGTCAGCGACTCGGCATGCTTTCGCTCGCCTGTCATCAGGTAAGTACCGGGTATGTTTTGTCGAAAAATTGGCGACAGGAGTACATCCAATGAGCGCAATAAAAAACACACCATTGCCGAACAAAAACAGCACGGGTAACGACACCAAACTGTCGATGCGTGCTGCCCGTGAAGCTCAAAACGGCCTCTCGACCACCCTCGCCAACGTCAGGGCGACCAAGGACGGCCTGACCGAACTGGACGCCAGCGCTCGCCTGCAACGGGAAGGCTACAACGAGGTAGCCCATGACAAGCCACCTCACGCCTTCGTGCAGTTTCTCCAGGCACTGAACAACCCGTTCATCTACGTCCTGTTGACCTTGGCCGGCATCAGCTTCGTCACCGATTACTGGCTCCCGCTGCAGGCTGGTGAAGAAGTCGACCTGACCAAGGTCATCATTATCATGACGATGGTCATGCTCAGCAGCCTGCTGCGTTTCTGGCAGGAACACCGCTCGGCAAAATCCGCCGAGGCCTTGAAGGCCATGGTCCGCACCACCGCCACCGTGCTGCGGCGTGAGCAAGTCGGCGCCCAACCAACCCTGCGGGAAGTGCCGATGCGCGACCTGGTGGCCGGCGATATCGTGCAACTGTCGGCCGGCGACATGATCCCGGCGGACATCCGCCTGATTGAATCCCGTGACCTGTTTATCAGCCAGGCAGTGCTGACCGGCGAAGCCTTGCCGGTGGAAAAATACGACACCCTGGGAGATGTCACGCAAAAATCCGCCACCTCCAAGGTGGCAGACCAGAGCAACCTGCTGGACTTGCCGAACATCTGCTTCATGGGCACCAACGTGGTCAGCGGCCGAGCGCGGGCGGTGGTGGTAGCGACCGGGCCACGCACCTATTTCGGCTCGTTGGCCAAGGCGATTGTCGGCTCCAGGGCACAGACCGCGTTTGACCGGGGGGTGAACAGCGTCAGCTGGCTGTTGATTCGCTTCATGCTGGTGATGGTGCCCATCGTGTTCTTCCTCAACGGCTTCTCCAAGGGCGACTGGGGCGATGCCTTCATGTTTGCCCTGGCCGTTGCGGTGGGCCTGACCCCGGAAATGCTGCCGATGATCGTCAGCGCCAACCTGGCCAAGGGCGCCAACGCCATGGCCAAGCGTAAAGTGGTGGTCAAGCGCCTGAACGCGATCCAGAACTTCGGCTCGATGGACGTGCTGTGCACCGACAAGACCGGCACCCTGACCCAGGACAAAATCATCCTCGAGCACCACGTCAACGCCAGCGGCCAGCGTGATGATGCGGTGCTGTCCCTGGCCTGGCTCAACAGCCATCACCAAAGCGGCATGAAGAACCTGATGGACCAGGCGGTGGTGCAATTCTCGGAGCACAATCCCAAGTTCCAGGTGCCGTTTGCCTACAGCAAGGTCGACGAACTGCCCTTCGACTTCGTGCGCCGGCGCCTGTCCATCGTGGTCAAGGACAGCCACGACGACCACCTGTTGGTGTGCAAGGGCGCTGTCGAGGAGATGCTTAGCATCTCTACCCATGTGATGGAAGGTGACGCTGCCGTCGTCCTGGATGACCGCCGCCGCGAAGAGTTGCTGGCCATCGCCAACGACTACAACGAGGATGGTTTCCGGGTGCTTGTAGTCGCAACCCGCAACATCCCCAAGGCCCTGGCACGCAACCAATACACCACCACCGATGAACGCAACCTGGTGATGCGTGGCTTCCTGACGTTCCTCGATCCACCGAAAGAAACCGCCGGCCCGGCCATCGCCGCGCTACGGGAAATCGGCGTGGCGGTGAAAGTGCTCACCGGCGACAACCCCGTAGTCACTCGCACCATCTGCCGCCAGGTGGGGCTGGAGCCAGGCGAACCGCTGCTGGGCGTGGAAATCGAGGCCATGGATGACGCCACTCTCAAGCTGCGGGTCGAGGAGCGTACGATTTTCGCCAAACTGACCCCGCTGCAGAAATCCCGGGTGCTCAAGGCCTTGCAGTCCAACGGCCACACTGTGGGCTTTCTCGGCGACGGCATCAACGATGCACCAGCGCTGCGCGATGCCGACGTCGGTATCTCGGTGGACAGCGGCACCGACATTGCCAAGGAATCGGCCGACATCATCCTTCTGGAAAAGAGTCTGATGGTGCTGGAAGAAGGCGTGCTCACGGGCCGTGAGACCTTCGGCAATATCATGAAGTACCTGAACATGACGGCCAGCTCCAACTTCGGCAACGTGTTCTCGGTGCTGGTGGCCAGTGCGTTCATTCCGTTCATGCCGATGCTGGCGATCCACTTGCTGCTGCAAAACCTGATGTACGACATCTCCCAGTTGGCCCTGCCCTGGGACAAGATGGACAAGGAATACCTGGCCAAACCACGCAAGTGGGATGCGAAAAACATCGGGCGCTTCATGATCTGGATCGGGCCGACCTCGTCGATCTTCGACATCACCACCTTTGCCCTGATGTGGTACGTGTTCTCGGCCAACAGCGTGGAAATGCAGACGCTGTTCCAGTCCGGCTGGTTTATCGAAGGGCTGCTGTCGCAAACCCTCGTGGTGCACATGTTGCGCACCCGCAAAATCCCGTTCTTCCAAAGCACCGCCGCCTGGCCGGTGATCATGATGACCTGCATCGTCATTGCGCTGGGGATCTATGTGCCGTTCTCACCCCTGGGCACCCTGGTGGGCTTGGAGCCGTTGCCGCTGTCGTACTTCCCATGGCTGGTGGGCACCTTGCTCAGCTACTGCTGCGTGGCGCAACTGATGAAGACGATCTACATCCGCCGCTTCAAGCAGTGGTACTGATCAAAACCTGCCCTGGACGCGGTGGTTATCCCTGGATGACCACCGCCTGCGCAGGCTCTACACAAGGAACATCACCATGCGCGTCTTGATCTGTGCAGGTCGTCATTACGCCGATACAAAAATGTCTCGCCAAGTGCTGGACGCCTATCACCGCCTGCACCCTGTGCACGTTTTGATCCACGGAGGCAGCCAGTATTTGGGCAGCGAAGTGGAAGACTGGGCTCGGGAAACGAGCGTCGATGTGGTGCGTTATCCGCCTAACTGGCAACGGCACGGCAAGCAGGCAGAGCGCCATCGCAACCAGTTCATGCTGGCGGACAGCCGGCCCGATGTCGTCATCGCCCTGCCTGGTGGCGAAGACACGTCTGAGCTGGTCAGTCGGGCCAAGGACTGCGGCATTCATGTGCTTACCGTTGAAAACTGAGTTACCTATCTGGAGCATGAACCCATGCACAAAAACACGCCGCTGCGCCCTGATGGTTTTGCCAAATACCGAACCAGGCAACGCCAACAAGCCAACGCCACCTTCCAGCACCTGCCGCCCTCCCGACAATGGGCCTTGCGGCGCAACCTGATTTTTGTCGGCACGACCCTGGGCAGCCTTCTGGTGGTGAGCCTGTTCGCCAAGGCCTTCGCCGCCGGCGGTGCCTATAAGGTCGACGATGGCGCGATCAATGCCCCCGGCGAATGCAACGTTGATGGCTGGTTTACCCGCCATCGCCATGATTCATCGACTCACAACGCAACCCTGTCTGCTGCCTGCACGTCCGGTGCGGTGCCGTGGCTGCAATGGGGCGCGGCCGTCGACGATAGCAATACGCAAACCCAGGTCAGCCCGCAGCTCAAGGCGCAGCTGTGGTCACGGCAAGAGCTGGGCATTGAGGTCGCGTTGTCCGCTGCGGCGCATTTTGCCGTGGATCGCCGACATACCTTCGACGGTGCTGACTTGAGCCTCCCGCTTACCTGGCAACTGCTGGGCGCCTTGCGACTGAACGTCAATGCCGGCTGGGCCCACGCCCATGATGAGGGTGAGCAGAATCATCGTCTGACCTGGGGCACAGGGTTTGAATACAGCTTGGCAGACTCGCTGACCCTGATCGGCGAGCGTTATGGCCAGCAGCGCGGCGAGCAGGCTTGGCAAGCCGGGCCTCGGGTGCATATCGGGAGGGATGTCGATGTGGACCTGGTGGTTGGGCGCAGCCTGATTGGGGATCGAGACCAGTGGCTAACGACGGGGGCTACGGTGCGGTTTTGAAACCGTACGCCCTCGCCGCCCCACACACCGTTAAACCTGTCCCTTGGCCTGCTGCTCCAGGTGCACCTGCAACGCGGGGTCAATCTGCAGTTGGCTCGCCAGTTCGTCCAGGTAGCTGCGCTCCGCGTCCTGCTGGTCGTCCACCAGCAGGACACTGGCCAGGTAAACCTCGGCAGCCACGGCAGGGTCCTGGGCAAACTCGGCAAAATCTGCCGCATCCAATGGCCGGGCGACCTCGGCATCCAGCCATTGCTGCAATTGCGGGTCATCGGTATGGAGACCGACTTCGGCTAAAATCCTCTGTTTCTCCTGATCATCGATCCGGCCGTCGGCCTTGGCCGCCGCGATCAGGGCCCGCAGGACCGCGTGACTGTGCTCCTCGACCTGGGACTCGGACAGTTGATCAACGGTCTGCAACGCCTGCTGCGGCGCAGACGCCTGCTGCCGTTGCCAGGTCTGATACGCCTGAAAAGCCATCATCCCCAGCGAGGCCAGGGCCGTATAGTTGGTGCCGCCGGAACGCCCCTGAGTCGCACCGCCAGCCCGTGCGCCACCGAGCATTCCACCCAGGCCGCCAAGCAAATCCCCCAGGCCGCCGCCCGACGCGGCACCGCCAACGCCACCGCCACCGCCAGAACCGGTTCCACGCAGCAAACCGCCGAGCAAACCACCCAACCCGCCGAGGCCGCCAGCACCGCCCTGGGGTGCCGCCGAACTGCCCTGCTGGGGCATCGAGGCTTGGCCTGCTCGCAACAGCTGTTCCAGTAGATTGCCGGTGTTCATGGTGATGCCCTCCTTCGGGCTATATTCCAGACAAGCAACAATAGCCCGCCTTGGACATAATGCCATGACCGCCCGGCAGGCCCTGTTCTGTAGCGCCCATCCCCTCGGCCGCCTTATCATGGCCTCGCCACATTCAGCGCACGCCACCCAGGAAAACCTGCATGACTCGCACCCAACATGTTGCCCTGATGGCGACCTATAACCAGTGGATGAACCGCAAGGTCTACGAGGCGGCCAGCCGCCTGAGCGACGACGATCTGCTGGCTGACCGAGGTGCCTTCTTCGGCTCCATCTTCGGCACGCTGAACCACTTGGCGCTGGGGGATACCGTCTGGCTCAAGCGCTTTGCCCTGCACCCGGCCGACTACACCGCCCTGGCGCCGCTGAACACACTGGATGTCCCGCAACGACTGGATCAGGTGACATTTGCCAATATCCGCGAACTGTCGGCCCATCGCGCCTGGCTCGACGGGATCATTATTGATTGGGCGAACGCCATCAGCGAACCAGATCTGGACCAGCACCTGCACTACCGCAACATGGCGGGCATTACGGCCGAAAAGAATTTCTACAGCCTGATCAGCCACTTCTTCAACCACCAGACCCATCACCGAGGCCAGGTAAGCACCCTGCTCTCACAAGCCGGCCAGGACATCGGCGATACCGACCTGGTAGGCCTCCTCGATTAGGATCAGGCTGCACAGTGCTCTGCGTAGGCCTGTAGCAGGCGAGGAAACTCATCAGGCTCGGGAAGCTGCGCAAAGCTTCGGACCGCTGGGGTGGACGCCCACGGCAACTTCTCGCTGGTCCAGGTTTCCATGAAGGGCACGTAGCCGCTGGCGTCATCCAGCATGGTCGCCCGCAGGTTGATCAAGTCATCTATCCCCTGGGGACGGGTGAATAACCAGCTCATGCAGTGCGGGCAGAAATAGTGGCGGGCTTCGCCATGGAGTCCACCGATCACGGGCTCGCCCTGGGTGAGCGAAAAACCGTCAGCAGGAACGAGGGCGCTCAGGGAAAACGCGCTGGAGGACATTTTCTGGCAGCTGGTGCAATGGCAAGCCATGGTAATAACCGGCTTCAAGCTGACGGTAAAACGTACCTGCCCGCAGCGACAGCCGCCTTCCCAAGAGATCGTATCGACGCTCATCACGCATTCCTTTTTATGATTGGGTTGCGCGCAGGGTAGCGTCTACGTCGGGGCCTTGAACAGGTCGCCGGAAGACCGCGCCAGGCACATTTGGGGTCAAGGGCGAACGTCACGCCGCGCCAGCGGTCGAAAAAACAAGAGTGCAGTGTTTATCAATGCCGCACCCTGACCGCGTGCATCAACAGATTGCAGATGCCGCGTACCCTCAAAGAAGGAGACGCTTTCATGGTCACTCACTTCAAGGTCGCTGGGCATCTGGCTTGCGGCCATCACGGTAACAATCTCACGTCCAGCATCGAGCTGAACCGGGTTAAATGCCGCACCTGCCGCAACACCGAAGCCTACAAGGAAGCCCGCCGCACCCAACGCAACGCCGCTCGCCGTGTCGCGCGCAAATCCAGGGCCAACCCGGCCGCAAATGACTGGCGCAGCGCCTGGACTCAACGCTTGACGGATCTGCCAGGGCTACAACGCCTACCGCGGGGTTTCCGCGGGCAGCCATTCGTGTAGATCATGGCGCAGGGGCACGACGATAGGCTGCCAGCAACACGCCCATCGTCATCAACAAGCCACCGGCGCCCCGATTGAAACGCTGCAAGTGCGCGGGCCGCAAGCGACTCAACAGGCGCGCCCCGCACACGGCATAAAACGTCATGGTGCTAACGTTCAGCACACACAGCACCAGCAATAGGCAGGCGTACTGCGGCAATTGGGGCTGAGCGCTGTCGACAAACTGCGGCAGGAAGGCCGACATGAACAACAGGGCCTTGGGATTGGAAATCGCCACCAGGAAACTGCGGGTGAAAATGATTGCCGAGTGAGCGCCCGGCTCATCGCCCTCGCCCACCACCGGCAACGCCGATTGCGGGGCGCGCAGCATCTGCCAGCCCAGCCAGATCAGATACGCCGACCCCATCCATTTCAGTGTTTGAAACAACCCTTCGCTGGCCGCCAGCAGCAACCCCAGCCCACACGCCACCGCCGTGACCAGCAGCGCATCGGCAAGCACCGCGCCCGCCATGCCCCAGATTGCCGCCTTCAAACCATGGCGCGACCCGTTCTGCAGCGCCAACAACACCGTCGGGCCAGGAATCGCGATAATTGCCGCGCTCATCATGACGAAGACAAACAACGTAGCCAGGGACATCGGGGTTTCCTATCAAAAAGGAGCTAACAGTGCGCGAATGATCCGCCAAAAATCTTCTCGTCGCCTAGTCCAGGATCAACTCGCACAAAAAAGCCCCGGGAGTGCCGAGGCTGATGATGGGTTTTACTGTGGTTTAATCGTTGCCTGACGCAGGCCTTGGACGCGCCTTGTACCCCGGCAGCGCCGCCGCATAAGCCAGCGCCTGCTCGCGGGAGCCAAAGGACGCCAAACGGTCATCCCTGGTACACACCCGCCAGGGGCCACTATTGACCCGGACGATTTCATAGCCGTTAAGATGCATCTTGTTCAGCATTGGAGCGCTCATAGTCACCTCCCTCAATCCGAGATAATCCAGGCGTTGCCTGAACGACCATACACCTGGGTGAGGTGATGCAACCTACCGAACGTCGCACCGGTTAACTTTTCTTAACGTCGCGCAGCTCACTCATGGAGATAGCAAGATGATCTGGATTAAAGAAGCGACTATCAACGATATTCCCCTACTGCGCGATATCGGCATCCAGACCTATACAGAGCACTTCTCGACGATCTGGAGTCCGGCGGGCATGCAGGCGTTTCTGGACAAAGACTTCGCCATTCAGGCCCTGCGACAAACCCTTGAGTCACCTGACCGGCATGGCTGGTTTCTGGCCTTCGACGAACACGACAGCGCCGTAGGTTTTGCCAAAGTGAACTGGGCCAAAACGATGCCTGGCAGCGACAAGATCGGCGCCGAACTGCAAAAAATCTACTTTGCTCAATCCCAGGCCGGCAAGGGCTACGGCAAGCACCTTCTGCAGTTCATTTGGCAGCTTGCGCAAAACCGTCAAGAGCGACTGCTGTGGCTTGAAGTGCTCAAGACCAATATCAGCGCCCAGCGTCTCTATGAGCGCCGGGGCTTTGAAGCCCAGGCAGAGATACCTTTCAGTACCGACCTCGCCGCGATCCCGACGGTGCTCATGGCTTGCAGCCTCGCCCAAGCCTGAGCTGCCATCACTGGCGAATACAATCACGCCATCATCGGCGGCGCGCAGAGCGTTGTGATCACAGCGCCTGAACCAGGAGATTTCACCCTATGAACAAAACATCTTACGTGCCCCCCAAGGTCTGGCAGCACGCCGTGCCGTCGGGAGGCCAGTTTGCCAACATCAATCGGCCAACAGCGGGAGCAACCCACGAAAAAGCACTGCCCATCGGCAAGCACCCGTTGCAGCTCTATTCCTTGGGCACACCCAATGGCGCGAAGGTAACGATATTGCTTGAGGAGTTGCTGTTATTGGGGCATCTCGACGCCGAGTACGACGCGTGGCTCATACGCATCAACGAAGGGGACCAGTTTTCCAGTGGCTTCGTCGAGATCAACCCCAACTCGAAAATCCCGGCGCTGCTGGACCGTAGCGTGGAACCCGCGATTCGGGTGTTTGAATCCGGCTCAATCCTGCTTTACCTGGCGGAAAAATTCGGCCAATTCCTGCCCGCTGATCCAGCCGGGCGCACGCAAACGCTGAACTGGCTTTTCTGGCAAATGGGCTCAGCGCCCTACCTGGGCGGCGGGTTCGGGCATTTCTATGCCTACGCACCGGAGAAGCTCGAATACCCGATCAATCGGTTCACCATGGAGACGAAACGCCAGCTGGATGTTCTCGACCAGCGTCTCAGCGAGAGTCCATACATTGCCGGCGACAGCTACACCATCGCCGACATAGCAATCTGGCCTTGGTACGGCCTGCTGGTACGGGGCGACCTGTATGGGGCCGGCGAATTTCTTTGCGTGGATCAATACACCCATGTGCAACGCTGGGCCGAGGAGATCGCCAATCGACCGGCCGTCATCCGTGGACAGCGAGTCAACCGGACCTGGGGCGAAGAAACGAGCCAGGTAGCGGAACGGCATCAAGCCAGCGATCTGGATTGAACGACGGTTAATCACTGATGCCGCAGCGTTTGAACACCCTGCATCAATGCGGGTGAAGCACTGCGGCGGGCATATTCATAGGAGCGATCTGCGTGGTTCTTCATACAGAAATATCACCTATGGCATTTTTAAAAGTAAATGCCATTGGCACTTGTAGCTGTATTACCTATGGGAATACGATTCGACGCCGCCAGCCGACTATGTCGAGGTGATCAGAGGCATAACTGTCCACCTTGATTGTCTGAAAATGCAGGGGCTGTCGTACTTAAAAATTGAGAACATCGCGATCATTGTTGGTGATGGCGACTGCATGAGCGCATGACCGGCGGCTCATTGCGAATGATCTCAGACAACCCGTATACCCAGCGATCTTGATCGAAGGCGATCTGCTTGAGCGGGTGCATATCCAAGCTCGAGTATTGCTGGTCTGGAACACTCGAAAACTGTAGGAGTCCCCTATGCCCCTCACCAAAAAAAACCAAGACCTGCGCCGCGAACTCAAAGAGATAGGATTTAGCCTTGAGCAAGCTGCAAGCGAAGTGCTCAACCTCACCAAGGGTTGCGAGGGGGATGAGGTAATAGCCGCCCTGAAGCTGATTGCGAAACTCTACGAGGATGCAGATCGGCTTGCGACGTTTGCGGATGAGGTCAAGGTCGGGCGTATAACAAGGACCAAGGTTGAGTTGCCTGACTGAGTGGTGAGGCATGGAGCACGCCGCCTGGCACTCGCAGGCCGTTCTGCCGCGCCTGTAGTTTGCGCAGAAGCTGAAGGCGAGATCAGAGCAGGCATTAACCCGCCCTGAAGGGCAAGCCAGAAGGGTCAGTTGTCTCTATCGTCACGATCCCGGCCGCGATTGCGATTGCGATCATCGCGCTGATCATTGTCACGACGATCGTATCCACGGTCATTCCCGCGATCATCATGCCCTCGGTCATATCCACGATCCTGATTATGGCCTCGATCGTACCTTTCTCCTCCGTCACGGTGATGCCCGCAGCCGCCAAGCAGGATAAAGCTTGATACCGCCAAGAAAATCATTACTGCACGCTTCATTTGTCATCCTTAAAGCAAGGGTCACAGCCAATACAATGGTTGTCACTGCCCGAGAATTTGATTCGGAGAGCGTTCACCCTAAGTAAGACCATGAATCGGCTCAATGATTCGTATGTGAAATACAGCAAGCCAAAAGGCTAAAAAGCCAAATCCAAAGCCAGAATGAAGACCGTCCCCTTCCCCAGCATCTATCCGCCAACACTCACCCCGCGCCCGTCGCGCAATCAGCGGGAGGCATGAGTATTGACGAATACAGATGAACCACAAGGACAGATGCTGCGAGGGAAGCTGCCGGCGTAAAAAAGGCAGATTTTCAGATGCGGGACCTGCGCGCAAAGGCTGGTACCGATAAGGCGGAATCAAGCGGAGATATTCTGCAAGCCAGAGATCAGCTTGGGCACACAACCGTTGTGATGACCCCCCGGTGTCAGGGCATGGCAAACCCTTCCAGAACACGACCTAATCCATCTTGATCAAGGGGCGCTCGCGGCGGGGCTGCTGACGTTTACCGGCATATTCGGCATCAGCAAAGGGCATCTGCTTCATCGGACCTCAGCCGCCGCGTTAGTATCGGACAGGTACTTCTCCAGACTTGGAAGTCTTCTTCATGGCATCCCTAGCCTCACAATCCTTTAAGCGCAAGTCTGATGGCTCTTTGCATCCGCGCTGATGCTACAGTGTAAGGTCGCCGACCCATAAGGAGCCTGCCGTGACCGTTACCACTCCCTCCGCCTATCGATGTACGCCAACCCCTCTACATGCAATTTTTCTTGCTGGGGCTATCCCTCTATTCCTCGGAGCCTTGCTGAGTGACATCGCCTATTTCGAGACCTTCCAGATTCAGTGGAGCAATTTCGCGGCCTGGCTAATCGCTGGGGGCTTGGTGTTCTTTGGGTTTGCTCTACTGTTCGCACTGGCCAATCTGTTCCAGGCCAAGCACAAGAGTGGCCGGCCTTTGGTGTATTTTCTTCTGTTGTTAGTGAGCTGGGTGCTAGGCCTAATAAATGCTTTTGAGCATGCCAAAGATGCCTTTGCAGTCATGCCCACAGGCTTGGTTCTTTCAGTCATTGTCACCTTGCTCGCTATCGTTGCAGCCTGGGTAGGTCTTACCAATCTGCGTTCAGGAGATGTGAAGTGAAGTATTCCAGCGCATTGACGACCATTAGCCTGGCATTGCTGTTGAGTGCCTGCGACAGCGAAAGAAACGGCGATCTATCTCTCGGCCCCAATCCTAAACTGCCGGAACAGCATCGCGGTCTCGTGCCCACGATGAAGATTGCCGAGCCTGCGGAATGGGGTGATCGAAAGCCAACTGTGCCGCAGGGCTTCAGCATCACGGCGATTGCCACCGATCTGGGGATTCCGCGTCAGACCCTAGTACTACCCAATGGCGACATTCTCGTCGCAGAAGGGCGTGGTGGCAGCGCCGCCAAGCTCAAACCCAAAGATGTGATCGCCGGTTACATCAAGGCGCAGGGCAACACCAAGGTCAAAGGTGGCAACCGCCTAACGTTGCTGCGTGATGCCAACGGTGATGGCATCTACGAGCTGCAGACGGTGTTTGCCGAAAACCTTAACGCGCCTTACGGCCTGGCCTACGCGGATGGCAATTTGTACGTGGCCAACCAGGATGCAATCGTGCGCTTCGCGTACGAAAACGGCCAAACCAAGGCCAGCGCCGCACCGGTAAAAATCCTCGATTTGCCTTCGCAGATAAACCACCACTGGACCAAGGCCCTGGCCATCAGCCCCGATGGTCGTCAGCTGTATGTTGCCATCGGTTCCAACAGCAATATCACCGAGCGCGGCATGGACGCTGAGGTTGATCGGGCTCAGGTGTGGCAGGTCGATGCCCGGACAGGCGCCCACAAGCCGTACGCAACCGGCCTGCGGAATCCGACAGCGTTGACGATTCAGCCTGATTCCGGGCAGTTGTGGGCGGTAGTCAACGAGCGCGACGAGCTGGGGCCAGACCTGGTGCCAGACTACCTGACCTCGGTTCGCGAAGGCGGGTTCTACGGCTGGCCCTATAGCTATTGGGGGCAAAACGTCGACTCGCGCGCGCAGCCGCAGAAACCGGAGAAAGTGGCCGCTGCAATCAAGCCGGATTACAGCCTGGGCGCGCACGTAGCGGCGCTTGGCGTCGACTTCTCCGTCCCGGCCATGGGAGCGAAGTTTGCCGAGGGCGTCTTCGTGGGTGAGCACGGTAGCTGGAACCGCCCTGATCCGGTGGGCTACAAGGTGATCTTCGTGCCGTTCAGCAACGGGCGTCCGGCCGGTGAGGCGATCGACTTCGCAACCGGCTTCCGTGGCGAAGACGGCAAAACCCGCGGCCGGCCGGTCGGTGTAACCGTCGACCCACGCGGCGCCCTTATCATCGCGGACGACCTCGCAAACACGGTGTGGCGGGTAACGCGTAATCAGTGAGGCAAAAGGCACGGGCGGGCAATCCGCTCCGTGCTTGGACCTGACAACGAAAACAGCTATCCCTAACTCCCCGGGGTCCTGCCGACCGCCAATTAAAATGGCGCCCCGTCAACGATGGTCTAGGCTGATATTGAAAATTGTTAAGCGTGTATTTTAGTTCCTTTAGGAGAATCGCCCAATGAGAAAAGTACTCGTATTCGCCTGCACAGCGTTGATAGCAGGATCCGCTGTCTCAGCCGAAAGCATGAATCTTTGCGATGCAAACTTGCAAAAACTTCGCGACCTCAAAGCATCCATATCCGTTATGCCTCAACCGTTGCTCGGGGAAGTACAGAGTTTACGAATGGATGCCCAAGACGCCAAGGACGATAGCGATCAAGCAAAATGTATTGCATTGACAACGAAGGCTTTGCAGAGGCTCAGGACTGCGAAGAAAACTTGAGCGGCCATCGTAGTAGCAGTTAGCAAGGCTCCAGACCTGCTGGCGCCGAATATAGAAGCCCCGAAGTCGCGAACCTTCGGGGCTTTGCTTTTTGGCTTTCCGGGTACAGGCAACCCAGACCAAAGAATAGGTAGCAAGCTATCTAATATTTCATTACATTCGCTCGCGCACATTAAGTGCTCCTTTGATTCGCCTTTACGACCGCTGCATAACCTCCCCAGAGCTGCGGCGGTCGCTTTTTCTCATCGATCCCCTCCCTCCCCAAAAAACATCTGACTGACAGATCGGAGAGCTAGCAGTGATGCCCGGCTGACAAAGCCACGAAATCGCCATGAAGCGAGGTCGAAAAAGCCCCGCTAGGCCAGAGCCTGCGGGGCTTTTTGAGAAGGATTGAGAACCCTTGAGAATCGAAAATGGTGCCCGAACCCGGAATCGAACCGGGACGCCTTTACAGGCGGGGGATTTTAAGTCCCATGCGTCTACCAGTTTCGCCATTCGGGCGGTAGCGCGGTGAAGCGACTCAAGAAGCTCTGAACTATCAAAGTGGCACTTGAGCCCTGCAGCAGGCTAGGGAATATATAGATCCAGCCCCCTTGACGCAAGTTCTGGCGCTGTCTTTTTCAGACCACTCGAATGGGCTATCGCAGAAAAAAAGCTCAACAGATCAGTGATCTACCTCTTCTCCGTGATCCGGTGGAGCAGATCGCACAGCACCTTTGTGTCTAGGCCGAGGGCCATGCCGGCTGCCGAAAATGACAGCCCTGGGCATTCATCTCGATACCGCCCTCTGATACGCTTTTTTCTTCATCATCTGCATCTGTACCGAAACGCGCCCTACGCCCACAATGGGTCGCTCCCGACACGCCCGTGGAGCCCGGCAGGAATCGTCCTGCCGCCCCTTCTTTTCGGAGGCCTCATGGCTAAGATGGCATTTTTTCTATTGGGTTTTTTAGCGTTGACCGTCGGCATTGGCCTACTCGCCACCATTTCACCAATCTGAATCCACAGCCTTCAATCGTCAGTGGAAACGCTGACAGACTCCATGCGTCGATGTCCGTGGTCTTCTGCGTCTACTTGTCCATGACCTGTTTGACCGCATCGCGGCCCAACAACAAGTAGTTCGAAATTTTATATTCCGGTCTCTAACTTTTTAACCCGCAAAAAACATCGGATACAAAGAAAGCACCAACAATCCTGCCATCGAAAAGTTGAACACCCTTAACCAGCGCGGGTTGCGTAACACGTTGCGCAACCCACTGCCGCACCCGGCCCAAACGCAGACACTGGGCAGGTTGACCACGGCAAATACAAGAGCGATGACCAAGACGTTAGTGACGTAGCCTTCAGCGGGCGTATAGGTGGTGATTGCACCCAACGCCATGACCCAGGCCTTGGGATTGACCCACTGGAACACCGCCGCACCGAGAAACGTCATGGGTTTACGGCCGTTATCGGTGTCATCGGATAGCGGGCTGGAAGTCGCAATTTTCCAGGCCAGGTACAGCAAGTACGCAGCCCCTACATAGCGCAACAGCCTGTAAGCCCAGGGCAGCGCCTTGAACACCTCGCCAAGCCCCAACCCGACCGATATCACCAACACCATAAACCCGATACTGATCCCCAGCGCATGGGGGATCGAGCGGCGGAAGCCAAAGTTCACCCCGGATGCCAGCAGCATGGTGTTATTGGGGCCCGGCGTAATCGAAGACACAAAGGCGAACAGCGCGAATGCCGAGAGCAGGCTTGAGGACATGAGCATGAGAACGTGACCCGGACAAATTATTGTAGCCATGACAGTAGTGTGTTCCACGGATGTGCGCCCCATACAGCTGGTGCGAGATAGAGAGATACACTTGCGCGTTTTGTACGCGGCTTGCCTTCACTGCACGGTATGCTTGCCAACCGACAAGCCAAAACGCACGGAGCGACAAATGGAGGTCTCCAGAACTTCTTTACTGGTATGGCGTATCGGCGCTTACGTTATCGACTATGGTGCAATCGTCCTGATAGGACTGTGGCTTTACACCCAGGACAATCTGCCCTTCGTCGGCTTCGAGCTAATTTTTGTCTATGTATTCCTCTACCCGTTATGTGAATGGGCCTTTCAGGGCCGGACACCGGGAAAATACGTCTTTGGGCTGATAGTCATCAACGGTGCAGGCGGTCCACCTACTTTTGTTCAGGCATTCATCAGAGGCATCGCTCGGCACATAGAGGCCCCTCTGGGAATCATCACAGTCTTCATTTACGCCCAGTCTGCACGATGCCAGCGGGTTGGAGACATGCTTGCGAAGACTTATGTGATCCCGGCCAAAGACTTGGCAGAACTGCGCACGAGAATGCAAAGCTAAGCTAATCAGCGAGAAGGCCGGCACAGTCTTTGCGCCGCCCGATTTGCTCGCCATCTTCCTGCACCATCGACACGAAGCGCCAGCCAGCCAAATCGCAGGTAATAAAAAACCCCGTAGATCATTGATCTACGGAGCTTTAAGAGTGGAGGCCGAGGTCGGTATCGAACCGGCGTAGGCAGATTTGCAATTCACCAACAAAACAAGCTATTTCAATAGGTCATCACCACTACCGCTCCGCAACTAGCTAACTTTAATGAGCGTACAGCCCAAGCGGGCCGTGGGAGCTCTTGATTGCGGAACTGTTTTTACCCCTCCCTCGGCGTCCATGCCGACCGAACACAACCCATCCCAATGCACGGCACCTTCCACATCGTTCAAGCCTAATCGCACATCGCCTTTCGGGACTCAGTTACTTAACGCTGACTTGGCCCCGTGCGTACATTGAGGTCGAGCCGTGGTCGGGGATCGTGCAGGTAATCACGCCGGGTGGGCCAGGCTTCTTGTGTTTGTCCAGGGTGATCACGTTGGCCAGGTGGAAATACTGCTTGTCATCCAGATTTTTGGCCGACGCAGCATAGTAGAGCAGTCGGCCCAGGACTTCGGTGAAGGCCGCGTAGCAGTGCTCCTCCTCACTCAGTTCGGCGGGGTAGGTTTTGCTTTCCATCTGAATCACCACTGGTTCCTCGGGCGTTGACTGAGGGTCGGCTTCTACGCGGTCCATCGCATAGCTGATTTTCGGCTTGCGATCGTTGTAGCTGTAGCGCAGGAACTTCCAATCCTTCATCGCGTAGGCCAGGCCCTTTTCCGGATCCAGATAGAGTGTGACGTCATAGGTGTTCACGACGCGCTTGCCAATCAGCTCCGATGCCGCTTGGGCGGTTTGCAGGACGGCGCTCAGAGTGATTGCGACCAGGGTCCAAGTAAGGGTGGCGGTTTTCATTCCTGGATTTCCGTTCCTTGGCGGTGGGTAGTGGCTCAATAGTGGCGGATACTTTCATGAGTCTACTGGGTGGTCAACTGCGTAAAGCCAGAGAGGACATACTCGGTCTGGTGCAGATGTACGGCGAAGCTTTCGCGCAGCGTGACGAAACGATGAAAAGTCTACGTGAGAGATCCGGCGCGCTGTCAGTGATGTATATAGCGGTGCGCGATCTTCAAGTGATATCCGCGCAAAGGACAGGATCATTGAGGACCTTCGCCGCCAATTGACTCCTTGTTTCTGCCCTCCTCGATCTGAATCCGTAGCCCGCCGAACCTGAGCGGGCCCTTCTTCCTTCGGCGCGATTCGCCATGAGTAAAAACGCCGAATTAGGGCGACTCATGTAAAATAGCTTGTTACAACTAGTCATCCGACATCAGTTGCCACCACAGAACTTTAATAATCACGCTTGATCTAAATTACTGGGCGTAGTTTCACCCGTGAATGCCCCGTTAACGACCTGTTGAGGTTCATGAAATGAGAATGACACTGCCCGCCCTTGCCTTGGGTATCTTGATTACGCAGGGAGCAATGGCTGCTGGAGATGGAACCGCCGCTCTCGGAGGTGGTGTTGGTGGCGCGCTGGGCAACATTGTTGGTCAACAGTTAGGCGGGTCCACTGGTGCTGCCGTGGGGGCTGGCGTAGGCGGTGCTGCTGGTAGCGCGGTTGGAGCGCCAAGAGGCAACAAAACTGAAGCAGCGATCGGTGGCGGGATCGGGTCAGCTGGCGGCTCACTCATCGGGAATCGTCTCGGAGGCACTACGGGATCTACTATAGGCGCCGGTCTTGGCGGCGCGGCTGGCGGTGCAGTAGGTAATAACCTTGCCGACGACGACAGCAAGCACCGGTCTGGTGGCAAGAACTACAATGGCAAAAACAAGCACAAACACAAGAACAAGCACCGCTGATGAACTGAGCACCATTGAAAGAGAGAGCCCGGCCCAGCGCCGGGCTTTTTGTATCCGCCCTTCCCGATCTGAATCCGTAGCTCGTCACTGAGCGGGCTTTTTGTTGCTCATCAGAAAGGCGCAGGCTCTGCCTCTTCCTCAAAATCAGCGACTCCTATGGGCGAGTCCTCGCCTGCCTGGGCCTTCCACCTAACGGTGACCGCACCGTCGTCATCGAGCGTGATGTCGAGGTCATCCGTTTCGGACATGGGGTTGATGCGTCCGCACTCAGTGCCTTCCTTGACGCGCTGCTGGAGCGCAAGGCGATGGCGGGAATCAAAAGCTCGAGCCTGATCACTAATCAGGCTGGACTGAAAATGAGCTATCCGATGCTGCGCAATCGCTGGGATGAAGCCAGGGAGAAAGCGGCGGCGAAGGCTGCGAATGAAGGCCACACAACTCTCTCGGCAACCATCAGGCAATTCCAGTTCCGCGATATACGACCGAAGGCTGCCAGCGAAATTGATGATAGTCGCCTGCTGGGCCACTCGACTCAGGAGATGACGAAGAAGGTTTATCGCCGTGTCGGCGAGATTGTAAAGCCGACAAAGTGACGGTTAGTTGCGGAACACCTCCCAAATCGCAGGTAATAAAAAACCCCGTAGATCATTGATCTACGGGGTTTCTAAGAGTGGAGGCCGAGGTCGGAATCGAACCGGCGTAGGTGGATTTGCAATCCACTGCATAACCATTTTGCTACTCGGCCTCAAACGATCAATGCCAAAACCGCTGGCACTCACCGCATACAAACTTGAGTGGGCTATGTGAAGCTTGCCTCTACTCTATATCATTGAAAACATTGACGTTTTTTATTCGTCAGTGCATTCGATGGGCGCAATTATGTACTCATTTGCTGGGGCTTGCAACCCCTTGATTTCAAAAAATATTCTTGTTCCGGGCAAAGTGTAGCCGCTGTGGAGCGAGCTTACCCGCTCCACAAGAAGGCCTTAATAACCCAGGGACAGCCCGGTGTTACGCCGTGGGTCATTAGCCCCGTAGAAGCGGTTTTTGCCCACCGGCTTGCCACCCAGGGACGGTGCGCCCACCAAGATCGCCGCCAAATGGTTGGCATCCTGAGGGCCGGCAAACTTGTGGCCCCAGCTTTCGAGAATCTTCTGGGTGTCGGGGCTCAAGGCGAACGTCTCGATGTTGGTTTCCTCGGGCAACCACTGCTGGTGGAAGCGCGGTGCATCGACGGCTTCCTGGATGTTCATCTTGTAGTCGATGACGTTGAGGATGGTCAGTAACGTTGCAGTGATGATGCGACTGCCACCGGGGGTGCCGACCACCATGACGGCCTTGCCATCCTTGGTGACGATGGTCGGGCTCATGGACGACAACGGCGTCTTGCCCGGCGCGATGGCATTGGCTTCGCCCTGGACCAGGCCGTACATGTTCGGCACCCCTATCTTGGAGGTGAAGTCGTCCATTTCGTCGTTGAGGATCACCCCGGTCTTGCTGGCCATGACGCCGGCGCCGAACCAGTCGTTGAGGGTGTAGGTCACCGACACTGCGTTACCCCACTGGTCGACGATGGAGTAGTGCGTGGTGTTGTTGCCTTCATGGGGAGAAACCCCAGGCTTGATGTCTTGGGAGATGCCGGCCTTTTGCGGGTCGATGGCGGCACGCAGTTTGGCAGCGTAGTTTTTGTCCAGCAGATGGGCGACAGGGTTTTCGACGAAGTCCGGGTCGCCCAGGTAGCTGTTGCGGTCGACGTAGGCGTGACGCATCGCTTCGATCTGGTAATGCAGACCCTGGGCCGAGTGGTAGCCCAGCTCCGCCATCGGATAGCCTTCGAGAATGTTCATGATCTCGCAGATCACCACGCCACCGGAGCTCGGAGGCGGTGCCGAGACCACGTGATAACCACGGTAGTCACACTCGATGGGCGCCAGTTCGCGGGTCTTGTACTTGTCCAGATCGGCTTGGGTGATAATGCCTTTGCCGGATTGGCTGGAATCGACAAGCGCCTTGGCCACCCAGCCTTTGTAGAAGCCGTCGGCGCCGTTGGCGGAGATTTCCCGCAGGGTTTTCGCCAGGTCTTTTTGCACCAGTTTCTGGCCAACCTGCATTGGCTCGCCGCCGTGCAGGAAGATCCCGCGCATGTCCTGGTCTTTCTTGAACTCATCGGTGGCCGTGTGCAGCAGGTCGATATCACCCTGCTCCAGGGCAAAGCCGTTTTCCGCCAGGGTGATGGCCGGAGCAATGACCTGGGCGCGCTTCATCGTGCCGTACTTGCTTAGTGCCAACTCCATGCCTGACACGGTGCCAGGCACACCGACCGCCAGGTGGCCCTTGGAACTCAGGTTGGGGACAACGTTACCGTCTTTATCCAGGTACATATCCGCCGTGGCCGCCAGCGGCGCTTTTTCGCGGAAGTCGAGGAAGGTCTTGCGCCCGTCCGCCAGTTGCACGGTCATGAAACCGCCACCGCCCAGGTTACCGGCCGCCGGGTAGACCACCGCCAGCGCGTAACCCACGGCGACCGCTGCATCCACTGCGTTGCCACCGTCCTTTAGTACGTCGACGCCGACGTGGGTGGCCAGGTGCTGGGCCGTGACCACCATGCCATTTTCGCCGCCCACCGGGGCCTGGGACGCCGCGTGTACACCGCTGAACGTCAGGACCAGGGAAGTCGCTATCAATACTCGGGTAAAGGGTTGGTATTTCATCCATGGATACTCTATTTATTGGAAGCCATCAAAGTAGTCTCTTTCGAATCCAACCCCCAGTGCCATGGCGTTTTTATGACAGAGCCTGTCGGTGACGGAATAATGCCCATGCTATATTCCGGGCCTTCACGCCGAGCAGCAGACGCCATTGATGGTGAGCAAGAAGACCGGCATCCGTACCCAGCAAGCCGATCAGGCTCGTGCTCTAATTCCAGAACGTGGCAGGCCTTCCGGGGTTACTTCGCGACCCAACGGGAGCAAGCTCCCTCGCCACAAATGACTGCCAAATACCTGCAGCATCTCAGTCTTCTGACACTGCCTTTGGACGTCGCGTCTACAGCACCCCGAAGTGCTGAAAAAAGCGGTGTTATAAAAACCATAAGTCACCGCCAGGAAACACCCAATGGCCGACCCGATCCACGCGCTTTACCACAAGATCACCTGGAAGCTGATTCCCTTCCTGTGCTTCTGCTATCTGGCCGCCTACCTGGACCGGATTAATATAGGCTTCGCCAAACTGCAAATGCTCGACCAGTTGCAGTTCAGCGAAACCGCCTTCGGCCTGGGCGCCGGCCTGTTCTTTGTTGGCTATATCATCTTTGAAGTGCCCAGCAACCTGGTGCTGGAAAAGGTCGGCGCGAAGATCTGGATAGCACGGATCATGATCACTTGGGGCCTGCTCTCAGCCTGCACCATGCTGGTCACCTCCACCACCCAGTTCTATATCCTGCGTTTTTTGCTCGGCGCCGCCGAAGCCGGGTTCCTGCCGGGGGTTCTGTACTACCTGACCACCTGGTTTCCCACCTATCGCCGCGGGCGGGTCATTGCCCTGTTCATGATCGGCCTGCCGCTGTCCAGCGTGATTGGCGGGCCGTTGTCTGGCTGGATCATGGGCCACTTCGACCACGTGGGCGGCCTGCGCGGCTGGCAGTGGCTGTTCCTGATCGAAGCGGTGCCCAGCGTATTACTCGGCGTGCTGACTTTCTGGGCTCTGCCTAACACCTATCAGCAAGCCAAATGGCTGTCACCGGAAGAAAAATCCCTGCTGGAAAGCGAGTTGCGCAAAGACGATGCCGACAGTGCCAGCAGCAAGCACAGCTTGCGCGACGGTTTCTTCAACCTCAAAGTGTGGATGCTCGGCGGTATCGACTTCTCGATCCTGCTCAGCGCCTATGCCATGGGTTTCTGGATGCCTACCTTTATCCGCAACGCCGGGGTTACCGACACCTTCCACATTGGCATCCTCACGGCCCTGCCAAGCGTCGCCGCGCTGTTGGGCATGCTGCTGATCGGCGCCAGCTCCGATAAACACCGCGAACGCCGCTGGCACATCATAGTGCCGTTTTTGGTGGGCGCCGTGGCCATGGCCAGCAGCACCTTTTTCACCCATAACGTGGTCGCCACCGTGGCCCTGTTTGCCATTGCCTCGGCGGCGATCATCGGCGCCGTGCCGGTGTTCTTCAGCCTGCCGGCGACCTTTCTTAAAGGCACCGCAGCGGCCACCGGTTTTGCCCTGGCCTGCTCGCTGGCAAACATAGCAGGGCTGGTGAGCAACTCGTTGATGGGGGTTGCGATCGACGTCACAGGCAGCAGCGCCGGGCCCCTGTGGTTTTTCGCAGGCTGCCTGATTATCAGCAGCTTCCTGGTGATCGCCCTGCCGGCGAAAATAGTGAATCGCTAAACACGCCTCACGTACCCTGGCGATGACGCGCGTCAAATCAAATGGGGGCAAACGGGCAATCAGCTCTGGCGTGTAGGTTTTATGGCGTTAGAATCAGCGCCATTGCACGCCAGCCCCACAGACACGAGCCCCCCATGAGCTTTGATTTCGACACGATCCACTCCCGCCTCGGCACCGGCAGCACCAAGTGGAGTCGCTACCCGCAAGACGTTCTGCCGATGTGGATTGCCGACATGGACATCGCCGCGCCAGAGGCCATTCTGGAGGCGCTGCACCAGCGCCTGGACCAACAGATGCTCGGCTATAGCGTCGCCCGCCCGCAAGTTCGCGAGGCAATCGTCGCCGATTTGTGGAACAAGTATGCGTGGCGCGTGCAGCCCGATGAACTGCTGTTCCTGCCCGGTGTAGAGCCAGGGTTCAACATGGCGCTGCATGCTTTCGTCCAACCGGGGCAACCGGTGGTGTTGCAGACCCCCAACTATTGCCCGCTGCGCAACGCACCGGGCAACTGGAACCTGCCAAAGATCGAAGTACCGTTTGAACTGAGCGAAGCAGGCGAATACCTCACCCCGCTGCCCGCCTTGCGCCAAGCGCTGACCGGTGCCGGCGCCCTGCTGCTGAGCAACCCGCATAACCCGCTGGGCAAAGTGTTCCCCCGCGAAGAGTTGCTGGCGGTGGCCACTGCCTGCCTGGAGCAAGGCGCGCTGATCATTTCCGATGAAATCCATGCAGACCTGTGCTTCGACGGGCGTCGGCACATCCCCACGGCGAGCCTGAGCCCAGAGATTGCCCAGCGCACCATCACGCTGATGTCGGCCAGCAAGGCCTACAACATCGCTGGCTTGAAAACCTGCTTTGCCGTGGTTCAGGACCCGGTGATACGCGAGCGCTTCAACCGCGCGCGCTGCGGCATGGTCGACAGCGTCAGCCCCCTGGGCCTGGAAGCGACATGGGCAGCTTACAGCCAGTGCGGCGAATGGCTGGAGGCGCTGGTCAACTACCTGCAAGGCAATCGCGATTACCTGGTAGATGCTGTGCGTACCCGTTTGCCGGGCGTGCTGATGCATGCACCACAAGGTACTTACCTGGCGTGGCTCGATTGCAGCGCATTGGGCCAGGAAGATCCGCAGCGATTTTTCCTGGAACAGGCGAAAGTCGGTCTCAGCGCCGGTCTGGAGTTCGGCGATGACAGCCAACAATTTGTGCGTTTGAACTTCGGCTGCCCAAGGGCGTTGCTCGAAGAAGGTCTCCAGCGCATGGAGCGCAGTTTGCGTCTGCGCTGAGGCCATTGGTTGATATGTGCTAATCGTTCCCGGGCGAGGGAACGATCATCAGCTTCACAGCTTGGCGATGGAAACTTCTGTCGATTTGACGAAAGCAATCACCTCGCTGCCCACCTTCAATTCCAGGTCACGTACCGAACGGGTGGTGATCACTGACGTCACGACGCCGGATGCGGTTTGCACGTCAATCTCGGACACCACTTCGCCAATCAGGATTTCCTTGATCACACCTTTGAACTGGTTGCGCACGTTGATCGCTTTGATGGTCATGTCGGCTTTCCTTTAGCTGTTGGGTCAATCCGCACGAATGCGCAGGCCCTCAAAATGCGCCATTCGAAAGAACAACAAAAGGAATATATAACTCTTTATTTATTCCATAAAAACATATGCAATAAAAACACTACTGTTGCCCAACCAACAGCTAATCAACAAAGTGCCCTGTCACTTCACAGCATTTTCCCGCCGTTATCCGCCAGAAACGCCTTAACTCTCGCCCCGCGCCAGATGGCACAGAGACTGCATATTCCTCAAACGCATGATGAAACATGCCGACTGATATTTTCTGAATATAAGAAAGCCTTCTCTTTCCCGCCTTGCCCGGAGCTGTTCCATGAAATCCTTCGCCAAAGTCCTCTTGGGCGCCTGCGCCCTTGCCCTTAGTCTGCAACCTGTGGCTCAGGCCGCCGAAAGCGCACCCGCCGAAGTCCATCTGGACTACGCCTATTACTCGCCCGTGAGCCTGGTGCTCAAGCATTTCGGCTGGCTTGAAAAAGCCTTGCCACAAACCAAGGTCGGCTGGGTATTGAGCCAGGGCAGCAACCGCTCCCTGGAATACCTCAACAGCGGCGGCGTCGACTTTGCCTCTTCGGCCAGTCTTTCAGCGGTGTTGAGCCGAGCCAATGGCAGCCCGATCAAATCGGTGTACGTCTACAGCCGCGCCGAATGGACCGCGTTGGTGGTGCGCAAGGATTCGCCGTACAAGACCGTCACCGACCTCAAGGGCAAGAAAATCGCTGCCACCAAAGGCACCGACCCGTATCTGTTTACCCTGCGCAGCTTGCAACAGGCCGGCCTGACCAAGGACGACGTGGAACTGGTACACCTGCAACACCCGGACGGCCGCACCGCTCTAGAAAAAGGCGATGTCGACGCCTGGGCAGGCCTTGATCCGCACATGGCTGCCAGCGAGATCCAGGCCGGCTCACGCCTGCTATATCGCAACAAGAATTTCAACAGCTATGGCGTGGTCAGCGTCACCGAGCGTTATGCCACGGAGCATCCACACACCATCGCCACCGTGCTCGGCGCCTATGAAAAGGCCCGGGAATGGGCGGTAAAAAACCCCGAGGAGCTGGCGAAACTGCTGGCGACCGAATCCGGCCTCCCCCTGGAAGTAGCCAAGCTGCAACTGTCGCGCACAGACTTGAGCAGCCCGCTGCTCACCGCCCAGGACGTCGTTTCATCCAAGGCCGCCGCGCCGATCCTGGTGTCCGAGGAACTGGTGCGCCGTGGGGTGAATGTCGATCAGGTCATCGACCAGTTGATCGACACCTCATTCGGCCAGGCCCTGCCTCGTCCATAAAGGTGGCGTGATGACCAGCAAAAGCAAATCCCTGCCTGTCGGCCTGGCCCTGGCCACAGCGCAACCACTCAACCGCAGCGCCTGGCCACGGCGGCTCAAGGGCCTGGCGTTGCCGGTGCTGATCATCGCGTTGCTGGAGGTGATCGTGCGCATTGGCTGGCTGCCGTCTTACCAGATGCCGGCGCCCAGTGAAATCGCCGTGACCCTGACGGACCTGGCCGAAGGCGCCTTGTGGAAACACATCAGTGCCAGCCTGCTTCGGGTATTGCTGGGGTTCGCCATCGGCGCCAGTCTGGCCCTGGTGTTTGCCGCCTGGGTCGGTTTGAGCCGCGAAGCCGAAGCCTATCTGGAGCCTACTTTCGCCGGCCTGCGCTCGATTCCGAGCCTGGCCTGGGTGCCGCTGTTGTTACTGTGGCTGGGCATCGACGAGACCTCGAAGATCGTACTGATCGCCATCGGCGCGTTCTTCCCGGTGTACCTGAACGGCGTCGCGGCGATTCGCGATATCGACCGCAAGCTGGTGGAAGTCGGGCAGATGTATGGCTTCAGCCGCCGACGCCTGGTGCGGCAAGTGCTGTTGCCGGCCGCCCTGCCCGGCCTGTTCACTGGCTTGCGCAGCGGCCTGAGCCTGGCCTGGATGTTTCTGGTGGCGGCTGAATTGATCGCGGCAACCAAGGGCTTGGGTTACCTGCTCAGTGATGGGCGGGAAACGTCACGGCCAGATATTGTGCTGGCGGCGATCATAGTCCTGGCGTTGCTGGGCAAGATCAGTGACGGCCTGCTGGCCGCCCTGGAAAAACGCTGCCTGGCCTGGCGCGACACCTTCAACGGCCAAGGCCCAGGGGATTAAGCCATGAGTGAAGCGTTATTGGATATTCGCGTCGAGCGTAAAACCTTCGGCGCCACCACTGTGCTGACCAACGTCCACCTGACCTTGCAGCCTCGGGAAACCGTGAGCCTGCTGGGCCCCAGCGGCTGTGGCAAAAGCACCTTACTGCGGATAGTCGCCGGCCTGGAAAAGGACTTCCAGGGCGAACTGCGTAGCAGCGGCGGCGAAGTGGCGTTTGTATTCCAGGAGCCACGGTTGATGCCGTGGCTGACGGTGGAACAAAACATTGGCTTTAGCGATGACGGTCATTACGACAAGGCCTGGGTTGCTCAGTTAATCGATGAGGTGGGCCTTAATGGCTTTGCGCAAGCCTTGCCCAAGGCGTTGTCCGGCGGCATGGCCCAGCGGGTTGCCATCGCCCGCGGCCTGTATTCACGCCCGCAGGTGCTGTTGCTGGACGAGCCGTTCAGCGCGGTGGATGCCTTCACCCGCATGAAATTGCAGGACCTGTTATTGCAACTGGCCAAACACCACGCCATCGCCCTGCTGCTGGTGACTCACGATGTGGACGAGGCGCTGTACCTGAGTGATCGGGTGCTGGTGATGGACAACCGGCCCAGCAGCATTCGCCAGGAGTTGGCGGTGGAGTTGGCTCATCCGAGGGATCGGCGGGACCCGCTGCTGGCTCGGCTCAAGGTGTTGTCCCTGACCGAGTTGCAGCGGGCGCATGTGATCTAAAGAATGCGCACGTCTCGTAGCAGCGATCAGAACCCTACCGTTGCCGACACCAGCCAGGTACGCGGCGTTGACAGGGTCAAGCCAGGGGCGCTGTCGGATGAGGTGGCGGCCGAGGCCCAGTAAGTAGTGTTCAATACGTTCTCGACCGTGGCGCGCACGGTGATCGGTTTGTCGTCGACTTTGAAGGTGTAGCGCGCTCCAAGGTCGTAGCGTTCCCAGCTGTGGATTTTTTGCTGGTTGGCCGCGTCCAGGTATTGCGAGCCGGTGTGGATGGCGCGTGCAGTCAGGGTCAGGCCTTGCAGGTGTTGGATGTCCCATTCGGCGCCAAGGTTGACGTTGGCCACCGGGGAGCCGGTGCCGCGCTTGCCGTCGGTCAGGCCCTTGGCGGTTTTGGTTTGCTCGCTGTCCAGCAGCATCACACCACCCAGTAATCGGACATGCTCAATGGGTTCGCCAAACACCGTCAACTCAACGCCTTGGTTGCGCAACTCGCCGTTAGGCTTGAAGTTGTTTTGCTCGTCGATACCGTACGCCGGTTGATTGATGCGGAACACGCTGGCGGTCATCCCGAAGCTGCCCATATCGTACTTGGCGCCGACTTCCACCTGTTTGCTTTTAGTGGGCGCGAAGATCGCGTTTTCGTTGTTCACCCCGCTTGACGGTGCCGTTTCGCCCTGGCTCAAACCTTCCATGTAATTGCTGTAAAGCGAGAACTGATCAGTGATTTTCACCACCAGCCCGAGGGCTGGCGACAGCGCTTGCTCGTCATATTCCGGTTGGTCCTTCACCCCGTTGCTCCAGGACGTCACCTCGACCTTTTGCAAGCGTGCGCCCAGCGTCAGCAGTACACGGTCATCGAGAAAGCTGAGGGTATCGGCCAGGGCCAGGCTGGTGAAACGGTCTTCGGTGTGGGTGCTGGTGTCCCAGCGCACGGCCTTGCCGGGCTTGGGCAATACAACCGGGTTGTAGAGGTTGCTCTTGCCGGGGGTATAGCGCTCGCCGGCATTGTCGAAGTCCATGTTGAAGCGGTTCAGGCTGACGTTGATGGTGTGTCCCACAGCCCCCGTATTGAACCAGCTGCGGGCGCCGACGGTGACGGTCTTGACGTCTTCATCGCGGCGAAAACTGCGCGGCACGACGGTAAAATCGCCGTTGCTCTGGGTACTCTGCACCCCATGGCGCAGGAAGTCGTAGTTGCCTTTACGCGCCCCCGCCGAGGCGTAGACCATCAGCGAATCATTCACGTCAAACTCACCGCGTACCGCGCCAAAGGTGTCCTTGGTGTGGGACCAGGTCCAGGACTGGGCGAAGTTGCGGCGGATGTCCTCGGCCTTGGGCATCACGCTGCCCTTGGCGATTTCGACCCGCTCCTGCGGTGCGTCGGCGGTGCGTTCCTGGCGGCCCAGGTCGAGGGACAAGCGCACCCGCTCCTTGCGAAAGTCCAGGCCGATCACGGCCATTTCCCGATCCACGCTCTGGTGATCCCACTCGGTATCACCGGATTGCTTCACGCCGTTGAAACGCACGCCAAATTGCTGCTCTTCACCGAAGCGCCGGCCGATATCCACTGCGCCGCCGAACTGCCCGGCCGAGGCATAGCTACCGGTAAATTCGGTGATCGGTGCGTCGGTCGCGCGCTTAGGTTCAATATTGATATTGCCGCCAACGCTGCCCCGCGGGGCGATGCCGCCGAGCAAGGCACCGGGGCCTTTGAGGATGTCGACGCGCTCGACCATTTCCATGTCGATGGCGTAGGTCGGCAGCACGCCGTACAGGCCACCGTAGGACACATCACTGTTGAACAGGCTAAAACCGCGTACCGAAAACTGCTCAAAGCGCCCGCCCGCCGGGTTAGTGATGCGCACCGACGGGTCGCTGGCAACCATCTCGCCAAGGGTGCGCGCCTGCAGGTTTTTCACAGCTTTGGCGGTGTAGGAAGTGAGGTTGAAAGGCGTGTCCAAAAAGTCAGCCTCCCCCAACATACCTTGGGCACCTTTGCGGGTGACTTGGTCACCGGCATAGGTTTCAGCCACTGGCGTGGCAGCGATACCAAGAATTGAAGTAGCGGGCAGTTGGTAGCTGCCGCTTTGCGGCGCAGGGATCAAGGTGTAGGAGCGATCACCCACCGCCTGCAATTGCAGGCCGGAACCCTGGAGCAAGCGGGCGAAGCCTTCCTCAACGGCAAATTCACCGGAGATCCCGGCGCTGTTGCGACCGCTCACCAGGGCCGGGTCCACCGACAGGTTGACCCCAGCCAGCCCGGCGAAGCGGGTCAGCGCCGTGCCCAGGCTGCCGGCCGGCACCTCATAACTGCGCCGGGCCGCGTCCTCGGCCCAGCTCACAGGAACAAACAACGGGCTGGCACTCAGGCTCAGCACAAGACTCAGGCGCAACAGCGATGGCGGGACGACGGGCATTTAAAAGGCTCTCTGTTTTCGTTCACTTGCCTTGGATGACAAGCGACGCGAAAAAAGGGGACACGGTCTTTTCAATTAATTAAGCCGAACACGGTTGTGGCAAGCCCGCTCGCCACAACAAACACCTCAGGCCAGTTTTTTGCGGGGCGTCAATGTGACCCAATAACGCGTGCGCGAATGAACCTCCAGAGCCAGGGTCGAGGCCAGCAGGCTAAGAATGCGATCGGTGTCTTCCAGGCGAAAGCTGCCGGTGACTCGCAGGGTTTCCAGGCTCGGGGCCCAGCGCAGCACGCCGGGTCGATAACGTTCGAGTTCGCGCAGGAAGTCGCCCAACGGCTGGTTCTGCGCAGTCAGCACTCCGTCGCGCCAGCCCAGTTGCAGGGCGTCGAACGGACTCATCGGGCCAAGGCCGGTGCTTTGCAGTCGCGCTTGTTGGCCGCCTTGCAAGGTTGCGACTTGCCCGCGACCATCGCGCACCTGAACCGCGCCCTTGAGCACCGACACCTGGCATCCATCAGGCAACTGCCGCACACAGACCTCGGCCTGACTGACGATGACCTGGCCGTAGCGAGTCTGCACGGTCAACGGCGCTTTGCCCGGTACCGTCAGCGCCAACTCGCCATCCACCAGTGTCAGGCGGCGCTGGGCCAGGTCCACGTCCACTGCGCTGGCGGTATTGAGTTGCAGACTGCTGCCGTCGGCCAGCGGAACTTGTTTGCGCTCGCCCGTGGCGGTGTACAGGTCGGCACGCCAGACGTCGATGGGCAATTGCCGGCTGAGCAACCACACCGCCGGCACCAGTGCCGCCACGCCCAAGGCACGCTTGAGCACCGCGCGCCGGCCCGGTTGCAGTCGATCCAGGCTGGCCATGGCCAGCGCCTGGGGTAATTGGGCAAAGCGTTGGCGCAGCAACTGCGCCTTTTGCCAGGCCTGTTCATGGCGGGTGTGGTTGTCTCGCCATTGTTGCAGCCCGGCATGATCACGCTCGGTGGCGCTGCCCGACTCCAGCAACGCCAGCCACTGCGCGGCAGCCCGGGCGACCTGGCGCGCTTCGGGCGACGGCCCGCTGCGACTCACAGTTCCACCAACAGGCAATGCTCATACGCCTGGGCCATATAGCGCTTGACCGTGCGTTCCGAGACCTTGAGCCGCTCGGCAATCTCGCGATAACCCAGGCCTTCTAGTTGGCTCCAGAGAAACGCCCGACGCACAGCCGGGGGTAAGCCGTCGAGCAACTCATCCAGGGCGTGCAGGGTTTCCAGCAGCAGCCAGCGCTGTTCGGGCGACGGCACACAGTCTTCCGGCAAGCGCGCCAGGGCATTCAAGTAGGCCTGTTCCAGGCTGCGGCGCTGATGGAAATTGACCAGCAGGCGCTTGCCCACCGTGACCAGATAGGCCCGAGGCTCCTGAAGTTGCGCAATCGGCTGGGCGCTGGCCAGCACCCGCAGGAACGTGTCCTGACTGAGGTCGGCCGCATCCCAGGCATTGCCCAGCCGGCGCCGCAACCAGCTTTCCAGCCAACTGCGGTGGTCGCGGTACAAACTGTGAAGGCTGGGCTCTGCGACGGGCATTGGCATTACGGCATCATTCATGGCAAACAAACCTGCGCGGCGCGAGTTGATCTCAAATGAGATTCATTCTAATTAATATCCCTGCGACGCACCAAGCTCTTTTTGCCAAACCCCTCGCGCCTACAAAAGGCGGGTATCGAGCAGCGCCGCCTTTTGCCTGAGCAAATCAATAAACAGCCCCAACTCCCGACTCACCGGCTCCCCCTTGCGCAGCAGTAGCCCAAATGGCTCAAGCTGCACCTCCAGTTCCACCGGCAGCGCCACCACCAGGCCCATTTTCAGGTAGTCACGCAGGGCACTTTCCGAGAGGACCATGATTGCGTCGGTAAGTTGAATCAGCTGCTGCATCGAGTACACCGAACTGCATTCGATGATGTCCGCCGGTAGCGGCAAGGCCAGATGCTGTAAGACCTGGTCGAAGCCGATGCGCGCCGGGCTGGTTTCCGGTTGCAGGATCCACGGCCAGGGGATGGCCGCCCCCTCCCCCCTGAACAACTCGATCCAGTGTGGAAGCAGCACTTGCCCGCGATGACGGTATGACAGTCGCCAGATGTATTGGCTGACACGCCGCAATCGCGAGCAAGCCCGGCTCCTACAAGGGATTCGTGCGTCCCGAATTTGAGCAACACCCCTAATAAAAAACAAAACCAAGGAGCACTCCATGCGCAACACCCTCCCTCAGGCCCTGTTATGCGGCGCCTTTTCCACCAGCGCCGTGAGCGCCGGCTTTCTCGATTCCAACTCACCCGCCATGCTCGGCGACTGGAACGGCCTGCGCCCGAAACTGGCGGAAAAAGGCTACGACTTCACCCTCAAGTACGTCGGCGAAGTCGGCTCCAACCTGGGCGGCGGCTACGACTCCCACATGACCGCGCGCTGGAGCGATCAACTGATCCTCGGCGTGACCATGGACCTGCAAAAACTCCTCGGCTGGCAGGACGCGACCTTTCGCATTGGCATCGGCGAACGCCATGGCAAGGACATCACCAACGACCGCGTGCATCACCCCGACGCCACCGGCCTGACCTCGACCATGGAAGTGTTCGGCGGCGGCAATGCCTGGCGGCTGTCGCAGTTCTGGTACGAGCAAAAATTCTTCGACCGCAAGTTCGCCCTGAAACTCGGCCGCTTCGGCCACGGCGAAGACTTCGACCAGTTCCCCTGCGAGTTCCAGAACGTGACCCTGTGCGGCTCCCAGGAAGGCAACTGGAACGGCGTGTGGAACAGCTTCCCCATCAGCCAGTGGGCGATACGGGCCAAATGCGAGCAGATTTGAGCACGGCCTCCGGCCGCCAATTCATTAAATACCAACCAAGTATCAAACCATACTTGGTTGATATTAGACGAAAGCAAAACCTAGAGAGGAAACTAGCGCCAATTACAAAAATACCTAAAGAGTATAAAGATGCACACTTCTTCTTGGATCGTCCTGTCCATCACCGGCGTCTACATGCTCAGCCTGGCGCTGATCAGCTACGGCGTTCGTCGTCATTCGCGCAGTGCCAACAACTACACCACCGGCGGCGGGCATTTCCCGGCGTTTTTGATTGGCTTTTTGATGCTATCGGAATTTATCGGCACCGCGGTGAGCATCGGTACGGCTCAGACCGGCTTCAAGGTGGGCATCTCGGCGGCCTGGAACCTATTCGCCCTGGCCCTGGGCTTTGTGCTGTTTGCCTGGCTGCTGGC
The DNA here is from genome assembly GCF_040310325.1 of Pseudomonas sp. HY7a-MNA-CIBAN-0227. Taxonomy (NCBI): domain Bacteria; kingdom Pseudomonadati; phylum Pseudomonadota; class Gammaproteobacteria; order Pseudomonadales; family Pseudomonadaceae; genus Pseudomonas; species Pseudomonas sp. HY7a-MNA-CIBAN-0227. The sequence continues at coordinate 2,491 of NZ_JBEOPT010000002.1, read as the reverse complement.
GCGCAAGTACAAGGACTTGGGCGACAACACCATTTCCGGTGTGCTGGCGCGCAACTATGGTCAGCGCACCCGCTTTGCCACGTCGATTATCACCATCTTCGCCTTGGAGATCGTCGCGGTATCGATCTACGCCAGCGGCGGCGCGGTGCTGGCCAGCGTGATGCAGGTGGACCGAACCCTGGCTATTGTCATAGTCGGCGTGGTCTCGGTGATGTACGTGAGCATCGGCGGCATGCGTTCGGTGATTTACACCAACTTCGTCCATGCCGCCCTGAAATACCTAGGCGTGGGCCTGGCGTTGTGGTTCGGCCTTAAACAGGTCGGCGGCATTGGCCAACTGCAAGCGCAATTGCCCGCCAGCATGTTCGACTGGACCACCATCGGCTGGGGCCAGATCATTGCCTGGATGATTGCCGGTATCGGTTCAATCTTCTCCACCCAGTACGTGATCCAGGCGGTGAATACCGTCAGCCATGCCGGCAAGGCCCAGCGTGCCTGTTTCTATGTGGCAGTGCTGATGGTGCCGTTCGGCATCGGAGCCGCCTTGATCGGCATGTGCAGCGCGGTACTGTTCCCTCACGTGGATTCCCTGCAAGCGTTCCCCAGCCTAATCGCCAGCATGGATCAGTTGACCGCCGGACTGGTGGTCGCCGGCCTGGCCGGTTCGCTGTTTGGCACTATCTCGGCGGTGAGCATGGGTTCGGCCACCCTGTTGCTGCGGGACTTCTATGAACCGTGGTTCAATCCGGAAAAAACGACGCCAAATCCCTGCGTTTCGTGCGCCTGGCGACCATTGCCGTCGGCCTGCTGCCGATTGCTCTGGCACTGACGTCGGACAAGGTGCTGATGATCGCGTTCCTCGGCAAGGCCCTGCGTGCATCCCTGGCGGTGCTGGTACTGATGGTGTTTTATGCGCCTAAATTCGGTACGGCAACAGGCGCATTTCTTAGCATCATCGCCTCCCTGTTGGCGACGGTGGGTTGGTTTCTCGCAGGGAATCCGTGGGGTATAGACAACGCCTACATTGCGCTGTTTACACCGCTGATCATCATGGGCATCAGCCATGTAACGCGGCCCAGGCCGCTGGTTCAGCACGCGACCTGATGTACGCTGCGGGCGGCCGACCTTATGATAGTCGGCCTACCAATAAGGAAATTGCGCAATGCTGCCGATTCGTACCCCATTGATTCTGCACCCAGGCCTCTCCACACCCAGCCGGCGGATCTGGCTCAAGCTGGAAAACCTGCAACCCTGCGGCTCGTTCAAGTTGCGGGGGATGAACACCCTCTGTGCCTACGCCGCCAGCCAGGGCAAGACGACAGTGGTCTGCCCGTCCGGCGGCAATGCCGGGTTGGCGACGGCGGTGGCGGCACGAGGGTTGGGTTTACACGCGCGAATCGTGGTGCCAACGACGACACCGCAGGCGACCCGCGCACGTATCCAGCGGGCCGGCGCTGAAGTGGTGGTGCACGGTGATCTTTGGGATGAGTCCAATCAGCTGGCGCTGCAACTGGCCGAAGCGCCGGATGCGCTGTATGTGCCGGCCTTCGATCACCCGCTGCTGTGGGAAGGCCATAGCAGCATGGTCGACGAGATTCTTGAGGATTGCCCCCAGGTTGATGCCATTGTCACTTCCGTGGGCGGCGGCGGGTTGCTGGCAGGTGTGTTGGTGGGGCTAGAACGCCACGAGCGTTATGACTGCAAGGTCATCGCTTGCGAGACCCAGGGCGCCGCGTCGTTTGCCGCCGCCGTGGACGCCGGGCATCCTGTGCGACTGGCGAAAATCGACACCATCGCCAAGTCCCTCGCCGCCACGCAGGTTGCGGGGTGGCCGGTCGAGCATATCCAGGGTTTCCCCCATCAATGCGTGGTGCTGAGCGATTCCGAGGCGATGATGGGCGTTGCTCGTTACGCCGATGACCTGCGCCAGTTGGTGGAGCCCGCGTGTGGGGTGTCGCTGGCGGTGGCTTATCTGGATCACCCGGCGATTGCCGAGGCACAGGACGTGGTGATCATCGTCTGCGGCGGTGTAAGCATCAGTGCCGAGACGGTTGGCCAGTGGCAACAAGCGGGCTAAAACGCCCGTTCCATCTTGATGATCTCGATCGACACCCGGCTTTATACCCAACAAAGGGTTTGCCAGCCGCTCAAGACCGTACTTTCTACGCGTTGACCACCCTAGGCAAACACCATATAGTGTGCCAACACCAACTAATCACCACTACATAGTGTGCGTCGCCGTCAAAGACAGACCACACTGCGTGCAGTATTTCAATGCCTTGAAGCCTGCAAGTAGAACATTTTTGAACGCGGTGAACAGCAGTCACCCACGCCGTCAGAACGGACCAGGAAGGAGTATTTTCAATGCTGAGTTGGGATGAAGTCGATAAAGAAGACACCCACGACGTAGTCATCAAAGGCGCCAACGCCGGCCACGCCACCGAAGCCAACATGGACCGCCTCGACGGTGCCGGCGCTGCCGCCGCCATCG